>JAJYRQ010000010.1 GCA_021794015.1 Deltaproteobacteria bacterium | reverse complement strand
TGAACCCCGGATCGTGTTTGCGCCTAATCGCTGACATCTCCTGCCTCCTGCTGCCCGCTACTCACCGGGCTTGTTACGGGGCAGGTTCCACCTTAGCCAACTGTCTAAATTTTGGGGTCCACCTCAGGCATCACGGGCCAAGCGCCCGTTCGTCGAAGGGAACCGCGTAAAGCGCGCGGCCAAGGCAAAGCCCAAGGTCGGGTTTACCCTCGCCGGCGCCGCAAGGGCTGCCGTCAAGGGCATCAGGGCTGGGCGGTAGGAAGCTCTGGTCAAGGCTCCAGGACCAGTCGGGATTGCGCGGGCGCGCCGGCATCTCCGCCCGAGCGGCGCGGCTTGCGCCCCAGCGGCGCGTTCCCTTCGCCCAGTCATCACCCGTGGCGGCCGTTCGGCCAAGCTCCTTGCGAGCGTAGGCGCTAACCTTCTCGCTCGCCGAAGCTGCGCGGGCGCTTAGCTTGCTTGGCGAGTAGAAGGACTTGATCGCATAGTTGACAGGCTCGCGGCCGTTGCCGGCGCCGCCACGCAAGGCTTGATTACGGTAGTGCCGGCCGCCCGGGCCGATGCGCGAGATATCGACAATCTTGCCGAAGCCGCACGCAGCGGCGGCCTGGGAAAGCCAGGCCTGGTCAACCCACGGCGCATCCCACAAGACGTTGAAATGCAGCCGGCCTTCCGCGCCGTCGTGCTCCTTGGTCCAGAGCAACTTGAAGCGCCGGCCGAATTTGCGCTGAAGGCGTTCCAGCAGCCGGCGCCAGGCCCGCATCATCGCCTTCATGTTGTCCCGGCTGCGCCAGTCCCCTTGCTCGGGCGGCATCGTGAAGACCACAAAGGCGACCAAGCCGCGAACGGGCCGCCAGCGCTCGGCTACGGCCAGAGCATAATTGCGGGCGCAGTACTCGCAATCGCGCCAGCTCTTGCAGCTTGTCGGCTTCTGCTCGCCGGTCCGCCCCGGTTGGTCAAGAAGCCTCTGCCGGCAATGCAGCGCTTGCGATGAATGGCGGCCACGGCGCGGCCGTCGTCGTGGTTTGCTCCAATCGCCCACCAGCGCACGCGCGCCTCCAGGTCGGCGCGCGTGCGCCGCCTTTGGCCCGGCTTTGTCTGGAACAGCGGCCGAAGCTGGCGCTCGGCGGCTTCCAAGTTGTAGCCGCGCGGAACGGAAACCATGGCAAGTAGATCGTTGCGCTTTTGCGCGATCGCTCGCGCGCGTTCAACCTGGTCGCCTTCAACGTGGAGAAAGCCGTAACGGCCCGGCGCTGAGCCCCACACTGCGAACAGCCCCGGCGCCGCCTTGGCGAGCCCGCGCGGGCGCGCAATTGCGCTTGGCGCAGCGGCCATCAACCGCGCTCCTTCCACTGCCAACAAAGTGCCAACACCTAGAACCCCTTTTTCGCCCTTTTTCGGGCAGAAAACCCTTGAAAATGCTTGGGTTTTTTGCGCCGGAAGGTTCGACTCCTTCCCCCCTCCGCCACCTCGAAACCCCGCCTAAAACAAGCCTTTCCCCCCGCCCATCGCCCCGGCGGCCCAGCAGCCGCCCGCCCGTGGATGTCTCCCCCCTTTTTTCTCCCAGCTCCAGGCAAGAGCGCAGCCCCAGGCAAGACCGGATCGCTGGCCTTGCCATGGAGCGTCAAAAAACCGCTTCGCTGCCGGCGCTGCCGCTGGGGTTGACAGGTTGGCAGTTCAGCGCGTAGATTAAAACGTTATTCCAAATTGACCGGCTTGCGGCGAAATAAAAGAGTCGAGCGGGCGTCGTAATGGTCAGGCGCGACAAGTCCAATTACATGATCCAGTCGGTTGCGCACGCGCTAGACTTGGTGGAGCAGTTTTTTTCCGACGCCGACGAGCTCGGGGTGACCGAGCTCTCCAAGCGGCTTAAGCTTCACAAGAACAACGTCTTCCGGCTGTTGGCGACGCTTGAGGCCCGAGGTTACATCGAACAGAACCGGGCGACGGAGAACTACCGGCTCGGGATCAAGTGCCTGCGCCTGGGCCGGCGCTACGCGGACCATCTGGGATTTGTTCGGCAGGCGCGGCCGTTTCTGGCGGAACTCGCGCGCAGTTGCCGTGAGAGCGCTTTCGCCGCGATCGTACGGCGCGAAGCCGTGGTGCCGCTGGAGGCCAGCGAGCCGGGAGATCGCGTGGTGCGGCTTAGCGTGGCGGTGGGAGAGCCGCTGCCGCTGCACTGTACGGCGGCGGGTAAAGCGCATCTGGCTTTCGAACCGGGGGAGCAGCTTTCACTGCTGCTTCCCGAGCGTCTGGAGCGCCACACCGAGCGCACGATCGTTGCCTTGGACCGGCTGGTCGAGGAGTTGGGCGAGACTGCTCGGGCGGGCTACGCGGTCGACTCGGGCGAGTTCATGGAAGACGTCTCGTCGGTAGCGGTGCCGGTTCGTGATTACACCCGCTCGGTTGTCGGAGTGCTGGCGGTAGCCGGTCCGACCTACCGGATTGCAGGTGAAAGAGTAAAGTCCGAGTTGGCGCCGGCGGTTTTGAAGGCAGGCCGGGAGTTGTCGCAGCGGCTGGGTTTCAACGACTAGGACCGGCGGCGCAATGGGAGGGCCCTCCGGCCTTCACTGGTTGCGGTAGTTGCTTGCGCTGCCGCCTGCGGCGCGTTGCGGGGGGCGGCAAGCGGCTCGCCGCCGCGCAGTAACCCTGGCCAATGTTCGGGCGGCCGCGCTATGGTTTCGGGTGTTGAGTTGGCAACCTGTCATCGGAGTGATGAAGCGTGAAGATTCTGGTTCCAATAAAAAGAGTTCCCGACCCGGCAACAACGATTCGGGTGCTCGCCGACGGTTCGGGGATCGCAACCGACAACGTCAAGTGGGTGATAAACCCGTTCGACGAGATCGCGGTCGAGGAGGCGCTGCGAGTCAAGGAAAAACAGCCCGCAAGCGAGGTCGTCGTCGTCGCTGTGGGAGAGCCGGCCTGGCAGGAGCAGCTTAGGACCGCGCTTGCCATGGGCGCCGATCGCGCCGTGCTGGTCCGTATCTCGCCGCCTGTGGACACCGGCGCGGTGGCCCGAATCCTGGCGCGGGTGGCCGCCGACGAGAAGCCCGACCTGATCATCCTGGGCAAGCAGGCGATTGACGATGACTCGAATCAGATCGGTCAGATGCTTGCCGAACTTCTGGGCTGGCCGCAGGCGACTTTCGCCTCGAAGGTGGAACTTGCCGACGGACGCTGCACGGTGGTGCGCGAGGTGGACGGCGGGCTGGAAACGCTGTCTTTTCCTCTGCCCGGGGTGATTACGACCGATCTCCGGCTTAATGAACCGCGCTACGCCTCGTTGCCGGGTATCATGAAGGCGCGCAAGAAGGAGCTCAAAGAGATCCCCGTCGAGACCTTGGGCCTTAACCTTGCCCCGCTGCTCAAGGTGCGCCGACTCGCCTCTCCGTCCAAGCGACAGGCCGGGCGCAAGGTCGCTTCGGCGGCGGAACTGGTAAGCTTGCTGCACAGCGAAGCGAAGGTGCTTTGAGGGCGCCTTTGGCGACCGCTCTGGCCGATTCAACGGGGAAAGGAACACAGATGGGTGACGTATTGGTTTTCGCCGAGCATCGGGCAGGTAGTTTCGCCCGAACCACCCTGGTCGCGGTCAACGCGGGCCTGGAACTGGCGCGAAAACGCGCCGGCCGCTGCCTGGTTGTGGCAGCCGGGGAAAATGCCGGCCAAGCGGCAAAGGAGCTGGCGCGCTATGGCGTGGCGCAGGTGGTCGTGCTCGAGCATCCGGCGCTGGCGCGCTACCTTGCCGACGCTTACGCCCAGGCGCTAGCCGCGCTGGCCCGCCGGCTCGGCGTCGAGTTCGTCCTGGCCACGGCCACTGCGGTGGGCAAGGACCTGATGCCGCGGCTTGCCGCCCGCCTGCAGGCCGCCATGGCCTCCGAAGTTGTAGCTATTCTCGACGACGGCGCGTTCGTAAGGCCGATGTACGCCGGCAACGTGCTGGCCACCGTTGAGATGACCAGTCCGCTCAAGGTGCTTACCGTTCGCGCTACGGCGTTCGACCCCGCGCAGCCGAGCGGCGAACCGGCGCCGATAGAGCGGCGTGACGCGGAAATCGCTCCCGACGCGCTTAAGATGCAGTTCGTGGCCTTCGCCGAGACCAAAAGCGACCGCCCGCAACTCACCGAGGCGCGGATCGTCGTTTCCGGCGGTCGGGGTCTTAAGTCGGGCGAAAACTTCAAGACGGTGCTCGAACCACTGGCCGACGAGCTGGGCGCCGCACTGGGGGCAAGCCGCGCCGCGGTCGACGCCGGCTTCGTTCCCAACGACCTGCAGGTAGGGCAGACGGGCAAGGTGGTTGCGCCTGAGTTGTACATTGCCGTTGGCATTTCCGGTGCTATACAGCATCTGGCCGGGATGAAAGACTCCAAGGTAATCGTCGCGGTCAACAAGGACGAGGAAGCGCCCATCTTTAGCGTGGCCGACTACGCAATGGTAGCCGATCTCTTCAAGGCGGTGCCCGAGTTAACGGAGCAAGTGCGAAAGCTTAAGCACGGTTAGAAACTGCGCGCGCCGGACGCCGCGGGGCGACGGCGCCGTGGGCGGTCCGAAGCGCTCTTCGCCAGGCGTGGCGCCGCTTTCCACCGGCCACGGCAAGCTTGCCGTTTGTTGTCTGCCCTGGCTGCCGGCCCAGTGTAAGGGTGCGTAGACCGGGCAGCGGCTCGGGCGGCCGTGGAAACTTGGCGCGAGCCTCAGATGGACCAATCAATAACACGTCCCATCCTCTGGAACGTCCCGGTGCTGTTCCAGGTGTTTATGTACGGCATGCTGGTGCCTTTGGGGGCGGTGTTTGTCTGGGCAGGGCTTCGCTGGTACCGAATCGTCAGTCTTGGCAAAGCGGAGGACCGTTTCGACCGGCCGCTGATACGGCTCTGGATTGCGCTGCGCGATGCGGTGGGCCAGGGCCGGGTGGTGCGCGAGAGCTGGGGCTGGATGCATTACCTCTTGTACGTGGCCTTTGTGGGTCTTTTCATCGGCACCACGATCGTTTTTATCAACAGCGACATTGCCTGGCTGTTCGCTCGGCTGGGCCATCCCTTTTACTTTTACGACGGCTTTTTCTACCTGGTTTTCAAGGCCGCGATGGACACTTTTTTCCTGCTAATCATCGTGGGGGCGGGTGCGACGGCGCTGCGGCGCGCCGTAGCGCGTCCCTCGGTGCTGGCCCAGCCGCCGGCCGAGAAAATTGCCTCTAACCTGGAGAACCGACTCGGTTACTGGGCGGCGCTCATTTTGCTTCTGCTGGTGCCGCTGACCGGGCTGATGCTCGAGGCGGCACGGATCAACGCCCATCCCCCGGGTTTTGTTGAGTGGGCCTACATCGCGCGTCCGCTGGCTCGGCTGGAGGCTTTGCTGGGAGCGGGTGCCGGGTTTCACCGCTGGCTTTGGCTGTTCCACGTGGTTCTGGTGTACGGGCTGCTTTTCGGTTTTCCGTTGACCAAGCTTAGGCATTTCATTTTTGCGCCGCTCAATCTTTTTTTTCGCAACTTAAAGCCGCGCGGTCGTCTGGCGCCGATTGCCGACCTCGAGAACGCCGAAGAGTTCGGCGTAGCTCGGGTTCAGGACTATACCTGGAAGCAGCTCCTCGACATGGCGTCGTGCCTGGAGTGCGGCCGATGCACGATAAACTGCCCCACGGTCAATACCGGCAAGACGCTCAACCCCAAGTTCGTCGTGATCGAACAGCGCGAACTCCTCCTTAAACAGGCGCCCGCCCTTGTCGCGGCGCGGCAAAACGCCTCGAGCAATGGCGAAGCGAAGACAGAGCCGGCGGCTTCCGGCCCCGACATGATCACTGAGGTGGTCACCGAAGCCGCGATCTGGGGCTGTACGACCTGCGGATGGTGCGAAGAGGGATGCCCGGTCGGAATCGAGCACATCCAGCGCTTCGTCGACATGCGCCGCCATCAGGTGCTGATGGAGGGCAGCTTTCCGCAGGAGGCGGCCAACGCCTTTCGCGGGATCGAGAACCAGGGCAACCCCTGGGGGCTGGAGCAGGCGCGGCGCGCCGACTGGGCCAAGGGTTTGGATATTCCCGTACTGGCCGGAATGGAACGGCCGCAGGACCTGGAGGTGCTGTACTGGGTCGGCTGTGCCGGGTCGTACGACGAGCGCAGCCAGCGCGTCAGCCGCGCGCTGGTGCGGGTGATGCAGGAGGCCGGGGTCCGCTTCGCCATTCTGGGCACAGAGGAGCGATGCACGGGCGATCCGGCGCGCCGGCTGGGCAACGAATACCTTTATGCGATGGTTGCGGCGCAGAACGTCGAGACGCTAGAGCGCTATCGTCCGCCGCGCATCGTGACGCAGTGTCCGCACTGTTTTCACAACCTCAAGAACGAATACCCCGATTTCGGCGGCAAGTTCGAGGTCGTTCACGAAGCCGAGTTTATCGAGGAGCTGATCCGGGCCGGTCGGCTAAAGCCGAACTCGGCGGCCGCCGCGCGGCGCGTCACCTATCACGACCCCTGCTACATGGCGCGGCACAACGGCCGTTTCAGCGCCGCCCGCAGCGTGCTCCGCGCCCTGCCCGGCTCGGTTGTTGGCGAGGTTGCCTGCTCGCGCGAGCGGACCTTTTGCTGCGGGGCGGGCGGCGGATGCTTCTGGAAGGAAGAGCGCGAGGGCACCCGTATCAACCAGCACCGCTTCGCCCAGCTCTGCGAGGCCGACCCCGAGACGGTGGCCGTCGGATGCCCCTTCTGCCTCACCCAGATGGAGGACGCGCTCAAGGCCCGCTCGCTCGAGGAGCGGATGAACGTCAAGGACTTGGCCGAGCTTGTGGCCGACGCGCTTGCGCCTGCCAAACCTTCCGGCAATCCTGCCTGAACGGCGGTCGTTGCGCGCTACCAGGTGTAGAGCGCGCCAAACCCCACCGAGGAAAGAGCGGTAGCACCGCCTCGAGCGGCAGCCGGAGGTGGCGCTATCGGCACAATCCGCCAGCGCGTCGGCTCCTCGCTGTGGCGCTGGTGCAGCCACAGCAGCAACTCGGCCGTGCCCCATCCCAAAAGGCTCCCCGCCACCACGTCGGAAAACCATTGCTGGCCGCTCCCGATCCGCGTGAAGCCCTCAAGCAATGCCAGCGAGTAAAGCGGCACGGAAACATACCACGCATTACCGAAGTACTCGCTCAGCCCGGTTGCCATCGCCGTCTCGATCACCATGTCGTTGGACGTGAACGAGCGAGTGTTGAACCCTCCGGCGCCGTGGAAAAAGGCCGTGTGGCTCCCGTTCTGGTAAGGCCGCAGCCGGCCGAAGGACGCTTTTGTCGCCAGGTTGAAGAGCACGCCTATTCCGGCCGCCTCACCGCCGGTCAGCAGGTCCTGCCTCAGCGCGCTGTCCTGATCGTAAAGTCCGTAGAGATAAGAAAAACCCAGCGTCGAGATGAGCGTTACGTAGCTGAAGTTCTCCATCACGTCGTGAGCGCCATGCGACATATCGCCGATCCGGGTCTTCATCGTCTGGTCGAGCGCGAAAGCGCCGGCGAAGAGCACCCCGACGCCTACCAGCCCCAGGTAAAAATTCGCCGAGCCGGGCAAACTGTCGGGCGAGGTAAGGTAACGCGGCGAGGTAACGATATCCTCGAAATCAAGCTGGACGTTGTCAACAAGGTAGGCGCCGTCGCCGGCCAACTCGTCGCCTATCGTCGCGAAACTTGGCGCTTGGGCGTGCGCCTCGGCCGCCTCAGCCAAAAGCAAGAACACCGTGGCATAACCAAGCCAGCGCGTTAGCTTCATCGCTCATCTCCGGCTATATGCTGGCCAGCGCGGCTCTTGGAAAGCGCGCCAGAGATCGCGCCGGCCGGGCGCGACAAACGGACAGGCGTGACGGCACGCAGTGCCGAGCGACGCCTGCGCGTCGGGCCGGCCGCACTGCAAAGCAGCCCCTTGAGCGGCACGCGTTGCCCGCTCGCCAGGCGCAGGAGCAGCCAACGGTCTCAGAGTCGGCGCTTGCTAGTCGTAGTAAGCCTCCCGGCTGTAGCGCGCCAGCATATCCGGGTCATGCCCGAACAAGAGGTTGGCGTTGGCGCGGGCCGCCAGACGCTGGATTTTTCGCAAGCTCGTCCACCACGCCGACATATCGCGCAGCAGCCAGCCCAACGGCCGCTCCTCGAAGTAGTTCTCCTTTACGTGAAACTGGTCGGAGGTGAGAAGAAACGGCTCGCTGTTCTTGAGCTTCACCTCGAGCGCCATCAGGCCGGGCGTGTGACCCGGGGTGTGATGCAGCGTCAGGCCGTCGAACAGCTCGATCTCGCTGCCGTGGAGCGCCTTCCAGTTGAACCCCGGGTCGAGATAATGCGGCAGGTAGGCGCCGAAATCTTCCTTGGTGGCCACCGCGTAGAAGGCGTACTTGAGCTCCTGCTCGTGGACGTAGATGGGCACGTTGTGGCCGCGGAAAAACTCGAGGCCACCGGCATGGTCGAGATGGAGATGGCCCATGACGATTGCCTTGACATCCTTTACGTCGTAGCCGGCCCGGTTCAGCAGCTTGTCGAGCCGATGGCTGTCCGAGTAGCCCCTGATGGCGAAGGCTTCCTGCACCGGCTTGGGCCACGCCTGTTCGAACGTGGGCGTGGCGCCGCACTCGTAGAGCAGGACTCCGGCCTTCGGATGCTCGATGAGCGTGCTGATAATTTTGAGCGGACGGCGAACCGCTTGGGGCGAAGGGTTGCTCTCGGTGGCGGCTCCGGCGCCCCCAATCGACCATCCTTGGTCCACCATGATGGTTCCGAGGTCGAACACGCGCAGCTTCATGGCCCTGGCCCTCCTTTAGTTTGCATCGCCCGGCGTCGGGCGAGCCGCCAGCGTGCGGCGCCGGTCGGCTACAACCGGCCGTCTTCTTTGCGACCGCTTCCGTTCGTGCCGACCTTCTTCGGACAAGTTGTCGCACATCCGGACGCGGCCGTAAAGGATGGAACGCCCCATGGGCCAACGGCCGTTACGGTAGGTGGTATGGCCAACAGGTCGGCCGTCGCTTAGGCTTGGTCAAGGAGGCCGCCGAAGGCGCCGCAGCCCCTGGCCAATCAATGCTTGCCGGGCGAGCAACAGCCGAAGGCACCCGTCGTTTTGCCGGCAGGTTTGCCGGTCTGGTGCAGGATTTTCGCGCCGCGGCCGGCCTTACGCTCTCGCCGCTGGGAATCGGCACCTACCTCGGGGAGCCGGATACGGCTACCGATGAGGCTTACGCGGCCACGGTACGGGGGGCGGTTGCGGGCGGCATCAACGTCATCGATACCGCGGTCAACTACCGCTTCCAGCGCAGCGAACGGTCGGTCGGACGCGCGCTCGGGGCCTTGGTCGAGGCCGGCCACGTCGCACGCGACGAAATTTTAATCGCCACCAAGGGAGGTTACATCACTTTTGACGGCGCGGTGCCCGAGGACCCGGCGTCCTGGTTCGCCCGCACCTTGGTCGAGAGCGGCATACTGGCTGGGCCCGAAGAGGTCGTCGACGGCTCGCACTGCCTCGCGCCGCGGTTTTTGCAAGCGATGCTCCAGGCGAGCCTGGCTAACCTGAGCATCGAAACAGTGGACATCTACTACCTGCATAACCCGGAAAGCCAGCTCACGGCCGTGGAAAGGCCGGAGTTTCTGTCACGGATGCGGCGCGCCTTCGAGATGCTGGAGGAGCAGGTCACCGCTGGCCGCGTCGCCGTTTATGGCACCGCAACCTGGAACGGTTATCGGGTTGAGCCGGCAGACCGGTTCTATCTTTGTTTGGCCGAATTGGTTGGGCTGGCGCGCCAGATAGCCGGCCCGGATCATCATTTCCGTGCGCTCCAGATGCCGTACAACCTGGCGATGACCGAAGCCTACGGGCTGCGTAACCAGGAAGGCAGTGCCGGGTGGGGGTCCACGCTCGAGGTTGCTCGGGACCTGGGTCTGACGGTGTTTGCCAGCGCCCCGCTGCTTCAGGGCAGGCTTGCGCGCAATCTGCCTGCCGCCCTACGGGCCGTCCTGGGAGGGGGTGGTTCAGATGCTCGCTTGGCTGCGCAGTTTGCACGCTCCACGCCGGGTATCGACGTCGTCCTGGTGGGAATGAAATCGGCCGAGCATCTGGCCGAAACACTCGACCTGTTGCGTGAACCCCCGCTGTCGGCCGCCAAGCTACAAGGCCTGTTGCAACCGTCCTGAGCGGCTGGCAGCCTCCCTGCGCCAAGCGAACCGCTGGAGTTACGCAGCGTCCCGTCTCTAGCGCCTATCGAAGCTCTGCTTGGGCTGGGCCCCAGGCTGTACGGGGTCCTTTGCGGTGCCATGGCCGAAGATGTAAACGATTTCGTCCGGCCTGACAAAGGCGAGTTCGCTCCGGATGACGGCCTCGAGGTAGCTGTCGTCCGACCTAAGGCGCCGGGATTGGTCGCGCAGTTCCTGGTTTTTTCTGGCCAGTAGTTCGCGCTCCAGCGCAAGTTTCTGCTGATACCCGTGGAGAATGACGAGGTCCTTGAGGCCGTTGCGCGCTAGCAAGAGGTTCGAGCCGAGCAAAACCAGGGCGAGGCCGAGCGCCAAGGAGAGCTTTTTTGCCCGCGGTATGGCGCAAAGCTGCTTAACTAACGGCAGTGCCGGAGGCGGCGCTTTCTTCATTACAACTGCAGACCCCCTTATGCCTGAACGGCATTCTAATCTCCTGAAAAGGGTTTGATGACTTCCCTCCTTGGCGCTTTAGAATTTTTTTCTAAAATGTCCGCAAGAGGCTTGACTTTGTGAAGTTATCTTTCTAGGATTTTGTTTGGCTGACTGGTTCGAAGCGGGCATCCGGGAGGAGCGAACTCGCTCGTCCGGCAGCAGCGGAAGTGAGGAGGTGTCTATGCCAGTAAACGCTAGAAGCGGCAAAGCTGCCAAATCCAAACTTAAGCGCAAAAGTGCCATGAAGAAAAAGACGAGCAAAAAGAAGAAGAAGTAACGTTAACGACCGAGGTTAGGCGCCTCGGAAGATCGTTTCCGAGGACTGGCCAAGGATACCGAATCCGCTGCTGTGGCGAATCCCGGTGCCCGCAACCGGCGCCGGGGAGAGCCTCCCCAAACGGGAGGCTCTCTTCTTTATGGCCAACCCACCAAATCTCGACCGCGGACATCCGCGCCTGAGCCTCTACCTAGCGCCGCAGGCCGCGGCACTGAACGGTCGACTGCCGGCAGCGTCTCTGGAAAAAGCCTTCTGCTGCCGTTTTGTCGCGCCGCTTCGGCACCAGGAGCTTAAAAAAGCGTGTAAATAAAAGGGGCCACCGCCGAAGTTTGGACCGCCACAACCGCTACACCCAGGATCAGGAGCACAGCCACCAGTGGCACCAGCCACCAGAACTTGTTCTTCCAGAGGAAATGCAGCAGCTCTCCGGCCGTCTTAAATCGCGTAATAAGACCCTTCATCGGGTTCCCTCTCGCTCGGTGCAACTATAGCCCAAACTGTTGCGGCGCAAAAGGCAGACAGGTCCGAGCGTCGGCGCTTTGCCCTCCTGGCGCTGGAGCGCAGGTCCCGCCATGCGCGTAGGCTCTGCCGAGAACGGCGGCCAGCGTCCGGGACAGTGTAAAGAGGGATATGCGACTTACTTACGGTGGGGCAGGGTTCGGGCTTGCTTCGGGGGCGTATGCGGGTAGGTCAAAAAGGCTTGCTTTTGGAGCTCCCAGGTCGGGAAGCGCGGCTTGCTCCTGGTCGGGGCTGGCGTACTTTTCCTGGAGCTTGCGCAGGACGGCCTGCCGCGCTTCCCGTTCGGAAGCGGGCGCGTTAATTCCCTGGCTGCGAGCGAATTCGAGACGCTGCTGTGGGGTCATCGCGCGCCAGATGCTCGCCGCTTGGGCGCCGTTGCCGCGAGCCAGCGCCGCGATGAATTGCTGCTGCGGCGTCGGACCGTGGTGAAACGGCCAGCATCCCGCAAGCGTCACCGCCAAGGCGCACAGGCCAACAGGCAGACAAACGCTGGCTGCGGTTGTGACTAGGGAGACGCCGGCAGCCGGCCCGAGCCGCCGGCTCGGCGGCTGGCGCAGGCAGCGGCGCCGCCTACAGAGCTGCCAGAACCGCGCGCGCCTGCTCAACGTCGAGTCTCATCCGCTCGGCCAGCGCCTGCGGCGAATCAAACTTCCGCTCCTCGCGCAGCCGCTCGACGAATTCCAGCTTGATGCGCCGGCCGTAAAGCAGGTCGCTAAAGTCGATCAGATGGGCCTCGACCGCGCGTTCGGTTTCGTTAAAGGTCGGCCGAAACCCGATGCTGGTAACCGACGGGTAATGGCTGCCGTTGAAGCCGGCCAGAGTCGCATAGATGCCGTCGGCGGGCACGCATTCGCTCTCCAGCTCGAGGTTGATCGTGGGAAAGCCGAGCAAGCGGCCTCGGCCGCGCCCGCGCACCACTGTACCTCTGATAAAATAGTTGCGCCCCAACAGCTCGCGGGCGCGCCGCACTTCTCCGCTTTGCACAAACCGGCGGATAAGGGTCGAGCTGACTTCCAGCGTGCCCGCTTTCACCGGCCCCACGACCACGGTCTCGAACCCCAGGGCGCGGCCCAACTCGCGCAAAGCCGCGGCGTCGCCGGCGCGGTTGTGACCGAAACTTACATTGTGCCCCACAACGACAATCTGCGCGCCGATCTTCGCGGCCAGGTAGCGGCGCGCGAACTCTGCGGGCGCCAACAGGCTGAGCGCGCGCGTGAACTCCAGCACAATGGCGCCGTCCAGACCGCAGCGCTCGAACAGTTCAAGCTTGTCCTCGGCGTTGCACAGCCGGCAGGGCGCCCGCGCCGGCGTCAGCACCCGGGCCGGGGCCGGCTCGAAGGTTAGCGCCAGGGCAGGCGCCGAACACGCCCTGGCCCGCTCGACGGCGGCGCGCAGGATCGCCTGGTGGCCCAGATGGACGCCGTCGAAGTTGCCCAAGGCCAGGACGGGCCGCTGGGCCGGGGCCATCTTGTCGACGTCTCGTACGATCAGCATCGGCGCCAAGCCGCATCCGGCGCATTCCGTTGCCTGCGGTGCGGCCTACTCGCTCACCAGGTTTTTCATCATCCGGTCGGCAGCCGCGGCCTCGGCGGTGTGGGGCTTGTCTTTGACCAGCTTCTGGAGCGTCAGCCGCGCGTCGATCTCGTCGTGCAGCTTGAGGAAGGCCTGCGCCTCGCGCAGGAGCGCTGCGCCGGCAAATCGGCCGCCCGGAAACCGCAGCGCCAGGTCGTTGAACTGCAGGACGGCTTGCTGGTACTTGCCCAGTTCGTAAAGGGCATTGGCGGAAAAATACTCGGCCGGTTCGACCAGCGGCGACTTGGGAAACGTGTGCCGAAGCTGGGCCAGTCTGACGATGCCGGCGTTGTAGTGTCGGTTCCTGAGCGCCGCTAGCCCTTGGAGGTAAAGCGCCGCGCCGGGGGTCGAGCGGCTGACTCCGGCGCCGAGCTCATTGGCCAGCTTCTCGCGCCAGTTAGGCAGGCCGGGGGGCGCAGGGGCAGCCGGCTTGGGCGGTGGGGCGAGCGCTGCAACAGGAGCGGCCGGCGGGTTTTCTGCGGCCGACGGGCCGACGGCGCCGGCGGCCGGGGCGCCCAGGGCCTTGACCTGTTGCTCGAGCTTGGTCAGACGCCGGTTGACGGCCGTCAAGCGCGCATTGAGCGGTCCGGGGCGCGCCGTACCGTCTTCGTGCTGCAGGCGGGTGAGCCGGTCGTTCAGTTGGGCGACCTCCTCGCGCAGTTCGTCGATCTGCTGGCGGTCGTTGGCGATCATCTGACGCACGGCGAACTGGTTTTGCTGGAGCTGGCTGAGATCGGCCCCGCTGGCGCATCCGGCGACCGTCACGGCGCTCCAGAGCAGCAGGTGGTTGCACAGGCGTTGCTTCACGGCGCTGTCCTAGCGCAGCACGACGAAGTGATCGCGCCGGTTACGGGCCCAGCACTGGTCGGTGTTTTCCGTGCACAAGGGCAGCTCCTTGCCGTAGCTTATGGTCGAGATTCGGCTCGCTCCGATGCCCAGGGTAACCAGGTAATTCTTGGCTGCCTGCGCCCGTTTCGCGCCGAGAGCTATATTGTATTCCTCAGAGCCGCGGTTGTCGCAATGGCCCTCGATCTGGACGCGGGTGCCGGGGTGATCCTTAAGCCACAGAGCGTCGGCGCGCAGGATGGTACCCTCCTCGGGCGTGACGGTGTAATCGTCGAAGGAGAAATGTATGTCGCGCAGCGGCCCGCCGGCGTTTGCTCCCAGGGTCCCCTTCTGGAAGCTGGCCAGCGAGCTTTGATTGCCCGCGATCGCGTTTTCGCCCAGGCCGGCTTGCGCGCCGCCGGTCCCGGCTGCGGGGCCGGCCTTGGTCGAAGCACATCCCCACAGGACCAGCGCCAGCACCAGACCGAAAAGCGCCGCGGCGCGCGGGCCACGCGCCGCCCGCTCAGCGAAGCCACCAGGACCAAGCAGGACTTGTTTCATCGCCTCTTTCCTCCATCAAAGCCGAAACCACTTTGTGTGTGCTCACCAACAGCAGGTAAAGCCTCGGCCGACCACCGCGGTTGGAACTGAAGACCAGGTAGCGGCCGTCGGGCGACCAGGCCGGCCACTGGTTGGACCCCACGCCGTCGGTCAGTCTGACCGGCTCGCCGCCTTGCGTGCTGACGGCGAAAATGTCGAACCGGCCGCCCACTCGAGACTGGTATGCGACGCGGTCCGCGCTTGGCGAAAAGCTCGGCGTGGTGTTGTAGTCGCCCCGGTAGGTGAGCCGTTGCGCCCGCCCGCCGGCCAAGCTCTCAAGGTAAATCTGCGGCGTGCCCGAGCGGTCCGAGGTGAACGCGACCAGCTTGCCGTCCGCCGACACCGCCGGGCCGACGTTGATCGCGGCGTTGTGGGTCAGCTCCCTGATGACTTCTCCGCCGAAATCCAGCAAGTAAAGGTTGGTTGCCCCGTCGCGCGAGATCGACGCCACCACCGCCCTGCCGTCGGGCGTGAGCACCCCGCCCACGGTCATCCCGAGGCGGCTCGGGATTTCCCGCTCACGTTGCGTTTCCAGGTCGGCTAGGTAGAGGGCCGGATGTCCGCTCTTGTAGGAGAGGTAGACCAGGCGACGCCCGGTGCGGTCGAAGCTCGGAAAAAGATTTATCGTGCGGTTGTTGGTGAGACGGGAAAGCCCGTAGCCGTCGAGCGGCGCCGTGAAAATCTCCTTAAACCGGGCGCCGTCGGGCGAGACAAACGCGAGCCTGGTGTCAAACGGCCCGCGCACGCCGGTGGTCGCCGCCAGCACCGCGTCGGCAAAGCGCCGCGCCATGCGGCGGACTTCGTAGGGCGCCCCCTCCAGGCGCTTGCCCATCATGCGGCGCTGCTGGGCGACATCGAAGAGCATCGCCACGACCACCGCCTGTCCGTCCTTGCGCGACACGGCGCCTTTGACCACGAAATCGGCGTTGATCGCGCGCCAGTCGGCAAAGTTGAACTGCCCGATGTCGTAGCCCGAGGTTTGCGGGTCTTCGATGTAGGCGCGCGGATCGATCACGCGGAAATAGCCGCTCAGTTCGAGATCGCGCCGCAGCGTGTCGACGAAGCGGGCCGAAAGCCGCTGCTCGTCGTCCCCGCCGAGGTTCTTAAGGCCCGCTACGGCGATCGGTGAAAGGGTCGAGCCGGGGCCCACGATCTCCATCTTGATCTGGGCCGCGCCAAGACCGCCCCAGGCCAGCACGACGACGGTTGCGACCACGCTGCCAAGCCAACGTTTCATATGTCTGAATCCCGCTGCACGCCCGCCGCGCTCCGGCGCCGGCCGGCCCTGGCAGCCGCGCCGCCTATGCTCCAGACTTGAGTTCGCCAAGCCGGAAGATGGCCTCCACGCCTTGGGCAAATGCGGTGCGCTGTTTTTCCGGCGGCGGCGCAAAGGGCGCCGCTCGGCGAATCGCCCGGATCACCGAATCGTCGAAAGCCGGGTCTCCCGAGCCGCGCGTGATTTTCACGCCGGTCAGAGCGCCGTCCGCTTCGATTGCGAATCGCACTTGCGTTTCCAGATCGCTGCGTCCCCCTGAGAAGGTCCAGGCATTCTTAATTTTCGCCTGTACCGTACGATAATACAGCAAAAACTCGGCGTCTTTTTGAATCCCGGCGCTGCCCGTTCCGGGGCCGACTCCCATGCCTGCGCCCGGCTGGAGAGCCCGCGCCTCAAGCGGCCCCGTGCCCTGGGCGGCGGCCTCCTTGCGGGGCTTGGCGGTTGCGGCCAGGTGCTCGGCAAGAAGCTGTTCGCGCAGCCTGGCGAACCGTTCGGCAACCGACGGGGTGCGAAGCGGCGCGGGCGTTGCCGGCTTGCTGCGCGGCCGGCGCTTTGCCGAGGACGGCGGCGAAACCGCCCGGGCCGGACGCCGCAGCGGACTGGGCCGCGCGCCGGGTGTCGGGCGTAAAGTGGGCACCGGCGGCGGGCTCGGCCGCGCAGTGGGCGCCGGCGTGGGTGGCGGCGTCGGCGCCGGCGTGGGCGTCGGCGGCGGCGTTGGGGTGAGCGGGCGGCGGCCAAGCGTGTTGAGTACCACCGCTTCGCGGTCCGGCTCCGGCGGCAGGATTTCCACCGGCGCCTTCGGGGGTTGGAGGCGCGGCGCAGGCTCGGGCGCGGCGGGCCGATGCGCGGCGCGTCTGGGTGGAGGCGGCGGCGCAAGCGGCGGGAGGTGCGTGCCCAGGTCGCCCGCCACGCTCGCATCAACGATCTTCACCGTGTAGGCCGGCACCGTGACGCGGGGCGGCTTAAGGTAGCGCGGCGCCAACACCAGGGCTGCCGTGAGCAAACCCACATGCGCCGCCAGTGACAGGGCGATGGCTACTGCGTAGCCCAGCCGCCCCGTCCTGGCGCTGCCGCTAATGGCTGGAGCTGCCACGCCGGGGAATTGCAAGCGGCCTGGCCGCTTCTTGCGCCGAAGGCGTCTCGGTGATCATGCCGACGTTGCGCACACCGGCCGCCTTAAGCGCGGCCATCACGCGGATGACCGTGCCGTACGGCACCAGTTCGTCGGCCCGGATGAAGACTTGGCGGTCGGGCCGCTCGACCGCGATGGCGGCAAGCTTTTGCCTGAGTTGCTCCAGGTCCAGCCGGGTATCGTTGAGGTAGACGCTGCCCTGCCGGGTCACCGACACCACGAACTGCTGCTCCTGGCCGTGCAGCGGGCCCGCCCGCACCCGCGGCACGCTGACCTCGACTCCCTGCTGCAGGATGGGCGCCGTGACCATGAAGATGACCAGCAGCACCAGCATCACGTCGACCAGCGGCGTGACATTTATCTGCGACACCAGTCTGCCGCGCTGACTTGTTTCCGCTGCCATAGGCTGAACCGCCGCCGCTTCAGGAAAGGAAATGGCGCTCGGCGATGTTCAAAAACTCGGCGGTAAAGTTGTCCATTTCGGTAGCCAGCACGTGGACTCGCGCGATCAGGTAGTTGTAGAACATCTGCGCCGGAATTGCGGCCACCAGGCCGACCGCGGTGGTTATCAGGGCCTCGGCGATCCCCGGCGCCACCGCCTGGATGTTCGACGAGTGCGTGGCCGAGAGGCCAAGGAAGGCGGTCATGATGCCCCACACCGTGCCGAACAGCCCGATAAAAGGACAGGTAGACCCGGTGGTCGCCAGAAAGGTGATCCCTGCCTCGAGCCGGGTCAGCTCGACGTTGGCCTGCCGCCGCATCGCGCGCGTTACGTTGTCCACGCCTCCAAGATCGGTGGAAAAGCCGCCTTCGGCCCCCACCGCAGCTTGCCGCTTGGCGCGGGTAAGCTGCAGCAGCTCCTGGTAGCCGGCGCGGAAAACCTGGGCTACCGGGCTTTGCTTGAGACCGAGGCTGGCGGTGTGAATCGTGGCAAGGTTTTTGGACTCCCAGAAAAGTGTGATGAAACTCTCCGATTCGCGCCGCGCTCGCGATATCTGAACCAGCTTGTAAAGGATGATTCCCCAGCTTCCCACCGAAAAGGCGAGCAGCAGCCATAGCACCGCCTGAACTACCGGACCCGTGCCAAGCACCAATTGCACGACGCCGGGCATCGTTGCGCCGCCAACTAGTTCGCTCACGCCTGCCGCTCTCGCCTGGTTAGCTGTCCGCCCAGAACCCGTTGCGTGCCGGTCGGTTGTCGCTTCGCGCGCGACGAAGACTGCGGCGTTTTCGCCCAAAAGCGTTGGCGCCAGGGAGCAGAGCCGCTTGGCGCTGCGTGCCGGCCGGCACCGAGGTCAGCCTTGTAGGTTGACGGTTGGGTAGAAGAATCAGAGTTGGTGGAGCGGCAGGCCGGTGCAGCCTTGGGGGCAAGATTCCGTTTAGCAGCTAGGGTCGCCGCTCTACCGCTGCTAAGCCGCGTCCAGACGCCGGCTCGCCGCAAGCGCCGGAAGGCCCTCTCCTGCCAAAGGATAAGAACCGCCCACATATCTATCATACTAGCGGCCGGTTGCTGCCTACGCTACGCGCCGGCCGGCAATGCGCAGCAACGGCGAGCTGATGCCCGCGGCGGCGATGCCCCGGCCTCTGCTTGTGCCTAGGCTGTTACTCGGCCGCCGCAGGGCCGCCCGGGCGTTTGTCGAAGCAGTTGCGGCCGTTCGCCACGCAGCCAGTCCAACGAGTATCGCGCCTAAACTGGCCTTGGCTCACGCCTGAAGTATGCTAGTAATAGACGGGCTAAGGCGCTCGGGGGACGAGCAGCGGGGACCGACTCTCAAGACAGCTAACGGGGAGCGGCGATGATTAAACGGATCGCCATAAACGGCTTGGGCCGGATCGGCCGGATGCTCCTGCGGGTACTGGCCGCGCGCAAGGAACTGGAGATCGTCGCGATCAACGATATCGCCGAGGCGCCGGCTCTGGCACATCTGTTGCGCTACGATTCGGTCCATGGGCCGGCGCCTTTCGAAGTGCGTGCCGAGGGGGACCGTCTGTTCGCAGGCCAGCGCGCGATCCAGGTTCTGCAGTTTGCCACGCCGAGCGAGCTGCCCTGGCAAGAGCTGGGCGTCGAGCTGGTAATCGAAGCAACGGGCAGATTCACTGCCCGCGACAAGGTGCTGGGACATCTCAAGGCGGGCGCGCGCAAAGTGGTGGTGAGTGCGCCGGCAGCCGGTGCCGACATCACCATTTGCATCGGGGTCAACGAGGAACGCTACGACCCGGCACGCCAGCAGGTGATTTCCAACGCGTCGTGCACCACCAACTGCCTGGCCCCGGTGGCCAAGGTGCTGGACGAAAGCTTCGGCATCGTCCACGGCCTGATGACCACCGTCCATGCCTACACCGGCGACCAGCGTCTGGTGGACGCGCCGCACAAGGACCTGCGGCGCGCGCGCGCCGCAGGCCTCTCGATGGTGCCCACTTCCACCGGCGCGGCGCGGGCAATCGGCCTCGTGCTGCCGCAGCTTGAGGGCAAGCTCGACGGCCTGTCCGTGCGCGTGCCGGTTGCCAACGTCTCGCTTATCGATCTGACGGCGCTGGTGGGAAAGACGGCCGACGCCACCCAGGTCAACGGCGCGATGAAGCGGGCCGCCCAGGGGCCGCTCAAGGGCATCCTGCGCTACTGCGAGGAGCCGCTGGTGTCGGCCGACTTCAACGGCGATTCTCACTCTTCGATCTTCGATGCGCCGCTTACCAAGGTGATCGGCGAGCGCCTGGTCAAAGTCTTCGCCTGGTACGACAACGAGTGGGGTTATGCCTGCCGGCTGGCCGACCTGACCGCCTACGTGGCGGCGCGCTCCTAAGGACGCTTAGGCGCGGCCGGCAACGGAGAAGCCATCGTGGCGGTGCTGCCGCTTAGCAGGGTTGACGTTAGGCGCAAGCGGGTGCTCCTGCGCTGCGACTTCAACGTGCCGCTGGCCCAGGGCAAAGTAGCCGACCCGCGCCGGATAACCGCCAGTCTGCCGACCATCGAGTATCTGATTGCCCGCGAAGCTGCGGTGGTGCTTTGCTCTCACCTCGGACGACCGCGGGAACCCGACCCGCAGCTAAGCCTGGCACCGGTGGCAGCCTTTCTCGGCCAACGGCTCGGCTTCGAAGTGGCGCTGGCGGCGGACTGCGTGGGCGAGGCCGCGCTCCGGATGGCCGAGGGCTTGCCGTTCGGGCGCGCCCTGATGCTGGAGAACCTGCGCTTCCATCGCGAGGAAGAAGCAAACGATCCCGGCTTCGCCGCCGAGCTGGCCGCGGGCAAGCAGGTGTACGTCAATGACGCCTTTGGCGCCGCCCACCGCGCCCACGCTTCGATCAGCGCCGCGCCGCGCCTGTTCCCTGCCCGCGCGGCCGGGTTGCTGCTCATGCGCGAAGTCGAGATGCTGCGCGCGGTAACCGAGCATCCGGCGCGCCCGTTCGTCCTCATCGTTGGGGGCGCCAAGGTTTCGGACAAGGTCGGCGTGTTCAAGAACCTTATCGGCAGGGTCGACGCCGTTTTGGTGGGCGGTGCGATGGCCCAGACCCTGCTCAAGGCGCAAGGCGTGGAAGTGGGCCGTTCCAAGGTCGAGGAGCGCGCGCTGGATAGCGCGCGCCAGATCGTCGGCCAGCTTGGCCGGGCCGGAGTCGAGCTGGTCCTGCCTGAAGATTTCGTTGTTGCCGCGGCCCCTGAAGCCGGCGCGGCGGCCCGCGTGGTTGCAGCGATTGCGCCCGACATGATGGCGCTGGACATCGGGCCGCTGACCGCCGAGCGCTTCATCGCGCGGCTTTCCGGCGCCCGGACGGTTGTCTGGAACGGGCCGCTCGGCTACTGCGAGCTGCCGGCGTTCGCCGAGGGTAGCCTCAAGGTGGGCGCGTGGCTGGCCGGCCGCAAAGATGTGCTAAGCGTTATCGGCGGCGGCGACACCGCGGCAGTCTTCGATTCCCAGCCTTGGGCGAACGGCTTTAGCCACATCTCGACCGGCGGCGGCGCCACGCTTGAGTACCTCGAAGGGCGCGAACTGCCGGGCTTAAGCGCGCTCGAACTGTAGCGCCGTCAGAGCCTGGGTCAGGCCGCGCGTTTTGCCGATTAAACGATGCGCCGCAGAGTTTTCGCCGCCAACTGGAAAATGAACCTGGTGCCGGACGAGGCGCGCACCCTGGCCGGCGAAATTCGCCGCCGTCTCGACGCGGACGCCGGCAACTCGGCCGGCGACCGGGAAGTGATAATCGCGCCGGCGTTCGTCGCGCTTGCGGCGGTGGCCGAAGCGATCGCCCAAAGCCGCATCGCGCTGGCTGCTCAGAACATGCATTACGCCGAGCGCGGCGCGTTTACCGGCGAGGTGTCGGCCCCGATGCTGGCGGCGGTCGGCGTAACCCATGTTATCCTCGGGCACTCGGAGCGGCGCCATATCCTGGGCGAGTCCGAGGATTTCATCAGCCGCAAGGTCGAAGCCGCGATCGCGCACAGGCTGGTACCGATCCTGTGCGTGGGCGAGACGCGCGAGGAGCACGACGCCGGACGCGCCGTCGAGGTCATCCTGCGCCAGCTCCATTACGGCTTCTCCCGGCTGGAGGCCGGCCCCGCGGCGCGCGTCGTGATTGCCTACGAGCCGGTCTGGGCAATCGGCACCGGCCGCAACGCCACCCCCGGGCAGGCGCAGCAGGCCCACGGGGCGATCCGCGCCTCGCTGCGCGACCGTTTCGGAGCCGAGACGGCCGCCGCGGTCCGGATCATCTATGGCGGCAGCGTCAATCCGGGTAACATAGAGGCGCTGATGGCGCAGCGCGACGTTGACGGCGTCCTGGTGGGCGGCGCCAGCCTGGAGGCCGAGTCGTTCGTTCGCATCGCCCGGGCGGGTGACAATCTCTGATGATTAGCGCGGTAGTTGCGGTTCACGTTTTGGTCTGCGTGGCGCTTTGCATCGTGGTGCTTTTGCAGCATGGGCGGGGCGCCGACATCGGGGCGGTCTTTGGCGGCTCGAGTCAGACCGTGTTTGGCGCCAGCGGGGCGGGCAATTTTCTTACCAAGGTGACCGGCGGCCTGGCGGTTGCCTTTTTCCTGACCTCGCTTTTCCTGGCCTATGCGTCGAGCCGGCACGCTACCGGCAGCATCCTGGAGGGTGCGGTTGCGCCCGCTCCGGCTGCGGCGGTGCCGGCGCCGGCCGCTCCCAAGGCTCAGCCGGCCTCCCAGGCGCCGGCGAATGCGCCGGCCAAGCCGCCGCGCTAGCCGGCGCGCCGGTGGCAAATCACGCCCGGGTTTCGTAAAGTTTTTCTGCCCGATTTGCGGATGCGCGGGTGGTGGAACAGGCAGACACGCGAGTTTGAGGGGCTCGTGGTAGAAATACCGTGCGGGTTCAAGTCCCGCCCCGCGCACCAGCCGTAATCCCCCCGCCTTCCCCCGCGGGTCTTTACTGGCCGCCGCGCAGCCGCTCGAGTGCACGCGCCGCTGCGGAGTCTCTTTGAATCACGGCGCCGCTCCTGAGCGACCTGGCGGCCATCCCCGCCCGGCATATCCGAGCCGCGTTCGGCAAGTCGGATGCCCGCCGGCTAGCTGCCGCTCAAAGCCGACGTGATCTCGGTCGGTCTGGCCACCACCCGTTTCGCTTCTCCGGTTGGGCGCCCTCCTCGATATTCCAGCGCCGCGGCGGCTCCTCGAACGGCGAGTTGAGAATCGGCTCCGGAACTTTGCGGCTCGGCATCGGCGGTCAGGCTAAGGCGCTCAGCTTTCGCTCACGCGGCGCAGGTCGGCGGTTACCGGGAGCTCGAACAGATCATCGCGCAGCAGCCGGGTCGAGCAAAACAGAACTTCGAGGTTTTCGATCTCTCCGCTGTTGGGATGGATCCGCGCGATCACATCGTCGCCAAGCTCATCCGATTGCCGAGCGCCCCCTCCCTGTCATGCTGAGCGCAGCGAAGCATCTACGCGAAGCGTCTCCCCTACCCCGCGAACCACCTCCTGCTCAGGTCCTGCCAGCGAGGGTTGACCGACTCTATCAGCGCGACCTTCTTCGCCCTCAGCCATCCCCTGAGCTGCTTCTCCCTGGCGATCGCGGTTCGGATGTCATCCGTCTCTTCGAAGTAAACCAGGCGATTGAGGGCATAGCGGCTGGTAAAACCGGGGACGAGCTTAAGCTTGTGCTCCTGCACCCTTCTCACGTGGTCGTTCGTCACGCCGATGTAAAGGATGTGCCTGCGATTGGTCATGATGTAGACGAAATATCTTCCCATCGTGGGCGGCGCCGGGAATCGCTTCGCGTAGGTCCTTCACCTTGCGGCGCAGGATGACAAGGCGAGGTGGCTTCAACCGTGTGCCTCCGTGAGCAGCTTCACCACCATCAATTCGTTGCCGCGGTCGTCGATCACTTTGAGCGCGATCCGACTATGCGCGCTGGCCTTGAATGGCACCGCGTTGCGCGTTGGTTCCGGAAGTTCAGACTGACTGCCCTCTCCGAGTTCATGGCTTGACCTCGCCGGGCAGGCGTGAGACGACTGCGTGATAAAGCGCCCGCGCGACCGCCAACGCCGCGCGCGCCTCGCGCTTTGTCAGCTCTGCTGGCTCGCCTGGATATCGAAACTTCCAGGCGTACTCGGTGAGCGGAACCGCGCGGGCAATTATTTCTTTCAGAGTTGCCTCGATCTTGACGCAGGCATCGCCCAACTCTTTCACGTCGTGGGTCTTGCGGAAGGGCACATCGTACCATACGAGGAACGCTTTCAACGCCTTCTCGGCGGCCTGCTGGCAATGGAACACCGCGCCGCCGGAAAGTGTTTTTGCAGGCTTCAACAATTCCTTCGCGATATCGAGGTCTTCTTTGGCTTTCCGGAGCCAACCCACAGTGTCTGCGACTCGCGCCGGGTCATGCCGCATAGAGCAGTTTCCCCTCGCGGAGGACGGTTCCGGGCAGCGATGCTTTGAGATGGCGGCGGGCGTCGAAATAGGACCGCGTGCATACTATAGCGTCGACCGCGCCCGTCGTTCCGAAACGCCACAGAGTCTCATACGCGAGCCGGCTGCGTCGCCGCTGCGGCGGTGCGTTGTCGTCCACGACCACCAGCAGGTCATAGTCGCTGTCCGGGCCAGCGTCGCCGCGCGCTTTCGAGCCGAACAGGTAAATCGCGATCGGACGGTAGGCGTCGGCCAGCCGCCGCACGATCTCGGCCAGCTTCGCGTCACCCCCGACCGCATCGCTTTCGATTCGCTCCGCCATCCTGTTTCCCGCGCTCATTTTCGCAAATCTTTCAGGTCCTTTACCATCATCAATTCGTTGCCGCGCGAGAGCCTGCGCCGGGAATCGCTTCGCGTAGATCCTTCGCCTGACGGCTCAGGATGACAAGACGCTTGCCTGGCGTGGGTGTTAAGAGCTGGAGATGGAAGTCGGCCGAGACTGATCGGCAGGAGCCGCAGGCGCGGTTGTGTACCCACAGCGTTCCCCAGGCGCTGGCGATGAGGATGCGCATCGTCGCCGGGAGCCCGGCGGGCGAGGGCGGGTGCGCAGAGGCCCCCGGCTAGAGGAGCAGGACGGCGGCGGCCAGCGCCGCCACGGTGAGCGGGGCGCCGACGCGGAAGTACTCCCAAAAGCCGATGCTCACGCCGCGCTCGCGCGCCCGCTGCACGACAATCAGGTTGGCTACCGAGCCGACCAGGGTCAAATTGCCGGCTAGCGTCGAGGCGGCCGCCACCGTAAGCCAGCCGCTTCGGGGATCGGGCAGGGACGCCACAAAAGGTTTCAGCACCAGCACCGCCGGAACGTTGCTGACCAGGTTCGAGAGCGCCGCGGTGACCGCCGTCAAGGCGGGCACGCTTGACAGGTAGACCCCGGCCAAAGCCGCCACTATCTTCGGCGTTAGCACCGACCTTTCGAGGCCGGCCGCGACGATGAAAAGACCCACGAACAGCAAGAGGAGCGTCCAGTCGACCTCCAGGTAGATTTTCTGCGACGCCACTTTTCGACTGAGCAGAACCAGGGCCGCGGCGCAAACCGCCGCACGCGCGGGTGCAACCCCCAAGAAGAACGCAACTACCATCCCCAGGGCAATCACCGCGGACCTGGTTGCAGAGGCCCCGTCAGGATTTCCCGGACCAGGCTCGTCAGCAAGTAGGTCCCTGGTACAGAACTCGGAAGGATAAGCCAGCACCAACAAGACGATCGTGAGCAACAGGCCGACTGCCGCAACCGGTGCCAGAGCACCGGCAAAGGCAGCGTAGGGGATTTGCGACCAGCTTCCGATCATCATGTTCTGCGGATTGCCGGTGATGGTCGCCACGCTGCCGGCGTTCGAGGCCATCGCAAGCCCAAGCAAGTAGGGCACGGGCCTGCGCCTGGCCCGCCTGGCCACTTCGAGCACAAGCGGCGTAAGCGCAAGGCAGATTCCGTCGTTAACCAGGAGCGCCGAAAGAAACCCCGACAGGCAGACCAGGCCGCTTAGCAGAATCAACGGATGGCGAGCGCGCCTGACGATCCAGCCGGCCAGCAGGCGAAAGAAGCCCGACAGCCGCAAGCTGCCCACGACGATCATCACGCCCAGCAGCAGTGCCAGGGTGTCGAAATCGATCGCCTGGTAAGCCTCCCGCAGCGTTAGCACGCCAAAGCCGACCATCAGGCTGGCCCCGATGAAAGCGGCGGCCGGCCGATCGACGGAAAAGCCGGGAAGCCGGCCGATCGCCACGGCCAGATAGGTGGCGGCGAAGATAACAATGGCGGCGAGCGCCGTGATTCGGCCCGAAAGCCCGGCTGGCATTGCGGCCGGCCATAGGAATCCAAGGCTTTGCGGGCGCGCAAAGAGCAGACTCAGCGCGGCCACGCCAACGAGCAGCGCCAGCAGCACCGGCCAGATACTCCGGCGGCGCAGCTCCGGCGACGGCGCGACCTCTGCTTCGCGGGACGGCTCCAGCCTGACGCTGACTTTGCCTGGCACCTCTCACTCCTCGCTTGCGGGTTTATGCTGGCGCGGGCCGGTCTCGGGCATTGCCGCCCACAAGAAGCCCAACGCTGTCACGGCAAGTGCGCTGAGCAAGACGAAGCCGGCTTGATAGCCGGCCCTCTCAGCCACCGCCCCCGCCACAAGGTTGCTCAGCGAGCTTCCGATCGCGACGCAACCGCTTATCGCACCCTGCAGGAGGTTGAAGCGTCCGGTGCGCTGCGCGAGATCGGATACCACGATTAGAGCTACCACGCCGAAAATCCCGGCGCCAATACCGTCCAGCGCCTGGACGGCGACCAGCAGCGCCGGCTGGCGAGTCAGCGCGAAGAGCAATCCGCGAATCGGCAGCGCCGCAAAGCCTGTCAGCAGAACCGGCTTGCGCCCCAAAACGCCGGCCAGGCGGCCGGCCGCAAGCGCAACCGGCGTCATCACGATCTGCGCGACGATAATACAGGCGGCCATGTACGGCCCGGCAAGCGTCGGATGGCCGGCGCCAAGCATCTCGCCTACCAGCGGCAGCATCGCGGCGTTCGCCAGATGGAAGAGCATCGACGCGGCAGCGAAAATCGCGATACGCCGGTCGCGCGCAAGCTCGCTGATCGCCGCAATCCTCTCGCCTTCGCCGTTGGCTTTGGCGGCTTCGCGCGCGAGTGCCGGGTCGACATCGGCTTCGCGAATGGCTGCCCCCGCTAGCGCCGCGCCGGCAGCCATCAGGGCGGCCATATAGAAGAGCCCTGCGCTCGCTATCCAGTAGGCAGCCGCACCGGCGGCGGCCGCGCCTGCGACCGCTCCCAGGTGACTTGATGCCTCGTTGCGGCCCGTCCGCTCGGCGAAGGAACGATGGCCGACCAAGCCGACGCTCACCGCGGCGATCGCGGGCGGCATCACGATGGACGCCGCCGCGATGATTGTCTGTGCGAAGATGATTTCCCCAAGGCCCGTTGCGGTGGCCAGAAGCAGGCAGCCCGCCGAAAGCGACAAGGCGGCGCCGGCCAGCACACGGCGCTTGCTGGGCGCCCAATCGACCAGCGCGCCGGCCGGGGTTTGCGCCAGTACCGTTACCAGCCCTGGCACCGACATCGCCATTCCAATCCGACGGGGGGCCCAATGCCGCGCGGCAGACAGAAAGATCGCCAGGTAAGGGCCGACGGTCGCCTGCGCGTCGGCCTTGAAGAAGTTAACCCAATCAAGCGCGCGAAGGCTTCGCTTTGAAGGGCTTCGGGCGTCGGTCAGGCGTTCGGGCCGTTCACCAATTACGGCAGCTTGAGGCACCGTGGACAGACTCCTTCAACAACAAGAGACCGCAAGCGGCGTGCCATCAAAGTCGGCCATTGGCCGGCGCTGGCGCGCGGCGGGCCGAACGCCGATGTCGGGAGAGCGACTGTCTTGGGAGTCAAGGGGTTGGCCACGGGATTGACAGCATCCGGTCAAGGAGTAGCAGCACCAGGGCACCCCCATCCTGACCTTCCCCTGTGTTCCGGGGGAAGGGACGCAAGGGGGCGCGCGGAGTTTCGGCGGCGCGGCACCTCAGCCCCCCCTGTCGGGAGAACGGACGCCCGGGTGTCGGATTAGTGGACAGTGTACGGCACCGTTGCTGCTCGCCCAGTGGGTGTTGCCGGGTAATGCAGGGCTGCCCGCGCACTGGCACGTGTCTTGGTTTGCTCGATACACGCCGTGGGTCGGCGAGCACGGATACTGAGGGAGCGGGGTTTCAGGGAGGCTGGTCTGACGTTGGTTGGGGTCGCGCCGAACGGTCCAGCGGCGCTGGTATACTGGAAAAGGCAACCCGGGCGAGGCGACGCGGTGGCTATACTTGGCCGTATGAGCGGTGGCGAGCCGATGCTCGAGTCGAGCGGCCAGCCAAAGCAACGGGCGAGTTCGTGGTGGTCGCTCAAGAGCCAAATCCGCGCTCTGGGCCTACTGTTCCTTGTGACAGTGCTGCTGGTAACGCTCCTGGCGATCCAGTTGGTGCGCGGCTCGGAGGCGGCACGGATAGCCGAGGCCCGGCGCGGGCTGGCACAGGCTACGGCCGAGTTGCGAACCCGCTACGCGCGGGCGCTCCAAGCTTTGGCTGAGCGCAGGGCGCGGGAAACCGCTCCCCCGTGGGCCGAGCGCGGGTGGTTAACCTCGGTCACAGCCTCGGCGCTGGCGGGCATGGCCGGCGTCGAAGGCGGCTTTTACTTTGCCAGCGGTTCGCGCCTTGTAGGATACGCCTACCCCACCTACCGCGGGTCGGGACCGAAGTCGGATATTCCGTCGGCCGAGCGGCCGACGATCCTCAAGGTGGCCGAGCAGGCGGTGGCGACCCAAGAGCCGGCGGCAAGAAGAATCGACGCCGGCTCGGACGTGCTGCTTTTTCACGCGGTCCCGCTCCAGGCCCAAGGGTCGCCGGGCGCAGCCGCCTGGGTGATGCATCATTTGGAAGGCGTGCATGGTGCCTACCAATCGCTACACACCGCGGGTTTGCTCTTGGTGCTGATGGTATGCGGCGGTGCAACGGCCGCCGCCTGGTGGTTAACCCGCAGGCTTGAGGCGGGCGTTGCCGGGATCGAGGCGGCGCTTGGCGCGATGGAATACCGGCTCGAGACTGACATCGCGCCCACCGGCATTCGAGAACTGGATCGAATCGCTGCGGCTATCGGCCGCCTCGGCAAGACGCTTATCCTCAACCAGCAGCGGCAGGCTGAACTGGAGCAGAAACTGCGGCACGCCGACCGGCTGGCGGCTTTGGGCCGGCTGGTGGCCGGCGTGGCGCACGAGGTGCGCAATCCGCTGGCGTCGATCAAGCTTAAGCTTCATCTTGCGGCCCAAAGCGGGGCCGCCAGCCCCGAGCGCCGGGCCGGCGCCTTTGCCGTGATGCGCGCCGAGGTGGCGCGGATCGACCGGCTGGTCGAGCGGCTGCTGGCGCTTGGCAGGCCGCGCGCGCCGGCACCGCAAAGCGTTGATCTCAGGCGCTACCTGGCCCAGCGACTCGAAGCATTCGCTTGGCGGGCCAAGACCAGCAACACGGCGCTTGAGCTGTCGCTTTCGCCCTCGCTCGGCGATGCGGTGCGCCTTGACTGCGATAGGCTTAGCGAGGTGCTTGATAATCTGCTTGCCAACGCCCTGGAGGCAGCGGCCGGGGGAAGAGTAGTGGTCGAGGCCGAGCGGAACGACGGCCAACTGGTCATACGGGTCAAGGACAGCGGAGCGGGAGTGGCACCTGCGATGCGCGCGCGGCTGTTCGAGCCGTTTGCCACCACCAAGCCCTCCGGGATGGGACTTGGCCTTTTCCTGTCGGCTGAGATTGTGCGCGGATTGGGCGGCGAAATAGTTTACCGCGAACCGGACGAAGCACTAAGCGCAGACCGGCGGGAAGCGGCGGCTGTAGCCCAGGGCGCCTGCTTCGAGGTGCGGCTGCCGTGCTGAGTGGGCCGGCTACCATTCTTGTGGCCGACGACGAGCGCCATCTGCGCGAAAGCCTGGCCGAGCTCTTCTCTGCCCAGGGCTATCGCGTCGTGCAGGCCGGCGACGGCAACGAAGTGATGACGCTTTTGCCCGGGTGCGTGCCCGACGCGATCTTCCTGGACCTCAGAATGCCCGGCCTCGACGGCATCGCAACCCTGCGGCTGCTCAAGCAAAGTCCCCAGCTTAGGCTTATCGCGGTCGTAATCATCACTGCTTTCGGCGGCAGCGAGCAAACGATCGAAGGCATGAAAGCCGGCGCCTACGATTACATCGCCAAGCCGTTCGAACCCGACGAGGTGCTGCGCGCGGCTGCGCGCGCCGTCGCGGCAACCCGCCTGGCCCGCGAGGCTGCAGCGTTTCGTGCAGACGCTGAGGTCGGCGGTTCTCCAAGCGGGGCCGCCATGGGCGGGCTTATCGGACGCCACCCGGCGATGCGCGAGGTCTTCAAGCTAATCGGCAAGGTTGCTGCCACGGAGGCCAGCGTCCTGATCGTCGGCGAGTCGGGCACCGGCAAAGAGTTGGTCGCGCAGGCCATTCACCGTCATAGCCGGCGCGCGGCGGGGCCGATGGTTGCGGTCAACTGCGCCGCTTTGCCTTCGGAGCTCATCGAGAGCGAACTGTTCGGCTACGAGCGCGGCGCGTTTACCGGCGCGCTGGCGAACAAGCCGGGAAAGATCGAGCAGGCAGATGGCGGTACGCTTTTCCTGGACGAGATAGGCGACCTGCCGCTGCCCGCCCAGGGCAAGCTCTTGCGCGCGCTGCAAGAGCACAAGTTCGAGCGGCTCGGGGCGCGCCAGAGCAGCGCCTCGGACTTCCGGCTGGTGGCCGCCACCAACCGGCTGCTCGAGGAGTTGGTCGCCCAGGGCCGGTTTCGCGAGGACCTCTTGTTTCGCCTCAATGTCGTCAAGATCGAGGTGCCGCCGCTGCGCCAGCGCCGCGCCGACATTGCCGAACTGGCCGAGCATTTTCTGCGCGGCGCAGAGCGCCTAAGCGCGCAGGCGCCGTCGGGCTTCAGCGCCGAAGCGCTCGGCCTGCTGATGACCTGCGACTATCCGGGCAATGTCCGCCAGCTTAAGAACATCGTCGAGCGCGCCGTGGTTCTGGCCCGCGGGCCGCTTATCACGGTTGAGGACCTGCCCGAACTTCCCGGCCGGCGTCCCGGCGACGATTTTTCCCCAGCCCAACTGTTGGCGCAGCCGCTCGAACAGGCGGTCGCCGATCTCGAGCGGCGCATGATCCGACACGCCCTGGCGCGCGCCGCCGGCAATAAGGCGCAGGCTGCCCGTATCCTGGGCATCCATCGCCAGCAGCTATACGCCAAGCTCAAGGAACTGGGCATCGAGTAGACGGCCCCGGGAGCCTTGACCGGCCGGCGCCGGCTCATTAGCTTAGGGAGTGCCGAACGAGACCCTTGAACGCTGGTTTTCTCCAAGCGGCAAATCGACAGCTTACGTTTTGTAGGCCAAGCCAAGGAGGCGTGTACCGTGGCTCTACAGATTGGCGACATTGCGCCGGATTTCGAGGCCGACACGACCGAAGGCCGAATCCGGTTTCATCAGTGGATTGGCAATTCCTGGGTGGTGCTCTTCTCGCACCCGAAGGATTTCACCCCGGTGTGCACCACCGAGCTCGGCTACATGGCGCGGATCAAGCCCGAGTTCGACCGGCGCGGGGTGAAAATTATCGGGCTCAGCGTGGACTCCGTCGCGGACCACAAGAAGTGGGCCAACGACATCAAGGAGACTCAAGGCACGGCGCCCAACTACCCGCTCATCGGCGACACCGATCTGAAGATCGCGAAGCTGTGGGGGATGCTTCCGGCCGCGACCGGAGGCGAGGCTGCCAAGCGCACCCCTGCCGACAATCAGACCGTGCGCAACGTCTTCGTCATCGGACCCGACAAGACGATTAAGCTGATACTGGTCTACCCGATGAGCGCCGGGCGCAATTTTGACGAGGTTCTGCGCGTGATCGACTCGCTCCAGCTTACGGCCAAGCACAAGGTTTCGACCCCGGCCAACTGGCAGCAGGGCGATGAAGTGATCATCTCGGGCTCGGTTTCCGACGAGGAAGCACGCAAGATGTTCCCGCAGGGCTGGAAGGCACCCAAGCCCTACATCCGGATCGTAGCGGCCCCGCGCGGATAGAGTCGGGCCGGGGCGCAGAACGGAAGCCGGCGCAGCGCGCGCATGCTCCGGGCGGCCGTCAGCCGCATGGCCGGCGCGGCTGGCCGCGGGCAGTGCGTCGGCGCGCAAAGCCGGTTTCCCCCGCTTAGGCCGCAGGCTCCTCGGTTACCCACCTGATGGTGTGGTAGTCGAAGCCGGGCTGCTGCCCGACGCCGCACTTCACAACCTCGAAAAACGGCGACAGGTCGAAGTCGCGCGGCGTAATCAGCGGCGGCGGCAGGGCCCGGGCGCGCAGCGCTGCCCCGTGGTTGCCGGGCCTGCCGAGCCAGCGCGCAAGACTGCCCGCCCGGGCGGCGGCTGCGGGCAGCTCGCCCGGCGCAAGCTCGGGAACAATCGGAAACTTGACGTGTCCAAAGCACTCGGCAATAAGACTTGAACAGATCACCCGCGTCGGCTCGCCGGTGCCGAAGTGCAGCGCCTTTCGCCGCCACTTGGCAGGGATCAGCGTCACCGGCAGAAAGTAGCGGGCCAGGTCGATTACGTTCTTGACGTCGTAAGCGTGCCCGACCCGCGCCAGCGCATCGTCCAGCACCGCTCGCGCGTCGGCCGCCGACAACCCGTGCGGCCGGCAGACGCGGATGTTGAAATCCCGATACTTGCTGAGCGGCGAGAGCACCACACCCGACTCAACCAGCGCCTCGAGCAAAAGGTGGCGGGCCTCCTCTCCGTACCGCTCGAGCAGCTCGGCCGCGCGCGCCCGGTCGCGCTTAAGCGGCTCGTCGCCCACGTAGAGTGCCGAGTGTGACCAGGAACTCTGGGTGAGGTACTTGATGCACTCGCTGATTCGCTGGTTGCCTTCCACCAGCAGGACGTCCCCTTTGCGGATGACCCGCTTGAGCGAGTCGAGATCGTTCGGCGCCGTCAGATGGTAATGCTTGCCTGGCTTGGTAAGAAGCCGAACGGCCCACGCGACAAGGGCTCTCCTTAGCGGATGACGAAACCGGTTCGGCCGGTCAGGAGGCATCCCGGTCCCTCCCAAGGCGCGGGGGGCTTAGCGCCTCTAATAAAACCTTACAGCAGTGCTGCTTGCCGGAAAACCCGGCCCGCCGAAACGGGCCGGCAGCCTCAACCGGGGCATGGCGCCGGCGGATCAGCCCTAAAGCCTGCCGACGATGCCGTAAAAGGGGATTGTCAGCACCGCTTGCCGGGCGTCATCGGTGGTGATGGTAATCGCGCCGCGAAGCTGACCTTGGGGCGCATCGGGACTAAGCGCGAGCGCTATTTTGTACTCTTCGCCGGGCTTTAGCGTTTCGACGCTGGCGCTGACCGCCCGGCTGCTCGACTCGACGCGCACGATCCTGACCGGATGCGCTCCGCGGTTCCTGAAGCGCACCAGCCGGACCACGCCTTTGGGGCTGCCGACCACGCCGAACGAGACTTGCGCCGGCTCGACTTCGAGCGGGCCGGTGACCGTTCCGAAGACGTCCAGGTCGAGCTCGGCCCGGTTGGTCGTGACTTTGACCGTGTCGGCAAACGGGCCGGCCGGCATCGCGGCGGTGACCGTTATCTTGAGGGTGAACGAGTCCGAGCCGCGGTCTGGGTCGATGCGCGCCACCTTGATAAAGGGGTTTGAATTGGAAAGGGAACGCAGGGCAAACGGAGCGCCGCCCTTGCGGTCCTTGACGGCGACCTCGCGGCTTTGCGAAGTGGCGCGGGCGATCTTCCCGAAGGCGACCTCGCTTGGTACGGCCTCGACCTCAGGTTTGACCGTGCCGGTGAGCTGCAGCGCAAGCGTGGGATGAAGCGGGTCGTTGGTGAGGACCTCGACGCTGGCGTTTTGCCGGCCGTGCTCGCCGCGCGTGTCGTAGCTGATGGAGAGTTCGCTGACTTGGCCGGGCGGCACCAGCGTGCGCGAGGGTTTGGCTACGGTGCAGCCGCACGACGGGTTGTATCCGCGCAGCTCGAGCGGCGCCGTGCCTTGGTTGCGCAGATGGAAGACGTGGCTTACCGGTTCTCCCGCCCAGACGGCGCCGAAATCGTAGACCGGTCGATCGACGACCGCTAAAGGAGCAGCCTTTGCCGCGGCCCCGGCTGCGGCCGGCGCCTGCTGCGCGTAAGCGGGCTGAATCCTGCGGCCGCCGGCACTCGGCAGCCAGAGAGCGACCGCCAGCGATGCCGCGGCCAGGCGGCCGGCCGGCCGCCATCTGCGACCGCCGAGGCGCGCAGCCTCATGCTTCAGGCCGGCTTTCATCTGTTCCCGACTCACGCGGTGGCGGCCGAGGCGGCTGGGCGCGGTCCGGGCGGCGCGGCGGCCTGCGGATCGTCTTGCGGCCGCTCCTCAAATCGGCGCAGGAAATCGGTTGCGAACTCGCCGCGCTGGAAATCCGGGTCTTCCAGAATCCGCAGATGGAGCGGCAAATTCGTCTTGATCCCGTCGATCAGGTACTCGCGCAGCGCGGCCCGCGCCCGCGCGATGGCAAGCGGTCTTGTATCGGCGTAAACGATCACCTTGGCAATCAGCGGATCGTAGAAGACCGGCACCCGGTAGCCGTCGTAGAGCGCGGTCTCAACCCTGACCCCGAGCCCGCCCGGCACGTGCTGGTTTCTGACCACGCCGGGCGCCGGCAAGTGGCTTTGCGGGTCCTCGGCGTAAACTCGAAACTCCATTGCCGCGCCGGAAAGCTTAACCGCCCGCTGGCGGATTCCAAGGCGCTCTCCCATCGCCAGCCGGAGGCTTTCCTTGACCAGGTCGATCCCCGTGGCCATCTCGGTCACGCCGTGCTCGACCTGGATGCGGGTGTTCATCTCGATGAAGTAGAACTCGCCGCTCGGGGCGAGCAGGAACTCGACCGTGCCGACGTTGGAGTAGCCGACGACCCCGGCGGCGCGGACTGCGGCCTTGCCCATTTTCTCGCGCAGGCGCCGGGTCATCACCGGACAGGGCGCCTCTTCGAGCACCTTCTGATGGCGGCGCTGGATCGAGCAGTCGCGTTCTCCCAGGTGGATGAGGTTGCGATGCTCGTCGGCCAGGATTTGGAACTCGACGTGGCGCGCCCCCTCGAGGTACTTTTCCAGGTACATTGCGCCCGAGCCGAAGGCGGCCGCGGCCTCGGCCTGCGCCAGCGGGAAAAACCGGGACAACTCGGCGCTGTCGCGGGCCAGACGCATGCCTTTGCCGCCGCCGCCGGCCGCCGCCTTGATGAGCACCGGGTATCCGAGCTCGCGCGCCTCGGCCTGCGCCGCGCGCAGCTCGGTGATGGCTCGGCCCGCGCTGCCCGGCAAGACGGGAACGCCGGCCCGGCGCATTATCCGGCGCGCCCGCGGCTTGTCGCCCATCAGCCGAATATGGCGCGCCCGCGGCCCGACGAAGTGCAGGCCGCTGCGGCGGCAGGCCTCGGCAAAATCGCCGTTTTCCGAGAGAAAGCCGTAGCCCGGATGCACCGCGTCGGCGCCGTAGGTCAGCGCTGCGCTGATCACCGCCGGAATCTTAAGGTAGCTGTCTTCGGCGGCCTCGGGTCCGATGCATACCGCCTCGTCAGCCAGGCGCACGTGCAAGGCCTCCTTGTCAGCCGTCGAGTAGATGGCAAGTGTCTTAAGCCCAAGTTCCCGGCATGCCCGGATGATCCGTACGGCGATCGTTCCGCGGTTGGCCACCATCAGCTTTTTGAACATGGCGTTGCGGTCCTAGCGGCCCGACCTCGCCTCGGGGTTCTCAGGGCGGCAAGGGCGGGCCTTGCCAACCGCGCGCCTGGGGCTGCGGATACGCACGCGCTTAACGTCGAGCGCAGCGGCGCACCTTGCGTCTGCGAGGAGGCCGCCCGGGCGCCCGCTTGCGCTCTGGCCCCAAAGCGCCGGCACTAGGGTTTCTCCAGCACCATCAGGGGCTGCCCGTACTCGACCCGTCCGCCGTTTTCGCACAGGATTTTGACGACCCGCGCAATCGCTTCGGCCTCGATTTCGTTCATCATTTTCATCGCCTCGATGATGCACAAGGGTTGTCCGCGGCGCACGGTGTCGCCTTCCTCGACCAGGGGTGGTGCGTCGGGTGCCGAAGCCCGGTAAAAGGTGCCCACCATCGGCGAGGGCAAGAGGTACTGGTTGGGGCCTAACGCCGGGGCAGACCCGTCCGGCGCCGCAGTTGGGGCTTGCCGCTCTGCAGCCGGCGGCTCTTGGCCTTTGGCCGCAGGCGCAGCCGAGGTGCCGGCCTCGGTTGTCTCGGCTGCCGCCGCGCGGATCTGGGCACGCACCAGTCGCAGGCGGCGGCGGCCGTCTTCCAGCTCGAGTTCCGCCAGGCCGTACTCGCGCATCAATTCCGACAGCGCCCGGACCTCGGCGACGTCCGCCGCCGGGAGCGTTGACAGTGGCCGCGCCGAGGCCGGTGACTTAGCCATAGCTGTAAGCCTTTGGGGCCAAAGCCGCCGCCCGTTAAGTTTTGCGCGGAGCGCGCTCGATGAGCGACTTTGCCGCACGCAGCGCGAGCAGATAGCCTTCGGCTCCCAATCCCATGATACGCCCTTCGACGACGTCCGCGATCACCGAGACGTGGCGCAAGGGTTCACGCCGGTAGACGTTGGATAGGTGAACTTCGACCGTCGGAATTGCCGCCGCAACGAGCGCGTCGCGAATGGCCACGCTCGTGTGGGTATACGCCGCCGGATTGATTATCAAGGCATCCACGCTGCCCCGCGCCTGTTGAATCCGGTCGACGATGGCGCCCTCGCTGTTCGACTGAAAAGTTTCCAGCGAAATCCCCAGCTCGCGGGCCAGCTCGGCCAGCTCGGCGTCGATTTCGGCCAGCCTCGTTCGGCCGTAGATCGCAGGTTCGCGTTCCCCCAGGAGGTTGAGATTCGGTCCGTGAATTACCAACACTTTCGCCATGGCGGGGTCCTGCGCCGGCCGGGTCTGGCCTGGGATGCGCCGATCGGCGCCTCATCGGCAAGACGCCTTTCATCGGGCATTGAACATCACCGCCGCGGCGGTTTCAAGCGCGGCCGTAAGCCGCCGGAAGTCTGCGCGTGTTCTTTAAGCCGGGCTTTGGCGTTGTCTGGCGCTCAGTGCTGCCTGGTAGAGGTCTCGTCGCCTAAGGCCGGTCAGCTTGGCTACGGAAGCCGAAGCCTGCTTGAGGCTCAGGCCGGCCTGGCACAGGGCGTTGACCGCGGCCATGGGGTCCGGCAGCGGTGCGCCTTGGCCGGTTGGCTCGGCGCTGACCGCTAAGCGGTTCTTTGGTCGGCCGGCCACTACCAGGGTTATTTCGCCTCGCAAAGGTTCGGCCGCGATTTGGGCGGCGATTTCCGCAAGCGATCCGCGCAGCACGCTTTCGAAGGTCTTGGTCATCTCGCGCACCAGCGCCGCCAGCCGCTCGGCGCCGAAGGCGCGTGCCATCTCGGCCACGCTTTCGGCCGCCCGGCGCGCCGCTTCGAAAAAGACCATCGTGCGGGGCTCGCCGGCCAGCGATTCCAGCAAGCGCCGGCGCGCCGGCGGCTGGGCGGGAAGGAAGCCTTCAAAGGTAAAGCGGTCGGTGGCGATTCCGGCAATCGAAAGCGCCGCGATCACTGCCGAGGGCCCGGGCACCGCCGTCACGGTACATCCGGCCTCGTGCGCCGCCTCTACCAGGCGCAAGCCGGGGTCCGCGACGGCCGGGGTTCCGGCGTCGCTCACCAGCGCGATCGAGGCGCCGGCCGCAAGCCGGGCGGCGAGCGCTCTCGCGCGCCGGCTTTCGTTGTGCTCGAAGTAGCTGACGGCCGGCGCAGCGATCTGCCGGGCGGCCAGCAGCGGTCGTAGCCGGCGCGTGTCCTCGCACGCGATCAGATCGACCGAGCGGAGCACCTCGAGCGCCCGGGGACTTAAGTCTGCGGGGTTGCCGATCGGCATCGCGACGACGTAGAGCACCCCGGCGCGGGCAGGCTGCTTTGCGCTCGCTGCTGGACGGGCCGGCGCTGCAGGCCGCTTTGAGCGTTCGGCCGGGCGCAGTTGGGCGCGCCTGTTCACCTGCCCCAGTCGCGGGCGTAGCGGAAGTCGCGGTCGATCGTCCGCTCGGAGAGCTTGGCGATGACCGGCAGCCGGCGCTTGAACTGCGATTGGCGCACCATTGCGGCCACCCGGTCAACGAAGTGCCCGGCAAGGCCCAGGCCGACCAGCTCCTCGCGCGAGTAGCGCCGGTCAACCATCAGGAACAACAGCTCGTCGACTTGCCGGTAAGTGAACCCCAACTCGCCTTCGTCGGTCTGCCCCACCCACAGGTCGGCCGACGGCTGCTTCTGAACGATCTCCTGGGGCAGGCCCAGGGCGTGCGCCAGGGCCCATACCTGGGTCTTGTAAAGATCGCCGAGCGGATTCACTGCCGAGGCCATGTCGCCGTAGACCGTGCCGTAGCCGAGCAGCAATTCGGTCTTGTTCGAGGTGCCCAGGACCAGGGCCTCGAAGGCCACCGAATGGTCGTAAAGGATGGTCATGCGCTCGCGGGCCATCTTGTTGCCCCGGCGCCGCTGGTCGGCCTCGGGAAAGCGCTCGAAGTAGGCGTCGATCTGCGGCGTGATATCAACCACCAGGCTGCGAATCCCGGTCTTGCTCACGACCAATTGCGCGTCGGCGCGGCTCGAGGCGCTGGAGAGGCGATAGGGCATGATAAGCCCGAGGACGTTTTGCGGGCCAAGGGCCTCAGCGGCCAGCGCCGCGCTCAGGCTTGAGTCCACGCCGCCCGACAAGCCCACTACCGCGCGCCTGACCCCCACTTTAAGAAACTCGTTGCGGATGAAGGCGACAATAAGCCGCCGGGCCACTTCAAGGTTAAGCGCGAGTTGCCAAGCTGTGCCGTTGCCGCCGTCGCGCTGCTTCATGGCAGGTTCAGCCTGGGCCGCGCCGGGAGGTCCCCTTGCCGGCCGCGGTTTTCCTGGGCGCCGCCACCTCGTCGCGCGAGGCCGGCGGCGCGCCGTTGTCCTGGGCCGCGCGCCGGCCGTCTGCGGCGCCAAGCTCTGCCGTCTCGGCGGCGCGCGCCGTGCGCCGCGCGATGCGCGCCAACTCGCTTAGGGTGAGTTGCAGGTCCTCGTCGCGCAGCGTCGTCGAAAGCAGCCGCTTGCGCCGCGTCTTGCGCAGGTCCACCTCGCCCAAAACGAGCCCCTCCTCGTAACAGGGCGCGGCAGCCACGGTCTGACCAAACGGATCGACCAGCTCCGAACCGCCCCAGAAGCCAACGCCATCCTCGAACCCGACCCGGTTGCAGTAGGCAACGAACAGGCCCCAGGTCTCGGCGCTGAAGCGCACCAGCTTGCGCCAGTGCGCCGCGTTCTCCGGCAGCTCTCCCTTGCCCACGCCCCATACGGGACTCGCCGAGATAGTCACCATCGTAGCCGCATAGTCGGCGGCCGCCAGGTAAACCGCCGAGGGATGCCACATGTCCTCGCAGATAAGCAGTGCCATGCGGCCGAAGCGCGAGTCAAAGCCGCCCAGCCGGCGGCCCCGGCCGAAGTAGCGCAACTCGTCGAAGAGTCCGTAGGTCGGCAGGTAACACTTGCGGTGAACGTGGACCAGTTCGCCCCGTTCCAGGTAGAGCGCCGCATTGTAGTAGATGAAGGCCCGGCTTTCCTCGACCAGGCCGATCACCACGGCGATCTCCTTGCTGAGCTCGCGCAGCCAGGCAAGCTGCGGACCGTCGGCCCGCAGCGCAACCTCGGGGACCTGGTCCTTGAGAAAGTAGCCGGTAAGGGCCAACTCGGGAAAAATCACCAGGTCGGCGCCTTGGGCGCGCGCCTCGCCCAGCCGCCGCGCCACCTGTTCCCGGTTTGCCTCCACGTCGCCCAGGCGCGGGTCGATCTGCGCCAGGGCCAGCACGAACTTGTCGAGCGCCATAGCGTCATTCTGACGCAAACTTGTCGGGTTCACAACCCGCGCGGGCGGCAAAAAGCGCTACCGCGGGGGCCGGGGCGGACGCCGCGGGCGCGCGGTCAACAAGGCTTAGCGCACTTGGGCGAGGAACTTCTCGGCGCTTTCGCGCTCCAGCCACAGGCCGTCATGGGCAGGGCACTGGAAGAATTGAGCGCCGGACAGCACGTGAGGCTCCAGCGGCTTGTGGCAGTGCGGGCAGTTAAGCGGCTCGACCAGCTTGGCGCGCATCTTTTCGAGCAGCTCCTGGTCGCGATCGCGCGCCCACTGGTCTTCGCGCGCCTTTTCTGCCTGGCGCAGCTTGTCGCCCAGGCGGTCTTTTTCGTCGCCGGCCGGCATAAGCGCTCTCCTCGCAGTCCCTCACGGCGGGGAGGGACGCTGCGCTAGTCTATTGAAACATTTCCTTTATGAGCTGGCCACTGCGGGCGCGTTCAAGCGTGGTTTCGAACTTTTCTCCGAGGTCCGCGCCCAGGCGGCGGGCGCGGCTCTTGGCCGTCAGCCCGATGTTGCGGGGGTCGCGGTAAAAGCTCTCGTCGCGCGGGCGAGCAGGGTCGAAATTGCGCAGCCGGGAGGCTTCGCTTTCGATCACGGCGAAGGCGGACAGCACGCGCTTTAGCCGGCGCCCGCCGCAGCGCGGGCAGCTAAGAGCGGAGCGGTCCGAACGCTTCATCACGAGGTGGGCGCTTACCCCGGCGCAGCGCAGGCATTCGTACTCGTGAATGGGCATCGCCCATAAGCCTACCGCTTGGGAGCAGCGCTCGCAAATTGCCGCCGACCATCGAGCTCTGAGGTGTGGCCCTTTGCGATTACCGCCCGGCCGAAGGCTCGCCCGGGCCATCGGCGGCCATCCGCACCAACGGAAAGTTATGGCATGCTCACAGAAAGGGCCGACCATTACAATTATTGGCTGTCGAAGGAGCCACCGTTCGACGTTGATGCGGCGGTGAAGCAGCAGGTTGGAGGGTTCGTGGCCAAGAAGCTGACCCGGGAAGAGCAGACTGGGTGTAATGTCATGATAACGGCGAAGCGCTGCGCACCACAGCTCTGGCACCCTTTTCAAGAGGGCGAGCAAGATCGGCGGCGCGTACGCTATTTCCTCCACGGCCTTGCCACCTGGCTCGGAATTCCGCAGTTTGAAGAAGGCCTCCTCTTCATCGGCAGAGGGGACAACACTCGCGCGTCTATGTGCTACGGTGTCCCGGAACGGCGGTCCGAGGGAAGCGCCAGCCTGCTCTGTTCGCACTCCAGGGGCCTGGCGGAGCAGAGCCGTCGAAAACCTGATCGCGTCGTATCAAGCACGCGCGAGACGGGCCAGTGGTCGCTGGATGACAGGATCGCGTCGGCCGTTAAATTCGCCGAGCGTCTGAAGCAGATCATCGATTGCCACGAGAGCGACCGCGAACGAGGCCGGAAGCCGCCTCGCTACTGGCGCGTGAACTCCGGCGTGGTAGCGTTTCTTGAAGCCTGCCGTTCCCCTTCCTTTCACGTTCGCATTCACCAGTACGTTCGTGCCGTCGAATCGTTTCTGCCGCCAAAGGTCTGGGGGAAAGACCAATTCGCCAATGAGTTGTCGGTCCTCTGCGGGTCGGACGAGCAGACGCGCAAGGCCCTTGAGGAAATGTACCGGCTGCGCAGCAAGGCCGAGCATCACGAGCATTTTGAGGACGCAAGGCTCACCGGTTCGGTTCCCGAAGAGACGGCGTGGCTGCGCGCGTGGCAGGCCGAGGTTCTCTGCCTGGAGCTCTACCGCCGGCTATTTACAGAGAGTAGCGCCTTCATGGACGTTTACCATGATTCTGACCCCATCAGTCGTTTCTGGCAGGATGATCGTGCGGTCCGGAAAGAATGGGGAGCACAGTTCCGCCTTGCCGGGGTCGAACCCGCCGCCGACGTGATTGGCGTAAGGTTGCGCCGGCGCATCTGCTTGCACGGCTTTTTGTGCGCTAGTGTAGCGTCCCGCAAGTAGATGCACCAAGCACAGGTTGTTATTCTGAGCGCTGGCGAAGAATCTCGCAGCCGCCATTTGGGCGGCTGTGATGGATTCTTTCCGTGAAACCGCGGCAGGTCGCACGGCCATAAACGGCCGCGCGCGTTCCTTCGGCTGCGCTCGCAGACTCCCTTGGCTGAGGATGACAGCTCCTTCCGCGCGACTTATTAATGGGACAGTGCGCTGGCGGATGCTGGCCCGCGCGTGATCCTTCGCTCCCCGGCGGGAAAAGCGTTCGAGTGCGGTTGGGAGACGATGCGCATAGTGATGCAGGCTCGAGCTCAGGGCTATTTAGCGGTGAGCGCGGCGCGCCATCTTATCGCGCAGTGTCTGGCGCAGGCGCTCAGCCAGCGCCTGCGCCATCTCCGCCTTATCCAGGCCGGCAGCTAAGCCCTGCAGCAGAACCTCCATGGCTACTTGCACTTCTTCGTTGGGTCCGGGCAGGGCGACTATCAAAGATTGCTCGACTTGGCCCACCGCTATACGCACTCCGTCTTTGACATGGCGCCCGGCGCCGCTGGGAAAGTGGACAAGGTAAGGTGTTGCGGCTTCCGGATCCACGCCGAGCACGCCCTCGACCGTGCAGTCCTTGTCTTCGGCGCCCAATCCTCCGGTAGTAATCACCAGGCCGTAGCCGTCCCCGGCGGCACGACGCAGGGCGCCCGCGATCGTCTCGGCGTCATCAGGAAGCACGGGTCCGACCGCAACCCGAAAGCCGTGCCGGCGCAGCCGTTCCACAATCAGCTCGGTATTGGTATCCCGGATGGCGCCTCGACGGACCTCTTCGCCGGTGGCAAAAACCATGGCGCGCCGGGCCATCGCGGCGCGCAGGCGGCTACTCAGATCGCGCCCGGCCTCGAGCACGGCTGCGGTTTGCGCCTGGCTCAGGCCGATGAGGCCGAGAACGCCTTCCGAGTGCACGGCGGTCTCCTCGTCCAGAGTGACGCCCGGCAGCGCCGCAAGCCGTTCGAGCAAAGCCCGCTCTTTTCCCGCGATCTGTTCGGCCATTACCGTAGGCCGCAGAACGTCCAGGGTGATCACCTGGTCGCGTACGTCGGTCACCAGCACTTCGTCGCCTGGCAGCTCCAGCACCTCGGCGACAGCCTGTCCGATAGCCTGGAGGTCGGCCTCCCGGAGCTCAATGGGCCGAATCCAAAGCTCGGTCTTTTCGAGCAGGTTGAGCTCGATCGGGGCGCTGACCGCAGAACGCGGGACGACGTCGAACCGCAGTGGCAGCAACGGTGCGTCTACTATGGCAGTTCCCACGTCGAGGATGTCCACGTCACGCGCCGCCAGAGCCTCGATTTGGTCGAGCCTGATGCCCCCGGCAAAAGCGATGCGCACCTTGTCGCGCAGCCCCATGCTGCGCAGCCGCTGTGACACCCGGTCAATATCTTCGGGCTGGCCGGTATCCACCATCAGCACGGCAACACCGGCGGCGGCTGCTTCGGCAGCCTCGTCCGCAATAGCCGCCCGCTCGCCGCGTACCTGCACCGCTTGGGCATAGCCGTGCAGATGTGCGGTTGCCTCGAGCGCCGCGCCCAATCCGCCGAGCATCCGCAGGTAATTCTTGTCCAGATAGAGAAACGGGGGCTCGGCGATTCGAAAACTGGCGCCTCCGGCCTGGATCGCGTCGCGCACGATCGCCTTCATTTCCGGGGGCATTTTCTTCCAGGCGCCGCAGACGACGCGGACCCGCCGGCCGGCCAGGCGACCCGCCCGGGCGGCCGCGCTGGCGATTCCCGAAGGTTTCGCCATTGCTCCGATGAGCACTTCTTCGCCTCGGGCTATCGCCTGAGCAGATCCCCGGGCCACAAGCACGATATCGCCTCGCCTAAGACCCGCTCCGTCCTGAACTCGTGCCGTGATCGATAAGCCTAGGGCGCTGCCATGGCGTCGAGCTGCCTCGATGCCGGCTAAGACTCCGTCGGCCTCAGCCGACACCACGGCAGTCGTCGCCTGGCCGGCAAGGTGGTGGAAAATCTCGTCGCGGATGTCGCCCGGCATCGCTTTATTCACGAGCGGATGGGCATCTTCGAGGCAGTCTCACGCCGACCGGATGCGGAGCGGCTGCGCCCGCCCACATCCGGTAGGGAGGGGCCGAGCCGAATGTCCGGGAGCGATCACGGGAACGGGTTTGGCCTTTTCAGGCCGCCTGCGGGTATCTACGGTTGGGCCAGTCGTCCAGGATGGACGGGTCCATCCCCCGCTGGCGCAGCCAGCGGGGAAGACGATCTTCTTCCACCATCCGGCTCACTTCCGGCGCCACCTTAAGGAAGTGCTCGGCAAGGGATTCACTCATGTTGATCCCGCCCACGGCGCCGTCAAAGATAAGCAGCTTCTCTGTCTCGCTCACTCGCCGGGCAAACGCGACCGCCGTCTCCAGGCTGTCGGCAATCACTGCGTGGTCCAGGTAGCCCACGCTTTGCGGGTCCCGGCGGAAAAGATCAGCTTGCTCGCGCCCCACCACCACGGTAGGCACCTTGGCCGCGAAGAATTCGCTCGGATAGCCGATCATCGCGTAGTTGTGAACCGTCATCTTGAGCGCCCGGTTGATGCCCGGCACGTGCCTGGTGAGGGGCCGCTCGCCGTGCCCGTAATAGGCCTCCGTGTAGAAGGTGTAAGACGGAAGCGGCTTCTCCAGGTCGAAGAGGTCGTGCTGGGCACCCAGGAAGTTGCCGTAGATAAGGCCTGCCGATGCGACATAGGGAACCGGCGCCGGGCAGTCCAGAACCGCCACGCAGGCGTCAATCGAGCCGAGCAAGCTTACGATCTTGCCGTAATATTTCATCCCCGCGACGACCACCCGGTCATTGAGCGCGTAAAGGTCGTTGTCGCAGTCCACGGCCACCACGCCGGTTGGCGCCACGATCAAGAAGGCCGTGCATAGGTACTTGGACTGGACGAAGTCTGAATCGAAGATCGCCCGGGCCATGAAGTTGGCCGCGCGCGGCCCAAGATTCTGATGATAGCCGGAGCGCGTCTCCAGCCGCGCGTACGACATCCCGAAGGGTTTTACCGCCCGATCCACCATCCGGTGGAAGTGAATCTCTCGGACGTCCGAGTTGTGGGCGTGGATGATCCAGTCCGCGTCGTAGGCCTTGCGAATCCCGTAGAGCGTTCCGATTTCCGTCTCGATTGGGATGCCTTTGTCGATTGGCGCAATGGCTGCGGTATTGCTGAAGCACGAGTCGAGCTGAAAAGCCCGGATGTATTCTTCTCCTTCCCGGTAGCGAAGACCCTGGCCCACGCGCAGGTTGATGCGGGTACAGCCGGTTCGCTCGGCGACCAGGTCGCGGATGGTGCGCAGCATCTCGGCGTACGGCTCGCCCCCCATCAGCGTGAAACCATGGTGCGAGCAAAGCACGTTGACCGAATCACCGGGCTTAATCCGGCTCAGATCAACCCGCGCCATCCTGCGCCGGGTCTCTTCCCGAACCGCGCGAATCCCCTGTTCGTTCGGGTAGATGACTTCCGGCTGATCCGGAAAAAGATCGGTGACCCGCACCGAGCAGATGCCCGCAAGCTCAGCGGCGCGTTTTTTGAGCAGGACCGGGTCTATGCCGTAAGCGGACTGCCGCGCCGGCCGCGGCGCTATGGGCTCTCTTTTCATAGTCCACCCCGAGCGTCGCCCGCCTTTGTCTGCGGCCCACATGGCCGAGGCGCGCCGGATATGCCACGGACGCTCGGCGCTCGATCGCGGCAAGCGCAATCGTGCATGCCGGCTGTCTGCGTGGGGCCGGCGGCAACTTCCTCCATCAGGACGGCGTCCGCATCAAAATGAAACCCGCGCCCGGCGTACTTCTGTTTCACCGCGGCGGGAATGTCCCACACGGTGGGTACGGTCCCGTAAATCTGCCAGCCCTTGCCGTCTAACGCAGGCTGGAAGGGGATGCCGGCCGCCTCCAGCAGACGCAGCAACGGTTGAGAACACTCAACGGTGCAGCCGCTGCGGATGCCGGTGCGCGTGGATATCTCCTCGGGCGTGCGCGAGCCGGTCAGAATCGCGGCCGCCGCCTCTTCGGCACGCGACGAAGTACAGAAGCAGATTATCTGCTCGGGATGCAGCCGAGCACTCCGGCACAATGCCTCCACCTTCGCATAGTCGACCTGCCCCGGGTCGACGTATAGCCAACGCTCGCTTTTGCGTGGGACCATCCTGATGGCATAGGTCGGGCAGCGCGACTCGCAGTTTACGCAGCCAAAACAGAGGGCCTCCTGCAGCACAGCCAGCCGGGTTTTCCGATCCACGCTCCAGGCCAGAGTTGGACAAACCGAGCTGCAGATCACACAGCCGATGCACTTCGCCTCGTCCAGCACCGGCACCGTGTTAACCAGTCTCATGACGACACCTTGCGCCAGCCCCTTGCTCGGTCTGGAGAACCGGCCGCGCACGTCCTTTGAGCCGGTTCAAGGAAAACGTCTATGCCATCGATCCGCCGCTGTCAATCAAACCCGAAGCACCCGGCGGAGCTGAATACGGCGACCGGCGCTGAAAGTATGCGGGGTGACGCAATCGCTGGTGGGTTGCAACCAAGGCGCTGCCGTGTCGCGGCTGGGAATAACGGCCGCGCGCGAAGGATGCGCGCATGGAGGCGGCAAGCCGGCCGATGGACGCGGCTACCCCGCGTCCGGCTGGGCCTCGGGGCAGGCGTTCTGGAAGGCCGGCAGCGCAGCGCATGCCGCGTCGATCCGAAGCAAGGTCGGATAGGGCGACAGCTCGCACTGGAAGCGTCGGGCGTTGTAAAGCTGCGGCACCAGGCAGATATCGGCCAGCGTGGGGGAATCGCCGTGGCAGAACCTGCCGGTGGCTGGATGGTCCTTGAGCAGCGCCTCGAGGCAGCCGAGCCCCACGGCGATCCAATGGCGATACCATGCCAGCTTGACCTCCTCGCCCTGCTTCATCGGTCCGCCGAGGTAGTTCAACACCCGCAGATTGTCTAGCGGGTGAATCTCACAGGCCACAACTTGCGCCAGGCCCCTTACTCGCGCGCGCTGCGCCGCGGTGGACGGCAGCAGCGGCGGCTGCGGGTGAGTTTCTTCCAGGTACTCGATGATCGCAAGCGACTGGATAAATATGTCTCCCTGGTCTTCCAGTGCCGGGACCAGGCCCTGGGGGTTTACGCTCAAGTAAGCCGACAAGTCCTGCTCCGAGCGCAGGTCCACCGGATGGTAGTCGTAGGCTAGCCCCTTGAGGCCAAGCGCGATGCGCACCCGGTAGCTGGCGGAAGAGCGAAAGAACGAATAAAGCTTCATAGCATCCTCAGCGGCACGGCTTAGCTTCGGCGCGGGCCGCGCTGCTCCCGGTAAATTGCCAGCCGTTCCTGGGCCGCGCGATCGGAAAAGGAGAAAACCACCGCCTCGGTCGCGGCGATATGTTCGTGTGGGACCCAGCTCGGGACCACAAGCACGTCGTGACGCTGCCAATCCAGGCGCTCAGCGCCGACCAGGGTCGAGCCGCTGCCTTCGACGACGGCGAATACCGTTGCCGCGGTGCTCCGGTAGGGTACGCTGTGAAAGCCCTTGGGCAACAGTTGCATGCACGTTGCGATCGTCGGCAGTGCCCAGCCCCCGTTTAGCGGGTTGAGAAACTTCATTTTGAAACCGTGACACTCATCCGGGGCCTGATGGCGCGCCAGGCTGTCAAGGGCCTCGCGGCTGCGCGCGTACGGATAGCTGAGAAGCAGAGAGGTGTGACCGCCGCCGCCATCGTCGACCGGCAGCAAACCGGCCCCGATCTCCGCCAAGCAACTGCCCGCCGGTCGCGTCGTAGGGTACCGTTCTTCGGGCCACTGCTCGTAAAAGCCGGCCTCGAACAGGTTGACGATGTGCAGGTCCAGCCCGTCGAGCCAGACCACCGGCCGGTCGCTCTCGTTGCCATGGTCATGCCACGTCCACGAAGGAGTGATGATGAAATCACCGGATGCCATCGCGGTCCGCTCGCCGTCAACCGCGGTGTAGGCGCCAGGAGCGCCTTCGACAATTAGGCGCAGCGCCGCCGCGACATGCCGATGGGCGGGAGCGATCTCGCCGGGCATCACGATCTGCAAGCCGGCGTAAAGGCTGCGCGTGATGCGCGACTGGCCGGGTAGTTGCGGATTCTCCAGCACCAGGACACGGCGCTGCGCCTCGGCCGCCGAGTTCGTATTGCCAGCCTCCAACAGGTAGGGGCGCATCTCCGTATAGCGCCACAGTGCGGGTGCGCAAGGGCTGGCCGGGGCCGGCCTCAGGATGTCGTGCAGCACCTCCCACAGCGGCGCAAGGTTATGCCGGCGCATCCGCTCATACAACTTCTTACGCGCCCGCTGGTTTTCTGGGTTTGTTCGGCCAGCGGCATCTTCTATACCGTCCATGCTACTGCCTCGACTACCAAGGGGTGGGCCGGCTCTTTACTGTTCGGGGCGACAATCCTGGCCGATCTGCGACCCATACTACTGGACTGACGGCGCGAGCAACAACACAGGAGTTGTAGCGCGCCAGGCACGGTTGCCTGTCCGCCCGGTCCGGGCAGCAGGTCGTGCGGCGGTCGGCCGGCGCCAGCTTGGGCTCGGTCGCCGGCGGTGGCGGCAAAAACGGCATCGCCCCGGGTCGTCTGTCCGCCGCGCGCAGGCCGTAGGGTGGTGTGCTGTTGGGGCGGCGCTTGCGCTGTTACCATCAGGAGCAAAGCCTACGGGAGGTCCAGGGGATGAAGATTTACGACTGGAAGGCCGCGCCCAACCCGCGCCGGGTGCGTATCTTTCTGGCCGAAAAAGGCATCCAGGTGCCCTATCAACAGGTCGATTTGCCCAAGCGCGAAAACCTGACGCCGGAGTTTCTAAAGATCAACCCGATCGGCAGGGTTCCCGTGCTCGAACTCGACGACGGCACGCATCTCGCCGAGACGGTGGCGATTTGCCGCTATTTCGAGGAACTTAAGCCCGAGCCTCCGTTGATGGGCGTAAATCACCGGGACCGCGCGCTGGTCGAGATGTGGCAGCGGCGGATGGAACTCTACGTTCTGATGGAGGTCGCCCTGGCTTACCGCAACACCTCGGAATTCTTCAGCACCCGGATTCCGCAGGTTCCCGCCTACGGCGCCGTCTGCCGCAACAGCCTCATTGAGCAGCGGCTGCCGTGGCTTGACCGGGAGCTTGCCGGCCGGCCGTTCGTGGCCGGCGAGCGCTACACGATTGCCGACATCACGCTGCTTTGCGCGATCGACTTCGCCGAGCGAATCGACGTGCGAATCGCGCCCCTCCAGAAGCACCTGGCCCGCTGGCACGCCGCGGCTTCCTCGCGCCCCAGCGCCCAGGCCTAAGCACCAACCGCCCCGGCGCGGCCCGGGTCGCTGCCATCGCCGGCCTAGCCGCGCGCCGGCGCCTTGCTGCACAATGCACGGCCCGCATTGCGTCTTGCAAAACCGGGAGGGCAGCGGCGCCGATTTTTGCGGCCCTTTCGGCCGCTCCCGACCCGGCCTGACTATTGCTCTGCTGGATTTTCGGCCGCAGGCGCGCGACCTCGTTACGCCTGAGCCGGCGGCCGGCAGCGCGGCTGCGCCGGCGGCCGGCCGGGCGGCAGAGCGCGACGGCGAGTAGTTAGGAGAGACGATCGGAGAGCGGCAATGAGTTTGACGTTATGGATACCACTGACTTTTGGGCTGGGGCTGGCCAGCATGGGCTTCTGTTACGCTTTTCTCCTTGGCTGCGAAAAGGTCTGAGGCAACGGCGATGATCTACCTTACGGCAGCCTTGAGCGGATTTGTCTTTTTTTATCTGCTTGCAGCGCTGCTGCGGCCCGAGTGGTTTTAACCAACCGATCGGCGGCGATAGCGCATAGGCACGGGCGATGAGATCACTACAGGTCTGGCTTCTGCCGGCCTCGATTACGCTGTTTACCATTTTGGTGGCCTTCCCGCTCAGTCGTTACATGGCGTGGATCATGGACGGCCGGTACCGCGCACCGCGCCTTTTGCGGTGGATCGAGGCGCGCCTGGACAGCGGGGCGCAGGACTGGAAGCAATACGCCGTTTCGCTGTTGGTGTTCAATACGCTGCTCTTCGTTTACGGCTACGCGGTACTGGCGCTGCAGCCCTGGATGCCGCTTAATCCGCAGCACAAGGGAATGCTGGCGCCGAGCACGATCTTCAACAGCGTCGCCTCTTTCATGACCAACACGAACCTGCAGCACTATTCGGGCGAGGTGCATTTATCGAACTTCAGCCAGGTGTTTTTTGTCATTTTGAACCAGTTCGTTTCGGCGTCGGTGGGGCTGTGCGCTTTGACGGCAATTATTCGGGCTTTTCGCGGCGCCTCGCGGGTGGGCAACTACTTCGTCGACATGTGGCGGGCGGTGGCCTACCTGTTCCTGCCCGCTGCGCTGCTGCTTGGAGTGCTTTTCGTTTCGCAAGGGGCGCCGATGACCTTCGCGAGCTCGTACCAGGTCGGGACGCTCGAGCCGAATGCGATGGGAACGGCGGACAACGGGCAGGCAAAGGCGCAAACGCTGGTGGTCGGCCCGGTGGCGGCCGAGGTGCCCATCATGATGCTCGGCACCAACGGCGGCGGCTTCTACGGGATGAACGAGGCGCACCCCTACGCCAATCCTACCGCGGTCAGCAACTTCTTCGTCACCTTTGCAATGATGGTGTTCCCCTTTGCGCTGGTGCTGATGTACGGTCGGATGCTGGGCAGGCGCCGGCATTCCTGGGTGATTTTCCTGGTGATGCTATTGCTGTTTGTCGGCACCATCGGCTGGGCCGTCTGGTTCGACACCTTGAGGGGGAATCCCGGCCTGACCGCGCATCAGGAACGCGCGCTGAAGATTGCGAGCGCCGGCCGCGCGGGCGCCGCAACGGCGGTCAGGCTGCCCGCTACGGGCGGGCTGCCGGTCGATCAGCACCTGGGCAATCTTGAAGGCAAGGAGCTGCGTTTTGGGACCTCGGCGGGAGCCACCTTCGGCGCGGTCACGGTGGACGTTACCTGCGGCGCGATCAACTGCGAGCAGGACAGCCTAAATCCACTGGCGGGTCTGTCGCCGATGGTCGGCATGTGGCTCAACTGCATTTTCGGCGGCAAGGGCGTGGGAATGATCAACTTGCTCCTTTTCCTGGTGATCGGGGTTTTCCTGGCCGGCCAGATGGTGGGGCGTACGCCCGAATACCTGGGCAGAAAGATCGGCGCCCGGGAGATGAAGCTTGCCGTGGTTGCGCTTTTGGTGCATCCGCTTTTGATTCTCGGGCCGAGCGGTCTGTTTGCCGCCACGGCCTGGGGGCAGAAGGCCGAGGGCAATCCGGGCGCTCACGGTTTTTCGGAAATCGTCTACCAATTCTCTTCGGCTTCGGCGAACAACGGCTCGGCTTTCGACGGGCTTGGCGTTACCTACGGCTTTAACGACAATCCCAATCCTTCGCCGGAGGCGGTGCCGTGGGACCTTGCCACGGGGCTGGTCATGCTGTTTAGCCGGTATCTGCCGATTCTGGCGCCGATGGCGCTGGCTGCCAGCCTGGGTCTGAAAAAGGCCGCGCCGTCCGGCTTGGGCACGCTGCGTGACGATACGTTTACCTTCGGCTGTCTGTTGTTCGGCACCATCGTGATCGTCGGCGCGCTCCTGTTTATGCCGGTGGCGGCGCTGGGTCCGCTGGCCGAGCATCTGGGGCCGATTCCGTTCGGCGGCTAGAGGCGGTCTGGCGCGGGATGACGCAACGAGGGAGCCGGGCTGCAGCCGCAGGACCGGTTGCAGCCGGGGCCGCCTCCGATCGGGGGGTGATGAGGTCCAATGCGATCAAGTGGAGCAGCGGCTAGGGTTCAGCCTGTCACGCGGGATGCGCGACAACCGGGAATTTCCCGCCGGGTCAGGCGCCGGCGCCTGTTCGAGCCGGAGCTGGTGGGCGAGGCGCTGGCGCAGTCGTTCGTGATGCTTCGGCCGGACATCCAGTGGCGAAATCCGGTGATGTTCGTGGTGGAATTAGGGGCGGTCCTGACGCTGTTGTTTGTCATCCAGGGGGCGGGGGGCAGCTCTGCGACGCAGGTCCCGCTCACCTATTTCATTGCGCTCGACGCCTGGCTGTTCCTGACGGTCATTTTTGCCAACTTCGCCACCGCGCTTGCCGAGGCGCGGGGCCGCGCCCAGGCGCAAGCCCTGCGCCGCGCGCGCAGCGAAACCGCGGCTTACCGCCTGGACCGCGACGGCGGCTTGCGCGAGGTCCCTTCCAGCGCGCTGCGGCCGGGCGACCGCGTGGCGGTGAGCGCAGGCCAGACCATCCCAAGCGACGGCGAGGTAATCGAGGGGATCGCGGCGGTTGACGAATCGGCGGTGACGGGCGAGTCGGCCCCGGTCATCCGCGAAGCCGGCGGCGATCGCTCGGGGGTCACAGGAGGCACCCGGGTCATATCGGACCGGATCGTCGTGCGGATCACGGCGCCGCCCGGCCAGGCCTTTCTTGACCGCATGATCGCTCTGGTTGAAGGCGCGGTGCGCCAGCGCACGCCCAACGAGATTGCGCTTACGCTGGTACTCTCCGGTCTCACGCTGGCGTTCTTGATCGTGGTGGTGCCGCTGTGGCCGATGGCGCTCAATGCCGAGGAATACATGACCTCCTACCTCGGCCTGTCGCAGCCGCTACAGAGCCTGGGCACCGATGTGCCGACGCTGGTTGCCCTCCTAGTCTGCCTCATCCCGACCACGATCGGCGCGCTGCTGGCCGCGGTCGGAATCGCCGGCATGGACCGGGCGCTGCAAGCCAATGTTATCGCCAAGAGCGGAAAGGCGGTCGAGACCGCAGGCGATATCGACACCGTGCTGCTCGACAAGACCGGCACCGTCACGGTCGGCAATCGCCAGGCCGCCGGCCTGATCGCGCTGGCCGGATACGCCGAGGCGCGCCTGGCGCAGTTGGCGGCGCTGGCCTCGGCCGCCGACCAGACGCCGGAAGGCAAGAGCATAGTGCGCCTGGCCCAGCAGCAGGGCATTGAAAGCGGCGCACCGCCGCTAACCAAGGCCGCGCAATTTATCCCGTTCAGCGCGCAGACACGCATGAGCGGCGTCGACCTGCCGGACCACCGGCGCATTCGCAAGGGTGCTCCCGACGCGGTCGTCGCCTGGGTTAAAGAACGGGGCGGTTCTGTCCCGGACGGATTCCAGGAGGCGGTCCAATCGGTGGCCAGCCAGGGAGCGACGCCGCTGGCGGTGGCCGAGGATGGCGCCATCGCTGGCATCGTGGTGCTCGAAGACACCCTAAAGCAGGGCGTGCGCGAGCGGCTTTGGCGGCTTAAGCAGATGGGCCTGCGTACCGTGATGATCACTGGCGACAATCCGTTGACCGCAGCAACCATCGCCGAGCGCGCGGGCGTCGATGACTTCGTGGCCCAGGCGACGCCCGAATCCAAACTGGCCTACATCCGCAAGGAGCAGGCCGAGGGAAAACTGGTCGCCATGATGGGTGACGGCACCAACGACGCCCCGGCGCTGGCCCAGGCGGACGTCGGTCTGGCGATGAACGCGGGAACGCAGGCCGCCAAGGAGGCGGGCAACATGGTTGACCTGGATTCCGATCCGACCAAGCTCATCGAGGTCGTCGAAATCGGCAAGCAGCTTCTCATGACCCGGGGCGCGCTGACGACTTTCTCGGTGGCCAACGATGTCGCCAAGTATTTTGCCATCGTCCCGGCCCTGTTTGCCGGCACGCTGCCGTGGCTGGCGGGGCTCAACATCATGGGCCTTCATTCGCCCACATCGGCGATCCTGTCGGCGGTCATTTTCAACGCGGTCATTATCGTGCTGCTCATCCCGATCGCACTCAAAGGCGTCAAGTACCGGCCGCTGGGCGCCGACGCGCTGTTGCGGCGCAACCTTCTGGTCTGGGGTCTGGGCGGCGTCCTGGTGCCGTTTGTCGGGATCAAGCTGATTGATCTTGTCCTGGTTGCGACGCATCTGACGGCGTAGGACGCCGGATGCGGAGAGGACAAGGCTGATGGCAGGTAACATCGCGAAAAGTCTTTGGCTGCTCTTTCTCTCGGTCGTGGTTTGCTGTCTGGTCTACCCGCTGATTTTGTGGGTAATCGGGCAGACGGGGTTTCCGTTTGAGGCCAATGGCAGCCTGGTGAACGGGCCCGACGGCAAGCCGGTCGGCTCGCTTTTGATCGCCGAGCCTTTTACCCGGGACGAGTACTTCTGGCCGCGGCCTTCGGCCGCCTCCTACGACGCTTCGGCTTCGGCGTCTTCGACGCTGGCGGCCTCGAATTATCTCCTGCGCAACCGAATAGCCCAGGCGCTGGGACCCATCGTCAGGTACGCCGGCGGCCCCAAGGCGGGACAGCCGGTTGCGCCGGACATCGAGGCCTGGTTCCAGCGCGACCGCTACCATGGCGCTCCGCACATCGTCGCGCAGTGGGCCGACCTGCACAACGAGCTGGCGCAGGCATGGGTCGGCGCCGACCCCAGCCACGCGGCCTATGTGGCCGGATGGGTCAAGGCGCATCCCGAGTTGGCGGCGAAATGGGCGCAAGACAACCCGGGCAGCGCGGCGCCGGCGCCGGCCGACCTGAGCGTTGTCTTTTTTGCGGATTTCTCCAGCCGCTATCCGGGCAGGTTTCCTTCGGGCGTGGCAAAGCAGCTTCCGAGCGGCAAGACCGAGACGATTATCGAGCCGGTGGCCACCGGCGTGGACATTCAGGCAACCTTCTTCGACATGTGGCGCAACGACCATCCGCAAGTCGATCTGGCCGGCGTCCCGGCCGACATGGTCACGACATCGGGATCGGGGCTCGACCCGCACATAACGCTGGACAACGCCGAGTATCAGCTTGACCGCGTGGCGAAAAAGTGGGCGGCCGACACCAGGCGCGACCCGGGCCAGGTGCGCAAGGAGATCCAGCAGCTCGTGACGCGTAGCGCCTTTGCGCCGATGGGCGGACTCTTCGGCGAGAAAATCGTCAACGTACTGCAGCTCAACCTGGAACTCAGCCGCCGCTACGGACGGCCGCCGGCATGAAAAGGTTCGCAACACCGGCGTTCAGCCGGCGGGAGTAATGGCTCGCCGGCGCGCGCAGACAAAGGGAATCGGCCGAAAGGATGGAGCGGCAAATCTCGGGGGAGTGAAAGCAGATCGATTGCGATGCTTGGTTTCACGGCTCTGGCGCGCCAAGGCTGAGCGCTAAGCCAGGCAGCGGGCGCCCCTGCCGCCGCTGGCGGTGCCGGCTTGCCTAGCGGGCGCCGTTGCCGTATGAAGGAGGCTTTCTTGCCGGTAAGAACAGAAAGATTGCGCGCTAAGCGACACCCCGCGACCCGCGCAAACGGTAGCCTGGTACTGGTTGTCGTGGCCCTTTTCGCGCTGGCCTTGTGGCAGCAGACGGCGTGGGCCGATAGCAGTGGGGCGCCGGCCGCGGGAACCCCTTCCCCGACGGCGCCCGCTTGCGCCGCACCGGCGGCTGCCGGCGGCTCTGCTCCGGCTGGAGGTAACGGATCGCCGCTTACTGCGAACGGGCCGCCGCCGGCGCCGGCCGGTACGCCGGTGCCGCCGCTTAGCTCGCCAATGGTGACTGGGCCTTTGCAGATGGCCTCGCCCACCGCGCTCGACTTGGGCGTTCCTGCCGTGGCCGGCCTGCCGGGCATCTCGCAGCTCGGCAAGTTCGACCTAAACGGCGTGGTAAGCGGCCTCGGCATTGCCCAGGACTACGGCGTCGGCACGAGCCGGATGTTGCGGGCTGACCTCAGCAACGCGCAGATTATCTTGCAGAAGCCCGATGGGCCGATTCAGTTCTACGCTGAAGCGGGAGCCTACGACATCCCGGCTCTGGGCCTGCCGCTGGTAACGGCGGGCAAGGCGCTGAGCAATCTATACGGTCCGCTGCCGGTGGCGTATCTCAAGTACGCGCCGAGCGACAACTTTTCTATCATGGCGGGCAACCTGCCGACGCTGGTCGGCGCGGAGATGACGTTTACCTTCGAGAACGTCAATATCGAGCGCGGTCTCTTGTGGAACCAGGAGAACGCGGTCAACACCGGGGTCCAGCTCAATTATGTGTCGGGTCCGCTGACCGCCTCGTTAAGCTGGAACAACGGCTTTTATTCGAACAGTTTTACCTGGGCTTCGGGCCTGTTGTCGTACGCGTTGAATTCGGCCAACACGGTTACGGCGGTGGCTGCCGGCAATCTGGGCTTTTCCCGTTCGTCGAGTTTTGCCGCGCCGCTTCTGCAGAACAACAGCGAAATCTACAACCTGATTTACACCTACAATGCGGCGCCGTGGATCATTCAGCCGTACTTTCAGTGGACCTACCTGCCGCACAATGCCCAGCTTGGGGTGTTGGAGTCGACCTCGACGCTGGGCGGCGCGGTATTGGCCAGCTACGCCCTGAGCGAGCATTTTTTCCTTGGGGCGCGCGCCGAGTATATCACCAGTACCGGGACCGCTGCCGCGGGCGCCGCCAATCTTCTGTTTTTTGGCCCGGGCAGCTCGGCCTGGTCGCTGACGCTCACGCCGACCTACCAGTACCATCAGTTCTTTGCCCGGACCGAGGTTTCGCTGGTCGAAGCGATGGGCTATGTCTCGGGCGACGTCTTCGGCGCGCTGGGAAGGAATCCGACGCAGGTGCGGGGCCTAATCGAGACGGGATTCCTTTTCTAAAGCCGGATGAGACCGTGCAGGTCTGGCGGGCGCTAGGCGAGGCTAGTCGGGAGAGCCAATGCACCGGGTGACCCGTACCTGCGTTCAGGGGGGTGCTTAACGGCTCACGGCCGAGGTGGTAATGCTGGCTTTGAGCACGTTTGGCGCCGCCGGAGGCTCTGCGAACACTCGTTAGGCTGCCGGGCTCTGCTCGGTCTAGGCGCTCGGCTGGTGAGGGCGAAGGCTGCCGCGCAGCCGGCCGGCGGCGGCTGTCTTAGCGGGGGGCCAAGGCTCCCTTTGCGGTCCGCAAAGTGCCACCGCGTTGCCGGAGCGCGATAGTCCGATGAGTGGTCCGAACGATTACGCGTGGTTGGCTTCGGCGAGGTCGCAAGAGCGTGCATGACCCGCGGCTGAGAGTGCCGACGCTCAAAGGACGCATTGGCGCCGTGACGCTTGTTGTGGCGGCGCTGGCTCTGGCTGGAGGCGGGTTCGCCTTGCACCTTGGTTACGGCCGGGCTGCCGCGCTCCGCCAGGTCCTCCAGCGCAGCCGACTTCGAATCCGGAGTGCCGAGCGGTTTAGGGAGGCGCTTGACGAGTTGGACTATGCGCTGCCTGGGCGCGATGCCGGCCGGGGAATCGAGCGCTGTCGGACCGCTTTCGAAAAGTGGCGGCAGGCAGAAAACGAGAAATTTGGGGACCCTGGAGAGCTTAGGCTGCGAGATGAGATCGAGCGGCGCGCCCGGCGTCTTCTGGCGCCGGATACCGGCGGACGGCAAAGCGGCCTGAGGCGCGATGAGATTGCTGGCCTGCGCCGCCTGCTGGATCGCTTGGTAAAGCGCGATCAGGTGGCAATGTTCGAGGAATCGGCCCGCGCGGGACGGCTCGCCCGCCGGTTGAGCGAGGGGTTGGGGCTTGCGCTAGCGGCGCTGCTGCTCGGCGGCGCGGCGCTGGCCTGGGGTCTGGCGCGGGCGGTTGTTCGCCCGCTTACGGAGTTGGCCGTAAGCCCGCGCCACGCCGCCCCGCGCGCTGGCCGGGGCCGGGTCGGCCCTCAAGGGTTTGCCGAGTTGCAGGCGCTGGCGCGCCAGTTCAATCAGATGGCCGAGCGGCTCAAGCAGTACGAGGAACTCAACGTCGAGCGGCTGCTCTACGAAAAGAACAAGACCGAGGCGATCATCGAAAGCCTGGAAGACGGCGTGGTCTTGGTGGACGCCGGCGGAGTTGTCACGCATATTAACGAGATCGCCGCGCTCATCATGAACCTCGAGCCGGGCGAGGCGCTGGGAAGCCCGTTCGACGACTTGAGCACGAACCAGCCGCATTACCTGAAAATCCGCGACGCGCTGCGCGAACTTCGCCGCGCCCGCCCGCAGCTTAGGCGCGTCGAGGTCGAGCTTCACGTGCGCGGCCGGGACCATTACTACTTGCTCAAACCGGCCGCGCTGCGCGGTCGCGACGGAACGTTGCTGGGAACGCTCCTGGTGCTGCAGGATGTGACCCATGTCCGGGACCAGGACCGGGCGCGGGTCAACCTGGTCGCCACGCTCTCTCACGAGCTGCGCACGCCGCTTACCGCGCTGGCCCTTTCGGCCGAGCTGCTCGAGCGCGAAGCGGCCGGGCTCGACCCGCATCCGGCCTCGCTCATCCGCTCGATTCTCGAGGAGTGCGCTCGGATGCGCCAGCTAAGCGACAACCTGCTCAGCCTGGCGCGAGGCGAGCTGGCCTCGATTGCGCTGCAGCGCGAGCCCTTGGATTTCTGCCGGGTAGTGGGCGAGGTAACCGATCGATTTGTCCTGCAAGCGCAGGCCAAGGGCGTGCGGCTCGAAAAACAGGTCGGGCCGGTACCGCTGGTCAAGGGCGACCCGCTCAAGCTCTCGTGGGTGCTGTCGAACCTGATCGGTAATGCGCTGCGCTACACCCCGGCGGCCGGGCGCATCGTGGTCGGCCTGCGCCAGCTTGACGGGGCGGTGCGGCTTGAGGTGAGCGATACCGGCCCGGGCATCGCCCCCGAGATTCGCGCGCGCATCTTCGAGCGCTTCACTCAGTACGCGGCCGACGGCAGCGCCCAGGGGCTGGCCGGGCTTGGGCTGGCCATTGTCAAGGAGATCGTCGAGGCGCACCGCGGGCGGATTTATGTCGACAGCGCAGTGGGCGCGGGCAGCCGTTTCATCGTCGAGCTCCCGGCCGGAGGTTACGCCTGATGGCCCGGCTGCTGATCGTTGACGACGAGAAGAACATCTGCCACAGCCTGGCGATCTTCTTTGCCTCGCTCGGACATCAGACCCAGACCGCCGACAGCGCGGAGCAGGCGCTTAAACTGCTCGCGCAGTTTTCTTTTGACGTTGTGCTGACCGACTACCGAATGGCCGAGACCGACGGCCTCGAGCTGCTGCGCAGGATAAAGGCGCGCCAGGCCGACACCTTGGTCGTCCTGATGACCGCCTACGCCAGCGTGGAGGGCGCTGTGGCCGCCATGAAGGCCGGCGCGCACGACTATGTGACCAAGCCGTTTTCGCTCGAGCAGATTCGCCACATCGTCGAACGGGCGGTGCAGTTGGCGGGGCTGCGCGCCGAGAACCAGGCGCTGCGCCAGGCGATCGATGATATTCCGATGCTCGGCTCGCAGAGCGAGCCGATGATGCGCCTGCTTGAGACCGCGCGCCAGGCCGCGGGCAGCGAGGCCACTATCCTGCTCACCGGCGAAAGCGGCACCGGCAAGAACGTGCTGGCCCGGCAGATTCATCGCTGGAGCCGCCGGGCGGAGGCTCCCTTCATCGTGGTCAATTGCACGACGCTCTCGGAGCAACTGTTGGAAAGCGAGCTTTTCGGACATGTCCGCGGCGCCTTCACCGGCGCGGTCAAGGACAAGCCCGGGCGGCTGGAGGTGGCCGGGGGCGGCACGGTTTTCCTCGATGAGATCGCCGACCTGCCGGGCGCTCTTCAGACCAAGTTCCTTCGTTTCCTGCAAGAGCAGAGCTTTGAGCGGGTAGGCGGGAGCAACACCATCCGGGTGGACGCCCGAATCATCGCGGCCTCGAACCGCGAGTTGGAAGCCGAGGTTCTGGCCGGGCGCTTTCGCGAAGACCTGTTCTACCGGCTCAACGTTATCATGCTGCGGATGCCGCCGCTGCGGGAACGTCGCGAGGACATCGTGGATTTGGCCCATTGGCTGGTGAAAGCGCTCGGCGTGCGCAACCGCCGGCCGGGACTCGGGCTGTCCGAGGAGGCTTGCCGGGCGCTGCTGCGTTACCACTGGCCGGGCAACGTGCGCGAGTTGCGCAACGCCCTTGAGCGCGCGGCGGTGCTAAGCCGCAGCGACCTGATAACGCCGGAGGATCTGCCCGACTCGGTTTTCCGCGAGCCTGCCGCCTCGCACCCGCATCCCGGCACTTCGGCCACGCTCGAGGATGTCGAGCGCGAGCATATCATCCACGTTCTCGCCGATAGCGCAACGCTGGAAGAGGCCGCTGCCAAGCTCGGCATCAACGTTACCACGCTTTGGCGAAAGCGCCGGCGCTACGGCCTCGACTAGGCGCCGGCGCGCGCCTTTGCCTTCCCTGTCACGGTTTGCCGCCGGGCGCCTCGGGCGCCCGGCGGGGCCCGCGCCGGCAGCGCACCCCGGATGGGCGCCGCGCCGGCTTGCACTTGTTTGCGGCAGATGCCCGGCAAAGAGGCGCCATTTATGGCGTTGATGCCGGAAAAGTCCTGTTCTTCCGACGCCGCGCTTGGTATCGCTTTTGCCTATTCTGCCTAAGCGGACCAAGGAGCCTTAGCCATGAAACGGATCGACGCGGTGATCAAGCCGTTCAAGCTGGACGAAGTCCGGGCCAGCGTGGTCGCGCTCGGCGTTAGCGGGCTGACCATTTTCGAGGTGAACGGCTTCGGCCGGCAAAAGGGGCACACCGAGATGTACCGCGGCACCGAGTACTCGGTCGATTTTCTGCCCAAGATTTTGCTGAGCGTGGTCGTCCCCGAGGCGCTGGTCGAGGCGGTGGTGGACGCGATCGTCAAGAGCGCCAGGACCGGCAAGATCGGCGACGGGAAAATCTTCGTTAGCTCGCTCGACGAGGTGATTCGGATTCGGACCGGCGAGCGCGGTGCCAACGCTATTTGAGCCGGCCGGCGCAAGCGCGGGCGCCGGCTGCGGCGCCTGACGCCGGTTGCGAAGAGAGGAGGAAACCCGACGATGATCGCTCGTGAGCCGGGGCGGACAAGAGCGGCCCGGCAGCGGCTGCGCGCGCGGGCCGTGGCAGTTCTGATCGCCTGTTGGCTTGGCGCTTGGCCCGGCTTGGCGCGCGCCGGCGAGCAGCCGCAGCCCGACCCTGCGGGAATCGCCACCGGAGACCGCGCCGCGGTCTCTGACGCGGCCGGCAACCCCTTTGTCGCGGCCGCGCCGACCGACAAGAGCGCCCCCGACTATGCCAAGAGCCTGAAAGACTTCCAGCTTTACAACGCGCAGGCGGCCCGGGAGCCGCTGGCGCTTAGGCTTGCCGATTCTGTGGGGCATCTGCGGATTGCCGCCAACTTTTCCTGGACGCTGCTCACCGGCTACCTGGTGCTTTTCATGCAGGCCGGCTTTGCGCTTCTGACCTGCGGCTTGGTGCGCAGGAAGAATGCGGCACACCTGATGATGCTCAACTTTGCGGCCTACGTTTTTGCCTTGCTGGCCTACTACGCCTGCGGGTACGCCTTTCAGTACGGCGGCGTGGCGATCAACGCCGCGCCGGCGACGCTGGGCGGGGCGGCGACGCTCGACAAGTTTCTTGTGGGCGGCGGGCAGTGGGGATTTCTCGGCGGCAGGGGGTTTTTCCTTAGTGGGCCGGCCTACGACGCCGGCAGCAACTGTCTTACGCTGTTCGAGGTGGTCTTCATGGAGACCGCCGGCTATATCATCGTGGGCGCGATCTGCGAACGGATCACCTTTTGGGCCTTTGTGCTCTGCGAGCTTTTCATGGGGGCGCTGCTTTACCCGATTTTCGGCTGTTGGGAATGGGGCGGCGGCTGGCTTTCGCAGTTGGGCGCAACGCTGGGCTGGGCGCACGGCTATGTGGATTTCGCCGGCTCGACCGTGGTGCACGGCGTGGGCGGCTTCGCGGCGATGGCGCTTGCAATCATCCTTGGTCCGCGGCTGGGCAAGTACGGTCCGGACGGCAGGCCGCGCGCCTTTCCGGCGCACAATCTGGCCTTCGTGGTGACCGGGACCTTCATTTTGCTGTTTGGCTGGATGGGCTTTAATTCCGGCTCGACGCTGGGCGCCACGGACTTGCGCATCTCGGTGATCGCGGTCAACACCAACTTGGCGGCCTGCGCCGGTTCGGCCGCCGCGATGCTCCTGTGGTACGCGCTTTTCGGCAAGCCGGACATCACGATGGCCTGCAACGGGATGCTGGCGGGCCTGGTGGCGATCACGGCTCCGTGCGCGTTCGTAAACGCCAACTCGGCGGTCATAATCGGGACGATGGCCGGCGTCCTGGTTGACCTGGGCGTGCTCTTCAATGAGCGGGTGCTCAAGGTGGACGACCCGTGCGGCGCCATCTCGGTGCACGGCTACTGCGGCTGGCTGGGCGGTGTGGCCGTAGGCATCTTCGCCGACGGAACCTACGGCGCAGGCTGGAACGGCGTCGGCGCGGCCTCGTACCTGGGCAAGGCGAGCCAGGGCGTGACCGGCCTTCTCTACGGCGACCCCGGGCAGTTCCTGATGCAGCTTGGCGGCGCCACGCTGATGGCGGTCTATGCCTTCGGCTTCACCTACGCGGTTTTCCGGGCGGTTAACGCCGCGCGAAGCCTGCGGGTTCCCAAAGAGGTCGAGCTGGAGGGCCTTGACGTGCCCGAGTTTGGCATGCCGGCCTACCCGGAAGAACCGGTCGGCGTTGCACTTGCGCAGGAGGCGACCCAGGGGCTTGCCTAGCGGGCGCCGGGAGCCTTGCCGGCGCGCCCGGGTGCCGGCTTTCCGGGCCCGGCTCAGCTTTGAACCTGCGATTGCGCCGGCAGCCAGGAAGCCCCGGAAAGCAGCATCGCCGCGCCCAGGTTAAGCGCAACGCCGATCCACAGCACCACCGGTATTGACGTCCGCGCGGCGACCCATCCCAAAACTGCAAGGCCTGCCGCTCCCAATGCGTTGGAAAAGCCCAGGGCAAGCCCCGAGCCCAGCGAACGGTTGTCGGGCAGCAGGTCCTGCGCAATCAGAATCTGGAGCGGGATCGTCGCCCAGGAGGCTACGCCCAGAAGGGCGAGCACCACCCATAGCGCCGGACCGCGAATGCCGACCAGGACGGCGATCAGCGCGGCGCTAAGCAGCGGCGCGGTGGCCAGCACGGCGCGCCGGCCAAAGCGCTCGGCGGCCAGCCCGCCGCCGATGTTGCCCGCAATGCCAGCGCACAAGAATACCGTGATCATCCAGGCGCCGCCCACCAGGCTGCCGCCTCGTTGGCGCCACAGAAGCGGCAGAAAGGTGACCACGCTGTAAAGCACGCTGGCCCGCAGACCGGCGTATGCGAGCACCGCCGCCAGGCGTCCTAGCGCGGAAACGCCGTGCCCCGGCCCTCTCGGCCGGCGCGCCGCCGACACCACCAGCGCAGGCACGCGCCCCGCCAAAAACGGCATCGTCAGTACCGTTGGCAGCGCCAGCAGCGCAAGCCAGGGCAGGCCAAAGCGTGTTACCAGCGCGCCCGCCAAAAGCGGCCACAGGCCCCGGCCCAGCTCCCCGCCTATCAGGAAGGTCGAAATGAAGACGGCATGGCGGCGCGAATCAAGCTGGCGCACCGCCGTCAACGCCGGAGGATGAAAAAACGCGTTCGCCGTGCCGATGACGAGTAAGAGCCCGACCAGCCAGAAGTAGCTCGGCATCAGCCCGATGAGCGCCGCGCCAATCGTGGTGCCGGTTGCGCCCAGCACGACAAACAAACGGCCGCCAAGGCGGTCCGCAATCCAGCCGCACAGCGGCTGCAGCCCCTGCCCGACCAGAAGGCCGCCCATCACCGCGCCCACCAGCGCCCGCGGGATGTGCAGCTCGTCCACTACCGCCGGCAGCACCGCCGGCAAGTAGTTCGCCGCGCCGTCGTTGAGCAGGTGAAGCCAGGTGAGCGACCATAGGCCGACGCCGGCCGACAAAATCCCTGGCGTCTCTCGAGCCACGGATGGCCCGCCCGTCAACGTTGGCTGCAAAATAGGCTGCGTCATGGCGGCGAAATTTCCCCTGAGCTGGAGCACGTGGCCGGGCAGCTAGCTTTGCCGGCGCCGGCTTGCGGGCCCAAGCGCGCCACGCCAGGGTAACATCGGCGCCGGCCGAGATCATGCCGCCCGGCAGGCGGCTCTGCGAGGCGGCGGCTTAGGCCGGCCTGGTTAGAGGTCGAACGACACCCGCCGCCCGGCCGCCAACCGTTGTAGGCGGCCGCTAAGGCCCAAGGTGGCAAACGATCGCTCGAGGTCGTCCTGGCTCTCGGTGAAATGGCCCCAGCCCTCGGTGTGCGCCGCCGCGATGCGGGCTTGCGCAAAGGCGTGAGCGGTCTCGATCGCGTCGTTGCTGTCCATCGTTACGTGGAAGGAACCACGCGGCCGGGCCGCGCCGGCAAAAATCAGCACCAGGCGCGGACTGAACCGGCGGGCCACCTCGGACACGCCCTCGTACCATACCGTGTCGCCCGTGATGTAGATCGCGTCGCCCGGCTCTTCCAGACCCAGCGCGAAGCCGGTTACCTCGCCCAAGAGCGGCTCGATCCCGGGCGGACCGTGGCGCGCCGCAGTCGCGGTGATGAAAATGCCGGCGCTGCCTTGGCTCTCAAGCCGCGTTGTCTCCCAGGCGGCCAGGCCTCTGGCTTGGCCGCCTAGGCGTTTGGCGCCTGACTGAGTGGTAAGGATAGCCGCGACTTTGCCGAGCAAGCTTCGCCCGCCATAGTCGAGGTTGTCGAAATGCTGGTCGTGGCTCAAAAGCACGGCGTCAATCTGCCCGACGGCATCGGCTGCGATCGCCGGAGGGCTTAGCTTGCTAAGGGTGACGCTTCCCGACCGGTAGCTTTGCGGCGGGTCGAAGGTCGGATCGGTCAACAGGCGCATTCCGTTAAGCTCGATCAGAACAGTGGGACCGCCGATAAGCGTGAGAGCTGCTTCCTGCTTGCCCATCTCCGACCTCCTGGGGCAAAGTTGCGGGCCGCTCTGCCTCCCTGCGAGCAGAGTCGGCTTCATCAAGGGCGGCTCGGGCCATGGCGCCAGCTTGTGCAGCCGGCCTCGCCGCAGATCGCACCGAGCCTTTTTTGGCCTGGTTTGGGCGCTGCGCGAGCCGCCAAGCCCGTCCGTCCATAGGGCAGTAAGCCATCCGCTGTTGCATCAGCGCAAGAGCAGGAGGGTGGACAGCGGAATCGAGACTATGCGCGGATCGTCGGAAGCTTCCCGGTCGAGCAGGGTTACGAGCAGGCCGAACGGCGCATTGTAGTGGACTTTCTCAATGAATGAGCGAAGGCCGAGCGTGTCTGAGTATTCGATGTGCCGCCGGTACTTGACCTCCAGGGGAATCCGCTGGTCGCCGACAGTTAGTATGAAATCGACCTCCGGCTCCCCCGCTCTTTCGGGGAAATGGGCGACTTCAAGGCCAGCGATTGAGCGCAGGAAGTAACCGGCCGCGCTCTCTGCCAGATGCCCGGCCAAATCTGAGAGATGGCTTTGCTTTTCGAGTGTCGCGGGGTCAAGGGGTATTAGCTCCTGTAACCACGCTGCCCGGATGGCGTGGTCGCAAAGACAAAGCTTATGGGCGCCGCGCTTGCGTTTCAGGCGTAATTCCAAGGGTTCGATGAGCCGAAGCAGCAGAGTTCCGTCGAGAAATTTCAGATAGGCGAGCACCCGCTGCCAACCGATGTTGGCGTTCATGGAGCGTCTCAGCTCGGTGAGGTAGAAGCTTTGCGAAGGAGACTGGCCCGCGTACCTGCAGGCGAGGCGAAACACCTCTTCAAGCAAGTGCTCATCGCGCTTTTGGCCGCGCGGGCCCATTCGCAAATCGTGCTGGATTGCCCGCTTGATTACGGTTTCGTTGAGCAGCTCGGCAATCCTCTTCCAGGGAAGGTCGGTTCGCGCCTGCGCCGCGGGATAGGCGCCTCGCTCCGAGAAGGCTTCGAAAGCCCGGTTGCGAACGTCACAGTGGCGCTCGCCCAGGTCGCGCAGTTCACGCCAGAACTCCTTGCGCTTTAGCGAAGCGAGGCCGGTGTCCGGCAACATCCCCGGAATTTCCCCGAAGTCTCGCAGCTCGGCAATTTCACGCAGCAGAAGCGGCCCCATATCGAGCGTCGTTATCCGACCCGCAAGACTGTCGCGGCCTGCCTCGATGCGCAACGCCGAACTGCCGGTAACGACAACCCGAACCGGATGCATGTCGACCAGATGCTTGAGTTGCGGCGCCCAGTCGGCCAGATTTTGCACCTCGTCAAGGAAGAGGAAAGCCTGCTCGCCGTCATGCGCGGCCTGGTTGAAGCTTTTGCCCACAATCCGGTCGGCAAACCAGCGGCTTAGTTCCAGTATGGGCTCCGAGAGATTTTTCAGTTGCGGGAGTTCGTCGAATTGCGCCCGAAAAATCCGTCTTGGGCTGACGCCTTCGCGGAGCAGGAGATCGATCGCCTGATTCAGAACGGTGGTCTTCCCAATCTGGCGCGGTCCGCGCAGCACGGTTACCGGCGTAGCTCCGTGCTTGAGACCTCGCAGGATAGGTTCAAACGTCCAGCGCCGCATCGGCGGGAGACCAAAAAGGCTCTCGCCGCGCCACCAGGGGTTGTCGTCTCGGAGCGTAGCTTCGAGTCCTCTGGCTAATAATGCAAATAGCGACTCTTGCTTCACGTCGCCCTTCAGACTCCCCTGCGGCCCAGCCTGTTACCTCTTTGACGACCACCCGCTGTTTCCCATAATAACCCCGGCAGAGATATCCCGGGGCGCCATCCCGCCAGCGCCGTCCCCTAACGAGGCCGCCCTGCCCATCGAGCTTCCCAGCCTCGCCTGGAGGGATCGGGATGGTCGCTGCCGCCCCGGCTCTGCCTTGTGGGGTAGACGCCGCGTTTGAGGCGCTTTGGCGGGGACGAGTCCGTTCGCCGGGGCTTCGGTCCGTAGCTCTGGAAAAGCTCGCGCACGCGCTCGATCTCGGCGTCGGGCAGAAGCCGGGGTCCGCCGATGCAGAGTGACAGGTAGTATTGCCGGGCAAGGGTTTCGATTTCGACGGCGAGCCAGACCGCCTGCTTGAGATCGCGTCCGATTGCAACCGCGCCGTGGTTGGCAAGGAGGCAGGCGGTACGCCCCTTTAGCGCCCTTAGCACGTTGTCGGCCAACTCCTGAGTGCCAAAGGTGGCGTAGCGGGCGACCCGTATGTTGGGACCGCCGGCGGCGGCGACCATGTAATGGCAGGCGGGTATCTCGCGCCGGCAAATCGCCAGCACGGTGGCGTAGGTGCTGTGCGTGTGGACCACGGCGCCCGCTTCCGGACGAGCATGCAGAATCGCGCGGTGAAAGCGCCACTCGGTGGAAACCGCCGGTGGCGCTCCATGGTCGTCGCGCGTCCGCGCGATAGGCATCTGGCGTATATCGCGCGGGCTCATCACGTCGTAGCCGATACCCGAGGGCGTGATAAGCATGACGTCGCCTGAGCGCACGCTTACGTTGCCCGAGGTGCCCTGGTTGATTCCTACCGCGTTCATCCAGCGGCAGTGCTCGATGATGTTCTTTCTTAGGTTGGATTCCGCTCTGTGCATCCCGAGTCCCCTGTTTCCGCAGCCTGGCCGGCAAACGGTCCGCGCCGTGGCCGTAGTTGAGACCAACAGCCGGCGCCGGCTGGTCGGCGCCGGCCCGGCCATGGCCTTGCCCGCACCTCGTGTCGGGGCCGTCGTCGCCCTGCATCCCGGTTCAGGGCTTGTTGGCGCCTCGGGCAAAAAGCCTCGGCTGGAAGGCCATACATAGATTGTCACAGGCAGCGCGTTGCCCGCAAAGTTGTGGCCACCAGCATAGAACCGCACGGCGGCAGGCGGTAGTGGCAGCCGCAAAGCTTGGCGGCGCGGCGTCTGTGGGGCGATTGGCACTGCCGCTTGCCGCACGCCGAGGCGTCGAGACCCGTCACGGCGACAGATCCGAGTGCAACCGCCGGCGGGCCTGCGCGGCAACTCGAGCGCAGCCGGGCGGCTTGTGAGACGCGGGCGACACTACCGCCGCAATGCCGCCGGGCTCGAGGCCGGCGGCGGCGCGGCGATCATTGCGCGCGGGCGAAGACGGCTCCGTAATGATACGGCGGCAGCTCGACCAGCGCTTCCAGCTTGAAGCCGGCGGGCTCAACGACGGCGCGGGTCTCTTCCGGCGACAGGCGCAATTCGGTGCGCGGTCCGCGCGGCTCTCCCAGCACGGTCGTCGTCTCGCGCGGTATCGGATGCCAATTGACGATCGCGAAATGACCGCCTGCCTTTAAGGTCACGCCCGCCTCGCGCGCCAACGCCGTCTTGTCCGGCACGCCGTGAAAGGTGTTTGCGATGAGCGCATAGTCCGCCGGCTCGGCAATGAGGCGGCTTAGCTCCATGGCGTCGCCGAGCAGCCAAGCGCAGTTTTCCATACCCGCGCAAGCGGCCTTGGCCTGCGCGAGCATTGCGGAGTCCAAGTCGACCCCGACGACCCGGCCCGTGCCCAACCGGCGGGCAATGGCGGCGGTAAAATAGCCGTCGCCGCAGCCCAGATCGATGACGGTCATTCCCGGCGCGATGCCCAGGGCCGCGACCACGCCGTCGGGGTCGGGCCATAGGGCGTGCCACCAGGTGCTGTCGGGCATCGCCGTGGCCGGAAACAATCGGTCCTGGTCGATGGTCCGGTCTCCTGCTTGGCGCGCGGACATTCTTCCCTCCATCTTGTTCGTCATCTGTACCCTGCCTGTCCGGTGCCCGGCAACAACAGTTCTAGCCGAATGCCTCGAGGGGCGGTGCTGGAGCGCCGGCTCGAACTGGCGCAGGGCCTGCGCCCGGTCAGCATTCCAAGGCGCGTACGCCCAGCTCGTCGAGATGGCGCAGCAGGCCGGCCGGGTCTTCGTACACCCGGTAAGCGCCCGCCTTTTCCAGCTCGCCTTCGCCGTAGCCGCCGGAAAGCAGGCCCACGCCGAGCGCCCGCGCGCGCCGGGCCGCCAGCATGTCCCAGATGCTATCGCCGACAACCACGGTGTCCGTAGGGTCAACTCCCAGCCGCCGCATCGCTTCGAGGAAAAGATCAGGGCTCGGCTTGGCATGCGGCACGTCGTCGCGGGTCACCAGCGGAACATGCGGCGGCAGCTTAAGCATCGCGGCCGCCGGTGCCGCGGTCTCCAGCCGGCCGCTGGTTGCCACCGCCCACGGCACCTGCAAATTGCTCAGGCAGCCGAGCAGCTCCCTGGCACCGGGCAAAGGCACCACCTGTCCCAGGCGCCGGTGGTAGGCCTCGGCGTGCGCTTTTTGCAGGCGCAGCATCACCTCCTGGTCGAGACTTTTCCCGGTCTCGCGCAGCAGGGCCTGGGAGAAAAGGCCGCCGCTCATGCCGATCTTACGGTGGATACGCCAGACCGAAAGCTCGATCGCCTCCCCGCGCAGCGCCTCCTGCCAGGCCAGCACGTGCTGGTAGACCGAATCGACCAACGTGCCGTCGAGATCGAAGATCAAGGCGATTGACGACTCCATGACGCCTCCGCTTCGAACGGTCGCCCTGGCGGCTGCAAAGTCGGCCCGGGCCGCCGGGGCAGCCGACCCTTAATCCTCTGTCCTTTCCTGCCATGAGGCGGCGCGGCACTGACCCTCCCTAGCTTCCACCTGATTCTATTATGAGCGAGCGACGGTTGCAGCACTTGGTCCGCGATCCCGTAGCCTCTTGAGGTTAAGTGCCGTTCTGTACAAAGATACCACGTGTGATGCGGGCTCTCAGGAAAGCAATCATCCGGCGACGGAAGATTCACGTCGACTTGCCCGAGGAGATTCACCGGAAACTCCGGGTGAAGGCGGCGCTGGAAGACGTGTCCATGCAGGCATTCGTCGCCCGCGTGGTAGCGAAGGCGGTTAAGGACGTACCGGTGCCCGCAGGCGGGAATCATCGTTCTAGGAAAGAAGGCTGAACAGTGGAGAGGAACCGCATCGCAATTGACCGGGAGAGGCTTGCCGACTTCCGCCGGCGCAACCATATCCGCCGGCTCGCGCTCTTCGGCTCGATCCTTCGCGATGACTTCCGGCCTGACAGTGACATCGACGTCCTGGTTGAGTTCGAAGCGGGCCACGTGCCGGGCCTGAGGTTCTTCGCCCTGGAAAGACAGCTTTCAGAAATTCTGGGCCGGAAGGTGGACCTGAACACGCCGGGATTTTTGAGCCCTTACTTCCGCAATCGCGTCGTTGCCGAGGCCGAGGTCCAATATGTTGCGCCATGAAAGCGACGTGCGCTTGCGCCACATGCTCGACCACGCAAGGGAGGCCGTTGCGATGGCGCGCGGCAGGACGCCCGGCCGCCTCGACACCGATCGACAACTGAATCTCGCGCTTGTCCGCCTGCTTGAAATCGTCGGTGAGGCGGCCGGGCGGTTGCCCAGCGATGAACGCAGGCTCCGCCCCGACATTCCGTGGCCTGAGATCGTCGGCCTGCGCAACCGGCTGATTCACGGCTACGATTCGGTTGACTTCGACATCCTCTGGCAGGTCATAACCGACGACCTGCCGCCGCTCATAACCGCGTCGGAAGAAGCGCTCAAAGCGTGGTACGGCAAGGAGAATGCATCCACCCGGCTGGAGGACCACAGTTTTGAAACCCGTCAGCGTGAGTCTCGAAAGGAGCAAGGAAACGAAAGGAACGTACCGCTTCGATTCGCCCGATCCAAACGCGGCCATCACGAGCATCTACGTCAGGAAGAGCGCCTTTGACGGCGGCACGGTCCCCAAGCGGACCGTGCTCACAGTGGCGGCGGCAGGAGGGTGAGGCAGGGCGGCGGAAACCCGTGAATACTTGGCGAAGGACGGAAGGCGGAATTTATGCGCCGGATGAAGTCGCCGGGGCATGGGAACGCGTTGCCAAGAATCGGTATGTCGCCCACGTGGACATGCTCGGGATGAGCCAACTCACGCTCCACGATCCAAAGCTCGCATGGTCGGTCGTTTCCGATACGGTTATCGCGCTCCGGCGAGTGATGGCTCTTTCGTACCGGGTGAACGGTCGTCACATCAAGATCGCGGATCACGTTGCGAGCTTCACCTTTTCGGACACCGTCTTGCTATTCACGAAAGGCGACGAGGCGGAGGACCTACGGTTGATCCTCATTGCTTGTCTCGAACTGTTCTCGCAAGGTCTGTGGCGCTGTGCCCCATTTCGAATTGGTCTGGCTCACGGTCTCTTCGTCTTCAACCAGGATGAAAACGCGTTCGTCGGGCCTCCGTTGATCCAAGCTTACCGATTGGGCGAGCAAGCACAGTGGCTGGGATGTGTGCTAGACGAGCGTGTCGCTGAGAGGACAGCGGAATTGAAACCGGCACTTAAGGGCCAGAACGGCTGCGACTTGGTCGTGAAATGGATGGTGCCTCTGAAATCCGGCGAAAAGGCATCGCGGCCTGTCTTAGCTTGGCCGCTTTCGCACCGGAACAACCTCAAGGTTCAACCGCCGATATGCGCCGAAAGTTTTTATCGGGGCTTTATACAGCTCTTCGGACCGCTTTCGAACTTGCGTCCGAGGGACCGCGCCAAGTACGAGAACACGGTTGCATTCGTGAATGCCATGCTGACTGCGTGAGGGCGAGACGTGGCAAGAGTGAAAAGGCCGACGAGGCCGCCGCCGGCTGAAACCTACCGGCATCGGGAGGCCGAGAGTCCGCTCAGGCCGGACGTTGGCACGCAGGCACAGTTTCGGAAGAAGAAGCCGCCGGCCACCTACCGCTACGATTCTTCGCTGTCGCCGGCGTTGGAGTGGGACGGTCAGAACCCGGCGCGCGAACGCGGCGAGGCGTTGATCGCGCGAATTCTCGAGGCAAAGTCGATCGAGGAAGCCAAAGGGGCCGCGAGCGAGCTCAAGGCGCTAAGCAAAGCGTTCCTCAACTGGGCGGGAAAGGCCGAGCGGCTCTCGTTCGAGGTGCCGACGCTGCCGCTCTTTATCCATGAGCGGCTATCGACCAAGGCGATAATCGAAACGCTCAAGGGCCATCGGCGCGACCCGCAGATGGAGCTTGAGCTGTTCGCCGACCCGCAGCATTCGATAACCGACCAGGTGCTCCGCGCCTACGAGCATCGCGACAAGTGGGTCAACCGGATGATCCTCGGCGATTCGCTGGTCGTCATGAATTCGCTGCTCCATTTCGAAGGGCTGGGCGGGCAGGTGCAGATGATCTACATGGACCCGCCCTATGGCGTGAAGTTCGGCTCGAACTTCCAGCCCTTCGTCCGCAAGCGCGACGTCGATCACAACGACGACGAGGACATGACACGCGAGCCCGAGATGGTGAAGGCCTACCGCGACACTTGGGAACTGGGGCTGCATTCGTACTTGACCTATATGCGCGACCGGCTGTTGCTCTGCCGCGAGTTGCTTGCTCCCAGCGGAAGCATCTTCGTGCAGATCAGCGACGAGAATCTGCATCACGTCCGCGAGGTAATGGACGAGGTCTTCGGAGCTTGGAACTTTGCAGGGATTATCAGCTTCCAGAAGACGGGCGGCGTCGAAGGAAATTTGCTTCCTCCCACCGTTGATTACCTATTGTGGTATGGACGCGATAGGGAGCGCATCAAATATCATCAATTGTACGAAGAACGTAAGAGCGGAGACCCATCGCTTGACCGTTACGATATGCTCCTTCTTCCAGATGGCTCGTCTAGGCGGATGTCCGAGGAAGAACGCCGAACGGGAATCACGCCGCACGGCAGCAAGCGCTACCAGCTCGCCCCGCTCTACTCGGAAGGTGCCTCGTCGGAAGCGCGGGAATTTGTTTTTCAAGGCAAAAGATATGTTCCGCGAGCAGACACTCACTGGAAGACAACTCTGGAGGGCCTTCAAAGACTAGCGAATGTGAACCGAGTTGAGGTGATGGGTTCCGTAATACGCTATCGCCGCCTCGTCCAGGACTTCCCAGTCATAGCCATTACCGACCGATGGGAGTCAACCCAGATTGGTACGCAACGCATATATGCTGTGCAAACGTCACCAACAGTAGTTGCCCGTTGCATGCTTATGACCACCGATCCCGGCGATCTCGTGCTCGATCCAACCTGTGGCAGCGGAACCACGGCCTACGTCGCCGAGCAGTGGGGGCGGCGCTGGATCACAACCGACGTTTCTCGCGTGCCTCTGGCGCTCGCGCGCCAGCGCCTGCTCACCGCGACGTTTCCATACTACCAGCTTAAAGACGAGGCGCGCGGCCCGGCCGGCGGCTTCGTCTACAAGCGCAAGCAGAACGTCAAGGGCGAGGAAGTAGGCGGCATCGTGCCGCATATCACGCTTGAATCGATCGCCAAAGACCAGCCGCCCAGGGAAGAAATTCTCGTTGACCGGCCCGAAGTTGTGGGCGGAGTCACCCGCGTGACCGGACCGTTCGTGGTTGAAGCGACCATCCCCACGCCGATGGATTTCGAGGCGGCCGGACGCGACGGCGTCGCGCGAGAGGCACGGGCTGAGGATTATGCTTCGTACACCGAGCGGATGCTCGAAGTGCTGCGCAAGTCGCCGGTGCTCCACGTCGGCGGCGGCAGGGCGGTGAATCTCAAGAACATCCGCCCGCCCGCCAAGACGCTCGCGCTCTCGGCCGAAGCGCAGGTCGTGAACGGCAACGGCGATGGCAAAACCGTCGCCATCGTGTTCGGGCCGGAGAACGGCGCGGTCAGCGAAAAGCTGGTTTACGAGGCGGCGCGCGAAGCGCACGCCAAGGGCTACGCCCATCTCTACGTGATTGGTTTCGCGATCCAGCCCAACGCCCGCAACCTCATCGACAATGCGGAGGCAGCGGTCGGCGTGCCCGCAACCTACGTGCAGGCGACGCCCGACCTGATCATGGGCGACCTGCTCAAGAACATGCGCTCAAGCCAGATCTTCAGCGTATGCGGCCTGCCTGAGATCGCCGTGCGGAAGGTCAAAGGGAAGGGCGACAACGGACATTCGATGTACGAGGTCCAATTGCTGGGGTTCGATGTATTCGATCCGCTGACGATGGAAACGGAACATCGGCGCGACGACGTGCCCGCGTGGCTGCTCGACACGGACTACAACGGCCTCAGCTTCCATGTTTCGCAGGCGTTCTTTCCGCGAACGGGCGCGTGGGAGAATCTGAAGCGGGCCCTGCGCGGCGTGTATGAGGACGCGGTTTGGGACCATTTAGCAGGCACCGTGAGCGCGCCGTTCGAAGCGGGCGAGCATGGCCGAATCGCGCTGAAGGTGATCGACGACCGCGGCAACGAACTGATGGTGGTTAAGGACCTGAAGGATTTGCGAAAATAAGGGGGGGAATGGCCGTGACGGAGCAGGCCGACAGCGACCTGGTCGCGCGTGACGCGAAGCTGGCCGAGATCGTGCGGCGGTTGGCCGACGCTTACCATCCCCTTGCGATTTACCTGTTCGGCGCAAAAGCGCGCGGTGACGCCGGCCCGGACAGCGACTATGACCTGCTGGTGGCCGTGGGTGACGACGCTCCGGCCGAGCGGCGCCGCAGCCGGCTCGCGTACGAGACTCTGTGGCGTTGCGGAGCCACGGGCGCGGTCGACGCCTTGGTCTGTACGCAGTCCTACTTCGACGCTCGGCGCCACCTGAAAGCATCGCTGCCCGGAACGGTCCTGCGCGCGGGGAAACTGCTCCATGCGGCATGACCTGGCGCGAGTCGCGGACACAGCGGCATGGCTGCGCCCAGTCAAGGCGATCGACAACTGCGGCAACGAACTGATGGTGGTGAGGAGCTTACTTTAACCGCGCAAAGGTCGGCAAAGTGAAAGAGCCGATGTGAAGGAAGATGGTCGCAAATTGGGTTACCGATGCGCAGGATGACATTTCACGGGAAAACCGCGAACTATTCGCGCTGGCGGGGACGGCGTTGTACTGTGCGCAATGTCTCGAACATGAGATCGTCAACATCTTGGCTATTGGAGCGATGCTTCGGAAGTCTGGGAAAAGAGCTAGTCTGAAGCGCGGCCAAGATAACGAGAGATGCATGGACAGCCTTTGGGGCAACGGATTCAAAAAAACATTGGGCGCCTTGATTAAGTCCCTTGATGAGTCGGGCGTGAGCGTTCCAACAGAGATCCGAGAGGATCTTGTCCGAAGTCGCGACGCGAGAAATCGCCTGGCGCATCATTTCTTCCGTGAGAACGCCGAGGCCTTTCTTCAGCCCGAAGGCCGACGCAGGATGGCGGAAGATCTCAAAGAGATGCTCGAGCAGTTTTTGAAGACCGACACCGAGCTCCATGATTTAGCCGACCCAAAAATAAAGGCTGTGCGAAGGCTCACCGACCCGTCCGTCCGCAGGTACGTTGAGTTGCGAAAGGAGGGAGTAGATCAAGAGCGGGCCACGGAGATCGCATGGGGCGAGAGCCGTGCAATTGCGGATAGCTCACGGCCCCAAATGAAATGAGCGATTCCGAAGTACCTCAGCCGGTACGGTCGGGTGCGGCACAGGATCGCGGCAATGAATTGATGGGGTGAACGGCCTGAAGGAATTACGAAAACGACCGCCGGGGGCCAGCGGAATTCCCGGAGGACAAATGATCCGACGCGTGCCGCTGACGTAGCTCGCGGCGAGGGATCTTAGTTATGACCCGTTTCCCGTGCCCGTACCTGAAGGATCGGGTTGAATGGACCGAAGGGCGGGAACGCCATATCGCGGAGCGCCATCCGGACCTGCTGCCCCAGCATCGAGAGCGGGTTGTCGAGACGGTTGCCGACCCTGACCAGGTTCGTCGCAGCATCCGCTTGCCGGCGGCGCGGCTGTTCTCACGATGGTATCCTGAAGTGCGGGGCTGCAAGCATATCGTTGTTGTGGTGGTTAGCGGGCCACCGCAGCGGCATTGGGTGATAGCGGCCTACATCGCGCGCCGGCTCGCCGAAGGAGAAGTCAAATGGAAGCGAAGCTGAGTTTCAGATACGACCGCGAGGCGGACATCTTGCATATCGACAAGCGTCCTCCGTATGCCGGCCAGGAATCGGAAGAGCTTGGCGACGACGTGATCGCGCGGCTGGATCCGACGAGCGGCGAGATCGAAAACCTCGAAGTCCTGTTTTTTTCGACGCGGCTGCTGCTCCAACCGAGGAGGCGCCAGAGGAATAATGGCTGACTACGAGGTACCGGAGCCGATCCTCAACTCGCCGTTCGAGGAGCCGGCGTGGCATTGGAACATCGAGGAGGGCGAGGAGCCCGAGAAAAAGCCCGGCAGGCGCGAGGCTGGGTACTTCTACCGCGATCCCAAGGCGCCGGCGGCGGACAGCGAGCACGAGGCGCGTGGCATATGGTCGCCGCTTGAGCTGGTCAACCGAATCCGCGCTGAGGTCAAGAAGTGGCGCGAAGCCGGCTATCCGGGCGTTACGCGCACCACGCTCGACCTGCTCTCGTACTGGCGACGCGACGGCCGCCAGCATCGGCTCTTCTTCGCCCAGCTCGAAGCCGCCGAGACGATAGTCTTCCTGACGGAAGCGCGCGCCGACTTCCGCCAGGGGATCAGGGTTCCGCTCGACACGCCCGGCGAGGAGCGCCAGAACGACGGCTACAAGGCGTTCATCCGGTACGCACTCAAGATGGCGACCGGGACGGGCAAAACCACCGTGATGGGGATGCTTGCCGCGTGGAGCATCCTCAACAAGGTCGCCGACAAAAGCGACGCGCGTTTTTCCGACACGGTCCTGGTCGTATGCCCTAACGTGACGATCCGCAGCCGGCTGGGCGAACTCCACCCGGAGAGCGGCGAGGCGAGCCTCTACCGGACACGGGACCTCGTACCGGAGCATCTGATGCCGGACCTCACGAAAGGACGCGTTCTCATCACCAACTGGCACGTCTTCGAGCCGCAGGCGGTGCAAGGCGGCGGCACCAGCGCCAAGGTGATCAAGGCCGGCGAGCGCGTGGAAGTGCGGGAGACGATCACGATCGGGCCGAAGACGACCGTCGCGCGCGGCCGGCGGTATCTCACACCCGAGGAGTTCGAGCGGCAGAAGGCGCTCGGCCTGATCGAGGTTGTAACTGAAGAGCGTGACAAGCAAGGAAACCTCAAGCGCGCGCAGATACGATCGTACCGCTACGTGGAAAGTGAGACTGCGCTGGTCAACCGCGTGCTGGGTGAGGATCTGCGCGGTAAGGGAAATCTCCTGGTCTTCAACGATGAGGCGCATCACGCCTATCGCATCCGGCGGCCGGAGGCCGAGGAATCGGAATGGGAGGAGTTCGGCGAAGAGGAGGAGGCCGAAGAATTCTTCAAAGAAGCGACGGTCTGGATCGACGGGCTGGACAAGATTCACAAGCTTCGCGGGATCAACTGTTGCGCCGATCTTTCCGCCACACCCTACTTTCTCGGTCGCGTCGGCCAGGAGACGAACCGGATCTTTCCGTGGACCGTGAGCGACTTCGGCCTTACCGACGCAATCGAGTCCGGCCTCACGAAAATTCCGCAGCTCGTGGTGCGCGATCCCAGCGGCAGAGAGCTTCCAAATTATTTCAACATCTGGCGATGGATACTCACCAAGCTCACGCCCGCTGAACGAGGTGGGAAGCGAAGTGACGCTAAGCCCGAGGCAGTAGTCAAATGGGCGGCGCATCCGCTCCTCATGCTCGCCGGCATGTGGGAGGAACAGCACCGGCAATGGGAGCGAGAGCGTGAAGACCCGCGTCCGCCGGTTTTCATCATCGTCTGCAAGAACACCCGGGTCGCCAAGGTCATTTACGAGTGGCTTGCCGAGGGTAAGACTCCCACCGGAATTCCAGCGGCGCAAATCGAGGGCTTCCGCAACAGTAACGGCCGCGTCAACACGATCCGCGTCGATTCCAAGGTGGTGCACGAAACCGACACCGGCCAGCCCAAAAGTGACGAGACCGCCTGGATGCGGGTTACTCTCGACGTGGTCGGCAAGACCGATTGGCCCAAGGACAGGCAGGGACGGCCGATCTACCCGGAAGGCTTCGAGGATCTCGCGAAAAAGCTGGACAAGCCGCTTCATCCACCGGGGCGCGACGTGCGCTGCATCGTGAGCGTCGGCATGCTGACGGAAGGATGGGACTGCAACACGGTGACCCACATCGTCGGACTCAGGCCTTTCATGTCGCAGCTATTGTGCGAGCAAGTCGTGGGCCGCGGCCTCAGACGCTCAAGCTATGAGGTCGGCAGCGACGGTAAGCTCACCGAGGAGGTCGCCAAGGTTTTCGGCGTGCCCTTCGAGGTCGTACCGTTCAAGGCAAGCAAAGGGGTGGCGCGCCCGTCTGAAAAGCGCCATCACGTTTGTCCGGCTCCAGGGAGGGCCCGATTCGAGATCAAATATCCGCGGGTTCAGGGCTATCGGCAGGCGATCCGCAATCGGGTGACCGTAAACTGGGATTCGATCGCGCCGCTCGCGCTTGATCCGCTGAACATCCCACCCGAAGCGGAGATGAAAGCGGCGCTGCCGAACAACAGGGGCAGGCACACGCTTTCGGGGCCGGGCGGAATCGAGCGGGTTGATCTCAACCCCTACCGCAAAAGCCTTCGTTTTCAGCAGCTGGTCTTCGATATGGCGGCGGCGCTCACGCGCGATTACGTCGCGCAACCCTCGTGCGAGGCTCCCGCGCAAGTGCTCTTTCCCCAACTACGGGCAGTAGTCGAACGTTATCTGCGCGAGAAAGTGCGGCCCGTTGCGCCGGCGGAGATCCTCGACGTGGCGCTATCGCCGTACTACGGATGGGTGATCGAGCGCCTGGTTGAAGCGATCAAGCCTGACGCGTCGCAGGGCGAAGCGCCCCTGCTCCCGATTTATGAGGCGCGGCGCGGCCCGGGCAGCACGGCTGAGGTTGATTTCTGGACCAGCCGCGGCGTGCGCGAGGTGTTGCGCAGCCATCTGAATTACGTCGTTGCCGATACCGCACAGTGGGAGCAGTCGGCGGCCTACTTCATCGACACGCATCCGATGGTCGAGGCGTTCGTTAAGAACGACGGACTCGGCTTCGCGATTCCGTACTTCCACAACGGGCAGCCACACGACTACATGCCGGACTTCATCGCGAGACTGAAGACCGAGCCGCCGATCCATCTCATCCTTGAGGTCAAGGGATTCGATCCGTTGAAGGAAGTGAAAAGGCAGGCCGCTGAACGCTGGGTCGAAGCGGTGAACGCCGACGGTGCTTACGGCCAGTGGGAGTACCGAGTTGTGACCCGGCCCGCGGACATCCCGGCAGTCTTGCTCGACATCTCGGCAAATGCAGTCACCGGGCGAGCGACCGCATAGTGGCCTGCTTCCCAGCTTGCTACCAGTCATAAGCAGAGTCGGCTGATGTTTGCCCCGGATGGGGCGATGGAGCAAGGGGGCGGTCCGCGCAGCCCGTAGCTTGCTCAAGCGGACCGCTCCCTTGCCGGTTGCCGAACTGCACTGGGGTAAGCGCGCCGGGGCTCGAACGCCGGCGGGAATGGTTGCAGTCGTGCGGCCAGCCCGCGATGACTTGGCGCGCTTCGTCCAGGCTTAGAAACAGGTGCTGGTTGAGGCAGGGGGGCTTGCCCAGGCTGTCTCCACCACCCTGGTCGTGACCTCTTCGCCTAGCCGGATGAAGTCGGGCTGGAAAAGATAGCGGCCGACCAGCGCCTCAAACCGCCGCGACGGCACCCGCTGTTCGCTCCGGCCGCCAGGCGCCCAAGGCGCGCTTGGCGAAGCCGGAGTCTAGACCCAAGGTCGATCCCTTTCCAGCGCAATCTTAAAGCGTGCAGCCCGAGCGTCCTGGCTGGGAAGAGGCCGGGGCGGCGATGCCCCGTGGGGCCGGTTGCAACAAATAAATTACCAGGGTAAGGTATCGGTCACGCGTCGGTTCGCGCGGGAGGTGGCGCGGGTAGGCGCCGGAGGCTGGAAAATGGCCCATATCGTGCGCGACAAACAAAAGCTGCTCAACCGTATCCGGCGCATCCGCGGCCAGGTGGACGCTATCGAGCGGGCCATCGAGCAGGCGGGAAATTGCTTCGCCATCCTGCACACGGCTGCGGCCTGCCGGGGAGCGCTGAACGGCCTGATGGCCGAGCTTATCGAGGGACATATCCGCTTCCACGTGCTCAATCCCGATGAGAGACCCGAGTCGGAGCAGGCTCGTGCCGCCCAGGAGCTTATCGATGTGGTCTACGCGTTTTTGAAGTAGGCGCGCGATGGAGGAAGCTGGGAACGTCATTTTCGCCGCTGGCCAAAGCGGCGCTGGGGCGACAGTCGAGCCTCTGCCCGGCGCGGCCGGTCTTGGCGAGACCGGCCAGCCAGGCGGGCTGCAGTATCCGCGCGACCCGGCCGAGGCCAGGCGCGATGGCCGGGCGCTTAAGCCTGCGGCGCTGTGGAGGATTGCGCTGGCGAGCGCCGGTGTTGCAGCGAGTTGGGCGGGCTTGTGGCGCGGCTTTGCAAGCTTCGATTTTATCGCGCTGGGCGCCACGCTTTTGGCCGGCTACCCGATCGGGCTAAGCGCCGCGCGCTCGCTGGCGGCGCGGCGGATGACGATGGAACTGTCGATGAGCATCGCGCTGGCGGCGGCTCTGGTCGTGGGCGAGTTTTTCACGGCGCTGGTGATGACGCTGTTTGTGCTGGTTGCGGAGCTGCTCGAGGACCTTACGCTTGAGCGCGGGCGCAGGGCGATCGCCGCGCTGGTCGATTTTCTGCCCGACGCGGCGCTGGTGCGGCGGGGCGGCGACTTGGTCTCGGTTCCGGCCGGCGAAGTCTGTGCCGGCGAGTTGGCGGTCGTGCGGCCCGGCGCGCGGGTGCCGGTGGACGGCCTGGTGGCTGCGGGGCACTCGTTTGTGGACGAGTCGTCGGTTACGGGCGAATCGATGCCGGTGGAGAAGAGCGCGGGCGCGCCGGTCTACGCGGGCACGGTCAATCACTCGGGTGTCCTGGAGGTGCGGGCAACGGCGGTCGGACGCGACACTGCCTTTGGCAGGATTATCGAGGCGGTGGAAGGTGCGGAGCGGTCCAGGGCGCCGGTCCAGAAAACCGCCGATCGGCTGGCAGGGTACGTGGTTTACTTTGCCCTGGCGTGCGCGGCGGCCACGCTTATCGCAACGCACGACGCGCGCGCGACCATATCGACGATTATCGTGGCCGGGGCCTGCGGAATCGCGGCCGGAACGCCGCTGGCGATCCTCGGGGCGATCGGGCAGGCCGCGCGCCAGGGCGTGGTCTTCAAGGGCGGCCTTTACATGGAGCTGCTTGCCCGGGTCGACACGGTTGTGCTGGACAAGACCGGCACGCTGACGGTTGGCCGGCCCAGGGTGGTTGAAGTGTCCGCGGTTGCGGGGGTGGCGCCCGAGGAGCTTGTTGCGGCAGCGGCGAGTGCCGAGTGGCCGTCCGAGCATCCGCTGGCCCGAGCCATTGTGGACAAGGCGCAAGAGATGGCGCTGGCCGTTTCGGCCGCTGACGACTTTGAGAGTGAACCCGGCCGCGGGGTTATTGCCAAGGCCGGCGAGGCTTGCCTGGTGGTCGGCAGCCGGGATTTTCTGGCGGCAAAGGGGGTGGACGTTGCGGCCTTGCCGGAGCCGGCCGTCGGGTGCGCCCAGGTGCTGGTGGCGCGCAACGGCGTGCTGCTCGGCGCGCTTGCGCTCAGCGATGCGCTGCGCCCGCAGGCCGCCCCTATGGTTGCGGCGCTCGACCAGGCCGGCTTGCTCACCGTGCTCCTTACCGGCGACTCGGCCGCGGTGGGCGATTGGATCGGCCGCCGGCTGGGAGTGAAGCAGGTGGCGGCCAGGCTTTTGCCGGAGGAAAAGCTTAGGTGGATCGATGGCCTCAAAGCGCATGGAAAAACGGTGGCGATGGTCGGCGACGGGATCAACGACGGCCCGGCGCTGACCCGGGCCGACGTCGGGATCGCGATGGGTTCGGGTACGGAGTTGGCGCGGGAGTGCGCCGACGTGGTGCTAATCGGCAACGATCTCGCGAAAGTGGCCGAGATGTTCGCGCTGGCCAGGCGATGCCGGCGCATTATCCGCCAAAACTTCGTGGGAACCCTGGCGGTGGACGCGGCCGGATTGGTGCTGGCAGCCGCCCGATTGCTTCACCCGGTGGCGGCCGCGTTCATTCACGTCGCCTCGGAGCTGGCCTTTCTGCTGAACTCAACGCGGCTGCTGGCGCCGACCGCCAGTGGCCGGCGCTGAGCCGCCGAATGCCCGCACGCCGGGCCGGTGGTCGGCTGCTTACTCGGCTTCGAAGAACTCCTTGAGTTCTGCCGCGCCCAGGCGATTGCCCAGCCCGAGCATCAGCTTGAGCCGCGCCTGGTGGGCGGGCAGCTCGTGGGCGGCGATAAGACCAAGACTTAGCAGGTGGCGGGCGCCCTGGTAGCCGTAGGCGTCGCCTACGGCGCCGCTCCCGGTCCGCGAGGCGAGCACGCCGGCAAGCCCGCGCCCCAGCGCCGCCTCGATTGCCGGCAGCCAGGCAAACGGCACCCGGCCGCTGCCGAAGCCGTCGATGACAAAGCCGCGAAGCTGCGGGCTGCCAAGCGCGCGCTCGGCCAGCGCCGTCTCGCCCGAAAGCGCCGGCAGCAATGCCACGGATGCTTCGATAAGCGGCTTCACCACGTGCCGCCGCAGCACCGGAGCGACCAGGAAGAGCGGTACGCCGTCGTAGACTCGGCCCAGCGGCCCGCATGCCGGCGAGCCAAAGGTGGCCAGCGTAAGTCCGTTGGTCTTGGTGACGAACCGGGCCGAATGGATTTCGTCATTCATCACCAGAAGCGTGCCCAGCCCTGGCGCGCGCGGTGCGCGGGCCACCCGCAGCGCGTCGAGCAGGTTTCGCGGGCCGTCCCATCCCAGTTCCGACCCGTGGCGCATCGAGCCGGTGAAAACCACCGGCTTATCGCTGGCCACCGTCAGGTGGCAGAAAAAGGCGCTCTCTTCGATCGTGTCGGTCCCGTGGGTAACGACCGCGGCTTTCACTTCGGGGCGCTCAAGCTCGCGCTCGATCGTCCGGGCCAGCTCGACCATCCGCGAAGGTGTCATTTCGCAGCCCGGGATGCGGTCGAACTCGAGCGCTTCAACGTCGAACGCGGCGGCCGCCGGACCGAGCATTCCCAAGAGCTCGCGGGCGCCTCGCGCGGGCAGCGCCCCTTGGCCCGAGTCGGCGGTCGAGATCGTCCCGCCGGTGGTGATGAGCACGATTTTTCTCTGTGCCATGCCGTCTTACTCCTGGTGAGCGAGAACAAGACCGGCCATGCGGCGCGGCGGCGGGCCGGGACTGCCGGCGCGCCGCTCGCAGCCCGTTGCTCGCAATTGGCCGTCAGGCGCGATTCGCTTCGGTCTGCAAGTCGAAAGCTGCCGGGGTGACAAGCGCTGCGGCCTAAGCCCATCAGGCTAGCATAAACGGGTGCTGCTGGCGGGTCCAACGCTGGAGGGGCGCGGCGCAGTTGAAGCGAACGCGGCACGATGCTTGCGCCGTGCGCGGCGGCTGCCGCCTTCGCGGTCAGGCGGGCTGCCTGCCGGCAGGCGTGGCGGTCTTGCTATTCCAGGCTGCCCAAAGCGCGACAGTGCTTGCGTTGCGCCGGTCGATTTGCCAACATAGCAGCGCAGGTTCGGTTGCGTTTGTTGGGGCAAGAGTCCCGGGGGCGGGTCTACCGCCTGATCTCGATTCGAATTAGCAGGAGGGAGTACAGGATGAAGAAGTTTGCAACCTTGGTTGGGGCTTTTGCTGCCGCCGCGTTGCTGGCGAGCTGCACCGATATGAAGACCATCAACCAGGCGGGAGACCGCGCGGAAGCCGACGCCCATCGAGCGGAGGCGGCGGCCTCGAGCGCTGAGAGCGCGGCCAAGCAGGCCCAGGACGCGGCCAACAAGGCGCAGCAGGAAGCGGCCGGCGCCCAAGACTCTCTGCAGCGGGCAAACGACGCGGTGGCGCGACTGGAGGCTGCCTTTTCAACCTCGGTCATGAAGTAGGCGTTATAGAAGCAGCGAGAACCGTGTTGGGTGTGGAGTTGTCGGCTTCTCGCCTTCACCCCTAAAAGGCAAGGCCGGGCGCCGGCAGGAAGGCAGGATTCCCCGCCCTGTTGGGAACCTGTAAGCCTGCAGGCGAAGGTGTGTGTCTGCCCGTTGCTGTCGTCCGCGCCTGCTCCGGCCGGCTCGGTTGGCCGCCCTTGGGGGCGCAACGGGATGGTGTGCTTGAGGGCCGGTGACTTGTAGTTACGGCTGCCGGCAACGAGGAGCGGTCGTGTGGGCAAGCCGGGCCCAATTCGATCCCGCTGCAGTCGAAACTGGAGCGGTTGAAAGTCCGGCCCGCGTGTTTATCTTTCAGCGCGAAGCGCAAGAACCTCGAGCGGGGGCTTGGGCTCAAGGCGCGGAGTTTTCCAGTTAAGAGCGAAAGAGGCAATGTACCATGGCGGCTAAGATCGTCGAGCTCCATGAAAAGGCGCGCAGCGGGCTTATCGCGGGCTTGAACCTGGCGGCGCAGGCGGCGGCCGTAACGCTGGGACCCAAGGGCCGCAACGTGCTTATCGAAAAAAGCTTCGGGGCACCCGTCGTCACCAAGGACGGTGTGACGGTGGTCAAGGAAATCGAGCTGGAGGATCGCTTCGAGAACTTGGGCGCCAAGCTGGTGCGCGAAGTGGCGCAGAAGACGGCCGACGCAACCGGCGACGGCACGACTAGCGCCAGCGTGCTGGTGCGGGCTATCGCCCGTGAAGGTATCAGGCTCCTGGCCGCGGGCTTGCCGGCAATGGAACTTAAGCGCGGACTCGACGCTGCCGTCGAGAAGACGGTCGAGGTTATCCGTGAGATGGCCCGGCCGGTTAAAGACCGAGCCCGGATGGAGCAGGTGGCCACCGTGGCGGCCAACGGCGACAAGGAAATCGGCAAAATCGTCGCCGACGCCATGGACAAGGTCGGCAAGGAAGGAGTTATAACGGTCGAAGAGGCGCGCGGGATGGATACGGTGCTCGAGCTTATCGAGGGGATGCGCTTCGACCGCGGCTACCTGTCCCCCTATTTCATCACTGATCCCGACAAGCTCCTGGTCGAGCTGGAGGATGTTCGCATCCTGCTCTACGAAAAGAAAATTTCGGCGCTGCGCGAGCTTCTCTCGCTGCTCGAGCGGGTAAGCCGCGCGGGCCAGTCGCTGCTCGTTATTGCCGAAGAGGTGGAGGGCGAAGCGCTGGCCGCGCTGGTGGTCAACAAGCTTCGGGGCACGCTCAGAGCGGCGGCCGTCAAGGCGCCGGGTTTCGGCGACCGGCGCAAGGAGATGCTGCAGGATATCGCAGTCCTTACCGGGGGCCGGGTGGTTGCCGAGGAGACGGGGGTGAAGCTTGAGTCGGTTCAGTTTAACACCTTGGGGCGCTGCCGGCGGGTGCTGATCGACCGCGACAACACGACGATCATCGGGGGCGGCGGCAAGAAGGCGGAAATCCAGGGCCGTGCCGAGCAAATTCGTACCCAGATACAAGACACCACCTCCGACTACGACCGGGAGAAACTCGAGGAACGGTTGGCCAAACTGGCCGCTGGCGTGGCGGTTATCAAAGTCGGCGCCGCTACCGAGGTCGAGCTGAAGGAAAAGAAAGCCCGTGTCGAGGATGCCGTTCACGCCCTGCGTGCCGCCATGGAGGAAGGTACGGTACCTGGAGGTGGCGTTGCGCTGGTGCGCGCTATAAAAGAGGTTCGCGCGCTCAGGCTTGCGCAAGGGCAAAAAGCGGGGGCCGACCTGTTGGCCCAGGCGTTGGCTGAACCCCTTAGACAGATCGCGGCCAACGCCGGCTTTGAACCGGCGGTCGTTTTCAGCAAAGTGTCGGAAAGCAAGGGGGAAGTGGGCTTTAACGCCGCCAGCGGCGAGTTCGAGGACTTGGTCAAAGCGGGCATCCTGGACCCGGCGAAAGTGGTTCGCTGTGCCGTTGAAAACGCCGCCAGCGCTGCTTCCATGGTGATCACCACCGAAGCGGCAATAGCCGAAAAACCGCAAGAAACGCCAGCGGTGCCTGCGGGAGGGCCGGGGCCGGGCGGCATGGGTGGTATGGGTGGTATGGGAGGCATGGGTGGTATGGGAGGCGGCGACGAAATGGGCGATTTCAACGGTGGCGACTTCTAGAACGCCAATTCGGTTACAGGCGAGCAGCGCACGGTTACGGGCAAGACCATTAGGCGCAGGGTCGCGGCCGCTGTAAGTCATACAAGAAGAGGTTGTTTTGAGTCTTGCCCGGCGGTGGAGAATGTGCTTAATTGACGGTGAACCGCTAGCCGCGTAAATGAGCAGTTCGGCCGTTGATGCGGCAGTTTTCGTGCTCGGCCGTGCGGGCGTGAGTGTGGGCTGGAACTGGTAGTCAACGCTGGAACATGCTGGAGTCATGTTTAGGAGGGAGAGAGCTGGAATGAACCAACCAAGGACGGGAACTGGCAAGCTGGTGACGCTGGCCGGGGCGGCGCTCGCGCTGACCCTGGTGGCGGGTTGCAGTGGCGGCACTCAAGCTGCGCAGCGCGCCGTTAACGCGGCCAATCGGGCCGACCAGGCCGCAAGCCGCGCCGAGGCGGCTGCCCAGGGCGCGCAGCAGGCCGCGTCGACGGCCCAGGCGGCAGCCAGTCGCGTCGAACAGGCTGCTAACGATGCCAAGGCGGCTGCCGATCGCGCAGAGGCGATTGCGGCCAAGACGACGGCCGCATCCGGCAAACATCATATCATGAAGCACCACCGCAAGGTGCGCCGTCACAAGAAGTCGTCCTAGCCGTCGTTCCACGGATAGGCAACGGTCGGATGAGGGTCGGGCCTGCGCCATGCGCGGGTCCCGGCCTATCATGTCCGGGCGGGCCAGACTAGGCTCAGATCGTCGCGCCGGCTAACGGCGGGCGGTTGACCGCTTGCTTGCCGGCCCGGGGATATCTGGCTCGTGATCGGGCGGGGCTGGGCAGCGTGTGTGGCCTGTCGCGCTGGGCGTCGACTACGCACAGAAAGCCCAGTGGCGCTCGGCGTGAGGCGATGAGTTGGTGCGGTCGATGGGGTCCGATGTAGACCGCGTCGAAAGGCCGTAGTCGGTGGAGTTTTCTCCCAATACGGACTGCGCCGCGGCCGCGCAGCACGACGATGGCGTGTGTGTGCCGATGCCGCTCAAGGCTGGTGTAGCCGCCCGGCGCCAGTTCGAAATAGCGAACGTGAAAAGCGACTTGCTCGCCGCGGGCGCCGATTAACACCCGGCGCGTGGCACCCCTGAACTCGCCCGGCTGGGAAGCGCTGAGCTTGTAAGGCTCAGACGGCACGCCCTGCCAGTTGAACCCCTGCTTAAATCGGTAGACGGTGCGTGGCTGCTTGATAGCCGCAGTTGTTGGTTGCTGCAGGCGTTGGCGGCGCTTGCGGCGGGCTTGCGGCGACTCTCTCATGGGCCGGTCTTGAGGGATCCGACCAGGGCGCTCATCCCGAGCTTCTGGCCGGCGCTGGGAACGTGACGGCTACCTTAAGTGCTTGCGGCCTGGCCACCATGGCGAAGGCTTCGTTCACCTGCTCCAGCGGGAAGCGATGCGTGATCAGCGAAGCTGCGCTGAGAACTCCGGCTTCGATCAACTCCAGAGCGGCGCGAGTCTCCTGCGGACCAGCCGAGTAGCTCGGGACAAGGCGCACTTCGGAGAAGTAAAGGTCGTGCGGGCGGAGGCTAAGCTCCAGGCCGGGAGCTGTAGCGGTAAACTGCACGACGGTCGCGCCGCGGCCGGCGGCATCGATGCCCAGCTTTAACGCTTCGATAGTCCCGGGTCCCACGATCACGACGTCGGCGCCGGCGCCTCCTGTGAGCGTGCGCATTTGTTCGAGCAGGGCGTCGCCGCTGGCTGCCAGACCATAGTCGGCGCCCATCGGCTGGGCTTTTTGGGCGCGTTCCTCGAGCAGATCGGCACCTACGATTAGGCCGGCGCCGAGGTGGCGGGCCAGCCGCAGGTGCATCATGCCCATGATTCCGAGCCCGATGACCAGGATTGATTCGCCCGGCTTGAGCGCTGCCCGGCGCAGCGATTTGACCACGCAGGCGGCCGGCTCGACCAGCACGCCGTCGAGGTCGCTGACACAATCCGGCAGCTTGAGCGTATCGCGTTGATTTTCCGGCTTTACCAGGAAGTATTCGGCCAGTCCGCCGGGCACCAGTTGGCTGGCGCGCCAGGTGGCACACTGGACATGTTCGCCGCGCCGGCAGGCGGGGCAGGTCAGACACGGGGCGTGGTGATGGACGAAGACGCGATCTCCCGGGCGAAAGCCGTCGAGCCGGCCTCCGACTTCCTCGATCACGCCGACCGGCTCGTGTCCGGGCACCAGCGGCGCCTTGCGTCGCATATACCAGGGCATTATTTCGCCGGTGCAGATGCCGCACGCAAGCGTGCGGACCAGCAGTTCGCGGGGGCCAGGCACCGGCCGCTCCATCTCCTCGACCCTGACGTCCCCAACGTCGTAAAGGCGTGCAACGCGCATAGGCTCTGCGGTGAAACTTTGCTGGTCGGCGGCCAACTTGTCAAACCGCTTCTGGCTGCGGGCGCGGTGCCTGCCTCGCCTTGGACAGAGACTTGGCGCCCTCCGCGCGCGGCTATGTAGGCTTCGCATCGAAGCGACCGCGCTGACCGGTGCGGGGTGAGCGACGCCTTTGCGGCGGCGTGAATTGGCGGTTTTGAGGGAGCGCTGTTATAGTTGCGCCATGGCTCGGCCCGAGTGTCCTCTGCTGGCCGCCGACGTGGTAATCGAGGTCGGCTCTCGTATCGTGCTGATCGAGCGGCGCAACTTTCCGCAAGGCTGGGCGCTGCCCGGCGGGTTCGTTGATATCGGCGAGAGCGTGGAAGAGGCGGCCGTCCGCGAGGCCGCGGAGGAGACTTCGCTCCAGGTTGAGCTGTTCGCGCTGCTTGGCGTCTACTCCCGTCCCGACCGCGACCCCCGGGGCCATACGGTGAGCGTCGTTTTCGTTGGGCGCGCGCGGGGAGAGCCGGCGGCGGCCGACGACGCAAAGGCCGCGCAGTTGTTCGATCCGGTTGCGCCGCCGGCGCCGCTGGCCTTCGACCATGCGGAAATCCTGGCCGATTACGTGCGCTGGCTGCGCACCGGCGAGCGCCCCGGTCCGCCACTGCCAAGCCGCGCGCGCAAGCGCGCGGCACTCTCGTCCTAAGGCCCGCCCGGCAGGTTACCCCGAAGCCTTTGAGCGCGTTGCGCTGCGCGCAGCCTTGGCCCGCGCCACCAGGATGTCGGCGAGTCGGGTAGGCTCGGCAAGCCGGTACCTGCCCACCGTCTGGAGAACCAGGCGCAATGCGGCTCGAAAACCTACCAGGTGCCCGGGCGAGACGTAGACCGGCCTCACGCCCGTTTGCGTTCGCACCGCCATCCCAAGTCGCCGGCCCTGATGAACCAGCCACGACCAGCTCCCTGCCTGGCGGCCGACGGCTTCGTGCTCGCCTACCAGAAGCGACTTGGCGCAGCCGACCGCCGGGATGCCCAACAGCAGACCCAGATGCGAGGCAAGGCCGAAACGGCGCGGATGGGCCAGGCCATGGCCGTCAAAAATGATTAGCTCCGGCACGTTGTGCAGCCGTCTTACGGCAGCCAGAACCGCCGGTCCCTCGCGAAAGGAGAGCAGTCCCGGCACGTAAGGAAAGGAGACCGGGCGCTCGACGACCACCTCTTCTATCAACTCCAGTTGAGGCAGGCGCAGCACCACGGCCACGGCAAGGCATCGCGCCGGTTCCGTAAGGTAAGCAGCGTCGGCCCCTGCGACGAGCCGAACCCGGCGCGGCCCGCCGCGCACCACCAGTTGGGATCGAAGCTTCTCCTGGAGCCGAGCCGCCTCTTTTGGGGTGAGCCGCCAGCGGTGCCGAAGCGGCTGGCTGAGCCTGCGCGGCCGTCCCGCGCCGGGTTGTTCGGGCAGCGGCGGCGACAAACGTGCAGACATGGCTTAGTCTGCAGCCCGCCGGGCCCGCTCAGCCCAGGATTTGCGCCGTTAGCCGGCCGATTCGATCGAAGGCTTCTTCCAGTTCGCTTAACGGCGCCGCGTACGAAAGCCGTATATGGTTAGCCGCCCCGAAGTCGTTGCCTCCCACCACCGCGACCCGCGCCTCTTCCAGGATGAGCCCCGCCAGGGCGTCGCCGTCACTTATCTTCGTTCCCCTGAAGGTTCTGCCCAAGAGTTGCGAGACCTCGGGGAAAACGTAAAAAGCACCTGCCGGCACCTCGGGCAGCCGAAAGCCGGGCAACTCCCGCACCCGCCGCGCCACTAGGTCGCGCCGGCGCCGAAACTCGGCCACCATGGCGGCGACATCGTCCTGCGGCCCGGTGAGCGCTTCGATTCCCGCCGCCTGGGTGATCGAGCAGGGGTTGCCGCTGTTCTGCCCCTGCAGGCGCGCGGCGGCGGCGATGACCTCGCGCGGACCAGCGGCGAAACCCAGACGCCATCCGGTCATCGCGTAGCTCTTGGAAAAGGTGTTAACCACCACGCCGCGCTGAGCGAGCCGCGGCTCGACGGCGAACAGATGAGGCTCAGGCAGATCGTAAACGATGTCGGCGTAGGCGTCGTCGCACACCACCCACAACTCGGCCTCAAGGAAGACCCGGGCCAGCGCCGCCAGCCGCTTGGCCGGGTAGACGGCGCCCGTGGGGTTGCAAGGCGAGTTAATGACGATCCCGCGGGTGCGCGCCGTGATCGCGCGGCCCAGCGCCTGCGGGTCGAGCAGGAAACCGTCCGACTGCTCGGTGGGCAGCGCCTTGGGCTCGGCGCCCGAAAGCTGGACCATCGCGGCAAAGCTCACCCAGATGGGGGTGGGCAGGATGACCTCGTCGCCTTCGTCGAACAAGGTTGCGATGACGTTGCAGGCGGCCTGCTTGCCACCGGCCGAGGCCATTATCTGCGCCACCGGGTAGTCGAGTCCGGCGCTGCGCGCAAGCTTAAGCCGGATTGCTTCCTTCAGTTCGACCGTCCCGCTGCTTGGGGTGTACTTGGTCTGGCCGCGTTCCAGGGCCTGCAGGGCGGCGTGCTTGATGCGCTGCGGCGTGTCGAAGTCGGGCTCTCCGGCCGCCAGCGAGATGACGTCCTGCCCGGCTGCCTTAAGCTCGCGGGCGCGCATCTCGGCGGCCATCGTGGAGGATGCCTTAAGCGATGCCACTCTGCGGTTTAACCTGATCATTTTCGGAGACCTGGCCTGCGTTTAGCGGCTCAAACGGGGCGCCGGCGGGCAGGACCGGACGCTTCAACCGATCCCAAGCTTGCGCCTCAGCCTCTGCATCACCGCGGCCGGCACCAGCTCGGGCAGCGTCTTGCCGTAGGCCGCGACCTCCTTGATGAGCCGCGAGGCCGAGAAGAACAGCTTCGGGTTGGCGAACAGAAAGACGGTCTCGACCGTCGGGCACATCTGTTTGTTCATCTGCGCCATCTGCAGTTCGTAATCGAAGTCGGTGACCGCCCGCAAGCTGCGGATGATGACGCGCGCGCCGATGCCGGCAGCGTAGTCGACCGAAAGACCGCTGAACTTGCCGGCACTGGCCTGAGGGGCGAGATCGCCGATGGCTTCGCGGATCATCTCGACCCGTTCATCCGGCGTGAACAGGGCGGAGTCTTTGTGCGGGTTGAAGGCGACCGCCGCGATCACCTCGTCGAAAATCGTCACGGCGCGCCGGATGACGTCGATGTGACCGTTGTGGATGGGGTCGAAGCTGCCCGGATAGATGGCGCGCAAGACCGGCCGGCTGTTTTGCTCTTCCATCGTGGCTACAGCGCTCAGCACCGTCAGGCCGGGCTCGCGGCCCGGCGGAAAATTACGACTCGATGGTCGCCCGTTACGGTGCGAGCCACCGCTTCCAGTTCCGGCGCGCCCGCCTCGGGCGCCCTCTTGTACTGGTGCACCACCACCCAGGCCGCCGGCGCAAGCAAGTCGGCCGCAACCAAGCGCCAGAGTATATCACTGCTGGCGTCGTCGCGATACGGCGGGTCAACGAAAACCAACTCGAATCGCTCCCTGCCGGGCAGAAGCCTTTGCAGCGCGCGATCGGCCGGGGCGCAAATCACCTCGGCGCGCCCGCTTAGGCCAAGCGCGGCCAAATTGGCCCTTATCGTGATCGCCGCCGCCGCCGACCGGTCCACGAAGACCGCCCGCCCCGCTCCGCGTGACAGCGCCTCGATTCCCAGGGCGCCGCTGCCCGCAAACAGGTCCAGCACCGCGACCCCGGCCATGGTCATTCGCGCCTCGAGCCGCGAGAAAACCGAAGCGCGCACCCGCACCGTCGCCGGCCGGGTTCGAGTTCCCGTGGGCGCCTTGAGGCGCCGTCCGCCGGCGGCGCCCGCTATCACCCGCATCGCCATCGCCAACGACTCATCGCTGCCGCTGATGGGCGGGCGCCGCCGGCGGCGCTGCGCGGCTGGCCACCGGGCCGGCGCCTTCGCAAACCGGCGCGACTGACAGAAGCTGCCCGTTGCATCGCTTGCCGCCTTTGCCGGCCCCATCGGCTATCAGGCTACACCATTGGCGCCGGCGTGGTGAATCGGGCTGGTGTATCGCGCTTAAGTCTGATTTATTTTGGGTGTCGGGTTGATTACCATCCTTAATGGTGCCCGCAGCCGCGCCGAAGACAGCAGACGCGCGGCAGACCCAAAGTGGCCGGCGCGACGAGCCGGCTACGGGCACGAAAAGAGGCCGGATTGACCGCTGCTCGACGCGCCGATTTCTGGCCCGGGCGCAGCGGCCGGCTTGAGAGGTTACGGGACAGCGGTGTGAGCAGCGAGCTGGTAATCGGCGCGGTCAAGGCAATCGTCGTCTTGCTTCTGGTGCTCAACCTGACGGCGCTGCTCTTGTGGTTCGAGCGCAAAGGGAGCGCCCTCATGCAGGACCGGGTCGGGGCGAACCGGGCCGCAATCCTGGGCGTGGGCAGAAGACTTGGCCTGCCGAACCTGGGGCTGGTAAATACGCTGGTCGCCGATTCGCTCAAACTTTTCACCAAGGAGGATTTCGTGCCGGCCGGCGCCGACCGTTTCCTGCACGCGCTGGCGCCGTTTCTCGCCCTGTTCCCGGTGCTGGTGACCTTTGCCGTGGTGCCGCTGGGCGACGTAATCCGGCTTGGCGGCCGCACGGTCGAGCTGCAGGCGGCGCCGCTCAACGCCGCGGTGCTCTACCTGCTTGCCACGCTGGGGCTGGGCGTCTACGGCGTGGCGCTGGGCGGCTGGGCCTCCAACAACCGCTGGGCCCTGCTCGGCGGTATCCGGGCCAGCGCGCAGATGCTCTCCTACGAAATTGCGATGGGACTCGGCATCCTGTCGATGGTGATGACCTACGGCACGCTCGACTTGCAGGCGATGTGCCGGGCCCAGGGCGGGGTCTGGTTGGGCTGGCTGCCGCGCTGGGGGATATTCATTCAGCCGCTGGCGTTCGTTCTCTTGCTGGTGGCCGGGATTGCCGAGTCCAAGCGGGTGCCATTCGATCTGCCGGAGGGCGAGTCGGAGCTGGTGGCCGGCTACTTCACCGAGTACTCGGGCGGGAAGCAGGCGGTCTTCATGTTCACCGATTTTGCCGAGGTGGTACTGGTGGCCGTGCTGCTGACGCTTTTTTTCTTCGGCGGATGGCAGGTGCCCTACCTCTACAGCGATGGTTTTCATCTGCCTGGCGGTTTTTTGCTGGCGCTGCCGCAGGCGGCCGTAGCGCTGCTGGGTGTGGTGGCTTTCTTCGTCAAGACGCTGGTCTTCTGCTGTTTCCAGTTGCTGGTGCGCTGGGTGATGCCGCGCATGCGCTACGACCAGCTCATGCGGCTGGGCTGGAAGGGCCTTTTGCCGCTGGGCTTGATAAACGTCGTGGCCACGGCCTGCGTGGTGGTGCTGGCTGGAGGGGTGGGCTGATGCCGGCGTGGCTGTTTACCTTTGTGGCGGTGCTGGCCGTGCTGGGCGCGCTCGGGGTGATTTTGCAGCGCAACCCGGTGCACAGTCTTTTGGCGCTGGTCCTGGTGCTGTCGCTCATCGCGGTGTTGTTCATCGCGCTGGGCGCTGTGGCGCTGGGTTTCCTGCAGGCGATCGTCTATGTCGGCGCCATCATGGTGCTTTTCCTGTTCGTCATATGGCTGCTCAACCTGGAGACCGAGCCGCGCGAGGGCGGCCGGCTCCTGGTCAAGCTGGCGGCGGCGGTGCTGGCCGCCATGCTGGCGGCGGAACTGGCCGCGCTGGCCTGGCGCGCCGCTCCCGGCGGTGCGGCCGCCGCCGGCGCCCTCCACCAGGGCGCAAACTACGGCTCGATGGCCGCGCTGGCGAAAGTGCTCATGGGAGAGTATCTACTGGCTTTCGAGGTCACTTCGGTGCTCCTCCTGGCGGCGGTGGTCGGCGCGGTTGCCCTTGCCCGAAAAGACCCGGGCGCCGGTCCGCAAAGCTCAACACCGGGCCGCCTTGAGCCGCCGCTTAGGTAAAATCGGATGGTCGCCCCGAGCTATTACCTTGCACTGAGCGCGCTGCTCTTCGGAATCGGCGTGGTGGGCGTGCTGGTGCGCCGCAACGCGATCGTTATCTTCATGTCAATCGAAGTGATGCTCAACGCTGCCAACCTGGCCTTCGTGGCGCTGGGCGCCGAGGCCGGCTCGGTTGAGGGGCAGGCGTTTGTTTTTTTCGTGCTGACCGTGGCGGCGGCCGAGGCCGCGGTTGGCTTGGCCATTCTGATCGCCGTTTTCCGCAACCGGGAAACGGTCAATGCCGACGAGCTGACCCTGCTTCGCTGGTGAGGCATGAGCATCGACTTCGCTCCCCTGGCGCTGCTCCTGCTTTTCCCCGCCCTGGGAGTGGTGTTCCATCTGTTTTTCGGGCCGCATCTGGGCCGCCACGCGGTCAATGTGGTTGGGCCGGGGGTGATTTTCGCGGCCTTTGCGGTGAGCCTCTGGGCGCTGGCGCGGCTGCTGACGCTGCCGCCGGGCGCCGCGCTTAGGCTTACGCTCTGGCACTGGATCGCCGCCGGCGGTTTCCGGGTCGACTTCGCGCTGCGCTGCGACGCGCTGTCGGCCGTGATGGCGGCCGTGGTGAGCGGCGTCGGCGCCTTCATTCATCTTTACTCCGTGGGTTACATGCACGAGGACGAAGACTACGCCCGCTACTTTGCCTACATGAACCTGTTCACGCTGGCGATGCTGGTGCTGGTGACGGCCTCCAACCTGCTCCTGATGTTCGTGGGCTGGGAAGGCGTCGGTCTTTGCTCCTACCTGCTGATCGGCTTTTGGTACCAGAGGCCCGGCTATGCCTACAACGGCCGCAAGGCGTTTATCGTCAACCGGGTGGGCGACGCCGGCTTCGTGCTGGGCCTGCTGCTGATTGCCGGGACGCTGGCAGGCGGGGGCGTTTTGAGCTTCGACTTCACCGCGCTTGCGGCGCACCGCGCGGCGCTCAAGCCGGTGGCGGGCGCGGTATGCCTTTTGCTGTTCTTGGGGGCGACCGGGAAATCGGCTCAGATTCCGCTTTACGTCTGGCTGCCGGACGCGATGGTCGGCCCGACTCCGGTCAGCGCGCTTATCCACGCGGCAACCATGGTGACCGCCGGGGTCTACATGGTGGCGCGGCTGCATTTTCTCTACGCGCTTTCGCCGGCCGCGCTGCTGGTGGTGGCAACGGTTGGCGCGTTGACTTCCTTCTTCGCCGCCACGATCGCCCTGGTCCAGACCGATATCAAGCGGGTGCTGGCCTACTCGACGATAAGCCAGATCGGCTACATGTTTCTGGGCGTGGGCGTGGGCGCCTTTAGCGCCGGCATCTTTCACCTCTACACCCACGCCTTTTTCAAGGCGCTGCTGTTTCTCTGCGCCGGCGCGGTGATTCACGCGCTCGGCGGCGAGCAGGACATGAGCCGCATGGGGGGGCTGCGCCGGGCGCTGCCGCTCACCTACTGGACGATGCTGGCGGCGACGCTGGCGATCGTCGCGGTGCCCGGCTTTTCAGGCTACTTCTCGAAGGACCTGATTCTGGAAAAGACGCTTGGGGCCGGCGCCGGAACCCTCTGGCTGCTGGGCGTTGTGACCGCCGGACTGACCAGCTTTTACATGTTCCGGCTGATATTTCTTACTTTCCATGGCGAAACCCGCCTGGCGGGCGACCGCTACCGCCATCTGCACGACGCGCCGCCCGTGATGGCGGTTGCGCTCGTGGTGCTGGCGCTGTTCTCGGTGGGCGCGGGATGGGTCGGTCTGCCGCCGGGCTTTTGGTGGGGCGATGCGTTTGCGCGCTTCCTTGCGCCGGCCACCGGAGCCTTGCCTGAGGCCGCTGCCGGGGCCGCAGTGGGGGCGCTGGCGCAGCTTGCTCCAACGCTTGCGATGGTGACCGGGCTGGTCTGGGCCTGGCTCTTTTACCTCGCCTTTCCCGGCCTGCCGGCGCTTCTGGCGGCGCGGCTGGCGCCGCTCCATGCACTTTTATGGCGCAAGTACTACGTGGACGAGGCGTACGACCTGGTCGTCTCGCGGCCGCTGTTCTGGCTGGCCGAGCGCGTGCTCGGCGGGGTGGTCGATGCCGGCCTGATTGACGGCCTGGTGGACCGCACCGGCCTTGCGGTCGAAACCGGCGGCGAGCTGGCGCGCCTTAGCGAGACCGGCAACGTGCAGGATTACGCCCTGGTCTACCTTGCCGGCGCGGTGCTGATCGTCGGCTACTACGCCTACCTGGTGCTGCGCTGATGGAGGGCTACCTGCTCACCGCCCTGGTCTTCAGCCCGCTGGTCGGGGCGCTGTTCGTGCTGGTGCCCGAGGACGAGCGCGGCGTGTGGCGTGCGGCGTCGTTGTTTTCCTTGGTGCCGCTCGGCCTGGGCATTTATCTTTTCGTGCTTTTCCGGCCGCACGAAGCGGGCTACCAGTTTGTCGAGCGCTATCCCTGGATTACGCGCTTTGGAATTTACTACGAGCTCGGGGTTGACGGTCTGAGCCTTTTCCTGGTGCTGCTGACCACGCTGCTGGTCGCGCTCTCGATGATTTACTCGGCCGGGGGCGACATCGAGCAACGGGCGCGCGAGTTCTGTTTTTACTTGCTGGTGCTGGAGGCGGGGTTGCTCGGCGCGCTGCTGGCGCTCGATCTTTTCCTGTTTTACATTTTTTGGGAAGTGATGCTGGTGCCGATGTACTTTCTTATCGGCATCTGGGGTCACGGTCGCAAGCTTTACGCCGCCTTCAAGTTCATTCTTTTCACGATGCTGGGGTCCGCGCTGATGCTGGTGGCGATTCTCTACCTGGTGGGCGCGGCGCAAAGCTCGCTGGGGCGGCTTAGCTTCGAGCTGCCGGTGCTTTACGGGGCGCGGCTTACGCCGGGCCAGGCGCGCTGGCTGTTTGCCGGATTCGCGGTTGCCTTTGCCGTCAAGGTGCCGATCTGGCCGCTCCACACCTGGCTGCCGGACGCGCACACCGAGGCGCCCACCGCCGGTTCGGTCATCCTGGCCGGCGTGATGCTCAAGATGGGGACCTACGGCTTCCTGCGCTTTGCCATCCCACTTTTCCCGCGGGTTGCGATCGAGGCCACGCCGCTGTTTATGGCGCTGGCCGTTATCGGCATCATCTACGGCGCGCTGGTGGCGATGGTACAGCCGGACCTCAAGCGGCTGGTTGCCTATTCGTCGGTAAGTCACCTGGGATTCGTGATGCTTGGGATTTTCGCGCTCGATGTGCAAGGCGTCGAAGGCGCGCTTTACCAAATGCTCAACCACGGGATTTCGACGGGGAGCCTGTTCCTGCTGGTCGGGATGCTCTACCTGCGCCGGCACACCCGCGAGATCTCGGAGTTCGGCGGCCTTTGGCAGAGCCTGCCGCGCTGGGCCGCGGTTTTCATGGTGATCATGCTTTCCTCGATCGGCCTTCCCGGGCTAAACGGGTTTGTCGGCGAGTTCCTGATCCTGCTCGGCACCTTCTTCAAGCTGCGGGTGGCCGCGGTGCTGGCCGTCCTGGGCGTCGTGCTCGGCGCGCTCTACATGCTTTGGGCCTACGAACGGGTGAGTTTCGGCGCGATCACCCGCGAGGCCAACCGCGGACTTGCCGACCTCAGCCCGCGCGAGCTGCTGGTGATGGTTCCCATGCTCGTGCTGGTGGTCGTGATGGGCCTTTATCCCGGTCCGTTTTTGCGCCGGATGGAGCCGTCGGTTGAGGTCCTGCTCGGACGGGTGCGCGCGGCGCGCCTCGAGCTTGCCCAGCCGGTGGTTAAACCACAACTTTCGCTGGCCGCGCAGGCGCCGTTGCGAGGCAAACAGGTACGATGAGTCCCGGGGTGCTCGCAGCCGTTCAATTCTCCTGGCTGGCGGTGCTGCCGCTGGGCATCGTCGCGCTGGCCGCGGTTGCCGTGCTGCTGGCCGGCGCCCGGGCCGGTCAGGACCAGGGAGAAGCGCTCGGATGGTTTTCGGCCGCTGCGCTGGCCGCGGCCGCCCTGCCGGTGCTGGCCTCGCTTGGCCGCAGTAGGCTTGCCTTTGACGGCACAGTGGCGGTTGACGCCTACAGCGTCTACTTCGAGTTGGTGATTCTTTTCGCTTCGGCCATGACGGTCCTGATATCGCTGCGCTACGTGGCGGAGATGGGGCTGGCGCCGGGCGAATACTACGCGTTGGTGCTGTTTGCGGCGCTGGGCATGATGCTCATGGCGGCGGCGGACGATCTGATCCTGATTTTCCTGGGACTTGAGACGATGTCGCTTGCGGTTTACGCGCTGGCGGGCTTTGCCCGCCGCCAGGCGCGCTCGGCCGAGGCGGCGCTCAAGTATTTTCTTTTGGGCGCGTTCTCGACCGGGTTTCTGCTTTACGGGATCGCGCTCATCTATGGGGCCGCCGGCACGCTCAAGCTGGAGCCGCTTAGGGCGGCTTTGGCGGCCGGCACCGATCACCGCACGCTTCTGCTTTGCGGCGTGGGACTTGTCCTGATTGGTTTCGCCTTCAAGGTTGCGGCGGTGCCGTTTCACATGTGGACGCCCGACGCTTACGAGGGTGCGCCGACGCCGATTGCCGGATTCATGGCGGTCGGCGTCAAGCTGGCCTCGTTCGCCGCCTTCCTGCGGGTCTTCGGCCTCCATCTGGGAGCGCTGGCGCCGACCTGGACGGCCGTTGTGTGGGTCGTCGCCGCGCTGACGATGACCGCCGGCAACCTGATCGCGCTCGCGCAGCAGAGCCTCAAGCGGATGCTTGCCTACTCGGCCATTGCGCATGCGGGCTATTTGCTGGTCGGGATGGCTGCCGGCTCCAACGAAGCGGCGGGCGCGATCCTCTACTACTTGCTGGGCTACGCTTTTACCAACCTGGGAGCGTTTGCGGTGGTGGTGGCGCTGGAACGGCGCGGCGTCGAGCATGAGTCGATCGCCGATTTGCGCGGGCTGGGTGCGCGGGCGCCGGGGCTTTCGGCCGCGCTCGCCCTTTTGCTCCTGTCGCTTACCGGGATGCCTCCGCTGGCCGGCTTTGTCGGCAAGCTCTACCTGTTCAAGGCCGCGCTCGATTCGGGACTGGTCTGGCTGGTCGTGATTGCGGTGCTGAACAGCGTCGTCTCTGCTTACTACTATTTGCGCGTGCTGGTTGCGGTCTATATGCAGGAAGGAGGCGTCGCGGTGGCTCCGCTTGCGGCGCGGCCTGCGCTCCTGGTGGCGGTCGGTGCGGCGGTGCTGGGCACGGTGCTCATCGGCGTGTTCCCGGCGCCCTACGTTGCGGCGGCGGGCGCGGCGCTGCGCTCGGCCCTTTCGCTCTCCTCGCCCGGCCCGCTCGCCCTCATCGCCCGCTAGTGTCCCGTCTCGTAAATAAGTGCAGCGTTGCGAATGCTGCGTTTGATCCGCGCGGCCGATTTGGTCCAGCGAAACGGGCGGGCATTCTCGTTCCATTCCGCCAGCCAGCGCGTTATGGCTGC
>JAJYRQ010000009.1 GCA_021794015.1 Deltaproteobacteria bacterium | reverse complement strand
ACAGCCGCTTATTAACATAGCAGGAAAAGGCGGCGGAGGGGTCGCAGGGCGATCCCCTCCGCCGCCTCGCCTCGATGCCGCGCCCAGGTTAGCGGCCAACGGGCAGAAAAAGGGAGGCCGCGTGCCGGCAATAGGGCGTGCCGCTAAACGGAGCCGGGCGGCGGCGCCGATACCGGCTAGGGCTCATGGCTAGCCAAGATGCGCCTCCACCAGCCACAGATACTTGTCGGCGCCGCGGGCGATCTCGGTGAAAACGTCGGCCGTCGCCTTGTCGCCCAGGCGATCGGTCTCCTCGATGGCGTGGCGCACCCCGGCGGCGTAAGCAGCCAGCGCTGAAGCGAGGGCTTCGAGATGCGCCCGAGCATCGGCGATGTCACGCGGATAGGCCGGAAGCCTGGACTCCTTGGCCGCGGCCTGCACCGTTCCGTGGGCGATTGCTGCGAGCGCGACCGCGCGTTCAGCCACCAGGTCGGCGTACTCGGCGGCAGCGTCGGCGATCTCGTCGAACAGCTTGTGCAGCGCGATGAAGCTCGCTCCCCGGACGTTCCAGTGCGCCTGCTTGGCCTGCTGCATCAGGTCGACGCTGTCGGCCAGCCGGGCGTCCAGGATTGCGGCGACCGCGCGCCGGGTTTTTTCGGGCAGATCGTTCTTAGTCTGATACATGCTGCGTTCCCTCTTTAGTTATCCGGCTCTGCGAGAGCCTTTCAACTGGTAATTGTTATCGTTTGAGGGGGAAATGTCAACAGGAATCGTAACCGTTCCGTAAGAGCTCGCCAGCCGGGGCTTTGCCGGGTCGCGGTCCGGCCGGCCCGCAAGGCCGTCAACCGAACGAGGCCGACCCGCTTAGCTCGGCGCCAAGGTTAGCGGCCGAGGCCGCGCGCGGCGGCCGCCCGGGAGCGCAGCGGAAGCAGCGCGGCGAAGGCGGCCCACGCAAGCCCCATCGCCAGCAACACGGCCCAGCGGTAGCTTCCGGTACGGTCGACAAGGTAGCCGGCCACCGGCAGCACCAACAGCGTACCCACGCCAAGGCTGGTGTACAGGATGCCGATGATCGTGCCGAGCCGCTCAAGCCCGAAAAGCTCGGCCACCACCAGAGGACTCAACGTTACGGCGCCGCCGTAAGCGGTGCCCATCGCCAGCGTAAAGAGCACCAGCCACAGGTAGGAGCCGGCGTCAAGCCAGATGATGAAACTAAGCGCCATGACCAGGAAGCTTGCCTGGAAAAGCCTGATGGTGTCGGCGCGCGCGCCCAGGATACCCAAGGCGACCCGGCCAAGCACGCTGGCTGCACCGACAAAACCCACCAGCGCCGAAGCCGCAACCCGCCCAAAGCCGCGCTCCTGTGCAAACGGCGGCAGGTAAACCATCGGCACAAAAAGCGCCATCGAGAATAACAACGAGGCCAGGTAAAGAATCCCGAACGGCGCGCTTCGTACCGTCGCGGCCAGGCTGACCTGCGAAGCCGTGCCGCGCACCCTGCCGGGCGGCTCGCGAGTCACCCAGGCGCAGCCCAGCAGCAGAGCCGCACCGCCCGCTCCCAGCACCACGCAGGTCCTGCGCCAGCCGAGCGTTTCGATGAGCAGCGCCGCCATCGTAGGCACCGCCAGCGTGCCGCATCCTACCCCGGTCACCGCGGCGCCCAGCCCCATGCTGCGGTAGCGGCTGAACCAACGGCTTACAAAAGCCAACATCGGCACCCAGCCGCAGGCCACGGCCACGCCTACGCCCAGGCCAAAGCAAACGCTGACCATCCACAGCCGACTCGCCAGGGCGGTGAGGGCGAGGCCGGCCCCGAGCGACAGCCCGCCCGCCACGAGCATCGGGCGCACCCCGTAGCGGTCGGCCGCCTGCCCGGTGACCATCCCGAGCATCGCGTAGACGAAAACCGTGGCTGAAAAGACCACCGACGTGGCGGCTCGGCTGCTGCCGAACTCAACGCTGATCGGCCGGAAAAAGGCGCCGAAGCTGTAGGCCAGCCCAAAAACCGTAAACGTCGAAACAAACCCGGCGCCCGCCATCAGCCAGGCCCGCCTCGAATCGACCCCAGGCGCTCCCGGCCGCGCCGCCGGCTGACCGGCCGGACCTGTCGTTAAACGTAACCCCTGGTCCATCGCTGTTGCTCGAAGCCCCAACCGTACTCGCCGCACGCCAGCGCCGAGGCAAGCAGACCCGGGCGCTAGAAGCTCTCTCCGAAGGGGCGCAAATCCAGCTCATGGGTCCAGGCGCTGCGGTCCTGGTGGGCGACTTGCCAGTAGGTCTCGGCGATCGCTGCCGGGTTCAGCATCCCTGCAACCGCCGGCGCCGCCAGGCGCTGGCGCGCCAGGGGAGTGTCGATCATGCCGTCGATGTTGACGTATGCCACATGCACGCCCTTGGGACCGAGGTCGCGCGCCAGCACCTGGGCCAGGCCGCGCAAGGCGAACTTGGCCGGCCCAAAGGCCGCCGACGATGCCGAAGGCTTGACCCCGGCCGTCGCGCCGCTGAAAAGCAACACGCCCGCCCCGCGGGAAACCATGTACGGCACAACCGCTCGGGCGCAAAGGAAGGCACCCAGGGCCACCGTCCGCCAGGTCTGCTCGAAAACCGCCGGCGTGGTCTCGAGAAGCGTCCCCCTGGGCCGGATCGCCGGGTTGTAGATGAGAACTTCTGGATCGCCCAGCGCCGCGCGCACCTCGGCGAAGGCCCGGTCAATCTCGGATTCGACCGCTGCGTCGGCGGCTACGGCCAGGACGGTCGCTTGAGTTGCCTGTTCCAGTTGGCGCGCCAACTCGATTAGAGCCGGCCGGCTGCGCGCCAAAAGCCCAACTTTGTAGCCTCCTTGAGCGAAACGGCGCGCCAGCGCCGCACCCAGGCCGGGCCCCGCTCCGACCACGACGGCGACCGCTGTGCGTTTTTCCTCTGTGCTCATAACCCCGTGCCGTCGCTCCCTGACCGTGGGGCAAACACCGGGACTCGAACGTCACCGTGCAAAGAGTATGATAGTGAAGCGCTGAGCACCAGCAGCCGAAGCCTGCGGCGTTGCGCGCGGTGATCCCGCCAAACGCCGGCGCGCTATCTTCGATGCTTCGAGCGGGCGGCGCGCGCCGGCTGCACCGAGCAGGCCGCGCCGGCTGACCCTGCGGCTGCGCGCTCCATCCTTCCCGTGGGGCCGGACAACCGGCGGCTCGACGGATGCGACGGCGCGGAGAAAGAACAAACGATGCTGACAATGGTTATTTTCGACGCCGACGGCGTCCTGTTCGATTCCGACCAGTCGAATATCGCCTTTTACAACGCGATCTTCGAGCGGCTGGGCGAGTCCCGGCTCACCTCCGAGGAAGAACGAGTCTGTGTCTACCTGTCGGCGGCGCAGGTCTTTGCGCTTCGCGCGGACGGCGATCCGGCGCGGCTGGGGCAGATGAAAGAGACGGCCCGCTCTCTGGATTTCGCGCCGATCTTCCGGCTTTTGCGCCCGACCGTCGATCTGCGCGCCTTTCTCCTCGAGCTCAAACAAAATTACAGGCTCGGCCTTGCCACCAACCGCTCGACAACCGTGCCGGCGCTGCTGGAGCATTTCCGTCTGACCGACGTTTTCGACGCCGTAGCCAGCACGCTTGACCCGGTGGCGCCCAAGCCCGCGCCCGATTTGCTTAAGCTCTGCCTGGAGCGGGCGGGCGTCGGCGCGCGTGAAGCGGTTTACGTCGGCGACAGCCCGGTTGACCTCGAGGCTGCCCAGGCCGCCGGCGTGGGCTTCATCGCCGTGGGCAGCAAGATTGCTCACCCTCACCGGGTCGCCGCGCTCCGCGAAATCAAGCCGATACTCGAGCGGCTGACCGAATCCCGCCCCTGACCGCACGCGGCCGGGACGAACCCGACCGGCGAGCTACCTCCTCGCTCCGTTCCCTCGCCCGATTTTCGGCATCACAAGCAGCCGCATAGACCGTCTGACTCCCCCTGATGCCGGCTTACCCCGTCGTGCAGAGATCTCTGTTCCGTCACGCGGAGCTCCTCTTTTCCGTCGTGCCGACCCTGCGCCCTGCGAAGAGGAAGCCTCTACGCGAAGCGATTTGTCCGCCGGCGGCGCACCGCCGCCGCGCCGGGCGCGGCGCAGGCAGGTCAACGGCAGCGCAATGCGGGAACGTGCGCCAAGTGCCAGCGCCGCCATGCAACGGCCTGGCGCGCGCGAGGCCTGCCCCGAGCCCTGCCGAGGGGAATCCCGGTTTTCGCTGGTGGGGCGGGCGCAATGCCCTCGGGCGCTTTGCGCGTCAGCCACCTACGAGCAGGGCGCACCGGGCTAGCTCAGTAGAGCCGAATTGTCACTATAATATACAACTCTCAACGGTAAGGGTGTGAAAGAGCGCGTCGGACCTGCCTGGCGCGACGCGCGTGGGGCTCCAGAAGGAACGACACCTTTGGCTCGCGGCGCAATCGCGGCAGCATCCACGGCAGATTTGCGGCCCGGAACTCCGGCTTCTTCCAGTCGTCGCCGGTAATCACGCGCCGGCAAGTCTCGCTGCCGCATCGGCAATCCATTCGAAAGCCGGGGTTTGATTCCGCAAGCCCGTAGTCGTAGGTCAGTTCCTCTCCGGCGGCGATTACCCGGCGGGCAACAAAGTCGCCGCTGTCGTCGAACCCAAGGTTGGCCTGGCAGGAATGGTTGAAGTACCAGTCGATCGAGAGAGCGTTGAAGTCCAGTTTGTCGGGCGGAATAAAGCCCTGCGGCGTGCCGACACAGAACGCCAACACCTTTGCCTGCACCGCCGGCTCGTACTGCGAGAAGCCATCCCAGAGAACGAGACGCCGGTAGTCGGCCTCGTGGATGCCGGGGGCGACTCGCTGCCCGCGACGAATGCCGGCCGCTGCGCGGACACCGACCCCGTCAATACGAGACGGCGCCAGCTCAAGCAGAACCGTGGGAAAGACGATGCGAACCGCGGCATTTTTCGTCTCGAAGGAACCGCTCCCGCGTTTGCTTGAGGTCTTCTTCGAGGGCAGCCTCATCGATCCCTCGCTGGCGTCTCTCTTCCTTGGCATAGAGACGGTACATCTGTTCAAGGTTTTGGTACAGCGTGCGATCCCGCCAGGTTTTCCTCGCCCGCCCGATATTCCCGTTCTCCAAATTGTAGGAGTAGTAGCGTACCGCGTGCCATCCCAGCGTGGAGTCCCACACAAGCTTGCGGGAAAGCACGTTGCGAACCGCAAGCCCCGCGAGCTCCTCGAGGAACTCGAGCAACCGCTCGGTGACTTCCGGCTCAGAAACGCCGTCGCTTTCGTGATGCGCCCACGCGGCCCGCAACGCAAGCATCGTTGGCGACTCCCAGGCCGAGCTCAGTTGCAACAGCGCCTGCAGTTGATTCTGAGTCCTTAGCAGTCCGGCCTGCCGCCAGATAATAGCCGCTGTTGAAAGCGTACCGATGGCGGCGAGGACCGCCGAGATTTCCGCTAACAGACCCGCCCGAAGCGTTTTCGCCCTGGAAGCGCGCCCGCGGGGATTAGCGGGCGACCTCGATATCGTCGCGGTAAAGCCGATACGCCTCGCTATACTCCATCGTGCGCGCCACCTCTTCGATGAACTTCTCGTCGTAGCCGGCGCGCCTGAGCAGGTGGAAGCCCATCTCCATGCCCGAGGCGATTCCGCCGGCCGTGATAATCCGCCCGGCGTCCACCACGCGCCGGCGGCTTATCCGGCAGGCCGGAGCCAGATCGGCAAGCCGATCGATCGGCACCTTCCCCAGCGTGCTTTCCTGGCGGTCTGGCTCTTTGCGGTTGGTGGCGGGCAGTCCGTCGAGCAGCCCCATCCGGGCGTAAATCCATGAGCCGGTGCATACGCTCACCAGCAGGCAGGAGTCGGGAAGCGTCCGAATGAATTCCTGCAGCCGGCGATTGTGCATCTCCTGGCGGGTGCCGAAGCCGCCGGGGATAAGGAAGGCGTCCATCGCCGGCCGGTCCGCGAAGCAGTAGTTGGGCAGCACCGTGAACCCGGCCTGCGCCTGTACCGGGCGCATCGCGTCGGCCACCAGGAAGGCGTCAAGCTCTGCGTCGTAGCGCCGGGCCACGGAGAAAACCCCATAGGGCGCGGCGAAATCGACAATCTCCGCATCCTTGAAAACGTAGATGCCCAGGCGAAAGCCCGGTATTCGACCGCTTGCTGTTGCCATTGCTCCCCTCCTTTCGCGGTTTCCTTGCGCCGCTCTTCTGCCTTTGAAGCGGCGCACCAGGCCAGGCCCGTGCGCTGGCGGGCCTGGCCGGGCCGCTATCCGGCCTGGTTAAACGCGGGCATCACCTTACGGGCGAACAGTTCCAAGGTGTCCGGCGGTCCGTAGTCGCCAAACAGCACCGTGAACAGGGTCATCCCCTGCGCTACCCGCGTCTTAAGCTGCGCGATCACTTCGTCGGGCGTGCCCTTTATCCCGGTCAGGGAAAAGGGCGTGAGCCGTTGGGCGAATTTCCATTTGGCCGCCACCTCGCCGGCGTCGCGTCCGATACAGACCAGAAGCTGCTCCGAGAGACGGAGCGAAGCGAAGTCGCGGCCGACGGCGCGGCAGTGGTTCTTAAGCACTTCGATCTTCTGCGCGAGGCTGCGGTAGCCGGCGGGGCAGTTCCAGCGGTCGGCATGCTTGGCCACCAGGCGAAGCATCCGTTTTTCGCCGCCGCCGCCAATGGTCAGCGGTGGATGGGGCCGCTGGATCGGCTTGGGGTTATTGCGCGCCTCGTCGACCGTGTAGTAGCGGCCGCGAAAAGTGGCGCGATCCTGGGTGAACATCGCCTTCAGAATCAGGATGCTCTCTTCCAGCCGCGCCAGCCGCTCGGCAATCGGCGGAAAGTCGAAGCCGTAGGCCCGATGCTCTTCTTCCATCCAGCCTGCGCCCATGCCGACCTCAAGTCGTCCGCCGCTGATATGGTCGATTGCACTGAGCGACTTGGCCAGCAGCGCCGGGTTGCGGAAATTATTGCAGATAACCAGCGCGCCGAGCCTAAGCCTCGAGGTTAGCGGGGCAAGCGCCGCCAGCGCGGCCAGCGCCTCGTAGCAGTCGAGTTCGGGCCGCACCCGGTTCCACATGTGGTCGGTAACCCACAGCGAGTGGTACCCCAGCTCCTCGGCAAGCCGCGCACGTTCTCTAAGCGAAGGGAAATCCATGCCGGCAAGCGGGGTGAAAATACCAAAATCAACGCCGGCACTCATCGCTCAAAGCCCCTATAAAATACCCAGCAAGAGCAAGGCCGGCCTTGAGCCAAAAACCACCCAGCGGGCTGGGCCTGCGTCTTTATCCGGCTGCGCGGGCAGTGCCGCCGACGCCAGCCTCGAGCCCAGTGCTTTCCTGCTGCCGGCCGCCGAGCGGCAGACCCTCGCCGCTCTCAGCCTAGGCTGCGTCGCGAGGCCCGGAAAAGACGGACGCCTTGGCTCCCGGTCCCACTCCCGGCAAGAGCATCACCGCCGCCACCGCCCACAGGCCGAAAACCACCCCACACAGCCCCCAGCGCAGGCGCGAGCGGCCGCGCCGCCCCGCAATCGCGCAGGTGAGCGGCGCCAGGACCAGCTCGATCGCAAGGGACGTCGCAATGAGCCGCGCCGGCGGCTCCGGGTACTGCATCAGCGCAAAGCCCGAGGCGTAGCTCAAGACCAACGCAAGCGTGGCCATGACTTTTACAACCCTGCCTCTTCAGGATATACTGACAGACGATGGCGGCACGGCAAACCAGCGGGCTCGGCTCCAAGCTGCGCCAGATGAGCGGCGAAGGCCTCTCCAGCCTGGTGCGCGAATGGACCTCCAACGAAGCCGTGCGCCGGCGGCTCAGAATCGCCGCCCGGCGTCTGCGCGAAAACCGCACCGCCCTGGGCGAAGGCCTGGAGTCCCTCATGGAACTGGCCAACCTGCCCTCCAAGCGCGACATCCGGGAGCTTAACCGCCGTTTGGACCACCTGAACAGTCAGCTCGTCAACCTCGGCCTCAAGGTAGACCGCGCCCTGGGCAGGCGAAAATCGCGCCCGAGCGCCAAGGCCGCGCAGCCCGCGCCTCAGGAAAACGGTCCACGCTAGCTCCTTTTGTACTTCCCTCTTGACACAGAAACCGGGCTCGTCTGCGCCGAGGCGGCGATTGCGCCCTGGCCGCGCGCCTGCTCTTCTTGGCGTCGCCGAAGGAGCGCGGCAGGCAGAGCGCCAAGCGCTCCCGCCATCGCCCGTCTCCCGGTCTGATGCGATCGGGCAGGCCCGTGTTGTCTCCGGATGGCGGCCGCGTTCAAGAGCATCGCCTTTGAGCTGGCGCCCGAACTCATCGTGGACCTCAAGGCGATCGTGGAATCCTACGACAATCTAGCAACCCTTAGAACCGATGACCCCGAGCGCCACCGGCTTAAGCTCTACTTTGCCGAAGAGGCCGAGCACGATGTCGAGCGGCTGCTGGCAGCGCTCGCTCAGCTAATGCCGATACGGCGAGTCGGCGTCCGCTAGCGGTGGTCAGAGAAGTCTTGCCGGCCACCGTGGAAGACACTCTTCTTGTCATCGGCTACGGCTCTCTGATGAGCGGCTTTGGCCTCTTGGGAGAGGCACGCGGAGGCCGCGGCCGCCTGCTCGCCTGCGAAGCCTTCCCGGTGGTCTTGAGCAACGCCCGGCGCGGCTTGCAAAAACCTTCCAACCACGGGCGCTACCTGGCAATGAATCTGGAGCAGCGCGATCCCGGCCAACCGCTGACCGGCAGACCTGCAATCCAGGCCGGACCCGGCGAACTGGGTGCCTTGGCCTTGCGATTCGAGCGCCGCTTTGCGCGTCAGATAGCCTCCCGGGAAGGACATGATCCCGACCAGTTCGAACGCCTGATTGAGCGGGCCAAGCGCCGCGGCTGCGCGCTTGGCGACTGGCTGCTCGACCTGGCAGAGGTCCAGCACCACGACCTGCAAGCCTACGGTCGCGCCTTGTTCACGGCCACGGGCTACGTGTCGCCCGGCTACACTTTCTGTCCGCTGGTGCTCGACGGCAGGGAGGCTGCGCTGGTCGCCGTGGCGCTCGACTGCAGACCGCCTTCGGATGCTTTGGCTGGAGTAAACGGCGCAAGCGCGCCGCCGGCTTTGCTCGGCCTTGGTGAAGCGGCGGCGCTTGATGGGCGAGCACTGGATTGTTCGGCCCAGCTCGATTACATCGTTGAGTGCCTGCTGGCGGCGGTACACAATATCAGCGTGCGGGACCTGACGGCCGGGATTGAGCCGGGCGCGCCGTGGAGCGCTGAGCTTCAGCGCCGTTTGCTCCGCGCGGCGGTGGGCGAGCCGGCGCTTTTTCTCAAGGCCGCCTCGCTCGACCCCGAGCGTTACGGCAAGCGCTTTGGCAAGCCGGACGTGTCCGTGGCGCGGCGTTTTTGCGAGCCGGGCTTTCCTGGTTGAGTTTCTTGCAATGGCTGAAAGATTCGCCATCGGAGTCGCCAAAGAAAACCTCAAGTTCTCGGCGGCGCACTTCATCGCCTATCCCGGCTTTCGCGAACCGCTGCACGGACACAACTACCAGGTCTCGGTCAGAGTCGAGGGACGACTCGGCCCGCAGGGCTACGTCCTGGATTTCGGGCTGGTCAAACGGATCGTCGGCGACATCGTCGCCGGCCTGAACGAACGGACGATCGTTCCCGCGCTCAGCGACTGTCTGCGCATCGAAACCATCGACAATTCCAAGGTCGCAATTCACTACAATCAGGAGCAGTTCGTCCTGCCTGCCGCCGACGTCCGGCTTTTGCCGATCGTGCACAGCTCCGCCGAGGAGCTGGCCCGCTTCATCTGGACCGAGCTTCGCGCAACACTCGTCAGGCAGGGTCAACAGGGCGGCATCCTGGCGCTCGAGGTGAGCGTGGCCGAAGCGCCGGGGCAGTTTGCAACCTACTGTGCTGACCTTTAGCGCGTCAAACCGGTCCAGCGGCGCTCCTTCGACCTATGGCCGCTCGCGCCGGGAGATAGCGCGTTCTGACCGTGAATCGTTGACCAAGGCGCCTAAAGACATCAGGGGCTGAGGATCAAATCGTCCGACGCGCTTGTTTGGCCCGCATCGCCCATTAAAATATCCTTGCGACTAACGCGATGCGGAGCCCTTGGGCGTGAAACCCGAAGCGCTGGTAGAGTTGGAGGCCAATCAGCCACAGAGCGGCGTCTTGGCCGGCGTCGAGCGGATGCTCGTCGGCGAACATCCGGTCATCGTTAAGCTGCGCCAACTGATAAGGCGTGTGGCGCCCACTGACGCGACCGTGCTGATAACCGGCGAGAGCGGCACCGGCAAGGAAGTCGTTGCCCGGATGATCCACGGGCTTTCGCGTCGGTACAGCCGGCCCTTCGTACCGGTCAACTGCGCGGCGATCCCGCACGATCTCCTGGAATCGGAAATGTTCGGGCACGAGCGGGGCGCGTTCACCGGGGCCACCGGAGCCCGGCTGGGGCTGTTCGGCAGCGCCGACGGCGGGACGATTTTCCTCGACGAGATCGGCGAGATGCCGCTGCCTTTGCAGGCCAAGCTGTTGCGCGTGCTCGAGGACGGCCTGGTGCGCGCGGTGGGCTCGGACCGCCCGGCGCGCGTCGACGTGCGCGTGGTCGCCGCCGGCAACATCGACCTCGAGGCTGCGATGCGCGGCGGCCGCTTTCGTGAAGACCTCTTCTACCGCCTGCACGTGGTGCCGGTAACGCTGCCGCCGCTGCGCGATCGCCGCTCGGACATTGCCCTGCTGCTCGACCACTTCCTGGAGCGGCTTAGCAAACGCCCGGGGGGACGCCAACGGACGATAAGCCGCGAGGCAATGGTCGCGCTCTGGTCCTACGACTGGCCCGGCAACGTGCGCGAGCTGGAAAACCTGGTCGAGCGGCTGGTGATCCTGTGCGACGGCGACGTGATCGACGTCTCCGTGCTGCCCCCGGCCATGGCCGAGTGGGTTCGAGGCCGGCCGGACCCGCCGGTGCCGTCGCTGGGCGACGGAGCGGTAAATCTCAACGCCGTGGTCCGCAATCTCGAGGGCAAAATGATCAACGAGGCACTGCGGCGTACCGGCGGCAACAAGCAGGCGGCGGCGCGGCTGCTCGGCCTTAAACGCACCACCTTTGCCGCCAAGCTGCGACGGTGCGGCGTCATCGCCAATGGCGTGCCGGCGCCGCTTGCGCAAGCGCGAGGCAGCGATGGCTGAACTTGAAAGAGCACCCCAGGTGATGGTGGTCGACGACGACCCCGACACCGTCGCTATTCTGTCGCATTACCTGCGGCGGGAAGGCTTCGAAGCGATTGAAGCGAACTCGGGACCCGAGTGCCTGCGCCTGGCGCGGGAAAAACCGGTCGACGTCATACTGCTCGACCTCATGATGCCCGAGATGGACGGCTTCGAGGTCTGCCGCCAGCTAAAAGGCGACCAACAAACCGCCGAAATCCCGGTCATCATGATTACCGCGCGCGATGACATGGACGCGCGCGCCGAGGGGATACGCCTCGGAGTCAGCGATTTCCTCGCCAAGCCGGTCTTCCGCCGCCAGCTTGCCAACCGCATCCGCGCGCAACTCGAACTGGCCGCCACCGCCCGAGCAACCGAGGCAACCCTGGAGTTCCTGGAAAGGCGCGGCAAGAACGGCCCCTCCTGACGCCGCGACCAGGGCGCCGGCGGTTCGCGCCAACGCCGGTCGCAGCGACAAGCAGGGGGGGAGACAACGCTTGGGGCCGGCGCCGGGCTGGTTGCCGCCGGCAACGGCCCGCGCCGCCGCTGCTCACTTAAGGTTGGCCGCGGCAAACTCCCAATTGACCAGGTTCCACCAGGCCTCGATGTATTTCGCCCGCGCGTTGCGGTAGTCGATATAGTAGGCGTGTTCCCAAACATCGCAGGTCAAGAGCGGCACCTTGCCTGCCACCAGCGGGTTGCCGGCGTCGTGCGTGCCTTCGACCTGCAGCGAGCCGTCGGGCGCCTTGACCAACCACGCCCAGCCGCTTCCGAAATGACCTGCGGCCGCCTCGGAAAACTTCTTGCGAAACGCGTTCAGGTCGCCGAAGGCCTCCTTGAGAGCTTTTTCGACAACGCCGGGGATCGAGCCTCCGCCCCCGGGCTTCATCGACTTCCAGTAAAAGCTGTGGTTCCAATGCTGCGCGGCCTGGTTAAAGATCGCACCCGGACCCGCCTTCTTGACGATCTCTTCAAGCGAGGCGCTCGCCCAGCTCGACCCGGCGGTCAGCTCGTTGAGGCGATTAACGTAAGCGGCATGATGCTTGCCCCAGTGGAAATCGAGCGTCTCGGCCGAGATGTACGGGGCCAGCGCATCCTTGGCATAAGGCAATTGAGGCAGTTCAAACGCCATGGGCCTTTATCCTCCTTAGTGTCGGATCGTTCGCGCCGCCGCGCATCCGGCGCGGCCGGCGCGCACCCTTAAGAAATCAACGCGGACAGGAAACGTGAGAGATCTTAGCCCCGGCCGCATCGCAGGTGCAAGGCTGCGCGCCTGAGGCCCGCGCCACATCAACAGAGATGCGCGCGGGTGCACGGGCGCGGCCCATAGGCGCGCTCAGGCGGGTTACAGGTCGCGCCGGCCGGCCAGAGCGCTGACCAAGGTTGCCGCGTCGCTGTAGTCGAGGTCGGCGCCCGCTGGCAGGCCGCGCGCCAGCCGGGTCGTCTTGATGCCCAGCGGCTTGAGCAGCCGCGCCACGTAGAGGGCCGTCGCTTCGCCGGCGACGGTGGCTCCGGTGGCCACGATTACCTCGCGCACGGCCGCCGCCGGCGCCGTGAGCCGCGCGACCAACTCATTGAGCCGCAGATGGTCGGGCCCCACGCCGTCCAGCGGCGACAGCGCCCCGTGGAGAACATGGTAGAGGCCGTTGTAGGAGCGCGTGCGCTCGATGGCGAGCAGGTCGGCTGGCCCTTCCACCACGCAGAGCAAGCTATGTTCGCGCAGGCTGTTCTGGCACACCACGCAGCGCGGGCCTTCCGAGAGCCCGTAGCACTGCTGGCACAGGCTGACGCGCTCCTTCATCTCGAGCAGCGCCTCGGCCAGGGCCAGGACCTCTTCGCGCGGGCGCGCCAAAAGGCTAAGCGCCATCCGCGACGCGCTCTTGTCGCCCACCCCCGGCAAGCGCGACAGTTCGGCGACCACCTGAACCATCGCCGGCGGCAACCCGTTGGGACGCTTTCGCGGCTGCTCCGCCATCGTCTGCGGCCCGCTCTACGCCTCTCCCTTTCCGGTCAAGTTGAACGCATCGAGCAGAGGCTTCATCCCGGCCTGGCTGGCCACCATTTCCTGTGCTCGGCCCAGTGCTTCGTTGATCGCCACCACCACGAGGTCCTCGATCATGGCCTTGTCGTTGGCTGCCAGCAAAGCAGGGTCCAGCTCGATCTTGCGCACGCGCAGTGCGCCGTCGACCACCACGCGGACCATGCCGGCGCCGGCCTGGGCTTCCACGGTTTTAAGCGCCATCTCGTCCTGAAGCTGCTTGAGCCGCTCCTGGAAGCCGCGGGCCTGCTGCAAAAGCGTTGTCAAATCGAACTCGGACATGGGACCCTCCGAACGCTGCCCGCAACCGGCCGGGCACGCGGTCACGATTCCCCCTCGACCCTGGAATCGTCGGCTATCGGCGTTTCCTTGAGCCGGCGCCGGCGCATTCCAACGAAGCGAGCCTCCAGCAGGTGGATGAGTTTGCGCACGGTGGGGTCGGTCAGGCATTCCTGCGCGCCGTTGTCGGTCTGTCCGCTGGCGCTGGCGCCGGTTTGAGAAGACGCCGCAGACGGGGCGGGCGCAGCGTTGCCGGGGTCGAGCGCTTCAACCGGGGGCGACTGCGCCGGCGCGGCAGGCGGCTTTCGCCGGCGCGCCGGTCGCTCTTGCGCGGTCCGCGGCTCGGGCGCTTGCGGCCCGGCCCCGAGGGGTGTCTGGCCGGGAGCCGCGCCGAGCGTTGTGCCGGCGTTGCCCGCCGGGGAGGCTTGCGCTGCTCCGGCTCGGCTTTGCCGGGGCGGCGCGGCGGCTGCGTTCTGCTTGCTCGCGACGGCCTGCGCGGCCTCCGTTTGCCGGGCAGGCTGGCCAGACCCGGCAGCGGCGTGCGCCGGCGCGCGGCTGACGACCAGCTCGACGCCGATCGGCCGGCCGTAGAATCGGCTGGCCAAGTCGGCAACTACGCCTCGATTGTCGGCCAGGTAGCGTACATAAATATCGTTGCGGGGAACGATACGCAGGGTATCGCCGACCAGCTCGAGCCGCGCGCCATGCTCCATGAAGCCGGCAAGCGCGGCCCGTTGCGTCCGGATGAACGCGCGCAGTCCGGGCGGGCCTTCTTCGCCGGAGGTTTCGCTGGGCAGGCGGCTTGCCGTCGCGGCTGCGCCCGCCGACTGGCGCGCAGCGGCGGGGCCGCCTTGTTCGGGCGCCGCCGCCTGCTTCGGCGGCCCGGCGCGATCCCCTGGGGCTGTGCCGCCGGCCGCGGCCTGGCGGGCGTGGCCACCGCCCGAGCCGCCTTCTCCGCGCGGGGGCGCGACCGCCTGGGCCCGCGCGGCGTCACGCACCGCTTTGAGCAGCTCTTCGGCATCCATCACCGGCGCCAGCGAAGCCATCCTGAGCACGGCCATCTCGAGCAGCAGGTCGGCGTACGGCGAGCGCAGGATCTGCTCCTGGGCGTCGGCGAGCAGTTTGAACAGCCGCATCAGGTCCCGCCCCGAGGCACGCCCGGAGAGTTCCTTCAACTCGGCCATTTCCTGATCGGGCAGCCCCTCGAGCAGTTCCTCAGCCAGCGCGGCGCCCAGACGCGCCATGGCAAGGCTGCGTATCGTTTCGAGCAGCGCACGGCCGAGCGTGGCGAAGTCAACGCCGCGCCGGCACTCCTCGCGCAAGTGCCTAAGCGCGGCCGGCGCGTCGCGTTCCAGTATGGCGCGCGTCAGAGCCATGACCGAGTTCCTGCTGGCCACGCCCAGGGTTTCGGCCGCCGCTTGCTCGCTTACGGCATCCCCGGCGGCGGCGAGCACCGTTTCGAGCATCCGTTCGGCGTCGCGCATGCTGCCCCCGGCCTCATGCGCCAAGAGCTGCAGGGCTGCGGGCTCGACTTGCGCCCCTTCGCGCGCGGCCAGGTCGCTCAGCCGCCCCACGACCGCGCCGATCGGAATGCGCCTGAAGTCGTAGCGCTGCAAGCGCGACAGGATGGTCTCGGGCATCTTCTGCGGCTCGGTCGTCGCCAGCACAAACCTGACATGCGCGGGAGGCTCTTCCAGCGTTTTCAAGAGCGCATTGAAGGCCTGGTCGGTCAACTGGTGGGCCTCGTCGATGATGTAGACCTTGAAGCGATCACGCGCCGGACGATAGGCCAGATTTTCGATGATCGCCCGGGCGTCGTCCAATTTACGGTAGGTCGCGCCGTCAATCTCAACCACGTCAAGGGCGCATCCCTGCCGTACCTCGACGCAGGCCGGACAGCGGCCGCACGGCTTGGGCGTCGGCCCCTCGACGCAGTTAAGGCAAGCGGCCAGAATCCGCGCGGCGCTGGTCTTGCCCACCCCGCGGATGCCGGTAAAAAGATAGGCGTGCGCGAGCCGGCCGGTCTTAAGCGCGTTGACCAGGCCGCGCGTAACGTGCTCCTGGCCGACCAGCTCGTCGAACCGCTCCGGGCGCCACTTGCGCGTCAGCACCAGATGAGGCGTGACATCTGAACTCATCGCCTTAACCGCATCAAAGGGGTGCCGCCCGCCCGGCGAGCGCCAGGTAGACCTGCGGCACAGGGCGCTAGCCGGTACCGTTGCTTCCTTCCGGACCTGGCGGGGTTCGCGGCCGTCCCTTGCACAGGACCCAGCGTCCCAGGCGGGCAGCGCAAGCGTTCAACCAGAGGTCAGATCGATCCTCTCCTCGAGCCGACCGCGGCGGCGGTGGCAGGCCGCGTCCCGCGCGACTTTTTTCGATCTTGTGCGGCGCGTGCTCGAGTCTCGCTCATTACGCCGCCTCGCGCGCCTTGCCGGCCGCGCCCTGTCCTCCTACAAGCAGCCTGCTCCATACCCTGACCGAATCGACGACGATGACCACCACCACGGCTATCAGCAGCACCGTTAGAACCGCGTCGACGCGGTCGTTCCAGAGAAGCCGACTCGTGGCGAGCGCCTGCGCGGGGGTCAAGACTCCGGCCGCGAGCTTGCCGCCCAGCACGCCGGCATGCGCCAGGAAGCCAACATTGGGCGCAGGGCTAAAGAGCTTCTGCCAGGCCGCGGTAAGCGTGACACACAGCAGCCAGACCAGCGGCAGCAGCGTTACAAAGGCGTAGCGCGCCTTGCCCTGCCGGATGATCGCCGTCGTCGCCACGCACAGCGCGATCGAGGCCAGCATCTGGTTGGCGATTCCGAACAGCGGCCAGAGCGAATTGATCCCGCCCAGCGGATCGATCGAACCGAAGTAGAGAAAATAGCCCCAGGCCGCGCAAATCAGCGCCGACGTCAACACGATGTTCACGTATGAGCCGCTGTTGCGCAGGCTCGGATGGATATGGCTGAGCAGGTCCTGAAGCATGTAGCGGCCGATCCGCGTGCCCGCATCCAGCGTGCTCAAAATGAAGATCGCCTCGAACATGATGGCGAAATGGTACCACACCGCCATCAGCGCCTCGCCTCCCAGCGTGCGCGAAAAGATGTGCGCCATCCCAACCGCCAGCGAAGGAGCGCCCCCGGTGCGCGCGTAGACCGAAAGCTCGCCGATCGAATGCGCCAGCGCCGCCATCTGCGCGTGGGTTACCGGAAAGCCCCAGGAACTGATCTTCGCCGCAGCCGCAGCCCCCACGCCGACCACACCCACCGGGCTGTTAATCGCGAAGTAGACGCCCGGCTGCAGCGAGATCGCCGCCACCATTGCCACAATCGCCACGAACGACTCCATCATCATGCCGCCGTAGCCGACCAGCCGCGCATCCCGCTCCCGGGTGAGCAGCTTCGGGGTCGTTCCCGAGGAGACCAGCGAATGCCATCCCGAGATCGCCCCGCAGGCAATCGTGATAAAGGCAAAGGGAAAAACCTTGCCGCCGAAGATGGGACCGGTGCCGTTGGTGAACTGCGTGAGCGGCGGAAGCTGGATCGCCGGATTGAGCCAGATGATCGCGAGACCCAAGGCCACGATCGTGCCCACCTTGATGAACGTCGACAGGTAGTCGCGCGGAGCCAGCAAAAGCCAGACCGGCAGCACCGAGGCGAAAAAGCCGTAGGCAATCACCAGCAAAGCCAGGTGCGGCCCATCGATAAGGAGATAATCTCTACCCCACTGGAAATCCCCGACATACTTGCCGCCCACCACCGCTCCCAGGATTAGCACCAGCCCGATTAGCGACCCCTCCAGAACGCGCCCCGGCCGCCAATGCGTTATGTACAGGCCGACCAGCATCGCGATCGGAATCGTCGCAGCCACGGTCGAGGTCGCCCAGGTGCTGTTTTTCATCGCGTTGACGACCACCAGCCCGAGCACTGCCAGCAAGGGGAGCATAATAAGGAGCACGCCGGCCAAGGCCGTCAGCCCGCCCAGCGGTCCTATCTCTTCGCGCGCGATCTGGCCGAGCGAGCGGCCGTCACGCTTTACCGACAAGCCGAGAATCACGAAGTCCTGGACGCAACCGCCCAGGATGGCGCCCACGACGATCCACAACGTGCCGGGCAGAAAACCGAATTGAGCCGCCAAGGTCGGCCCGACCAGCGGTCCGGGACCGGCGATTGCCGCAAAGTGATGTCCCAGCGTCACCAGGCGCGGGGTCGGCACGTAGTCGCGGCCGTTGTTGAGGCGCACCGCCGGGGTCGGCCGCGAATCGTCCAGCTCCAGCACCCGGTTGGCAATGAAAAGCGCGTAGAAGCGGTAGCCAATCATGTAGCAGCAGACCGCCGCCACCACGAACCACAGGGCTCCGGGCCGCTGCTCGCCGCGCGCCGTAGCGATAAGAGCCAGCCCTCCCGCGCCGAGCGCCGCCACCGCGGCCCAGAACAAGACCCGCACAATCTTCATGGTTAGCTCTCCTCCGGCCTTAAGGCCCCGGCCTCCAGGCGGCGCGAAGTCGATCCCGTGCGCCGGGACCCACTTTTGCTGGGGCAAGCGCCGCGCCTAACCATCCTTTAGGATAAAACGTTGCAGCTATACAAGAACCGCGTGCCTTCGAGGTCTAAGAACCGACTACGCCGCCTTTGCGCCGCCCCCGCTCTCTGCCCGCCGATTTCGCCAACTGGCGCGCCGACTGCCGCCGCGAAGAACCCTGTAAGGTTGGACTCTGCCCGGCGCGCTTCTTTACGTGCGACGAAGCTTAAGCAGGCAGACTAACTTGGATTTATCGCGCGGGGCTCTTGCGTTTCCGGCTCCGCCGTCTTGGCCGTAATCGGCTTGGGTTCAGGCTCGGGCTCCGTGGTGGCGCGCTTGAAATCGCGAATCGCCTTGCCCAAGGCACCACCCAGATCACCAAGCTTGCTTGGCCCAAAAATCACCAGGACAATGAGGAGAAGAATCAACAGATGCGACGGCGCAAAAAGGTCCATAACGCACCCTCCCTCGGGGCGGCGCGGCCAGTTGGCCGCAGCCCCGCAGCAAGGCTTTACTCTACTCCTTGGCCGCAGCCGTTGCCACCGCCGGGCAGACCCCCAGCCACGCGGTAACATCCCCGGATAGGGGCTGCGCTGCGGTCCGGTTGTTCGCCTCCGGGTAAGAAGCCGGCGCGGCTCTGCCGCCGGGCGGCGCCCGGGTCTCCAGGAGGCTTAGGCCCCGACCCTTAGCCGGCGCTTGCGACCGCGCGCCAATCAGCGCTAACGTCCAAGGAGACGAGGCGACGGCGGGAGGCTGTTACCATGCTCGGCGAAGACGATTCCGAAGGAACGCTCAAAGAAGAACATCCCGGACCCGGTGAGCTTGAGTCAGCCTTCTTCAAGGACACGCTCAAGAATGTCGTCTCCCGCTCCAACCCGGTGGTCGACGAGCAGACCACACTGGACGAAGTGCTGCGCCAAATGCGCGCCGGCAAGCACGGCTCGGCGCTCGTCACACGCGCCGGCAAGCTTAGCGGCATCTTTACCGAGCGCGACGTGCTGATGAAAATCGCCGGCAGGCCGATTGACCTGGGGCATACGCCGGTGGCCGCATACATGACGCCCAACCCGCAGACGCTTCCCGTGGACGCCACCGTGGCTTACGCGCTCAACAAAATGGTCATCGAGGGGTTTCGCCACCTGCCGCTGATGGACGCGCAAGGTTCTCCCATCGGGGTCGTCTCGATGCGCGAGGTGGTCGAGTACGTGGCCCACGCCTTCCCCAAGGACGTGCTCAACCTGCCGCCGATGCCGGGCCAGACCTTCCGCGAACGCGAGGGCGCCTAGCCGCCCCGGCGCCGCGGCTGCGGCGCCCCAACGACGGCGGCCTTTGGCCGCGCTGCCCGGAGAAACGGCAACCGGAGCCTGCCGGCCCGGCCGCAGGCCAAGGCCCGCAGGCGCGAAAGGGACAGCGTCATCCCAAGCTCCAGAAATTGCGCATCACCCGCCATGCCTGCTCGACCAGCGGGGCCATGAGCTTGCTTTGCACAGGGTGGGACGGGCTTTCGCCGACCTCGCCGCGCAGTTCGTCGAGCACCGCCCGGCCGGAGGCGACCAGCGCCTGCAGGTCATAACCGCCCTCCAGGACCAACACCAGCCGGCCGCCGCAGCTCTCGGCCGCCAGCTCGCGCAGCCGTCTTGCCATGCCGGCGAACCCCTGCTCGCTGACCTCCATGGCTCCCAGCGGGTCGCGGAAATGGCAGTCAAATCCGGCTGACACCAGGATGAACTCAGGCTTGAAAGAACGCAGCACAGGCATGAAAACCGCATCAAATCCGTGCAAATACTCGGCGTCGCCGAAACCGGCCGGCATCGCCAGGTTCACCGTGAAGCCCGTCCCCGCGCCGACCCCGACCTCGTACAGCGAGCCGGTGCCCGGATAGTACGGAAACTGATGCGCTGAGAGGTAGAGGACCTGCGAGGAGTCGTAAAAAATCTCCTGCGTGCCGTTGCCGTGATGGACGTCCCAGTCAACAATCGCCACGCGCGACAATCCCCGCCTGCGCGCCAGCCAGGCCGCGCCAATCGCCACATTGTTGAACAGGCAAAAGCCCATCGCGCGCGCCGCAAGAGCGTGATGGCCCGGCGGACGGACCAGCGCGAAAGCGTTCTCGACCTCGCCCGCCAGCACCGCCTCGATCGCGGTCAGCACCCCGCCGGCAGCCAGCACCGCAGCATCGAAGGAGTCGCGCGAGGTGTACGTATCGGCATCGAAGGCAAAACGATCGAACTGGCGGGTGCGTTCCACCTCCTCGATGAAAGCCGGGTCGTGGCAAAGGGCAATCTCGTCGCGCTCGGCCGCGCGCGGCGCAATCAACGCGACCTCGCTCCCGGCCATGGCTTCGGCCATATCGATCATCGCGCTCAACCGCTCCGGGCGCTCGGGGTGCCCCCGGCCGGCAAAATGCCTCAGGTAGCGTCGGTCGGTGACAACCGCGGTCCTGGCCATGGCAGCTTCCTCTCGCCCTGCGCCGCCGCCATTGGAAGGCGGCCGGCGGCTTGCCTATCGAAGAGCCGGCGGCGACGGTGTTATTATCGACCCTGCGGGCCGAGAGGCGTCAAATGGGCATAATGGAAATACTGCTGATCGCCGCCGTCGCACTGATCGTAATCCCACCCGAGCGCCTTCCGGAAGTTATTGCGGCGCTGGGCAAGATAATGCGCGACCTGCGCCTGGCGAGCAACAGCGTGATGCGCGAGTTTTCCCTGGCGCTTGAAGAGACCCGGGCCCACGCCCTCGACCAACTCGAAGACCAGCGCGAGCCGAGCCACCCCGAGGAGCCGACCGACAAACAGGCCGAACCATGAAGGGCGCGCCGGCCGGCGGCCGCGCCTGAACGACCCGCAGCCGCCTTGAGCCCCAGGCAAGAGGAGCAGACTTTCGTGCCCGACAGTCAGCAGGAAGAGAGCCGTATGCCCCTGCTCGACCATCTAAGGGAGCTGCGCTCGCGGCTGATCCGCGCCGCCATCGCTATCGGTCTTGGCTGCGCCGCGGCCTACGTGAAAGCCGATTTGCTCTTCGGGCTGCTGACCCTACCGCTGCGCGAGGTCTCCCAAGGCCGGGTCCTGCTCATCGGTACCGGGATCGAAGAGGCGTTCTTTACCAAGCTAAAGGTGGCGCTAATCGCGGGGCTTTTCCTGGCCAGCCCGGTCGTTTTCTACCAGATATGGCGTTTTGTGGCGCCGGGACTCTACACTGCGGAACGGCGGCTGGCGGTGCCGTTTGTCGCGACGGCGACGCTGTTTTTTCTTTTGGGCGCCTACTTTTGCTGGGCGGTGGTTTTCAAGCTGGGATATTCCTTTTTTTTGAGCCAGTACGCGAGCATCGGGGTTCGTCCGACGATCCGGATCACGCGCTATCTGCGGTTTTCGGCCAAGCTTCTGCTCGGCTTTGGCGTCACCTTTGAGTTGCCGATTTTCACTTACTTTCTGGTACGGCTGGGGCTGATCGATTACCGGATGATGCTCCGGCATTTTCGCTACGCGGTGCTGGCAATTTTCGTGCTGGCCGCGGCACTCACCCCGCCCGACATGCTGTCGCAGTTCCTGCTGGCGATTCCGCTGCTTCTGCTTTACGGGGCCAGCGTTGGCGTGGCCTACCTGGCTCGCTCACAGCCGGCTCCGGTGCCGGTCGAGCAGGCGCCGGACGCCGGCTAGCTCGGCCGGAGCAACTCGACGACGACCGCAAAAGGGCGCCGGCAGCAACGGCCGCCGGGGCCGTCACTCGGCCAACCACCAGACGGCATCGCCGACTCGCACTGTTCCCGTTTCGGCCACCCAGGCCCACAAGCCGACCATGGCGCCATGCAAGCGGGCCGCCGCTCTGAGCACCTCAGGGTCGCGGCCCAGGTTTTCTTGGGCATGCGTCGTCATCACGCACCTGAGCGTCGGATGCAGGCCGTGGAGCACCACGCTGTCGCCCAGGCGGAGCTTGCCGCCGACCCAGCCGTCTTCGACAAACTGGGGGCGGTCTTGAGAGGGCTGAGCGGTTGCTTGAAAAGCCGAATCGTCTCCGTCGTTGGCCGCGATCAGGATGTTCGGCCTAAAGCGACGAGGATCAAAGTGGGAACGCCCCCCGGCAAGCTGCCCGAGGCGTTCCAGCGTGGCACCGGTAACCAGATGCAGCGCGGCCGCGTCACAAAAGCTCCCGCCCGCAAGACGGAGCGAAAAAGGCAAGTCGTCGCTGGTTTTGCCGGCAAGAATCTCGCCCACCGCGACTTCACCAAAGACCGTACGCGGATCGATCTCGGCTTCAGCCGGCAGACCTGGCCGAGCCTGGACCAAGGCAAGCGGCTGTGCAAACCAGCGTGAAATGAGCGAGGCAGCTTGCGCGTCCGCACCTCCCACCGTCCGACCGTCGGGCAAGGTGATGCGCAAGGCTTGCGCTAAGCCGGCCTGCCATGCCGGCTGATAGGTCGCCCTGAAGTTGAAAAGCTGCGGCCACTTCTTGGCGCTCAGCACGCGCCCGCTGGCCGGGTCTTGCACGGCGAAGCCGCGGTCGCCGACCAAGCCGGTGGAAGCCACGGAAACCTCGGCAAGACTCTCGCCGAGCATCGATTTCACCGGGTAGCGGAAAATCGCCTCCACCCGGCCAACCATCCGACTCCGGCCACTATCCCGGCTGTCCGCCACATCCCTCTCCTTTCGCAGAGCACGTCACGAGCGGCCCGGCTTTCAGCCGTTCAAGCGCGCCTGGGGGCCATCCCCGCTTCCGCTAACCGAGACCAGGAGCAGATTTATCGTGACTGACCGATTGACTCGCAGATCCGCGTACGCTCGGCAAGCCGCCGGCAAATAGCCCGCGAGACGGCACCCTTGATGGCACAGTGCGCCGCGTTGTCTGCCTCAGGCTGAGACTCGACGCTCAGGCCCAGACCCCTCACATCCCCAACCCTCAGCACCCCAAGTCGAAAGCCCGGCCTTCCTGCCCGCGCCAGTGACCCCTGAGGCGTCGTGAGCCGCCCGAGATCAACGGAAATCTCTGCGTCCGGCTGGCCGCTGCGCTTGTACGCCTTGGAGATCACTGAGCCGTCGGGGTTCAGATGGCCGGGCGCCAGACGCTTGCACAGGACGTCCTCGCCGCTAATTTCGAGCGGTCGGAGCTCAGCAGACAACCGGTGAGGCTAGTTCCAGCACCTGCGCATACGCGAGGTTCTCCTCTTCGTCCCCTCCTGTATCGAGGTAGGACAGATCACCCTCTGGGCCGATTTCCACTTCAATCGCGCGGGCTTGCTTACGCCACTCTATCTGTACGCCGCCATCCGCCAGCGGGGCGACATTGTAGGCGACCACGCCCGTCCTTTGATACACGTCCCGCACAAGCGCTTCGCCAATTGCGACGGCCTTCGGAGACGGCGCTCTGCCGCCGTACGAGTCCCAATTGTCCTCAAGCTTCTCAAGCTCGCGCAGCTTGCCGAGGCGCGCGGTGAAGGAAGCGTCTTCGAACTCGAGAAGCTCCAAGCTTATCTCTGCGGCTAGTTCGGTTTCGGTGGCGTAGAAATAACTGGTGGACGCGGCCTGCACCAAGCACGGCGGTTGTCAACGAAGACCGCGGCTGGACGACCCTCCCTGGTTACTCTCCACCTAAGATTATATATCGCATTACTAGGGAGAAACGCTTCACCCCCATACTGAGGTCAGCCAACGGCACACGACCGCGCCATCGCTCCGGCCTTCTTCAAACCGCGTTTTACCATATGCCGGCCGGTCGAGAATCTAGCAGCCATGAGTCGGAAGGGGCGGGCTTGAAGCTACTCCCCGGCTTTCGGGTTTCCCGCGGCGGAAGGAGGGGCAATCGCCGTGCTCGCCGAGCTGGCCGACTTGGGCGTTCCGCCCGGCTGGCCTGCCGGCCCGGCCGCCGTTGGCAAAGGCGCTTCTTTCATAGGCTGCGGCGACGGTTTCACCGCGGCCTTCACGCCGCTCTGCGGGGTCGGCGCAGGCGACGGTGCGACGCTCCCGGCGACCGTCGCAGGGGCCGCCGGCAAAGCCGAGGGGCGCGTGGCGGAAGCCGGCGGCGCGGAAGCAGGTACTCCCGGTGCCGGTTTCTCTTCGCTGGTCGATGCCGCCGCGCCGGCGGCTGCACCAACGGCGGGCTGCGGCGCTGCCTTGGTCAAGAGCGCCGTGCCCACGCCGTAGCCGTAGACCAGCTCGCCGCCGAGGTAGCCCTGGTAAATCACCGCCGCCGCCGCCGCCACGCCCGCCAGAAGGAAAAGCGGCCGCGAGCGGCCAATCCAGGCAAAAGCCTGAACTCCAAGACGCCACACAACCAGCACCGAAAAAACCCACGGCAACGCCTCGCCCAGCTCAGCGTGGGTGTGAAGCTGAGACTTGACCGCGGCGCTGAGCAGGTCTTTAACCCGCTGCGCCTCCCACTTTCCGGTCAGTTCGGAGCCCCACGCGGCAGCCGTCCCCAATAGCCAGAGCATCAGCGCGGCGTAGCGGATCCATTGGCGCGCGCTCAACAGGCTCGCCGCCAGGTCGAAGAGCAGAGCCACCACGAGCAGGGCAACGGTGAAATGGTCGACCGCCGGATGGAGTTGCCAGTGTTTAAAAAGCTCGACGACGTCCTGCATCTTGTTCCTCCGCGCCTAGGTCACCATCGTGCAGAAAGCGGCCGTACCGCCCGGCACCGCGGCCATTTTACGCGCCCGCCGCGCAAATAGCTTGAGCCGCCTGCAACGGTCCATCGCGTCAAGGCTGCCCTGGAGCGGCCGGGGCCTTCGATGCGGGGGCAGGCTGGCGCGACGAGGGGGGCACGATGAGGGTCGGCGCCACAGCCGGCGGGCGCACCAGGATGGTGGCGTACCGCGAATGAAACAAGCCCCAGGCCCGCGCCTGCAAGAAAAACCGCAGCGCGGCACGCCAAGTCAATCCGGCAAGCGGGGCCTCCCAGCGTTGTTCGAACACGAATCGGTGGGAACCGACCGCTTCGACACGCCCGCTCGGCTCGTTCTCAGCGCTGACGATAACGCTGGCCTGCTCGGCTGTGGCGGCGGGCCTAAGCTTGCGCAGATACCAGCGCAGCGTGGGGGAATCGTCCGCAAAAAACACCGTGCCGGGAGCCTGCGCGGCGCTGCGGCTCGCCAGCGCGCACTGCTCTCTGGTCTGCCGGGTGGTCGCAGGTTGACGCCAGAAAAGGACCCCGTGGCGCTGCGTCTGTCCCCCGGCGCCGTCCGGCGTGGCGTAGAGCCACCCGGTCATTGTCTGAACGTAGAGCGTAAGCAAGCCGAGGGCGAGCAACAGGTAGCGCAGCAAACGCCAAGCGCGAAGCTCGTAGAGCCGCTGCGCGCCGACACCTGCCAGCAAGGCCATCGAAACTACCATCGCGCCTGCCAACTGCGGGGAGTGCCGCGCAACGCCCGTGCCCAAGCCAAGCATCGCAGCCGCCCACGCCACGCACCAGGGTCCGAAAAGACCCGTCCCGCCACCCGCCAACAGCGCTGCCGCTCCGACCAGCGCCATGACCACCGTCATGAATTCGTAGCCGAGAAGCAGCGGCAGATAAAAGCTGAGGCCGCCGGCAAAGTCGGGACTCAAGACAGCCCGGTGCGGCAGCTCCAGGTACGGCTGCAGCGAATCGAGCACCGCCCGGGCGCCAAAGCCGGACTCGGCTGTCCACCAGAGGACCGCCGCAACGACCGCCCCCAGCAGCATCGCGGGCGCCCGCCGGCGAAACCACAGCCGCGCGCTTAGGCGGCGCTGCGGCCCGGCCACAAGCCGCCAGAGCGCAACCGCAGCCAACGCCAGCGCAAGGCTTGTCGCCACAACCACCATCGAGGCGTCCGCCGAACAACCCAGGCCGGCAGCCAGGCCAAATCCCAAGGCGGGGCCGACTGCGGGTCGGCGCTGCAGGGTCAAGTAGAAGATCAGCGCGGCGAGCGCCAGCGCCAAGCCCGGAATCGCCGGCAAATCGCTGCGCGAAAGCCAAGCTAACGTCGGCGAAAGCGCGACCAGCCAGCCGCCAACCAGCGCGCCGGCCCGCCCCAGCCGCCCGCGCAGCGCAAAAAACAAACCGACTAGCAAAAGCCCGGAGAGCGCCGGTAAAAGCCGCGCCACCCCGTCGCCGGCCCCCAGCAGACGCAGCAAACCGCCCTCAACAAGGTCGAACCACAAGGAATAACCGCGCACTTCGGCCGCGGCAGCCGCACCGTGGCGCGCAAACATAAGCTGCAAAAGCGCGTGACCCGCCTCGACCGAGTCCAACGGACGCGCCGAAAGAACAGCCAGCCGGGTCGCAACGCTTACCAGCGCCACGCAAACCCATCCCACGCGCTCGCCGGTCAGCACCAGCACCGTGGCCTCCAGCCGCAGGCCGGCTGCGCCGGAAGGCGGCCCAGGCGCAGTGTCCGAAGGCGCCGCTTGGGTGGTATCGATCGGGTGCTCGCCTTCGGGGCCCAGGCGCCACCCCTCGCCGTCCTTGCTGGCCTCGGATCGCTTCATTTCGAGCAACCCGTATCCGCCGTGGGGCGGCTTGTCAACCGTCGGGCTGCGCGGGCCGCACGAGCCGGCGCCGGCGCGCCGCCCGTGTGGCCTGCGACCGTGCTGCGGTTTCGGGTCCGGCGCGAGTGCGTTATCCTCGGAAGTTCGACGGCAATGAAGGGCACTGAGCAGACAGAGCGCCGGGCGCTTGGCGTTCCGCTTTCAGTGGTGGTGCTGGTCGCTCTGACGGCGCTGCTGCTGGAGTTTCGCGCTCACGCGCTCATCTGGGCGCGGCCGCGCCTTAGCGTGCAGGTGCAGTTGTTGCCGCATTACGCCCTGTTGTCGTTCTACCGGATGCTGGCGGCATACCTTCTCGCCCTGCTCTTCGGCCTGGCCTACGGGTTGGCGGCGGCCCGCAGCCGGGCGTGGGAGCGGGTCCTGCTTCCGGCCATCGACGTTGCGCAGTCGGTGCCGGTGGTCGGTTTTTTCCCGGCTGCGGTCTATTTTTTTGTGTCGCTGACCAACGGCAAGAGGCCCGGGGTCGAACTGGCAGCGATCTTCCTCATCTTCACCAGCCAAGCTTGGAACCTGGCCCTGGGCGTCTTCGAGGCCGTCAAGACTATCCCGACCGACCTGCAGCAATCGGCTGAAACCTTCGGGGTCGCCGGGCTGCTAAAGCTACGCCGGCTGGTGATTCCGGCCTGTATTCCGAAGCTGGTTTACAATTCGATCCTTTCCTGGGTTTCCGGCTGGTACTTTCTGATCGCCTGCGAAATCATCAGTGTCGGTCCGGCGCAGTATCGGTTGCCGGGACTGGGCAGTTACCTGATGGAGGCGGTCGACAAGGGGCGTCCGACGGATATGGTGGCCGGGCTGTTGGCGCTGGTGGCGGTCGTCGTGCTGCTGCACTGGCTGGTCTGGCAACCGCTGGCGCTGTGGGCCGAGAAGTTCCGGTTCGAATTCACCGCGCTGGACGAGGCTGGCGCGCGGCCGTCGGCGCCGTTGACCTTGGTGGGCGGGGCGGGCGCGGTGATTTACCGCGCTGCAGGGGCGGTGCTACGCCCGATGGGGCGTTCAGCGCGCAAGGCGCTCGGCGCCCTACCGCGGCCGGGCCGCGGCACGCTCAAGGCGCTGGCGCTTGCCTGGCGCGCGGCGCGGACCCTGGCTGGTTTTTTGCTGGCGGCCTTGGCCCTTGGCGTAACGGTCAAAGGAATGGTCGCCTTGGGGCGGATATTGCTTGGCCCATGGCCGGCCGAGGCCGGGATGATTCCGCTGGCCACCCTGGCCTCGCTGGGACGGATCGTTGCAGCCTACCTTTTGACGCTCGCCTGGACCGTACCGTGCGCCTTGTGGGCGAGTCAAAGCACGCCGCTGGCCCGGCGGCTGGCGGCGGCGGCGCAGGTCGTGGGCGCGATTCCGGCTACCGCCCTTTTCCCTCTGATCGTGCTCCTCGTGATCCGGCTGACCGGGGGAATGAACCTTGCGGCGGTGCTGCTCATCCTGACCGGGATGCAATGGTACGTGCTGTTCAACCTGCTGGCCGGGGTCAGTCAGCTTCCCGACGACCTCAAAGAGGCGGCGCGCGCCTTCGGGCTTAGCCGCTGGCGGAGCTGGCGCCAGGTTGTGCTGCCGTCCTTGGTCCCGTCGCTGGTGACCGGCAGCATGACGGCCTGGGGCGGCGGTTGGAATGCGCTTATTCTTTCGGAGTATTTTGTTTACCATGGGAAGACCTATGAGATTGCCGGGCTGGGCTCGCTTTTGGACGAGGCGACTTATCGGAGCAATGACAGCCTGCTTTTCGTGCTGAGCCTGCTAACTATGGTTGTGACGGTGATCGTGCTGAACCGTCTGGTGTGGCGCCGGCTTTACGCGCTAGCGGCGGCGCGTTTCACGCTCGATTATTGACGCACGACTCTATGAACGACGACGAAGCCCCGCTACGATGCCACTTCTTGAACTGCGGCACGTCTCGAAAAGCTATCCCTATCGCAAGGGACAACTGCGCGTCCTGGAAGAGGTCTCGCTTTGCGTCGAAGAGGGAGACTTCGTGGTTCTGGTCGGTCCTTCGGGCAGCGGCAAGTCAACGCTGCTGCGAATTATCAACGGCATGGTGCCGCCCACCTCCGGCCAGGTTCTCTACCGGGGCAATCAGCTCAACGGCATCAACCTGGAATGCGCCGTGGTCTTCCAGTCGTTTGCTCTGATGCCATGGCTGACCGTAAAGGGCAATGTGGAACTGGGGCTGGAGGCGCGCGCAATCGCGCCGGCCGAGCGCGAACGGCGCGCCGGCTTCTATATCGACAAGGTGGGACTGGACGGCTTCGAGGAGGCCTACCCGCGTGAACTGTCGGGCGGAATGAAGCAGCGGGTCGGACTGGCCCGGGCCCTCGCGGTCGAACCCAGGATTCTCCTGATGGACGAACCCTTCTCGGCCCTCGACGCCTTGACCGCCATCACGCTGCGCGAGGAACTGCTCGATATCTGGCAGGCCCCGGACACGCCCACCCACACCATCATCATGGTCACTCACATGATCGAGGAGGCGATCGAGCTGGCCGACCGAATCCTGGTGATGACCCCGGCGCCGGGACGGCTGGTCCGCGACCTGCGCGTTGAGCTGGCGCGGCCGCGCGACCGGCGCACTGAGGCTTTCAACCAGTTGAGCGATCAGGTGTTCTCGCTCATCGAGGAGCGCGCCTGATGGCTCCCTGTGGGATCGAGCCTTTCCCAGACAGCGAGATCGCCCGGGTGGTCGGATTGCTCGAACTGCTGGAAGACCGCGGCGGGCGCGAAGACGGCTACAAAATCGCCCGCGACCTCAACCTGAAGTTTGCCGACCTGCTGCAGGTGATGAAGACCGGCGAGGTGCTCAGTTTCATTGCCACGCCTGCCGGCGACGTGGTGCTCGAGCCGCTGGGCAGCCGTTTTCTGCAAAGCGACGTAAACCAGCGCAAACTTATCGTGCGCGAGCAGCTAGCCAGGCACAGCCTGTTCGCCTACCTGGCCCGGCTCTTGCGCGCCCAGGACGAGCGCTCGCTCTCACGCGAGGTCGTGCTCGAGCATCTGGCGATGCTTCTGCCGGAGGAATCGCCCGAACGCCAATTCCGCGGGGTCGTGAACTGGGGCCGCTTCGCCGAGCTTTTCGGCTTCAATCAGGACGAGGAGCGCTTCTACCTCGACCAGGACACGGCCGCGGCCGAGGGACCCAAGGGCTGAGCCCCGGCCAAGCGGCCGCCGACAAAGGCGAGCTTGAATCTGCAAACCCTCTGCAAAAGGAGTAGGTCGATGGGTATTCGGCGACCGGCTGAAACGCGCATCCGGCAGATGTGCCGGGGCCGCCGGCTGGCAGTCCCTGCCGGCCTGGCAGTCCTGGCGGCGCTCGCCGCGGCGGCGGCTGCCGCGCCGCCGCCCGCCTTCCGGGTCACTTCGAGCGCATTCACGGACGGCGCGATGTTGACCGCGGCCAACGCCAACAACACCAACGCCTGCGGCGGACAGAACATCTCTCCCGCGCTCAACTGGTCGGGCGCGCCGGCCCCGACCCAGAGCTTCGCCATCGTGATGTTCGATCCGGACGGGTTCAAGGGGCTGGGCGTGGTACACTGGGTCGCCTACAACATTCCTGCCTCGAAGACCTCGCTGGCAACGGGGGAAGCGAGCGCGCCCTCGCCGCTGGTGACCGGCGGTACCAGCACGGCCGGCACGCATGTTTACCGCGGTCCGTGTCCGCCGGTGGGCGACAATCCGCATCACTATTTGTTCACGGTCTACGCTCTGGACCTGCCGGCCGGCACGTTTGCCCCCGGCCTGACGCGCGACCAGTTGCTCGAGGCGATCCGCACCCATGTTCTGGCGGCCACCAGCATCGTTGGCCGCTACGCCCGCAAGGCGCCGTCCGCGCGCGAGCGCCGTTGAGCCAAGCGCCGCCGGGCCGGCGCGGCGCCCTTGTTTGGCGCTTGAGGCGGCCGCGGCATTTTATCTAGGGTTTCCCCATGGGGTCGCGATCGGCGCTCTGGCAGCTTGCGGTTTGCGACCGGTCCCTGCAACCCCGATGAGCAAGGCAACCGTACACGCCATTATCGGCACCGCCGGCCATATCGATCACGGCAAGACAGCCCTGGTCAAGGCGCTAACCGGCCAGGACACCGACCGACTCAAGGAGGAAAAGGACCGCGGGATCTCGATCGAGCTCGGCTTTGCCTACCTGACGCTGCCCGACGGCACCCGCGCCGGCCTGGTGGACGTCCCCGGCCACGAACGCTTCATTCGCAACATGCTTGCCGGAGCCCACGGGATCGATCTGGTGCTGTTCACCGTGGCGGCGGACGACGGCGTGATGCCGCAAAGCGAAGAGCACATGGACATCCTGCACCTGCTCGGCGTACGGCGCGGCGTCTTGGTCATCACCAAGGCCGACCTGGCCGGTCCCGAGCGGCTGGCCGAGGTACGCGCGGAGGTCGAACTGCTGGTCGAGGGTACAACCCTGGCAGGGGCACCCGTCATGGCGGTTTCGGCGCTCACAGGAGCGGGATTGGAAGAACTCAAGGCCGAGGTCGCGCGCCAACTGGCCGGGTTTGTTGCCCGGCGGCCCACGGGCATCTTCCGGCTGCCGGTGGACCGGGTCTTCGCCGTCAAGGGGCACGGCACGGTGGTGACCGGGACTGCCGCGGGTGCAGAGGTTCGGGTCGGCCAGCAACTGCGCCTGTTGCCGGGCGGCGAGCTGGTCCGCGTGCGCGCCATCCAGGTCCATGGCGAGCCGGCCGAGAGCGCCGGGCTTTGCCAGCGGGTGGCGCTCAACTTAAGCACCGGCGAGCGGGCCCGGCTTGAGCGCGGCAGCGTGCTGGCAGAGGCGGCGCTCGACCTGACCACGCAGCGCCTGGACGTCTTGCTGCAGCTCAGGCGGGCCGGGCGCCGGCCGCTTCGCAGCAACGACCGGGTGCGTCTTTTCCTGGGCACTGCCGAGACCGCCGCGCGCGTTTCGGTGCTCGATCCTTCGGGCGAGGCCGGGGGCGACAAGCCCATCCTGGCGCAGTTCATCACTCGCCATCCGCTGGTCGCGCTCGGCCAGGACCGCATCATCATTCGCGACGAGACCAACCAGCGCACCTTGGGCGGCGCAACCGTGCTCAACCCGCTGGGCCGCAAGGCGCGCGGCGGCGCGCGCAGCCAGATCGAGTGGCTAAGCCGTCTGCAGGCGGCCCAGGCGCCGGCCGACGCGCTCGAGGCGATGCTCAACCTGCAGCAGGACCTGGCCGTCTCGGCGCTTAGGCTCTCCCAGCTCCTCAACCGGCCGCCGGCCGACGTCGCCTCGGCGCTGGGCGATCGGCGCTTCATTGTGCTGAACGTCGCCGAGGAGCAGCTCTTCACCACCCCGGCCAAGTGGCGCGAGCTTGAGCAATTCGTCGCCGCCGCGGTCGCCGAGCATCATCGCGCCAACCCGCTCTCGCCCGGGCTGGAGATGGAACAGTTGCGGGTGCGCCTGCCCTACGCGGTTACGCCGCGTGCCTTCCGGCTCCTGCTCGACCGGCTCGCCGAAAGCCTGCAGCTCGTGCGCCAGGAGAGCCTGGTCAGGCTCAAGCAGCATCGCGTAGAGCTCGGAGGCGAAGACCAGCGGCTCGGCATCGCGCTGGAAAAAACGCTGAAGGACTCCGGCTTCAAACCGCCCGACTTAAGGCAACTGGCGCAAAGCTGCGGGCTGGGCGGCGCCGGGATCGCCCGCGCGCGCAGCCTGCTCACCGCGCTCGAGCGCGACGGACGCGTCGTCAAGGTGGCAACCGACCTCTATTTCAGCCGGCAAGCCGTCGAGCAGGCGCGCCAGCGGCTGCTCGACTACCTCGGCTCGAACGCCGAGATCGGCGCCGCCGGCTTTCGCGACCTTATCGGCGGCTCTCGCAAGTTCGCCATCGCATTGCTCGACTACTTCGACCACACCGCAGTCACCACCCGGGTGGGCGACATGCGCCGGCTGCGCGCCCGCAGCGGCTGAATCGCAGCGCGGCCAAGCCGCTTGGCCGTAGCGCTGCGGCCGGCCTTGTCCGGTGGATGAAATCCGGCCGCGTCTCAGTCAAAATGACCCACGATGGACGAACCCGAGGATAAGGTGCCGAGCCCCGACCAGACGCTTCGGCTGACCGCGCGCTGCAAGGCGGCCGGCTGAGCGGGCAAGCTGGGTCCGGAGGACCTGGCCGCAGTTCTGGCGCAACTCGAACTCGCCGGCGATCCCAACCTGTTGGTCGGCATCGCCACCGGCGACGACGCCGGAGTCTACCGTCTTAGCGACGATCTGGCGCTCGTCAACACGGTCGATTTTTTCACCCCGGTGGTGGACGACCCCTACGTTTACGGGCAGGTGGCCGCAGCCAACGCGCTGTCGGACGTCTACGCGATGGGCGGGGTGCCGAAAACGGCGCTGAACATCGTTTGCTGGCCGCAGTCGGGGCTGCCGCGCCGCTACCTGGTGGAAATCCTGCGCGGCGGCGCCGACAAGGCAGCCGAGGCCGGGGTCGTGGTCGTCGGCGGTCACAGCGTGGCCGACGAAGAGGTCAAGTACGGGATGGCGGTCACCGGCGTGATCGATCCGCGCCGTATCATCCGCAATGTCGGCGCCCGTCCCGGCGATCTCCTGCTCTTGACCAAACCGCTCGGCACGGGCGTGCTGCTGACCGCGCTCAAGCGCGGCCTGCTGCCCGCCAACGAGTATGACGTGGTGGTCAGGGTGATGTCGCAGCTCAACGCAGGTGCCTCGCGCGCGATGCTCAACTACGAGGTTCACGCGGCGACCGACATCACCGGCTTCGGGCTGGCCGGCCATGCGGCCACGATGGCGCGGGCCAGCCGGGCAAGCTTCCTGATCGAGGAGTCCGACGTTCCGGTGCTGTCGGGCGCCCTGGAGTGGTCGCGCCAGGGGATGCTGCCGGGCGGAGGCAAGCGCAACCGCGAATTTTTCGGCCCGCAAGTCGAGGTTTCGGAGGACACGGTAGAGCCGATGGCGCAGCTCCTCTTCGACCCCCAGACCTCCGGCGGCCTGCTCATCGCAGTTGCGCCGCAGGATGCCCCGGCGCTTCTTGGCGCGCTACAAGCGGCCGGCTGCGCCGACGCGGCGCTCATCGGCGAGGTCGCGGCCGAGGCGCAATTCGCCGTCCAATTCAGCTAGCCGGGGCGGGGCGCCGGCAGACCCTCAACCGCGTGCCCGGCGGCTGCTCGTTTCGCCCCGTCGGCTGCGCTAGGGTTGAACCGAGGCCGCACGGTCTGCGGCCTTGCGCGTGTTTATCGGCGCGCGCACAAAGACGCGTCTTCCCGGTTGCGGCGCGAGGACAAGCATCATGGAAGTAGGCTTTGTCGGCCTGGGCAAAATGGGAATGAACATGGTCGCGCGTTTGCGCCGCGACCAGCATCGGGTGGTCGCCTTCGACCTGGACCCGGCCAAGCGGCAGGAACTGGCCGCGCTCGGCGCCGAAGGGGCCGCTTCGCTCGAAGAGCTGGTGCGCCGCCTTGCTCCCCCGCGCGCGGCATGGGTCATGGTCCCGGCCGGGAAACCGACCGAGGAAACGATTACCACCCTGGCGCAGTCCATGAACGCCGACGACACGATTATCGACGGCGGGAACACCAACTTTCACGACGACATCCGGCGCGCCGCCGAGCTTAAGAAGCGGGCGATCCACTACCTGGACGCCGGCACCAGCGGCGGCGTCTGGGGCCTCAAGGTCGGTTACTGCCTGATGGTCGGCGGCGAGGAGGCGATCTTTCGCCGCTGCGAGCCGCTGTTCAAGACGCTGGCACCGCCCAACGGCTACGCCTACATGGGGCAAAGCGGCGCCGGCCACTTCGTCAAGATGGTCCACAACGGGATCGAATACGGCCTGATGCAGGCTTACGCCGAGGGCTTCGAATGCCTGCACCGCTCGGAGTTCAATCTGGACCTGGCGGCGATTGCCCGGCTGTGGGGACAGGGCAGCGTGGTGCGCTCCTGGCTGCTCGAGTTGTGCGCCGACGCGCTGGCCAAGGACCCCAAGCTCGAAAACATTCTGGGCTACGTCGAGGACTCGGGCGAAGGCCGCTGGACGGTGCTCGAGGCGATCGCCAGGGACGTTTCGCTGCCGGTCATCACGCTTTCGCTGTTCGCCCGTTTCCGCTCGCGCGTCGACCAGGGAGCGACCGGCACCTTCGGCGAGCGGCTGCTGGCCGCGATGCGCAACGAGTTCGGCGGGCATGCCACGGTCAGGCGCTAGGCGGTCATGAGCACCGAGAAGACGCTGGTCACGCTTGACGCAAGCCACGGGGCGGGGCGTGCCGGCCATGCGCTGCCGCCCTGCGCCCTGGTGATTCTGGGTGGCGCCGGCGACTTAAGCCGGCGCAAGCTTTTGCCGGCGTTGTACAACCTGATGCTGGATTCCGGGCTGCCCGAGCAGTTCGCGGTCCAGGCCTTTTCGCTGGAGGAGCTGAACGACGAGTCCTACCGGGAACTCGCCCGCGAGGGGGTGCAGCAGTTCTCGCGCCGCCCGCCCGACGAGGAGAACTGGGCGAAGTTCGCGCGGATGCTGCACTACTTTCGCGGCAACCTGGGGCGCGGCCAGGACTACGCGGCGATGGCCCAGCGGCTGTCCCAGCTCGAGGCGCAGTTCGGCACGGGCGGCAACCGGCTTTTCTACTTCGGCATCCCGCCCCAGTTCATCGAGGCCGCGGCCAGCGGACTGGGACAGGCCGCGCTGGTCCGCCCGGCCCGTCCCGACGGCCCTTTCACCCGGGTGGTGGTCGAGAAGCCGATCGGCCACGACCTGGCCAGCGCGCGCGCGATCAACGATCAGCTCGCCCGGTACTTTGACGAAAGTCAGCTTTTCCGCATCGACCACTACCTGGGCAAGGAGAGCGTGGAGAATCTGCTGGTGCTGCGTTTTGCCAACTCGTTCTTCGAGCCGCTGTGGAGCACCCGCTTCATCGACCACGTCCAGATAACGGTCGCCGAAGAGGAAGGGGTGGGCACCCGCGCGCCTTACTACGAGAAGGCCGGCGCCCTGTGCGATATGGTGCAAAGCCACCTGCTGCAGGTGCTCTGCCTGATCGCGATGGAGCCGCCGCGCAGCACCGAGGCCGACGCCGTGCGCGACGCGAAGCTCGACGTCGTCCGCACGCTGCGCCCCCTGAGCCCCGAAGAGGTCTCGCGCTGGGTGGTGCGCGGCCAGTACGGCGAGGGTCTGGTGCGCGGCGAAAAAGCCAAAGCCTACCGCGAGGAAGCCGGCGTCGACCCCGAGTCCACCACCGAAACCTTCGTCGCGCTCAAGTGCTTCGTGGAAAACTGGCGCTGGGCGGGCGTCCCCTTCTATCTGCGCACCGGCAAGCGGATGGCCAAGCGGGCCAGCGAGATCGGCATCTACTTCAACGCCGTCCCGCGCATCCTGTTCAATTCAAGTCCGCGCCCGCCGCTCGAGCCCAACGTGCTGCTCATCCGCATCCAGCCCGAGGAGGGCCTTTCCTTGCGGATAATTTCCAAGGTGCCGGGCCAGCAGCTTCGGCTAAATCCCGTGATGGTTGATTTCCAGTACGCCTCGGCCTCGCCCGAGGCGTACGAAACGCTCTTGCGCGACGTCATCGCGGGCGACCAGACGCTTTTCATGCGCCGCGATACGGTCGAGGCGTCCTGGCGCTTTGTCGAGCAGATCGTCGAAACCTGGCGCGACAATCCCACCGATCCGGCGAGCTACGCCGCCGGGTCATGGGGCCCGATCGAGGCCGCGCTCATGATAGCCGCCGACGGGCGCGCCTGGCGCACCCTCTGAGAATGGCAGCCCAGGCGGCCGAAACCGTCGCCTGGCGCCGGCCGCGCCGGCACCGGCCAGGCACTTTGGGCCATTGATTGGCCGCGCAGTCGTCGATGGCTTCCTCGCACAGCGCTCATCCGCCAGTGGTGCTCGCCGCTGATGTCGGGGGCACCAAGGTACATCTGGCGCTCTACGGCGCTCTTGGCGAAGCGCTCAAACCGCTGCGCGATCAGGTATACGCCACCCGCGACTTCTCAAGCCTCGAAGAGCTCTGCCAGGACTTTCTCCGCTCCGGACCGTCCATTGCCGCGGCCTGCTTCGGCGTGCCCGGCCCGGTCATCGACGGGCACAGCCGCCCGGTGAACATCCCGTGGGAGATCGACGAAGCGTCGCTTAAGCGGGCGCTTTCGGCACCGCGCGTGAAGCTGCTCAACGATCTCGAGGTAACCGCCTACGGCGTGCTGCGCCTTGACGATTCTCAGTGCGAGGTGTTGCAGGCCGGGGCAAATCCCGCGCTCAGGGCGAACATCGCGGTCATCGCCGCAGGCACGGGCCTGGGCGAAGCGATGCTGGTGCCGGAGCAAAACGGCTACCGGGCCGTCGCCTCCGAGGGCGGCCACTGCGATTTTGCCCCGCGCAACGCCGAACAAGTAGCGCTGCTTGAGTTCCTCGCCCGCGAGCTCGGCCATGTCAGCTTCGAGCGGGTGCTCTCAGGTCCGGGGCTCATGAACGTCTACCGCTTCTTGCGCCAGCGCGCGGCAAGCAGCGAGCCGCCCTGGCTTGCCGAGCGGCTGGCGGCCGAAGAAGACCACGCGCACGTGATTGGCGAGGCGGCGCTTGCCGGCACGGACCCGGTATGCGTGCGGGCGCTGGAGATTTTTGTTGCGGTCTACGGCGCCGAGGCGGCCAACCTGGCGCTCAAGACGATGGCGCTAGGCGGAGTCTTCGTAGCCGGTGGAATCGCGCCCAAGATTCTGCCCGCGCTGCGCCGCGGCACCTTCATAGAAGCCTTCAACGACAGCGGCCGGCTCTCCGCGATGCTGCGCCGAATCCCGGTGCGAGTCTGCCTCGAGCCGGCCGCTGCGGTCCTGGGAGCGGCCCACGTTGCCGCCGCCATGCTCCAGCGAGCCTAACCGCCCGACACCAAGTCGAAGCCGACAAGCCGCAGCTCCTGGCGTCCGATAGGCGGGCGCGCCCGACGCACTGCAGCCTCGCGCTGCGGGTCGCCGAAACACCGGCCGAGATCCTCGACCGCAGCCAACAGCGCATCCACATCACCCCGGCACTGGAACTCCCTGTAGGCCCGCCGCAACTCACCGATCTGACCGCGCCCCATTGGGCCGATTGAGAAACTTGATCGCTTGGATCACCCGCGAACGGCTGACTCGAGGATGATTCACAGAACTCTGCAGCAGGGCCGACGACGTCTATCGGGTCGCCTCGAACCTCCACACGCAAGGTCACCTGGCGGTTCCGCTTCGGAACCGTTCCCCCCTCACCCTAGCCCTCGCCCCTTGGGGGGCGAGGGAACCAGAGGCGTGGCGCCTTGCCATCCCCCGGTGGGGGCGAGGGGAACAGAAAGCCCCCCTGAGCAAGGGAGTGAGAGATCCGCCCCATGTCCCCGCTGCCGGCACCCACAGCTCCCGGTCCCCCCCCGGCAAAGGCGAAGGCTTCTTCTGCGGGCTCTGCCGCTCGGCAAAGACAAAATCCCTTTCTCCCGTCACCTCGCCTCGGCAAAGCCGCGAGCCCCTTCTGGTCCCCTCGCCCCTCGGCGGCGAAGAGCCCCTTCTCCGGTTCTCCTGCCGCGACAAAGACAAAATCCCTTTCTCCCGTCACCTCGCCTCGGCAAAGCCGCGAGCCCCTTCTGGTCCCCTCGCCCCTCGGGGGGCGAGGGTTAGGGAGAGGGGGGACGACTTAACGCCCCACGAATCACCAGCAGCACTCCTTCCGGGTTCTGTAGTACGTCGTGGTTCCAGAAACGTATAACGCGGTAGCCGCGCCTAGCCAGTAACCCGGTACGCTGCTCGTCCGCACGCCGATTTTCCGCTTCATTATGCTGCCCACCATCCAGTTCGATGACCAGCTTTTCCTGGGGCGCACAGAAATCAACCACCAATCCCCCGAGCGGATGCTGGCGGCGGAAACTGACCCCTTCGAGCTGCCTACGGCGCAGGCGGCTCCACAAAAACCTTTCGGCCGCGGTTTCATCGTGGCGCAACTGGCGAGCACGCGAGATTACAAGGTGGCTTCGCTTTGAAGTCATCCCCCCTCACCCTAGCCCTCGCCCCCGGTGGGGGCGAGGGAACCAGAGGCGTGGCGCCTTGCCGTCTCCCGGTGAGGGCGAGGGGAACCAGAGGCGCGGCGCCTTGCCATCTCCCGGTGAGGGCGAGGGAACCAGAGGCGCGGCGCCTTGCCATCTCCCGGTCGGGGCGAGGGAACCAGAGGCGCGGCGCCTTGCCATCCCCCGGTGGGGGCGAGGGAACCAGAGGCGTGGCGCCTTGCGCGCGGTTAAAACCGAGAAACCTGGAGCGCCGGCCGAGCTCCTACCGCCGCCAAAGAAAGCGGATGCAGCACACTGCGGTCGATTATTCCCGAGGCCGGCCCCACCATCGAGCAATTCGCCGCGCTGTTAGTTGTTATGGGTTGGATTCGCTCGCCAGAACCTGGTCGGGTTCGGACACCAGCGCAAGCGCTTTCTTGAAGTGTTTTCGGGCTTCGTCGAGCGTCGCGACATCCTGAACCGAGGGTCGCAACTCTTCTGTCATCCTGAACGAAGTGAAGGACCCCGCGCGCTACCTTCGGCTTCGCTCAGGTGTTTCGTAACGCGCGCCTCGATCTTTTCCCCCGTTTCACCAGTCAGTCAATGTGCGTTTGTCGCCCATGAGCGCGATGCCGATTGGGCCACAGCGCGGCGCTTCTTCCCGCGCAAGGCTGAGCAGCAAGGCGAGGCGCGGCATGGGCGGCGTGGGGCGAAGGGCGCAGCGGCTGCGATGGCGGCTTGCGGCGTGCGGCAAGGCGCGCGATCATCTTGCCAACAACTTCGGCATCGCGGGAGGCAATCCATGAGCTACGAGCGCTACAAGCATCTTCTTTTCGAGCGGCCCGAGCCGGGCATCCTGCTGATAACCATCAACCGGCCCGAGCTGCTCAACGCCGCGCACGAGCCGCTCCACAAGGAACTAAGCGAAGTTTGGAAAGATGTCGGCGAAGACCCCGAAACCAACGTGGTCGTGATTACCGGCGCGGGCCGCGCCTTCTCGGCCGGCGGCGACCTCGGCATGATCGAACGCACGCGCGGCAATCCGGCTGCCGTCGAGCGCACGCTCAAGGAGGCCGGCGATCTCGTCTACAACATGATCAATCTCGAGAAGCCCGTCATCTCGGCGATAAACGGCGTGGCCGTCGGCGCCGGGCTCGCCGTCGCCCTGATGGCGGATATCTCGATTATCGCCGAGAACGTTCGCCTGACCGACGGCCATCTCAGGCTCGGCGTAGCGGCCGGAGACCATGCGGTTATCGTATGGCCGCTTTTGTGCGGGATGGCCAAGGCCAAGTACTACCTGCTCACCTGCGACTTCCTCGACGGGCGCGAGGCCGAGCGGATCGGGCTGGTGAGCCTCTGCGTGCCGGCCGACCAGGTGCTGGCCCGGGCGATGGAAACCGCGCGCAAGCTTGCCCAGATGCCGCAGTGGGCGCTCAGGCTGACCAAGCGTGCGCTTAACAACTGGCTGCATCTCACCGCCCCCGCCTTCGACGCCTCGCTGGCCTTTGAGATGCTCGGCTTTCTGGGCAACGACATCGCCGAGGGAATCGAGGCGCTCAAGGAGAAGCGCGCGCCGGCCTTTGCCTCGGCCCGGCCGCCGGCCAAGCGGTGAGATCTCGCCGCTTGGCGGCAAAGCCCTGTAAACGTTGGCGAGGCGGCCGGGTCATCGGGGCAGCTTGCGCGCGGACCTGAAAAAGACGATGCGTGCCTGCACGCTTGCTTTGACTTCGACAGCCTGATAAACCTCCCCGCGGACCAACCGTGTCAGCCTTCCCACCGGCCGTCGTCGAAAGCGCCAAGCGCAAGCTCGTGGCGATTCGCGAGGAGATGAACCGGCTCTTCCTCGAGCGAGCCGAGCTTATCGACGGCGCACTTTGCGCGCTGCTGTCGGCCAGCCACGTGCTCATCATCGGGCCGCCCGGCACGGCCAAGTCGATGCTGGCCGACGAGCTGTGCCGCCGGGTCGAAGGCGCCGTCTACTTCCAGTGGCTGCTCACCAAGTTCACCACGCCTGAGGAGCTTTTCGGCGCGGTCAGTCTGAAAGGACTCGAGGAAGACGACTACCGGCGCGTGACGACCGGCAAGCTGCCCGAGGCGCACATCGCCTTTCTCGACGAAATCTTCAAGGCCAACTCCTCGATTCTCAACGCCCTTCTGGCGATCATCAACGAGCGTATCTTCTTTAACGGCCGCCACCGGCTGGCGGTGCCGCTGGTCGCGCTGTTTGCGGCCTCCAACGAACTGCCCGAGGAAGACGAACTGGTGGCGCTCTACGACCGCTTCATGCTGCGTTTCGTCGTTGACTACATCGAGGAGGAGTTCCGCTTTCTCAAGATGCTCGAGGGGCCCCGCAGCGAAAGCCGGACGGCGCTGACCTTTGCCGAGTTTCAGACGCTTTGCGCGCTGGCCGCAACCGTCGAAGTGCCCGGCGCAGCGCTGGCGGTGGTCGCCCGGATGCGGCGCGAGCTGAAAAAGCTCGGGCTCACCGTCTCCGACCGGCGCTGGCGCAACTGCCTGGCAATCGTGCGCGCCCATGCGCTTTTGTCCGGACGGCTCAGCGCCGCCGACGACGATCTCTGCTTCCTCGAACACGCGCTCTGGAAGGACCCGGGCGAACGGGAACGGGTCCGCCAGACCCTGCGCGCAATCGTCCGCCGCCACGAGGACGAGGCCCGCGCTCTGCTAATCGAGAGCCAGGAACTCGCCGACTACGCAGCGCGCGCCTGGGCGGACCAAACACTCAAAGACCGCGCCCTGGTCGAGGCCCATACCAAGCTGCGCCAAATCATGGCCCGCTTCGACGCGCTCGTGCGCGAGGCGGCCGAAAACCCGGACGGCCTCGCCCAGGTGCGCGCGATGCGCGAGCAGGCCGCCGCCATCCAGCAGCAGATGCTCAAGCGGCTCTGAGCGCAGCCGAACGATAAAGCAATGCCCGCTGAGGAAAGCAGCCCAGCCGTAGTGCTGCGCGCCCGCGCCTACGGCGAGGCGGACCGGATCGTCACCCTGCTCACGCAAACCGCCGGACGGCTGACCGGAATTGCCAAGGGGATCAGGACCTCGCTGCGCCGCTTCGAGCGCCGGCTCGAGCCGTTCACCCACGCGCTGGTCTACTTTCGGCGCCGCCCAAGCAGCGAGTTGGTCTTCCTCACCCGCGCCGAGGCCGCCGGCCTGCCAAGTTACGGCCCCTTTGACGAGCTGACCAAGTTCGCCCTGGGATGCTACATGCTTGAGTTGGCCGAAGCTTTCACCCCGGAGCATGCCGAGGCCGCCGGCTGTTACCATCTGCTGACGGAAAGCCTGACCGTAGTCGACCGCGGGCCGGCCGGGGCCGGCCTGCGCCAGGTTTTCGAACTTCGGCTGCTCGCCTGGGCCGGCTACCAACTCGATTTCGCAAGCTGCCGGCGATGCCACGCGGCGCCGGGCGAAGGCGCGGTCTTCTTCGTCGAGTCGATGGGAGGGGTTCTCTGCCCCAACTGCCTTGCCCGCTCCAATGTAAGCGGCCTGCGCCTTGGCGCGGCGAGCGCGCAAGCCTTGAGCGCTCTTGCCGCCCACCCGCTGGCCGAGGTTGGCGCCGCCGACGCGGCGCCCAGCGACGGTCAGGCGGCGCTGGAAAGGTTCATCGCCTCGCTGCTCGGCCGGCCGCCGCGCAGCGCCTTGTTCCTGGCCACGGTGCTGGCAGACACATTGTGAGGCGCCGGCGGCGCGCTTACGTCCCTCTCCCCGCCGGGAAAGGATGGGGGGTGCCGATGCCGTAGGCCTGCACCCTCACCCGCGCGTCACGGCGGTTGCGCAGGAGAGCGCAACCGCCACGCCGCTTGCCCCTTCGACAGGCTCAGGGCAGGCTCTCTCCCACTGGCGCGGGCAAGGGGCAGGAAAAGCGCATGTCCGGCGCGGGCGAGGCGAGGGGAGCGGAGCTGGCGCGCCCATTCCTCAAATCTCCTGGCGCACTCGCCGACAACATACAAGGGCGGTGCGAAGCGCCGGGTGAGAGGCCTTTTTTCTTATCCCTGCCCCGTTCTCGCTTCTCGCGCTACGGCAGAGTGCGCGGCTTGCACCGCGGGCCCCCTCCTGGCCGCGCCTGGCTGTGCGTGCCTGCTGGTCGCGCCGGGCGCGGCGCAGGCAAGTCCGCACGCAGACGGGGCGCGCGACGCGCTGCGCTCCGGATGATGCGCAAGCCGCTCACGTCCCGCTTATTTGAGCGGCGCCACAGGCGTCGGTGCCGACAGGCGTCCCTGGAAATTTTCCACCAGCAGCACGGCGCAGTTCTCGGGTACCGTGACGCCCTCCCAGCCGCCGTTGAGATGGGCGCAAAGCGCGGTCATCACGCCGCCGTGGCTCACCACCACGACCTCGATATCGGGAAAGTCGCGCGCAAGTTTCTCCAGCGCCGGAGCTGTCCTAAGGCGCACCTCTTCCAGGCTTTCTCCGCCGGGCGGCTTCCAGAGCGGCTCGACCGCCGAGCGGAAGGCCGGGTCGTCGTGGACCGCGTCGTACGGTCTGCCCTTGAGCTGGCCGAAGTCGCGCTCGCAGAGCTCGACCACGACCAGCGGCGGCCTGGCATAGGCGATCTCGCGCCCGATGATCGCCGCGGTCTCAAGCGCGCGCCGGTAGGGGCTGCTTACCAGCAGCTCCGGCTTAAAACGCGCGCGGATGAGCGCGGCCGCCTGCCGCGCCTGCTCGCGTCCCAGCTCGGTAAGCGGCGAGCCGCCGTCCATCGTAAAGCGTCGCGTGCGGTTGCCCACGCTCTCGGCGTGGCGCACCAGAATCAGTTTGCCCATAACAGTGGCAACCCCGGTCTGAAGGCGCTGCGGGTCGGACTTAGCTCTTGTGCGCCGCGGCCGGGTCGGTCGGGTTTGTCGGATGTGGCGCGTTCGGTTCCTTGGCGGCGACCTGGAAGAACGGGCGCAGCATGTCGATCGGGACCGGGAAAACGGTGGTTGAGTTGTGCTCGACGGCGATCTCGGCCAGGGTCTGCAAGTAGCGAAGCTGCAGCGTTATCGGGTTGTGGCTCATGATCTCGGCCGCTGCGGCCAGCTTCTCGGCCGCCTGGTACTCGGCCTCGGCGGCGATTACCTTGGCGCGCCGCTCGCGTTCGGCCTCGGCCTGCGCCGCGATCGCGCGCTGCATGTCTTGGGGCAGGTCGATGTTCTTCAGCTCGACCAGGGTCACCTTGATTCCCCAAGGCTCGGTCTGGGTGTCGATGATCTCCTGGATACGCGTATTAAGCTTCTCGCGCTGGCCGAGCAGTTCGTCAAGTTCGCTCTGGCCGCCTACCGAGCGCACGGTGGTTTGCGCCAGTTGCGTCGTGGCAAAAAGGTAGTTGGCGACCTCGGTCACCGCGCGCGACGGGTCGATCACCCGGAAGTAGAGCACCGCGCTTACCTTGACCGAGACGTTGTCGCGGGTGATTACGTCCTGCGGCGGGATGTCGAGCGTGATGGTGCGCAGGTCGACACGCACCGACTTCTCGATTAGCGGGTTGACGAAAATCAGGCCGGGACCCCGGTACGGCACCAGCCGGCCGAGGCGGAAGATTACCGCGCGCTCGTACTCGTTGAGAATCTTAAGCCCGCTGACCAGGAAAAGCGCGGCGACCACCACGATCACGATGAAAACAGTTTCCACGGCTCCCCTCCCCGGCCCAAGAAGCGGCGCCCGCCTAGGCGCGCTCCGGCCGTACTTCGAGTTCCAGCCCCGTGACCCCTATCACCCGGACCTGCTCCCCAGGCTCGACAAATTCGCCGCAGCGCGCCCGCCAGCGCTCCCCGTGGACAAGTACCCAGCCCGGTCGGTCCGGCGCGATCGTCGCGTGAACTTCGGCAAGCTGGCCGACCAGCCCCTCGCGCCCGGTGCGCGCCGGACGCCGCCTCACACCGAAGGCCACGTAGGCCACCGAAACCACCAGCGCGGCCATCGCCGAGGCCATCGGCCAGACCAGCGACCAGCTCACGCCCAGGTCGCTCTCGCTGCGGTCAATCAGGATGAGCGAGCCGAGCGAAAAGGCCACCACGCCGCCCAAGCCCAGAACGCCGTAACTCGTGACAAACGCCTCCGAGCCGATGAGCACCAGCCCCAGAATCACCAGCAACGCTCCGGCCAGACTGACCGGCAGCACCTCGAACGAGGCCAGCGCCAGCAAAAGACAGGTCGCACCGACCACGCCGGGAAGAAAAACCCCCGGATGCGCCAGCTCAAAATAGAGCCCGAGCACGCCCGCAGCCATCAGCAGGTAGACCAGGTCGGGGTTGGCAAGCGCGTCGAGAAACCGCTCGGCCACGCTCATCCGGTAGGGAACGACCGCCGCGCCTCCAAGCGCAAGGCGCACCGGGCGCGTGCCGACCTTGACCACGCGTCCAGAGACCAGGGTCAGGAGCGCGGCCTGGTCGGGCGCTACCAGGTCAATTACCCGCAGGTTGAGCGCCTGCTGCTCGTCGATGGCCGCGCTCTTGCGCACCGCCTTTTCGATCCATTGCTCGTTGCGGCCGCGCGCGCGGGCGATGCTCTTGGCCAGCGAGGCGGTGAAGTTTTCCATCTTGGTTGCGATCGCGCCCTTGAGCTCGCCGCCAATCTCGACGGGATGGGCCGCGCCGATGGTAGTGCCGGGCGCCATCGCCGCGATATTAGCCGCCTCGACGATGAACGTCCCGGCCGAGGCGGCGCTGGCGCCGGAAGGCGCCACATAGGCGATTACGGGCAGCGGAGCGTTCAGCAGGTCCTCGACGATCCGGCGCGCCGAGGCCAGCAGACCGCCCGGGGTGTCAACCGTAAGCAGGACCGCATCCAGATGCTCCCTGGCCGCCCGGTCGAGCGCGCCATGGATGAAATCAGCCAGCGGCGGAGTTATCGGGCCTTTCACGGCGACCAGGGCCACTTGCGGGCGCCTCGGCCCGGCGCGCGCAACCGGCGCGCCCAAGCCGCCGAAAAGCGCCGCGCTCAAGAAAGTGCCGGCCAAGACAGCCGCTTGGCCGCCGCGGCGCAGTTGGCCCGCCGTGCTCACTGCGCGCTCATCCCCCGCTGCCGCGTGGCGACACAAGGCCCAGCACTTTCATCACCTCGCGGATATCGATCCAGACCAGCCGCTTGTCGGCAGGACTGCGCAACAGGTAGGCGGGATGAAACGTCGGCATTGCCTTGATTCCCCTGACTTCGCGCCACTGGCCGCGCATCCGGCTGATCGGCGTGCGCTCGTTGAAGAGCGCCTGGGCCGCGAATGTTCCGAGCGCAACGATCACCTCCGGGCTCACCAAGTCGATCTGTCGGTCCAAAAAAGGCTGGCAGGCCGCCACCTCGTCGGGCTCGGGGTTGCGGTTCTCGGGGGGACGGCACTTGATCACGTTGCAGATATAGACGTCGGCCCTTCTGAGGCCCATCCCGCGCTCAATGATGTCGGTCAGAAGGCGGCCGGCACGGCCCACGAACGGCTCGCCCTGGGCATCTTCTTCGGCCCCCGGCCCTTCGCCAACGAACATCAGCCGGGCGCGCGGGTTGCCGGTACCGAAGACCAGATGGGTTCGATACTGGGCGAGCTTGCAGCGCTTGCAATCGCCGATGAATTCGCGCAGCTCCTCAAGCGTACAGGTCTTGGCAAGGCCGGGGTAAGGGCTGAAAAGCGCGCCCGAAAAGCCCGCAGCCGCAGCCGGCGCCGAGACCGGCGATACCGGCAAGGCGCCGGCTGCGGGTCGAGGCGAGCCTGCATTCTCGGCCGACACCGGGAAGCTTTCCGGCGCTGCCGGCCGTGCCGGCTGAGGCCGCGTCTCAAGCCCGTCCAGCCCTTCCTCGCCAAGCTGTTCAAGGTAGTCGCTGATCGAGGCGAGCAGCAGGTCGCGCTCCAAAGTCATCGATTCGTTGCCACCTCGGCAAGCGGCTCGTTCTTGCCCCCGGTCGGCCCCCGGCCGCTGCGGCTTCGGCCCGCAAGCCATCGCGCCCCGGCACAAGGGTTGGAAGCCGCGGTGGCGCCGGCTGGAAACCGGTCAGCGGTTGGCGGCGCTTGCGCCTTGGGCGTTTTTCAGCTCCAGTACGCGGTCGAAAATACGGTCGGCCACCTCCTCTTTGGAGAGCAGCGGCAGCCGTTCCACGCGCCCGGTTGCATCCAGCAGCGTCACCACGTTGGTGTCGGTCGCAAAGCCGGCGCCGGGCACTGTTACGTCATTGGCGCAAATCAGGTCAAGGCGCTTGCGCTCGAGCTTGGCGAGCGCCTGCGCTTCAAGGTCGCGTGTCTCGGCAGCAAAGCCGACGATCAGCCGGTCCTCTTTGCCGGCCGCAAGGGCCGGCAGTTCGTCCGCCACGGGAGCCAGTTCGAGCGTCATTGCGCGGCCGCTTTTCTTAAGCTTTTGCGCGGCCGGCTGGGCGGGGCGGAAGTCGGCGACCGCCGCGGCCATCACCAGGATGGAACACCAGGAGAAACTTTCCGCCACCGCCGAAAGCATCTGGCCCGCGCTCACCGTGTCGATACGCTCGACGCCTGGCGGCGCGGACAGCGCCGACGGCCCGCTGACCAGCCTGACCGAGGCGCCGCGCCGCCAGGCGGCCGCGGCCAGGGCAAAGCCCATCTTGCCCGACGAGCGGTTGGAGACGTAGCGCACCGGATCGATCGCCTCCTGCGTCGGCCCGGCGCTCACCAGCACCCGTTCGCCGGCAAGGTCGTGCCGGGAGAGCATCCGCTCGACCTCCTCGACGATTGCGCGAGGGTCGGGCAGCCGACCCTTGCCCTCGTAACCGCAGGCCAACTCTCCTTCCTCGGGTTCGATGACGACCACGCCCCGGGCCGCCAGGCGCGCGAGATTTTCTCGCACTGCCGGATGCTCGTACATGTGGACGTTCATGGCCGGGGCGACCGCCACCGGGCAGCGGGCGGCAAGCAGCACCGCGGTCACCACGTCGTCGGCCATCCCGAGCGCCATCCGGGCAAGCAAGTCGGCGCTGGCGGGCGCAATTACGATGGCGTCGGCGCTGTCCGCGATCCTGATGTGTCCGATTTGTGCCTCCTCGACCAGGCTGAGGACATCGGTGGCAACCGGAGCGCCGCTCAAGGTCTGAAGGGTAAGCGGGGTGATAAACTGCGGGGCGGCGCGGGTCATCATGACCCTGACCCTGGCGCCGGCGCGAACGAGCAGCCGCACCAGTTCGGCCGCTTTGTACGCGGCGATCCCTCCGCTGACGCCGACGACTACGGTCTTATCGCGGAGAACGCTCATCGAGGCACCCCCTCGGATCGGCCGGCGCGGGGCTGCGCGGCGCAAAGCCGGCCCGTCTCACGGCGGCGGGACCTCTGCCGGCAACCGCGCAAAGCGCGACGGCGCCGGCTCGGAAAAGGGCCGCCCGGGATGAAGTCGCCGGGCCCGTTCCAACAGCACCGGTTCGCCCTCCGGACGGCCGGGGTCGGGAAGGCAGCAGTCGACCGGGCAGACCGCCGCGCACTGCTCCTGGTCGAAGAAGCCCACGCATTCGCTGCACTTGTCGGCAGCGATGTAGAAGATGTCTTCCTGCAGCGCCGGATAGCGCCGGCCGTTCATTTCCCAGGGCCTGCCGCCCGGGTAGATGGCGGTGTTGGGACACGCCGACTCGCAAGCGCCGCAATTGATGCATTCTTCGGTGATTATCGTGGCCATCTCACCGGGCGACTATGCGCGCCGGCACGGTGTGTCTGCCGGCAGCAGGGCGAGCGCCCTGCGCTGTCAGGCGCTGAGACCCCGGCCTGGTGCGCTTTTCGACCATACCAAAGAGGGCGGCGTGCCGCCACAATCTCACCGCGCTTAATCGGGAATCGTCTCCATCAGCGTTCGGGCAATGGCGACGAACGCCTTGCTGGCCGGATGGTCCGGGTCGGCCAGCGTTATCGGCATCCCGGCGTCCCCCGCTTCGCATAGTTCCGGGTAAAGCGGCACGCGGCCGAGAAGCCGCGTCCCTTCGCTCTGGGCCAGCCGCTCGCCGCCGCCGCTGCCGAACAGCGCCTCGCTTTCGCCGCACTGGGGACAAACGAAATCGCTCATGTTCTCGATCACCCCGAGCAGCGGGCAATGCACCTGCCGGAACATCGCCAGTGCGCGCCGCGCATCCAGCAGCGCCACCTCCTGGGGCGTGGTAACGATCACCACGCCGTCGAGCGCCACCTGCTGCGCCAGGGTGAGCTGGGCGTCGCCCGTGCCAGGCGGCAGGTCGACCAGCAGGAAGTCCTGCGTGCCCCACAGCGTGTCCTTGAGAAACTGCTGCACTGCGCCCGCCACCAGCGGTCCGCGCCAGATGACCGGCGACCTCTCGGTGAGAAAAAAGCCGATGGAGATGAGCTTGACTCCGTAGCGCTCCACCGGGAAAAAATTCTGGCCGCCGGCTTGAGAGGGCTTGGCGTCGCCCACGCCGAAAAGCATCGGCACCGACGGACCGTAAATGTCCGCGTCGAGCAGTCCCGTGCGCGCCCCGAGCGCGCTCAGCGCCAGCGCCAGGTTGGCCGCCACCGTCGACTTGCCGACGCCTCCCTTGCCGCTGGCCACGGCCACGACGTGGCGTGTTCCTTCGAGCCGGGCGCGGCCGGTTTTCTCGCCCAACTCCGGCGCCAGGCTCTGCACCTTGAGTTCGACCGCCGCGCCGCCAAGGCGCCGCCTCAAGGCGCCTTCGACCGCGCCATCGAGCTCTCGCATCACCTCCGGCCGCGCCGAAGCCTGCCTAAGGGTGACGACCACACCTCCGGCCGCGCCGCGCGCCACTTCCGCAACCACGCCGAGGCTGACGATGTCGGCGTCGTAACCGGGAAACGGCAGGCGGCCCAATTCCTCGAGCGCCGCCTCGATCAGCGGATCGTCGGCCATCTTGCAACCTCTGTTTTCAATTATCGCAGACGACCGCCGAGCGACCAACCGGCCGGCGCGCCACGACACCTGCCCCAAGGGACTGCCAAGCCGGCCAAAGCAGGCGACTTCGCAGGCGGCAAGGCCGGGCGCGCGCGCAACCTCAAGCCTGGGCTAGCTTCTGCAATGCCGCGGCGACCGCTTGCGTGCCGTCGTCGTCGTGACCGAGGCTTCTGGCGGCGTTAAACATCATCGTCATCAGCGCGTGGCCGGGCAGCGCCACTCCGCCTTGGGCGGCGGCCTCGCCGACCAGTCTCAGGTCCTTGCGCATTAGCTTGATAAAGAAGCCGGGCCGATAATCCCGGTCGATTATTTTGGGACCGAGATTGCTCAGTTGCCACGAGGCCGCGGCGCCGGCGCCGATCGCGTCCAGCACGCGGGCCGGATCAAGGCCGCCGCTCTTTGCCAGCAGCAGGGCCTCGGCGGCCGCCTGCAGCGTCAAGGCAACGGCGATCTGGTTTGCCAGCTTGGTGGTTTGTCCCGCGCCGACCGGGCCCATGTGCGTGATACGCCGGCCAAGACAGGCCAGCAGCGGCTCGACGCGCGCAAACCCCGGCAGGCTTGCCCCAACCATAATGGTGAGCGTGCCCTCGACCGCGCCCTTATCGCCGCCGGAAACCGGCGCGTCGAGGTATTCGACGCCGAGCGGCTTGAGCTCTTCGGCGATCCGGCGCTCGGCGGCCGGCGCCACCGTGCTCATGTCGACCACAAGCTGCCCCGGGCTGAGCACCGGCCGGATGCCGGCGGCGACCGCCTCGACGTCCGCCGTATCGGGCACCATGATGAAGACGAACTCGGCGCCGCGCGCCGCCTCGGCCGCGCTTGAGGCGACGACTGCGCCTGCGCCGGCAAGCGCCTGAGCCCTGGCCGCGGTGCGGTTATAGACCCGCAGCCGATGACCGGCTGCGAGCAGACGGCGCGCCATCGGCGCGCCCATGATCCCCGTTCCGATCCAGGCGATCTCCATGGTCTTACCCCGCAGCTCTGAATTCTTGCACGCAGCCACGGCTGTCGTCCGGAAGGCCGGCGCAAGCGCCAGCCTTAGGCTGTCAGAACCAGCGGTCGCAAAAAAGAAGAGGGGCGGGCCTCACGCCGCAACCCGGCTTGAGCCTGGAACTCTGGCGCCGCGGTCGGTGCCGTTGCCCACGCGGCGCATCCCACAGTCTGAGCGCCCCGCATCCGCTCTCAAGTCGGGCTCCCCAGCCCGCGTAGTGCTGGCTGGCGGGCTCGCGGCTGCTTGCCCGCTTCAGGCGGCGACCCGGGCCCGCTGCTCGCTCCCCTGCTCGTCGGCAATCGAGCCGCGCTTGGAAAACGCAACGGCGATCGCCAAGAGCGCGATGGAGAGCAGGACCACGACGATCCGGCCGGCGGTCGGGTGCGAGATCGAGGCGGGCGTAAACGGCGCGGCCAGAATCGCGACCAGGTTCATGACCTTAATCATCGGGTTGAGCGCCGGACCCGCAGTGTCCTTGAACGGATCGCCGACCGTGTCTCCCACGACCGCGGCCTTGTGGACCTCGGTGCCCTTGCCGCCCAGAAAGCCGTCTTCGATCTTTTTCTTGGCGTTATCCCAATTGGCCCCGGTGTTGGCCATGAAGACCGCAAGGAGCTGGCCGGTCAGGATGGTGCCGCCGAGAAAACCTCCCAGTGCTCCCGCTCCCAGTCCGAAAGCGACCAGCAGCGGCGAGAAGACCGCCAGAATGCCCGGGCCCAGCAGCTCCTTCTGGGCCGTCGCCGTCACGATATCGACGCAGCGGCCGTAATCCGGCTTCTCCTTGCCTTCCATGATGCCGGGATGAAGCTTGAACTGGTTGCGCACTTCGAGCACCACCTGGTAGGCAGCGCGGCTGACCGCCTTGATGGCAAACGAACTGAACAGAAACGGCACCGCACCGCCGATCATCAACCCGACAAAGACCGTGGGCATATTGATCTGCACGCCAAGCTCGCCCAGGTGCGCCTCATCGATGAACGAACGGAAGAGCGAAACCGCGGCAATCACGGCCGTCGCAATCGCCAGCCCCTTGGTCAGCGCCTTGGTGGTGTTGCCGATCGCGTCCATCCAGGAAAGCGTGCGCGAGGCCTCTTCCTGGTGGATGCCGCCCATTTCGAAGATGCCGTGGGCGTTGTCGGTTATCGGGCCGTAGGTGTCCATCGCCAGGATGAACCCGGTGGTGGTCAAAAGGCCCAGGCCGGTAAGCGCGATGCCGTAAAACTGCAGGGCAAGCGAACCGCGAAAGATGACCATCGCGCCCATGATGGCTAGCGCGATCATCAGCAGCGCCCAGACCGAAGACTCGAGTCCCTCGGCCATCCCGGAAAGCAAAAGCGTGGCCGGTCCGGTGCGCGCCGCCCAGGCCGTCTCGGTAACCGGGCCGCGATCCGGATGGGTGAAATAGTTGGTCAGCCAGAGCGTCACCACGGCCAGAACGATCCCCAGCGTGGCGGCAAAGGCGAAGCGCCAGTCGGGCGCCCCGGTATGAGGATCGGTAAGGTAAAAGTAATTCACCACGAAAAAGCCGATCACCGAGGTGACCGCCGAGGTCACATAGCCGACGTTTATCGGCCGCATCGGGTCGCGCATCGCGCTGCCCGCCGGCACCCGCACCGCCATTATGCCCAGGATCGAGGAGAACACCCCGACCGCCCGCAAAATCAGCGCGAAAATGATGAGCTTGAGCGCAAAGCCGCCGGCAAAAGCGCCGTACATCGCGGTGAACTGGGCGTCGTTCAGCGCATAGGCCGCCAGGATGATCGCCGCCACCAGCGTCACCTCGTACGACTCGAAAACGTCGGCCGCCATCCCGGCGCAGTCGCCGACGTTGTCGCCCACGTTGTCGGCGATGGTTGCCGCGTTGCGCGGATCGTCCTCGGGAATGCCCGCCTCAACCTTGCCGACCAGGTCGCCGCCGACGTCGGCCGCCTTGGTGTAGATTCCGCCGCCCACCCGCATGAACAAGGCGGCCAGCGACCCGCCGAAGCCGAAACCGACCAGCACCTTCATCGCATTCTCCTGGAAAATGAGAAAGATGATGGTCGCGCCCAAAAGGCCCAGCCCGACGGTGAACATCCCGGAGACGCCGCCCGCCTTAAAGGCCAACTCCATGGCGTTCTTGAAACTGCCCAGCGCGGCGTTGGCGCTGCGCACGTTGCCCCTGACCGCCAGCCACATGCCGACAAAGCCGGCGCCGTACGAGGCGCTCACGCCCATCAAGAAGGCCAGCGCGATCCCCAGCGGCAGGGTCCAGCCGGGATAAACCCTGCGGTACATCACGAACAGCCCGATTGTTATCACCAGGACGAACCAGCGCATCGTGCGAACCTGGCGCTTGAGGTAGGCCATCGCGCCTTCTTCGATCGCCTCGGCAACATCGACCAGCGATTTCGCCCCGGCCGGCGCCGCCAGCACGATCCGCACCAGGTACAGGCCGTAGCCCAGCGCGACAACCGCCGACAAGAGCACGAGCCACAGGATTAGGACTTCGCTGCCGGCAAGCCGCGGCAGAATGATATTCGATTCGCTCATTACTCAACTCCCCGCCAACTTATTAAAGACTCGCGCCAAGGCAAACGTTCGCAGGCAAGCCACCGCGAGGGCGCGGCCTTCGTGCCGCGCTCGGACAGGGCCAACCGGCCGACGGGTAAGCCTACGACCTTTTCTGCGAAAAGTCCAGCACCGGTCGGCCCGCCGGCGTCCTCGCGCCGGCCGTGCCGGGCGGCCGCCTTTTATTCCCGGCGTGCACGTGCTTTCCTGTAAGAACGGGGAGGAACCCGACGCTGAACCATGAACGTGACAGTAGAATCCGCCTCAAATGAATCCGCCTCAACCCTGCGCCGGCGAGTCATCGTTGACCTCGGACGCGAGGAAGTGGCGCAAAAACTTAGCTCGGCCTACGACGAATTGAGACGGACCGTACGCCTCAAGGGCTTCCGCCCCGGCCGCGTGCCGCAAAAGCTCATCCAGCGCTTCTTCGGCGACCAGGTGCGGGCCGACGTGACCGCGCAGCTCATCAGGGAGTACACCGACAAGGCGCTAAAAGAGGTCGGCCTGCAGCCGGTTGCCGCACCGCAGATCATCACCGAACAGGCCGCGCTGGCCGACGGCTTGCGTTTCAGCGCCGTGTTCGACGTGATGCCCGAGATCGCGCTTAAGGATTATCGCGACCTCAACGTAACGCTCGAGGCGGCGCAGCCCGCCGAACAGGAGGTCGAGGCGGCACTGCTGGAACTGAGGCAGCGCCAGGCAACGCTGAGAAAGGTGCAAGGCCGCGAGAGTGTCGAGCCCGGAGATTTCGTCCTGGCCAGGCTGGAGGCGCGGGTCGGGGACAAACCGCTGCCCGGTTTCGGGTCCGAGCCGAAGCTTATCGAGGTTTCGCCAACGGCTCTGCCCGCCGACCTGGCAGACCTGCTCACCGGCGCGCAGCGCAACCAGCCGTTTGAGCGAGTCATGAGCCACCCCGCCGGCCATCCGGTGGCGGCGCTGGCGGGCAAAACTGTCGCCTGGTCGGTCGAGGTCAACGAGCTGTTTGGGCGCGAGCTTCCCGAACTCGACGACGCCTTCGCCCGCGACCTCGGCGCCTACCAGAGCGTGGCGGAACTGCGCGCGGCCACGCGCCAACGGCTGGCCGAGCAGGCAGAGGCCGCGGCCCTCTCTCGCGCGCGGCTGGAGTTGCTGGACCGCATCGTCGAGCGCAACCCGGTCGAGCTGCCCGAATCGCTGGTCGAGATGGAGCTGGCCGTGCTGGTGCGCGAGCGCGAGCAGCAGGCTGAGGACCGCGAACAAGCCCGCCAGCCAGCCGCAGACGCCACCGCCATCGCTCCGGAGCGCCAAGGCGAACTGCGGTCGCAGGCCGAGAAACAGGCGCGCCGCGCGCTGATCGTGGACGCCCTGGCGCGCGAGTTGAATGTCGAGGTAAGTGACGACGAGCTGGCAGGGCGGGTAGCCGAGATCGTGCGAGCCGCCGGACGCGAGCGCCAGGCGGTGGCTGATTACTACGCACGGGAGGAGAACCGCGCCCGCTTGCGTGGCGCGATGCGCCGGGAAAAGGCGCTGGACGCGCTGCTGAGGCCGGGCGGCGCCGACCCCCCCGCGCCATCGCAGGCGCCGGCAGACAGGCCCGCGCCGGCCCCGGCTGACCCCATCTGACGTTGCCGCAATGGCACAAACCCGTTAGCATGAGGTAGGGGTGGCTCGGGTCAGGCCGGCGGGTTCGGCGCCGCCGCTTGCTGAGTCGGTCCGGCGTGTTTTCCGATGAGGGTCAGGCGACAGTCGGCAGTCGGGGAGTTTGCGGTCCTAGGCGCGCCACGCCGGTATCATGGCCTGCAGCCGCTCGGTCGAGCCATAGGGGGCAGCACTGGTCCTTGCAAGACGCACCGTCGCCGAGCCGTTTGTGACAGCTTTGGCGATGCGGTAGCCTTTTAAATGGGGCCTGCAGCCGGAGCGATTCGGGTACAGGAAACGCTATGGCAAAGCATGACGACCGGTCGGGGAATCTCGTCTGTTCTTTCTGCGGGAAAAGCCAGGACGAGGTCAGAAAGCTCATCGCCGGTCCGACGGTCTACATCTGCGATGAGTGCATCGAGCTCTGCAACGACATCATCGCCGAGGAAAGCGACGGAGAGGAAGCGTTCAGCCAGACCTCGGCGGTTCCCAAGCCCACCGAAATAAAGCGCGTACTCGACCAGTACGTGATCGGCCAGGAGCGGGCCAAAAAAATTCTCGCCGTCGCGGTCCATAACCATTACAAGCGGATCGACTCGCAGATGGTGAGCGGCGAGGTCGAGCTGCAGAAGTCCAACATCCTGCTGGTGGGGCCGACCGGGGTGGGCAAGACGCTGCTGGCGCAGACGCTGGCGCGCTTCCTTCAGGTGCCTTTCACCATTGCCGACGCGACCTCGCTGACCGAGGCGGGCTACGTGGGCGAGGACGTCGAGAACATCATCCTTTCCCTGCTGCAAAACGCCGACTACGACATCGAGCGCTGCCAGCGGGGAATCGTCTACATCGACGAGATCGACAAGATCGCCCGCAAGGGCGACAATCCCTCGATCACCCGGGACGTGTCGGGCGAAGGCGTTCAGCAGGCGCTGCTCAAGATCATCGAGGGCACCATGGCGAGCGTGCCGCCTAAAGGCGGGCGCAAGCATCCGCAGCAGGAATTTCTCCAGGTCGACACCACCAATATTCTGTTCATCTGCGGCGGGGCTTTCGTTGGGCTGGAAGAGATCATTCGGCGCCGAATGGAGGGACGGACGATGGGCTTTCGGGCCGATCTCGGGGCGCGCCGCCTGCGAACCATGTCCGAGGTTCTGAATGAGGTGCAGCCGGAGGACCTGCTCAAGTTCGGGCTGATCCCGGAATTTGTCGGGCGGCTGCCGGTGGTCGCCACCCTGGGCGAGCTTGACGAGGAGGCCCTGGTTCGCATCCTGACCGAGCCGAAGAACGCTCTGGTCAAGCAGTACCAGAAGCTCTTCGACCTGGAGAGTGTGCACTTGAAGTTCACCCAGGGAGCGCTGCGGGCGATCGCGCGCGAGGCGCTCAAGCGCAAGTCGGGCGCGCGCGGGCTGCGCGCCATCATGGAAAATATCATGGTTGACCTGATGTACGAGATTCCCTCGCAACCCAACATCAAGGAGGTGCTCATCTCCGAGGAGGTGGTAACGCAGAAGGAGCAGCCGCTGCTCGTTTATCAGAAAACGGCGGAAACGGCCTGAGCGGCCGGGTCTGGGTTGGGCGATGGTTTTTCGCAAGAACAGCGGGGGCCAGGGTCGGACCGTTACCGCTCCGCTCCTGCCGCTGCGTGAACTGATCGTTTTCCCCCACGAGGTTTATCCCATCTTCGTCGGGCGCCCGAGATCGATCCGGGCGCTGGAAGTGGCTGAAGCGCAAGCCCGCCCGATCCTGCTGGCGGCACAGAAGGACGCGCGGGTAACCGAGCCCACGCCCGCCGACATCTACCCGCTCGGCACCCTGGGCACCGTAGTCCAGCTTTTGCGTCTGCCCGACGGAACCGTCAAGGCGCTGCTTGAAGGAAAAGCCCGGGCGCGCGTCGTCCGCTACCTGGCGCAGAGCGACCACTTCGTGGTCGAAGCCGAGGAGATCGACGAGTCCTACGAGCACGGCAGCGAAATTGAAGCGCTTATTCGCTCGGTCAACTCCGCCTTCGAGAACTACGTGCGGCTTAACCGGCGCATCCCGCCGGAAGTCGCCGCCTCGGTCGGCGTGCTCGACGATCCCGGATACCTGGCCGACAAGCTGGTCGGCCATCTGAACATCAAGCTGGAAGACAAGCAGGCCCTGCTCGAGTGCGCCGATCCCGCCGAGCGGCTGGAGAAAATCCTCGGCTTCATGCGCTCGGAGCTGGAAATCCTGGAAGTGGAAAAACGGATCCGCTCCCGCGTCAAGAAGCAGATGGAGAAGAGCCAGAAGGAGTACTACCTCAACGAGCAGATGCGCGCCATCCAGAAGGAGCTGGGCGAAAAGGACGAGTTCAAGAACGAGATCCAGGAGCTCGAAGAAAAGCTGCGCGCCAAGAAAATGCCGGCCGAGGCGCGCGAAAAGTGCGAGCGCGAAATCAAGAAGCTCAAGATGATGTCGCCGATGTCGGCCGAGGCCACCGTGGTGCGCAACTACCTCGACTGGTTCCTGGCGCTGCCCTGGCTCCACTACTCGGAGGACCGGCTCGACATCCGCGAGGCCGAGCGGGTGCTGGAAGAGGACCACTACGGCCTGGAGAAGGTCAAGGAACGCATCCTCGAGTACCTCGCCGTGCAAAGCTTGGTGGGCCAGATGAAAGGGCCCATCCTGTGCCTGGTCGGGCCGCCCGGGGTGGGCAAGACCTCGCTCGGCAAGTCGATCGCCCGGGCCACCGGCAGGAAGTTCGTGCGCGTCTCGTTTGGCGGAGTGCGCGACGAAGCCGAGGTGCGCGGCCATCGGCGCACTTACATCGGCGCGCTGCCGGGCAAGATCGTTCAGTCGCTAAGGCGGGCAGGGACCAGCAACCCGGTGATGCTGCTGGACGAGGTCGACAAGATGTCGTCCGACTTCCGGGGCGACCCCGCTTCGGCGCTTCTCGAAGTGCTTGACCCGGAGCAGAACTGCGCTTTCAACGACCACTACCTGGACTGCGACTACGACCTTTCCAAGGTGATGTTCATCACCACAGCCAACACCCTGGACCGTATTCCGCGCCCGCTGCAGGACCGGATGGAGATCATACGGATTCCGGGCTACACCGAGGTGGAGAAGCTCCACATCGCGCGGCGCTACCTGGTCAGGAAGCAGCGGGAGGCCAACGGCCTTACGCCCGAGCACATCGAGGTTTCCGACAACGCCATCCGAAAGATCATTTGCTGCTACACGCGCGAGGCGGGCGTGCGCAACCTGGAGCGGGAGATCGCCACCATTTGCCGCAAGGTGGCGGTGGAAGTCGTCAAGTCGGACCACCCCGGCCGGGTGACGGTCTCGAGCGCCAACACCGCGCGTTACCTGGGACCTGCGCGTTTCCGCTACGGCCAGGCCGAGACCTCGCCGCAGGTGGGCGTGGCTACGGGGCTGGCGTGGACCGAGATGGGCGGCGAGCTGCTAACTTGCGAGGTAACAATCGTCCCCGGCCGAGGCAAGCTCATCATTACCGGCCAGTTGGGCGAAGTGATGCGGGAGAGCGCGCAAGCGGCGCTCTCCTACGTCCGTTCGCGCGCCCAGGTGTTCGGGCTTAAGCCGGGTTTCTACCAGAAGGTTGACCTGCACATTCACGTGCCCGAGGGCGCAACACCCAAGGACGGCCCCTCGGCGGGCATCACACTGGCAACCGCCCTGGTGTCGGCGCTCTGCCGCACCCCGGTGCGCAACGAGGTGGCGATGACGGGCGAGGTCACCTTGCGCGGCCGGGTCCTGCCGATCGGCGGCCTCAAGGAAAAAGTGCTGGCCGCCCATCGCGGCGGGATCAGCACCGTCTTGATCCCCAAGGAAAACGCCAAAGACATCCCGGAAATCGCTCCGTCGATTCTGAAAAAGCTTACCCTGGTACAGGTCGAACATATGGACCAGGTGCTGCGCCATGCCCTGGTGCTGGCCGACCCTGACGCTTTCTTCAGGATAGGGTTTCCCGCCGACCGGACGGTTTTTGACGGCGAAGAGGAAAAGGCCGGCGCAAACGGCGAACTGCAGGACCGCGACGATGATGACTCCTCGGTCTCGCCCGGGCTTTCCTGAGGGTCGTCCGGAGCAGAGGCTCAAGGCGACGGGCGTTTAACGGATGCGCGGGCGTGATGGCCGCCGGCGCCAAGGGTTCCATGACAAAGACAGAGCTGGTCGAAAGCCTGACGCGCAAGCACCAAGTTAACCGGTCCGAAGCCGAGGGGATCATCGATACGGTGGTCGACGAAATCGTATCGGCGCTCAAGCAGGGCGAGCGCGTCAATATCTCGGGCTTCGGCAGTTTCGCGGTCTCTACCCGCCGGGCGCGGACCGGACGCAACCCGCGCACCGGTGTCTCGATCGAAATTTCGGCCAGCCGCTCGGCGCGTTTTAGGCCCGGCAAGCAGCTTCGTGACGCTCTGAACCAAGGACCACGCGGCGCGGCTGAGCCAAAGCCGCCGGGCTAAAACTTCGCGGCCGCGCAAGGGCCGGCGCCTTCCGATCCCCGGCGTGAAGCCGCGTTTCCAGGGCGGTTAGCTCAGTGGGAGAGCATCGGCCTTACAAGCCGGGGGTCGCAGGTTCGAACCCTGCACCGCCCACCAGCAAAGCCTCGCCTAAATCAAGGCTTTTTCGCCAAGCGGGCTGCAAGCGCCAAGCCGCGTTTGCGCCGCCGGCGCCAAATAGATGCCAAGTTTTGTGCAAAACGCTCCCCCAAGCCGGCATCTTTTGTACGCCCCGCCAGTACGAGCCGCGAAAAAGAAGCGCTCCTACCTTAGCGCGGCGGCCCTCCGCTTTTCACTGACGTGACGCAGACCGAAAGTGACATACCTCGGCGCAAGCGCCTCACCCAGGCGGGCGCTCTTATAGTTGGTCTAGCCCATCCCGCCAGGACGATCTTGTCGTCTGGCTGGACAACCATTCTCGTTGCGCCTGCGTCGCTGCCGGCTTGCGGAGAGAAGGTGGCGAAACCGAAGGGCGAGTTGAAGGTTGTATCGACGGCGCGGGGCTGCAGCTGGATGATTGACCGGATCTGCAGCCGAATAAGAAAACTGCCCGGAGCGCGAACACCCGGTATGCGCCGCGGTCCACAACTGTCCTTTATTTCTTATTCGAGATTCCACTTATTGGTTATTGCATAATATAGTGGCAGCAGTTCGGCTCCGCCCGGGCGCTTCTGTCATTCCCGCCCGCAGAGGGTCCTTCGGCGGCCCTCAGAGCCCGCCCTGAGCGAAGCCGAAGGGACGCCGCGGACGGCGGCTGCCGCGCGCGCAGGAATGACAAAGAGAGTGCGCAGCGAGGAGGACCGTGTAACTATATTGTGCAGGTATCAATAATTGAACCCGCCCTGTTCGCGCGGCTCTCCGCGAAAAATCTCAACTACTTCCTGTCGGGATTGGCCGAGCGGGCAAAAACCAAAGCGTAGCACACTCTGCGTTACGATACTCAACCTGAATTTCCTGCTCACCCCACCTGTAGGCCGGAATAGACGACACTGTAATCCTCGATGCCAGCCTTCGTGAGCAGCGCCGCCAACCGCGGCGCCGGATCATCGTCAATCAGATCGAGTCCCGCGATCGCGCGCGCGGGAATCCTGATCGTCCAAACGCCCGCGCCGCCCGCCTCCGCCCGCTGTGATCCCCTCCTTCCGTCATCCTGAGCGAAGTGAGTCTGCGAGCGCAGTCGAAGGACCTCGCGCGGGCCTCCGCGCGTCGCTATCCAAGCGGCGCGGCCGCGGCCCGGCAGGTGGGAAGGCAGCCGAGTAGGACGACCTAGGGGGGGCAGGGATGGTCAGTGCAACCAGCAACTCGGCCTGGCCGGCAGGGGCGCAACAAATCTCCTCCTCATCGGGGAACGGTCTGCAATATTCACTGCGCGAGCGCCCACTCTGCTGCCACCGTGGCAAGCTCGTTCACCATGACGAAGCTCGAAGAGCTAAGCGCGTTGCACGGCCCGGCAAGCGCCGTCAGGCCGATGGCGCTGTTCGTTCCGCTGCCGGCATCCCCGCCAATCGCGGTAACGTAGGTCTGCACCCCGGAATTGCCCGACGGACAGCTATAGTTGGTCGTCCACGCACCCGAACTGTCCGAGGTCGCCGTGCCCAGCGAAGTGTTTCCCACACCGTAGCCGCTGCTCCCCATCGCGTAGAGGGTGATAGCCGCGCCGCTGACGGGGTTGTGCGCGCCCCCGCCTACAACCTCGCCCGACAACGCAGCGCCGGTCGACACCCCCGAGCTGCTGCCGCACCCGGTGATCATCGTCGCCAGCACAAGCGCCGCACCCAACGTCTGTGTGCGCTTCATGTTTATCCCCATTATCCCCGGCTGGAGCAATCGCCCGGAATTTCCCACATTAGCCGGATTTCCCGACGTTAACTCAAAGAGCCGGGTCATCGCGCAACGCGCACAACTTGGCCGGGACGGCTGCCGGAGATGGCCGCGAGCGCACCAGGAACGAGGGGGAGCAGATCTTCGAGCGCGTGACTCACCGCAACCAGAACCACCACGCGAAGCGGCGCACGGGCGAGATTCTGCTGGTACTCAGGATTCTGGTCGGCGGTAAGAAAGACCTCGGAATCCTCGTTGGCCGCCCGCCGCAAGAGTTCACCGTTCTTGAGGCCAGCCCAACCCTGCTGCTGCACCGTGCGCACGTCGTGCCTGGTCAGCTCACGCGCCAGATGGCGCGGGAGTTGCTCATCGAGCAGCATGCGCACGTGCCGTCAAAACCTCATGCGCGGCCTCGAGCGCCGCGATTGCCTGCTCGCGTGGGACCGACGCAAACGCATCGAAGAACTGGTCCAAGCTGTGTCCCCGCTCCAAATAATCGATTAGGTTGCGCAATGGCACCCGTGTCCCCACGAACACCGGGGTGCCCCCCAGGATTTCCGGATGGCGCTAAGCGATTTTTCCAGGCGCCTGATGTCTTCGCGTATCGAGGCAAGGCGGCGCTCGATGGGTCTACGCTCTGTCACGTCGTTGCCGAGCAGCTCCAGCTTCAGGCTTATTGCGTTGAGCGGTCCGCGCAGTTGATGCCCGATGCCCGAGATGAGGCCGCCCAGGCGAGCCAGCCGCCCCGACTAATCGAGCGCCCGTCCCAATTCCTGCACCGGTTCCAAATCGCGCAGCACGATCAGCAAGCCCGGCGGATTCGCCCCCTGCCCCAGCGCGGAGACTGAGACCAGCAGTCGGCCGGCCGAGCCCTGCCGGCCGATCTCCACCGGAACGTCATGCACCTCGCTGCCGGCTCCCCAAACGGCGTCCACCAGCCGCAACACCGGGTGCTCGGCACCCAGCAGGGTGCGCAGCGATTTCCCCTCGGCAAGGCCCCCGGCCGGAAGACCCAGGCGCCCCTGCGCCTCGGCGTTGGCGAACAAGACCGTACCGCCCGAGTCCAGCAGGACAACACCGTCGGTTATGGAGCGGAAAACATTCAGGAACTGGCCGCGTTCGCTTTCCCACCGGGTGCGGTCAGACCGTATCCGCTGCGAAAGCTGGTTGAATTTCTCGGCCAATGCGCCCAGTTCGTCGTGCGTCTTTACGCGCAGCGCCACGGCATCCTCGCCCGTCGACAGCCGCTCGACCCCCAAGGTGATCGCCGCGACGGGCCGGAGCACGAATCCGACAAACACGATGCTAACAACGAGACTGGCGGCCAGCGCGCCCCCAGCCACTCGGGCGATTTGCACCAGCTCGCGTCTGACGCGGCTTGCGATTAGCACCGTGGACAAGCCCACCTTGATGGTGACAAACGGACGGTCGTTGACCTGGACCTCGCGGCTCATTTCGTAAATTCGGTTCGAGGAAAGCGCGCGGACAACCGCAAACGGCGAAAGCGCCCCCAGCTCGCGCTCGAGCAGGGCAAACGGCCTGGGCTCGCGGCCGCTCGACACGCCCCCGTTGGTGCCCGCCACTGCGGCGCCGCCGGGCTTTTCGATGCGAACGTAGAGCACGCCCTGGCCCAGCGCCTGCGAAGACTGCAGAAAAGCCCGCACTTCCCGGTCGCCGCGCAAGGCGTCCAAAAGGTCGCCCCGGGCCTGCCCGAGCGAGGTCCTCATCAACTCGAAAGTCTGGTCGATGACCAGCCTTCCCGACGCGGACAGGCTGTCCACCATCAGGCGCAGGGTGCGATGTGCCTCGACCCACGCCAGCGCAACCGTACTGGCCAACAGCACCGCGAACAGGACCGCTCCCAGCTTTACGCGAAGGTTCATCTTTACCCAAGCGGCGCAGCGCGCGCCTGAGACTTAATTGTACCAGCCTGGCAGGTTCAGCCGGCAAACAGCGCGGGCGAAGCCTTCGCGCTGCTAACCGAAGGCTTCGCCAGGTCGGGCATCCCGCTGGACTGTCGAGAAGCCGGAGAGGCAGGCCGCCGACCTCGCGCGCTTGCGCGCCTGACGCCGCTTAGCAACTATGAGTCAGAGGCGACTGCGCTCGCCCTACCCTGTTGTCCCCGGGGTCAAAGGCGCGGCGGCCCGGCGTGAGCCGTGGACCGAGTCCGCGAGCCGATCGCGGGCGCGCCAGCGGCGACAGCGGCGAGGCCGCAGGAACGGCCACGGCCGCCGGGAGAAGGTCTGCAGGTGTGGTCATTGCTTACGGTCCAGCTTTTGAACGGCCTTGTGCTGGGAATGATCTACGCGCTGGCGGCGGCGGGCCTGACGCTCATCTTCGGCATGCTCGACATACCAAATTTTGCGCACGGCGCGTTTTACGCGCTGGGAGCCTACCTTGCGTATACCGTCGCCGAGAAGAGCGGCAGCGTCGCGCTTGCCTTTGTGCTGGCGCCCATCGCGGTAGGCGTCCTGGGCCTTGCGGTGGACACGTTTTTCCTGCGCCGGCTGGCGCGCGCGGGTCATGTCTACCAAATCCTGTTCACCTTGGGCGCCGTTTTGGTTATCCAGGAAACGATCGTTCTCCTGTGGGGCGCCGACTCGCTGAGCGTGGACGTTCCGTCTTACTTCGCGGGCGGCGTTGAGGTGGGGCTGGTTCTGTTCCCTTACTACCGTCTTTTTCTGGTGGCGGTGGGCGCGCTGACGATTGCCGCGGTCTGGCTGGCGCTCGAGCGCACGCGTTACGGCGCGATAATCCGGGCCGGCATCGAAGACCCGGACATGGTGAGCTGCCTCGGAATCGACGTGGCGCGCCTGTTCATGGTGGTCTTCGGCCTTGGCGTGGCGCTGGCCGGTCTGGCGGGCGCGCTGATTGTGCCGGTTCGAGGCGGCCAGCCTGCAATGGGTACGCAGCTCACCGGCCTAAGCTTCGTCGTGGTGGTCATCGGAGGCATGGGCAGTTTCGCGGGCGCCGTGGCAGGCGGCCTGCTGGTAGGCGTTACGCAGGCGCTGATGACGGTTTTCTACCCGCCGGCCTCCCAGGTCGGTGTTTTTGCGGCGATGGCGGCGGTGCTGCTGGTACGCCCGCAGGGGCTTTTCGGCATCCGATGAGGCCCGGACAGCGCACAGGGTTCGCCGTGCTGGCGCTGGTGGTGTTGGCGGCGCCGGCCGCGGTGAATTACCCGACGCTCGAGGCCCAGGTATTGATCGCCGCGCTTTTAGCGCTTGGCTTCAACCTGCTGCTGGGCGAGATGGGGTTTCTGTCGTTTGGCCAGGCGACGTTCAACGGGATCGGCGCCTATTGCACGGGGCTGCTGATAAAGTCGGGCTGGCCGTTGCTTGCGGCGTTAGGCGCGAGCGCGGGTAGCGCGGCTTTGGCCGCGCTTGTGGTGGGAGCGCTCTCCACGCAGGGCACGGGCATTTACGCCGTGATGCTGACCTTTGCGTTCAACGAGATGGCTTACTACGCTGCCTTTGAGTGGAGCGATCTTACGGGGGGCGACAACGGTCTGCGCGGCCTGGCGCGTCCCGCGCTTTGGGGCGTTGGGCTGGCCGACCCGCGCCGTTACTACTACCTGGTAGCGGCGGTTTTTCTCGTCGGTTTTTTTCTGGTGCTGCGGCTGACCGCCTCGCCGTTTGGCCATGTTCTGAGGGCGATTCGCGAGAATGAGCATCGGGCGCGCGCGGTCGGTTACCGGGTGCGGCGCTACAAGGTGGCGGCGTTCGCCTTGTCGGGAGCGCTGAGCGGGCTTGCGGGCGGGCTGTTCGCGATGCTCTACCAGTTTGTTCCGCTGCAGGCCATCGACTTCAACACCTCGACGGACATCGTAATCATGGGGCTTTTGGGCGGCACGGGGTCGGTTTACGGGCCGCTGCTGGGAGCGGCGGTCTACACCCTGATGGCGAACTTTCTGAGCAACCTCTGGGCGCGCTGGCCGCTTATTCTCGGTCTGCTTTTCTGTTCGCTGGTGATGTTCCTGCGGGGCGGCCTATGGGAGCTTTGCGCCGCCGTTTGGCGCCGCCTGGGCGCCCTTGTGCCGCGGTCAGGGCGGCGCAATTCCGACGCGGGAGGCCGGCGCGCGGCTCGGCTGGAGGACCGCGGTGCTGCTTGAGGCGCGCGGACTGACCCGCCGCTTCGGCGGCCACGTGGCGGTCAACAACGTTGACTTGAGCGTGCGGGGTGGGACGCTGCATGCGATTATCGGGCCCAACGGGGCCGGCAAGACGACGCTCTTCAACCTGTTGAGCGGCGAGCTCAAGCCGAGTGCCGGGGCGATTCTTTTTGACGGCTGCGCAGTGACCGAACTCGACATCACCGCGCGCGTGCGGGCGGGAATTGGGCGCACCTTCCAGCGAACCAACATCTTCCCGGGACTGAGCGTCTTCGAAAACCTACGCATCGCGGCCCAGGCGCGCTCGGCTAAAAGGGCCGCGCTGTGGCGGCGCGCGGACTCGCTCGGCGAGGTATCGGCGCGGGCCGAGCGGGTGCTCGAAGAGACGAGCCTGTCCGAGATGGCTCACAAGCCGGCGCGCGAGCTGGCCGGCGGAGACCAACGCCTGCTCGAGCTCGGCGTTGCCCTGGCGACCGCGCCCGTAATGCTCCTGCTCGACGAACCCTCGCAGGGGCTCTCGCCGGAGGATGCGCGCCGGCTTATCGCCCGGATAAGAGCGCTGGCCGCGCGCTACACGGTGCTGCTCATCGAGCACAACATGGCCCTGGTCATGGAGCTTTCCGACGAGATCACCGTGATGAACTTCGGCGCGGTGCTCGCGCGCGGCACACCGGCCGAGATTCGGGCCGACGCGCGGGTGCGCGAGGCCTACCTGGGACGGCGCGGCTGATGCTCAGGCTCGACGACGTGCACAGCGGCTACGGCCAGAGCCAGGTCCTCAAGGGCATCAGCCTGGAACTGGCCGATGGCCAGGTCGCCGCCTTGCTGGGCCGCAACGGCGCCGGCAAGAGCACCACGGTCAAGACGATCATGGGCCTGGTGCCGCCCCGGCGCGGCGCGGTCCTGCTCGAAGGCCGGCGCATCGACGGCCTGCCGCCTTCCCGCATAAGCCGGCTTGGAGTAGCCTACGTTCCCGAGCAGCGGCGCATCTTTTCTTACCTGACGGTGCGCGAAAACCTGAGCATCGCAGAGCGCCCCCAGAGCGCCTGGAGCGTGGCGCGGCTGTGCGAAATGTTTCCCCGCCTGGCAGCGTTGATGCGCCAACGCGCAGGCACGCTTAGCGGCGGCGAGCAGCAGATGCTCGCCATCGCCCGCGCCTTGGCCACCGGCCCGCGGCTCTTGCTGCTCGACGAGCCCTCGCAGGGGCTTGCGCCTTCGATAGTGGATGCAGTAGTGGATTCGATAGCCGAGATGAGGAGCGGCGGGCTAAGCATCCTGCTGGTCGAACAGAACCTCGAGGTGGCGCTCGACCTGGCCGATTCTGTCTACCTTATCGACCAGGGCAACATCGTTTTTTCCGGGTCGGGCCGGGAGTTGCGAATGCGCGCCGATTTGCAGGCGCGCTACCTGGGGGTGGAGACTTGACCGGTCGCCCTTGACGGCCGTAATGAGGATGGAACAACGATGAACAGACAATTGAGCGCATTGGGACGACGCGACCTGCTCAAGTTGGGGCTGGCGCTGGCTGGAGCACCCGTTTTTGCGCGGCTGCCCCGGGCGTGGGCGGCCGGCGAACCGATAACGCTGCTCGGGATATTCCCCTCCAGCGGCGCCTACGCCGAGTTTGGCCGCGACACCAACCGCGGCTTTAGGCTGGCGATCGAGCAGGCGCGCGCCGGCGTCCTGGACCGGCCGCTGCGTTACATAAGCCGGGATTCCGAAACCAAGCCGGGCGTTGCCGTGCAGCGCGTCGGCGACGCCATCGAGCACGACGGCGCGCGCTTTTTCGCCGGATGCGCCTCGAGCGCCGTCGCCCTGGCGTTGGAACCGATCGCCAAGGAGAAAAAGTCCCTCTTTTTCACCAGCGTGGGCGCCGACGAGGTCACCGGCAAGGACTGCAACCGGTTCACCTTCCGCTGGTCGGTACCGACCTACGCGGCCGTGCGCTCGACGATGTACCCCTTTATCGAACGCTTTCCCGCCGCCCGCCGCTGGTACACGATAACGCCGGCCTACGTATTCGGCACCTCGCTGCTCAACAACGTTCGCCAGGTGGCGCGCGAAAAAGGGATCGAGCTGGTCGGCAACGCCGTCCACCCGCTGGGTACCACCGACTTTTCGAGCTACATCACCAGGGCGATCGAGGCGCGCCCCGACGTGGTTGCGCTGCTCAACTTCGGCGGCGACGCGATCCGCAGCGTCAAAACCGCGGCCGAGTACGGACTCAAGAAACACAGCAAGCTGCTCTACGTCTGGAGCGGCGGACTTTCCGACTACAAGGCGATCGGAGCCGAGGCGCTCGAGGGCGTCTACGTCGGCTGCCAGTACTGGCATGACGCAACGCCCGCCACCCGCGCCGCCAGCAAGCCTTACCAGGCGGCCTACGGCGAGCCGATGGGCTACGTCGGCGGCAGCGCCTGGATCGAGTTCCGGCTGATAATCGACGGCATCGCCAAGGCCGGCTCTGCCGATCCCGCGCGCGTGGCGCAGGCGCTGGAAGGCTTCCAGTACGTCGGCCCAACCGGACCCGAGGTGATTCGCGCTTTTGACCATCAGGTGCTCAAACCCTACTACCTGCTCCTAGGCAAGAAGCGCGCCGCCATGCGCGACCAGTGGGACTACGTCGATACGCTGGCCGTAAGCTCGTACCCGGTGCCGGAGAAGGAGAGCCTCTGCCGAATGTAACGGCCCCCTGGCCCGCCGGCTGCCGCGCGACAGACGCGCCGGGCCGCGTCCTTGCGGGAGCGCGCGGGCGCGGCCCCGCATGCCGGACGCTCCGGGCAACAGGCGGCTACAACAGGCCGCGGCGCGGCTGCCGCGCTCATCGGATTGACGCGGCCAGAGCGGGAACGCCAGAGTTGAGAAAGACGGCTGAGCGCGGGTGCTCGCCCGCTCCCGGGCCCTGCCCCCGCGCGGGGGCTCGCAGCAAAGAGGTGCAGCGCGATGGTTGCCATTTTTCGGGCGCGACGGGTGATAACTATGAACGGTGCCGACGCCGAGGCGTTCGCCGTGCTGGGCGGCCGGGTCGTCGCGCTCGGGCCGCTCGACGAGCTTCGCCGGCGCTTTCCCGAGGCGGCGGTCACCGACTTCGCAAGCAACGTCGTGGCGCCCGGGTTTCACGACGCGCACATGCATCTTGCGATGGCTGCGGAGGACCTTCTTCACCTCGACGCTTCGGCCGGCGCCGTGCACTCGCTGGCCGAGCTCAAGGCGGGGCTGTTGGCCGAGGCTGGACGCCGCCCGCCGGGAACCTGGATTCGCGCCAGCCGCTACGACGACGCCAAGATGACCGAAGGCCGGGTGCTCAACCGGTGGGACCTGGACGAGGCTGCGCCCGAACACCCGGTGCTGGTCGTCCACGTGGCCGGTCATTGGGGGGTGATCAACTCGCGCGCGCTTGCGCTCGGCGGGATTGACGAGGCGACGCCGGCGCCGGCCGGAGGCATTTACGGGCGCGACGCTGCAGGGCGTCTAAACGGGATCATCTACGAGCAGGCGCTTTTCGACTTTGCCTATCCTGCCGCCTGCAAGCGCGAGAGGACCGTTGTTCCGCCCGGTACACCCGAGGAGCGCGCAGCCGGCCTTGCGCGGGCCTGCCGGATGTTCAACGCCGCCGGCCTTACCTCGATTGGCGACGCCCTGGTTGGCCCGCAGGAGATCGCGCTCTTCCAGCAGGCCGAAGGCCGGGGCCTGCTCACGCTGCGGGTCAACATGATGGTCACCCATCACCATTTCGACCTCGCGCGCCGGCTGGGTCTGGCCAGCGGCTTCGGCGGCGAGCGGCTGCGCATCGCCGGCTTCAAGGCGTTTGTCGACGGAGCGATCGGCGGCCGCACCTGCCTTCTGGAGGAGCCGTTTGAGGGGAGCAGCGAGGATTACGGCGTTCAGACCACGCCCACCGGCGAGTTGCGAGAGATCGTGCGAATGGTCCACGAAGGAGGGAGTCGGCTCTGCGTTCACGCCAACGGCGACCGCGCGATCTCGCTCCTGCTCGACCAGTTCGAAGCGGTGCAGGCGGCCGCCCCGCGCCCGGACGCGCGCCATCGTATCGAGCACTGCACGGTGGTCAACGGCGAGATTGTGGCGCGGATGAAGCGGCTCGGAATCGGCGCGGCACCCTTCGGCAGCTACGTCCACTACCACGGCAGCAAGCTCTTGGAGTGGTACGGGCGCCGGCGGCTGGAGCGGATGTTCGCCCATCGCTGGTTTTACGATTCGGGGATCGCCGTGGCCGGCTCCTCCGACTACCCGTGCGGCCCCTACGAGCCGCTTCTGGCGATGCAGAGCTGCACCACGCGGCGCGGCTTCGACGGCCCGGTGATGGGCGAAAACCAGCGCATCTCGCCGCTTGAGGCGCTGGCGCTCTACACCACGGGCGCCGCCTACCTGGCCGGCGAAGAGGAGATCAAGGGCCGACTGGCGCCGGGATACCTGGCCGACTTCGTGGTTCTGGGCGAGGACCCGCTCACCGTCGAGCCCGGGCGCCTGGGCGCGGTTGCGGTACGGGCCACCTACCTCGGCGGCAAGAAGGTCTGGCCTGAAACCTGAACGCAGCCGAGCAGGCAATCTCGCTTGCCTCGGACCGACCCTCGCCGACCCTCAAGGTCGGGTGAGAACATCGTAGGTCTCGGGACGCCGGTCGCGGAAGAACTGCCAGCGGTTTCGCGCCTCGGCAATAAGCTCGAGGTCGAGATCGGCGACGACCAGCTCGTCGCCATCCTCGCCCGCTTCGGCCAGCACCCGGCCGCCCGGATCGACAATGTAGGAGTTGCCGTAGAAGCGGCCGATATTCCAGGGCGCCTCCACGCCCGGGCGATTGACCGCGCCGACGAAGATGCCGTTGGCAACCGCCGCAGCCGGCTGCTCCAGCTTCCAGAGGTAACGGCTGAGGCCCTCCACGGTCGCCGACGGATTGACCACGTACTGCGCGCCGCCGAGCGCCAGCGCGCGCCATCCTTCCGGGAAATGACGGTCATAGCAGATGTAGACGCCGAGCTTGAGGTAGGCGGTCGTGAACACGGGCCATCCCGAGTTGCCGGGCCGGAAGAAGAACTTCTCGTAAAAGCCGGCGACCTGAGGAATGTGCGTTTTACGGTACTTGCCGAGATACTTTCCGTCGGCGTCGATGACCGCCGCGGTGTTGTAGTAAACCCCGGGCATTTCCTGCTCGTAGACCGGCACGACGATCACCATCGCGTATTTCCCGGCCAGCTCCGACATCAAGCTTACGGTCGGCCCCCCGGGAACCGGCTCGGCCGCGGCGTACCAGCGCGGGTCCTGGCTCGGACAGAAGTAGGGCTGGGTGAAAAGCTCCTGCAGGCAGAGCACGTTGACGCCGCCTTTGCCCGCCCGCTCGATAAAAGGCAGGTGCGCCTCGATCATGGCGCGTCGAATGTCGTCTACACTTTGGCTGGCACCGGCCTTGAGACTTACCTGAAGCAGGCCTGCTCGTACCACGTTCATCAAAGGCGCTCCCGTAGTTGATAAGCCGGCGCTCGCCGGCGACGCCCGGTGAGCGGGCGAGCTGCCAGACCTCGTCCCGGCCAAGCCAGTCTGCGCCTACCCGGCACCGGGCGGCAAGTCTACGCCGGCAGGGCCTTGGGCAGCGCCCGGCTTAGAGGCTTCGGGCTCGCCCACGGGCCTGCCCACCTTGCACCCATAGGCTGTGAAATCTAGCGCCCCCAACGGCGCGTACGAGCCTAATTCGTACCGCCCGCGCGCGGGCGCAGCCCGCGCCGTTCGCTTATGGTCCCTCGTACGGTCGTGCCGCCCGGACCAACTGACGAGCGATGACCAGGCGCTGGATTTCGGAGGTGCCTTCATAGATCATCGTGCCGCGGACTTCGCGGTACAGGCGCTCCATGTGAAACTCTTTGCTAAGGCCATTGCCGCCCATGATCTGGACCCCGTGGTTGACAACACGGTTGGCCATTTCGGACGCGTACATCTTGGCCATGGCACAGGCCACAGAGGCCTGGCGGTCGAGGCCGTAGTCCTTCTGCCAAGCGGCGTACAAAACGAGGAGCCGCCCGGCCTGGATCTCCGTGGCCATCTCGGCAAGCTTGAACTGTATAGCCTGGTGCTCTGCCAGCGGCTTGCCGAACTGCTGATGGACACGTGCATAAGCCAGCGCCAGATCGAGCGCCGCCTGGGCAAATCCTACGGAGTGAGCGCCCACCGCAGCCCGAAAAACGTCAAGGGTCTGCATCGCCCAACGGAAGCCGTCGCCCGGCGAACCAAGAATGTTTTCCCGAGGTATCCGACAGTCGTCAAGCTTGAGCCTGCCCACGACATAGGGAGCCAGGAAGCGCAGCGGCTGAGCCGAGAGCCCCGGATTATCGCTCTCAACGATGAAAGCCGACACTCCCTTGGCGCGCCTTGACAGGTCGGTGGAGGCAAAGACCACGTAGGTGCCCGCGTACCCTGCGTGGGAGATCAGGTGTTTGCTGCCGTTGAGCACCCACTCGTTCTCCCGCAGCGCGGCGGTGGTACGAATGCTACCGGCGTCAGAGCCGGCCCCCTCCTCCGTGAGGGCAAACGACCCGAGTCGCTCCATTTTTGCAAGGGCAGGAACGAAACGCTGCTTCTGCAGGTCCGTACCCCCGAATAAGATGGCCGACCCGCAAAGACCCTGCTGGGCGAACATGTGATCGGCCTCAGGACACAAGCGCGACAACTCCTCGCGAATTACGCATATGGCGAGCGCGCGATAGGCGTGAGTGAGGCGCCCGCCGGCGCTTACCGGGTAGATTTCGGGCGTTACGTCGCCGAGGATCTTCTGGATTTCCCGGTTAGGACCCTCGACCTCACTCGCTTGGCGAGCCGCGGGAATGAGTCTTAGCTTGGCGAGCGCCGCGACCCGCTCACGAAGCGTCTCGACTTCCTGTGGCAGGCTAAAATCCATGAGTTCCGCTCCTTCCTTGCTCTGTGGGATCGGCCAGGGCATTTTTGAGCAGTTTGCCGGCGGCATTGCGGGGCAACACGGCTCGGATTTCCACGACTTTTGGTCGCTGATACCCAGGAAGCTGCTCTCGGCACCAGCTCATTAGCTCCTCCGCCGTCAAGATGGCCCCGGGACGCAGAGCTACGACTAACTTAACCGCCTCGCCCCAATGCTCATCGGGTATGCCCACGACCGCTGCTTCAGCGACCGCATCATGAGTCATAACCACCTGCTCGATATCGAACGGGTAGATGTTGACGCCGCCGCTGATGATCATCTCTTTCTTGCGCCCGACGACGCGTAGAAACCCCTGAGGATCGATCACGCCCAGGTCGCCGGTGTAAATCCAGCCGTTGCGCACCGTCGCGGCCGTCGCTTGCGGGTCGCCATAGTAGCCGCTCATTTGACGGGCGCTGCGGCCGACGATTTCCCCGATCGTGTCCGGAGGCATCTCGGCTCCGGCGTCGCCTACGACGCGAATCTCGGTATGCAGAACTGGGAGCCCAACGCTGGACCCGTGAGACGGCTGTTGCTCCGGTCGCAAGACCGTCGCCAGACCTTCAGATGTCCCGTACAAGATGTACAAGCGTGATGTCATCTCGGACAAAACCCGTTGGCGGATGGGCTCCGCCAGGGGCTCACCGACCGAGACCAGGCAGCGCAGCGTGGCAGGCATGCGGCTGGATGCAGCAGAGGCGGAACCAAGGATCCGGTTGAGTTGGGTCGGTACCAGGAGCGCGTGGGTAATCCGCTCCTGATGACACAAAGCGAGCGTTCGCCGCGCATCGAAATGCCTGTCGAGCACGACACAGCCGCCAACGGCCAGAGTCGATAAGCACAGGATCAATGTACTGTTGTGATATAGCGGCGTTGTGTGCAGAGTGCGAGCTTCAAAGCTTAGGCCAAACTCCGCAGCATAGATGAGGCAGGCGAGGGCGCGGGCGCGATGGCTGCTGACAATCCCTTTGGGACGCGAGGTGGTACCAGAGGAAAACATGACGGTGCACGGTTCCTCGGGATCCACGTCAACCGCCGGTTCGGCAGGATCCGCCGCGGCAAGAAAAGTTTCGTACGAGTCCGTCCCATGATTGTCGGGATCAATAACCAGGTCGATCCGCGCGGCATTGGGAACAGGCAAACGGTCGAGGAGCTTCTTCTCAACGATGCAGGCTCGTACCCGTGCGGACGCGAAAACACGTGCGATTTCCGGCCTCCTGAGGATTATGTTGAGCGGGACAGCCACCAGTCCCGCCTTGGCGGCGGCCCAGTAAACTTCTATGCCCTGGGGTATATTGTGCGTTGCAAACGCTACGTGGTCTCCCTTGCGCAGACCAGCCTTTAACAGCGCGTTGGCCAGCCGATTCACGCGACCATTGAACTCCCAGTAAGTAAGAATGTGGCCTTCAAAGGACAAGGCTGGTCGATCTCTAAACGTACGTGCCCCATGGGACAATGCCGCGCCAAAGTTCATGAAGCCTCCTCGTAAAGGTGACAAGCCACACGATGTCCGGCCCCCGACGGTCGGATCCGCGGCTCCATGGTACAGCAAATCTCCATCATGTACGGGCAGCGGTGACGAAACGGGCAGCCCACGGCAGCCGGCGGCGCGAGAGTCGGGCCGGGGACTGCCAGCAACCGGCCGGAGCCGGGGAGCGCATCGAGTAACTCGCGCGTATAGGGGTGTTGCGGCTGGCAGAGGACATCCTCTCGCCATCCCTCTTCGACCAGGCACCCCGCGTACATGACGCCAATCCGGTCGCACAGGTAGGCCACGACCGCCAGGTTGTGCGAGATGAACAGGTAACCGAGCCGGCGCTCGCTACGCAGGTCGCGCAGGAGGTTGATGACCTGCGATTGAATCGAAACGTCCAGCGCGGAGACCGGCTCGTCAAGCACTAGGAAATCCGGCTCAAGCGCAAGAGCGCGGGCGATTGCAATGCGCTGACGTTGGCCCCCGCTGAACTGGTGCGGGAAGCGAGCGGCAGCCTCCTCGGGCAGGCCGACGCTTCTCAACAGTTCAGCAACGCGCCGCGCTCGTGCGCTTGCGCCGCAAAGGCGGTGAACGCTGAGCGGCTCACCAACGATCTTTTCGACGCGCTGGCGTGGCGACAACGCCTCGTAGGGGTCCTGAAAGACGGCTTGAACGTGCCTACGGTACTCACGCAGCCGGCCACCACGCAAGCTTGATACCTCTTCTCCCCGGAACAGCACTCGTCCCGAGCTTGGGACTTCCAGGGCGAGCAGCATGCGCCCGATCGTAGTTTTACCGCTGCCCGATTCGCCGACCAAACCATAGGCCTCTCCAGCCTCGACCGTCAGCGAGACGTTCCGCACGGCCGCAACGACCGCTGGCGCGTAACGTTTGGAAACCTGGTCCAGCCGGATCATCGTCGGGCGAGCCGTAGCCAACACCGCACCGAGTGACCGGTCTCGGCTTCAACCAAGGGCGGCATCATCGAGCATGCCGGCGCCACCTCGGGGCAGCGCGGGGCAAAAGGGCATCCGGGCAGCAGTCGCGCGGGATCCGCCGGCGTTCCGCCCACCGTCGGCAGTCGCTCGCCGCGCCGCTCGAGGGTAGGAACGCACGCCGCAAGCGCCTGCGTGTAAGGATGCTTAGGGGAACGAAGTGCGTCGGCTGCCGGACCGTCCTCCAGAATATGGCCGGCGTAGAGAACGACCACGCGCTTCACCAGTTCAAGGACCAAGTGCAGGTCGTGGGAAATGAAGAGCACCGCCATGCCTGTTTCACGCGCCAACCGATGCAGGAGGCGGACGAAGTCCGCCTGGGTGCTAGCATCGAGGGCCGTTGTGGGTTCGTCCGCGATCAGCAGCCGAGCACCGCCCGCGATCGCAGCAGCCGCCGCGACGCGCTGGCGCGTCCCACCCGAGAGCTGGTGGGGGTAAGCGTGCAGTAGCTGGCGAGCCCCAGGCAAACGCACTTTTTCAAGTAAAGCCACGACCTGCTCGCGCCGAAGGTGCCCGCGCAGCCCGCAATGATAGGTAAGAGGCTCTCCCACCTGGCACTCGACGGTCAAAAGCGGGTTGAGCGCCGTCATCGGGTCCTGAAGGATCATTGATACCACTGCCCCGCGAAGCGCACGGAGCCGCGCCGCGGAGGCCGTCAGCAAGTCCTCGCCGCCCAACCGTATTGAGCCTCGGATCGCCGCATCCTGAGGCAGCAGTCGGAGAATTGAAAGCGCCAGAACCGTCTTACCTGAACCAGACTCGCCCACCAAGCCGCAGAGCTCTCCGGAACGCAGCGACAGCGATACGCCGTTAAGCACCCGGACCAGGGCCGGCCCGCGCCCGAATGCAACCTGGAGGTCTCTTACTTGGAGCATCGGACGGCTGCTGCTCAGTCGGTCCTCCGATGCGGATCGAGACGATCTCGCATCCAATCGCCCATCCGGTTAGCAGCCAAGCATGTCAGGAGGACCGCAAGGCCAGGCATGGTCGCTAACCACCAGGCGGTCCTAAGATACTCGCGCCCACTCGCCATCATGAGACCCCAGGACGGCGCGGGCGGCTGCACACCGACGCCCAGAAAAGAAAGCGACGCCTCTAGAACGATGAGCCGTCCGATGTCAAGTGCCAGAAGAACCAACGTGGGATTAAGGACGTTGGGCAGGATATGCACCGTTATGATGCGAATCGCCCCACAGCCCGCGACCCGCGCCAGCTCCACGAAGGCGCGGCCGCGAAGACGCATCACCTCTGCACGCACCAAGCGCGCGTAGCGCGCCCAGCTAACCAGCACCAGCACCAAAAGAAGATGGCCAAGGCTCGGCCCGAGCGCGCCGATCACCCCAAGCGCGAGAAGCATTACGGGGATTGACAGGATCAGCTCGGCCACCCGCATTACGGCTGCGTCGCAGCTGCCCCCGAAGTAGCCAGCAGACATCCCAAGAAGTAGCCCTATGGCCGCCGCGCCGAGCGCGCCCGCCAAGCCGACGGCCACCGATACCTGTGCCCCATAGATAAGCCGGCTTAGCACATCGCGGCCGAGTTGGTCTGTTCCCAAAAGGTGGGCCGCGTTGCCACCCCAGCCAAGTGGCGGCGCGAGACGGTGGAGGATGTCGATTCGCGTCGGGTCATAGGGAGCAAACAACCGGGGAGCGGCAGCGACCATGACCACACCGGTCCCCATGGTGAGCGCCGCCCACGGGACGTGCTTTGAGCCTAGCCAACGAAGCATGACGGGCGTAAAGTTCACGGGGTCCGCCCAGCCGCCAGCCGTGGGTCGATCAGATTGCAGAGCAAGTCCGTAAAAAAGTTGACCGTGAAGAACACGGCGGAAACGAGCAACACGGCTGCCTCGATTACCGGGTAGTCCTTTGCCAGCACCGCTTCGACCACGAGGCTGCCAACGCCGGGCCACGCGAAAACCGTCTCCGTAACCACAGCTCCGCTAAGCAGGATGGCGAACTCCAGAGAGCTGACGGTGACGATGGGGACCAGCGCGTTGCGCAGAGCATGCCTGAGCACGACGACGCGTTCCGGCACGCCCTTGATGCGGGCCAGCTTCACGTAGTCCGAGTGAAGCACATCGATCATCGACGAACGCGTCACCCGGCTCACGACCGCGGTCGAGTACCAGCTAAGCGTTATCGCCGGCAGGACCAAGTGCGCCAGGCCGCCCCGCCCACCAACAGGCAGAACCGGCCATTTGACGGCAAAGACCAGGATCAGCATGAGGCCCAGCCAAAAAACCGGTATCGACTGGCCAACCAGAGCAAGCCCAGCGAAGACGGCATCCACCATTGAGTCGGGGCGGATTGCCGCGATCACACCCGCGCTCATGCCCAGCACGGTCGCAATCCCCATCGCCGCAGCCGCGAGTTCGAGCGTCGCCGGCAGGCGCTCCAGGAGGAGCCGGCTCGCCGGCACACCCCACTTGTAGGACCGTCCGATGTCGCCGTGCAGCAGGTCGCGGGCAAACACCACGTATTGCTCGACCAGCGGTCGGTCCAAGCCCATGCGGCGGGCGAGCTGATCGTAGTCTTGCTGCGTGGCGTTAGGCGGTAGCAACAGCACCAGCGGATCGCCCGACAGTCGCGTGAGCCCGAACACCACAACAGTTAGGCACGTCAGATAGATGACCAATTGCCCGGCACGGGCGATCATCAAGCGTACCATCGTCGCTGCCTACTTCCCGATCCGTGCCGACGAAAGGTCAAGGAAAACATTGCCGTCCCCCGGATGCCACTGCACGGCCCTGCGCAGTCCGTAGACCTGAACGGTCTCGTAGAGAAAGACCTCGGGCGGATCGTCGTGGAAGAGCCTAAAAAAGCGCCGAAAGTATGCTTGGCGTGCCCTGGGGTCGAGGAGTACCGCAGCACCGTCGATCATCCGATCCATCTCCGGATTGGCACAGAACAGCGAGTAGAATCCGCCGCAACGGTCGTGCGCTAACAGTCTCTCCTCCGGGTCCCATGTAGTTTCGTGCCGAACCATCCAGGCGAAGCCGTAGGCCCGATGCCTGCTGACGGCTGCAAGCCACGCGGAATATTCAACGGCGTGCAGCCTCACTGTGACGCCCACATCCGACCAGAAAGCCGCCACCGCTTCCATGACATCTTTGAGCTTGGGAACCCGATCGGTGCCCGGAAACAACAACTCTCCGCCGTCGAACCCGGCCGCGAACCCGGCTTGCGCCAGGAGCGTCTTCGCCTTGGCCGGATCGTAGGGGTACGGTTTGACGCTCGGGTCGTAGCCCGCGATTCCTTGGGTCACCCCGCTTGCGGTCTCGACGGCAAAGCCGTTGAGCAGGCCGTCGATGATGGCGCGCTTGTCGATCGCATAATTGAGGGCTTGGCGAACGCGCGTATCGTCGAGCGGCGAGTGGGGATGGAGCGCGTTAATTTTGATGAAGGTTCGCTCGTTGGTGCGCAGTGTCATGACCTTGAGCGCGGGGTTCTTCCTGATCGCGTCAACGTCCTCGAAGGGCAAGTCTGCGGCGATATCGACGTCGCCTCGCTCCAGCAGCGCCTCGCGGCTCGCGGGCTCCGGAACGATCCGAAAGACGAGAGTCCGGAATGAGGGCTTGCTCCCCCAGTAGCTGTCGAATCGCTCCAGCCTTACCTCCTCGTTGACCGAACGCGAGATAAAACGGAATGGACCGGTGCCAACCGGCCTGCGGGCGAACTCGTCGTCGCCGACTCTACGGATGTACTGCTCCGGCACGATGCTCAGGCGATATTCGAGAGTACTGAGAAAGGCAGCATCGGGCTTGCCAAGGGTGAAAACCACGCGATAGGGGCCCAAGACTTCGACAGCTACGATGTTTCTTAAGGCCGCGGCCCCGGGCGCCCCGATGCTCGGGTCGCGAGCGCGATCAAGGCTGAACTTAACGTCTCGCGCGGTGAAGGGTCCGCCGTCATGGAAGCGAACGCCTCGTCGCAACGTGAACTCAACGCGCCTGCCGTCGGGGCTCATTCTGGATCGGGTTGCCAAGGCCGGCGCGAGCTGGCCGTCGGCCTCGCGGCGGTAGAGGCTCTCAAAAACGTTGACCTGAAAAAACCGTGAGGCTGCCCCCCGAATGCGCTGAGGATCGGTGCTCTCAAGGTCTTCGCCGATGGCCACGCGCAGTGAATCCGCCAAAACGCGTGCGGGCACTGCCGCAGAGATTAGCAATGAGACAACTAGCAGCGCCCAGACGGCCCAGAACCTGCTCCTCGCGAGCATCCCTCTCCTCCTACGTTAGGGGACTAGGCAAGACTCGCACGCTCCGGACCTGCAGAAGCCGAGGGCCCTTTAGAACCAGCCAGCCCCAACAGCGGGCGGCAGGAAGCGCGCGGCGGGCCACCGGCTCCTGCCGGGCGCGGCGAAGGCGTGCTTCTTTCGCTCAGTTCACCGGCGGCTTGCCTGAGATCACGCTTCAGCCGTTCGAGGGTCGCTCCCCTAAGCCTGCCGCTCAAGCCGACAACCGAGAGCGCGCGGCGAACCCTGCCGCTCAAGTCAAAGACAGGCGCCGATACAACCGTAATCCCGCGCGCGTACTGGCCTTTATCGATGCCTATGCCCTCGCGGCGAGCGGTTTCCACCTGCTTCAGCCACTGCTCGAACGAGGGCGGCGACTCCCAGCGGAGCCTGCGGAAGCGGCGCTCCAGCTCACCCACGGACAGTCCGCTAAATGCGGCCACGCAACGACCCGTGGCACTGAGCAAGGCCGGTAGACGGCTCCCGACACTCACATGGATGCTGAAGGCGGCGCAAGCACGCGCCATTGCGACAAATACCATGTGCTCCCGGCCGTCCAGCTCGAGGGCCACTGCCGTTACGCCGTACGCGGTGGCCAAGCGCTCGATCATCGGCTGCGCGCGCTCAGGAAAGTCGTTGGTGGCCAATGCCCGCCGCGCCAGGGTAACCAGGCCCAAACCGAGAGCGTAACGCTTGGTTGCCGGGTCCACGGCAACCAGCGTCTCCGCCGCCAGAGCACGCAAAATGTGAAGACACGTGCTGGGCTGCACATTCAGCGCCCGCGCCACAGCGTTGACGCCGAGCGGCTCGCCGCTCCTGGCGAGCAACTGAAGAATGGCGACGGCTCGCGTCACCGCGGGCACCTGCGTCGACAGGCATGAAGCACCTTCCCGTGGTGCCATCATCATTGCGCCCATGATATGACTATAGCGCTAATAAAATACCCGCCACAAGCCCACCCTTTCGCGTGGGACATTCGTGGCGCTTCTCCGCGGGACTTATGGCGCGCAAACCGCCTCGGGAGCAGCGCTCACAGCGGCTGGCCCAGCGGTGCGCAGGGCCTGAGACCCGCGGCGGTAGGGCCGCCAATCCGGAAGACTACCCCCGGGCTCTCAGCGCGCAACAGCACCGCAGGGTTCTCCTTGCCCCCGCGCGGCGGGCGCAGTCAGCGCTGGGGCATTTCAATTGCGCTCGGCTTGCGCTCTTGCGCCGCCGCCGCGCCGGCTTAGCGGCGGGACCTGAGCCTTCTGCCGTTGGCCAGGCCGAGCCGTTCGACACGCATCACGCCTTGGGTTGCCGCGATTCTGCCCATCAGTTCGTTGAGCTGGCGCGCGCCGGCGACGCGTATCTCGAGGAACAACTGTGCGCGCCCGTCAGCGCCGAGCGGTTTGACTTCAGCGTGCGAGATATTGACTCCGGCCGCGGCAATTGGATTGGTGATCGCGGCCAATAAGCCGGGCTGGTCAAGGCATACGACTTCCAGCTTGACCGGCCGCAGCACCTCGGCCGTTTCCCGCCATACCACCGGAACGCGCCGCGCCGGCTCGGCCAAAAGCCCCACCGGGCATCCCGCCTGGTGGATGGTAACGCCCCGGCCGCGAGTGATAAAGCCGGTAATCTCGTCGCCCGCCACCGGGCTGCAGCACCCGGCAAAGCGCACCAGCACGCCGTCGACGCCGGAGACGGTCACCGCCTGCTCGGCCGCGCTACGGCCCTCCCGCCCGGCGTGCCGGACGGGCGCCGGACGCTTTGCCGCGCGGTAGCGCGCCAACTCCTCGGGGCCGAGCACCTTGGCCAGCACCTGGGCCGCGGTGATGACCCCGTAGCCGACGCTCGCCAGCAGCGCATCGACGTCCTTGTAGGAAAACTCCTTGAGCGCCGCGGCGAAGCGATGCCCCGCTCTGAGCTGGCCGGCGCTGAGCCCGAGCGGCTCGAGCTCGCGGTCCAGCAGGCTTAAGCCCAGTTTGACCGAGCGCTCAGCCTCGCGCGCGCGCAGCCACTGCCGGATCTTGTTCTTGGCTCTGGCGGTGACGACATAGTTCAACCAGTCGCGGTTCGGCCCCGCGCGCTCGCTGGTTATCACCTCGACGCGGTCGCCCGATTTAAGCGCATAGCGGAGCGGAACCAGGCGGCTGTTGATCCGGGCGCCGTAAAGGTGATGGCCGACTTCGGAGTGTATCCGGTAGGCGAAGTCAATTGCGGTGGCGCCGCGCGGGAAGTCGAGCACGTCGCCCTTGGGGGTGAAGACAAAGACCTGCTCGGGAAACAGGTCGTCTTTCAGGGTCGAGAGGAACTCCTGCGGGTCGTTGAGGTTCTGCTGCCACTCCAGGAGGCGGCGCAGCCAGGCGAAACGCTGGGCATCTTCGAGGCCTCCGGCGAAGCCCTCCTTGTAGTTCCAGTGGGCGGCAATTCCCTCTTCGGCGACCCGGTGCATCTCGCGGGTCCTTATCTGCACCTCCATGCGTTGTCCGCCGGGTCCGATCACCGTGGTGTGGAGCGACTGGTAGCCGTTGACCTTGGGCAGCGCCACATAGTCCTTGAAGCGTCCGGGCACCGGCTTCCAGCTCGCATGCACCAGGCCCAGGACCTCGTAGCACTCGCGCAGCGTGCCGACAATGACGCGAAAGGCGATGGCGTCGTAAACTTCGTCAAAGCTGAGTCCCTCCTCGCGCATCTTGCAGTGAATCGAATAAAAGCTCTTGGGCCGGCCGGTAATTTCCGCCTCCAGGCCGCTTTCGGCCAGCCGCCGCTTGAGCAGCTCGACGACCGCTTCGACGTACTCCTTGCGCGCCACCCGGGTTTTGGCGACCATCGCCTCGAGCGCGTCATAGGCCGGGGGATTGAGGTAGCGAAAGGCAATATCTTCCAGCTCCGACTTAAGCCAGTAGATACCGAGCCGATGGGCGATCGCGGCGTATATTTCCAGCGTTTCGCGCGCCACCTCCCGCTGTTGCTCGGGGGGCAGGTGGCTCAACGTACGCATGTTGTGCAGGCGGTCGGCGAGCTTGATGAGCACGACCCGGATATCGCGGGTCATGGCGATGATCATCTTGCGGAAGTTTTCCGCCTGCTTCTCCTGGCGGCTTTGGAAGGAAAGCCGGGAAACCTTGGTGGCGCCGTCGACCAGGGTTGCCACCTCGTCGCCGAACAGCGCGGCCACCTCCTGCAGCGAGGCGGCCGTGTCTTCGACCACGTCGTGCAAAAGGCCGGTGATAACGGAGGCGGTGTCGAGCTTGAGCTTGGCGATGATCAGGGCAACGCTCAGCGGGTGGGTGACGTAGGGCTCGCCCGAGCGGCGCTTCTGCTCGGCATGCATCCGGGCCGAGAATTCATAGGCGCGCACGATCGCGGCAGAATCGGCGTTGGGATTGACGGCAGCAACCGCGTCCAGAAGTTCGTCCAACTGCGCCGGATGGCCCGGGTCTAGCCCTCCCATGGGACGGTCCTTGCGCCAAAGCGGCTGGCGCGCATCCGCTCGGCCCGCACGACCGCCTGCAGATCGGCAACCGCTCTACCCACGTCGGCGTTTACCACCAGGTAGTCGTACTCGCGCCAGGCGGTGATTTCTTCGTTTCCTCTGGCAAGGCGGCGTCTGATTCTTTCCTCGCTTTCGGTTGCGCGCTGGCGCAGCCGTTTTTCCAATTCAGCCTTGTTGGGCGCAATCACGAAGACGCTGACGACCGCGCTGCCGAAGGCGTCTCTCAGCTTGCGAGCGCCGTGAATATCAACATTAAGGAGAAGGTCTCGCCCCGCGCCAACCGCCTCGTCCAGCGGCGCGCGTGTAGTCCCGTAAAAGACGCCGTCGACCCGCACCCATTCGAGCAGATCCCCTGCCTCGCGCCGGCGCGCGAACTCCTCGGCATCCAGGAAATGGTAATCGCGGCCGTCGATTTCGCCCGGGCGCAGCGCGCGCGTGGTCAGCGACACCGACGGCTCGAGCCGATCGGCAACTTCGAGCAGGCGGCGAAAAAGAGTAGTCTTACCCGCGCCGGAAGGCCCGGAAATGATGAAAAGAATACCTCTGCGCCGAGCGTCGGAATTCACGACTCGCTACCGCCAGGCGGTGAACAATGAAGCGCCGGTCTCAATGCCAATCTTACTCTATATTTTGCACCTGTTCGCGCATCTTTTCGATCTCGCTCTTGGCCGCCACCGCAAGCTGGGCCAGGGTGGCATCGGGCGACTTGGCGCCGGCGGTATTGATTTCCCGCCCGATCTCCTGGAGGAGAAATTCCATCGCCTTGCCCGACGGCCCGGCGGCGTCCAGCAACTGGCGCACCCGCGCCATGTGCGAGCGCAGGCGGGTCAGCTCCTCGGTGATATCGGCGCGCTCGGCGACCGCGGCAGCCTCCTCGATTAGCCGCTTTTCGTCGACCGGGGCGCCCTGCAGCATCTCGGCCAGGCGCGCCTTGAACGCTGCGACGATCGTCCGGCGGACCTCGGCGGTTCTTTTCTCGATCTGCCGGGCGAGCCGGGCGAGTTTTTTGAGCCGCGCGATGAAGTCCTTGCGAAGCGCCGCACCTTCGCGCCGCCGCTCCGCCTCGAGCGCGCTTAGCGCCCCGCCCAAGGCGGCGAAGGCGACCGGCTCGGCCCGTTGGTCAAAGCCGTCGGTCTCGACCAGCTCGAAAATTTCCGGCCGCGCCAGCAAAGCGTCAACCCGCAGCATGCCGTCGAGCTTGAGTTTGGCCGCCAGCTTTCTCAGACCGTCGACGTAGGCCCGCGCCAGCCGCTCGTTGATTCGCAGGTTGGGCGCCGCCAGCGGCCCCGCCTCGATTCGGAGGGAGACTTCCACCCTGCCGCGGGCCACTTTCTTCTGGACCAGCTCCCGCACCTGCGGTTCGCACCGTGCCCATCCCCTGGGCAGCGAAGACTTAAGCTCGAAGAAACGTTGGTTAAGTGCGCGCACCTCGGCCACGGCCCTTAGCGCTCCGCGCCGCGCCTCGGCGCGTCCGAATCCCGTCATGCTTTGCATCGGTAGGCCATCTCCCCACTTTTTCCCGCGCGCGCATTAAGGCATCGGGCGTAAACTTCCAGCGTGCGGCGCGCCGATTCCTGGATCGAAAAGAGCTGCTCGGCGCGCAGCCGCGCTTGTCGACCCATCGCGCGCCGCCCCGGCCCGTCGGCCGCCAGCCGCTCAATCGCCTGCGCGAGCGCATAGGCGTCCCCGGGTTCGACCAACAGTCCAGTGCGCCCTGGCTCGACCGCCTCGCACACGCCGCCGACTCGGCTGGCAACCGCGGGCAGGCCCGAAGCCATCGCTTCCAAGAGCGCGACTCCCAGGCCCTCCTTGAGCGAAGGCAGAACCAACAGGTCAAAGGCGTGCAGCAACGGCGCAGTATCGTCCACCCGGCCCATAAAGCCAACCGCTGCGTCCAGCCCAAGCCGGCGCGCCTGGGCCGCCAGCGTCGCGCAGAGCGAGCCTTCGCCTACGATCTTACAGCACAGCGCCTGCGCGCGCTGGGCGGCCGCTTGCGGGCGCCGCGCCAGCAACGCCAGCGCCTCGAGCAGCCAGCGATGGCCCTTGCGCGGCTCCAGGGCGCCGACCGCTCCGATCACAACGGCCTGGTCCTCAACGCCAAGCGCAGCCCGGGCGCGCCGGCGCTCCTCTTCGTCAGGCGGGTGAAAGCGCCTGCAATCAACTCCGCTGGCGATCACGGTCAGCGCCGCCGGCGAGACGCCGGCCTCTGTCAGAGCCCGGGCGACGCCGGCCGAAATTGCGATCGCTGCGTCTACCGCCCGGCCGTAAAGCCATGGAGCAAAAAGCCGGTTTGGCCGATAATCCATCCGCCGGGTCACCACGAGCACTGCTCCCCGGCCCTTAAGGTACGGCGCCAGGGCATGGGCGCGGGCGGTGTGAAGATGAACGACATCGAACATCCCCTTGGCGACCAGCCGGCGAAGCCGCAGCGTGGCGCTCAAGTCCAGCGCGTTGCGCATCGCCAGCGGATGGCAAACGACCCCCGCGGCCGTCGCCTTCTGCCACAGGGCCTTGCCCGGCGCGCAGGCCAGTTCGGCGCGATGGCCCAGACCTCTCAACTCAAGCGTAAGGCCCAGGACCTGGCTCTCGCCCCCGCCAAAGCCGGGCTCGGGATCGACTCCGAGCACCTTCAAGGAGCGTCCTTCAGGATTCACCGCAGCGCTTGGCGCCTGGCCGGGCAGAGCCCGGCCGGCGCCGCCGGCGGCCGCCCGGCTCAGCCCTGCGCGCAATCGGCCGCAACGTTGCTGCCTCGCCGCGCCAGTTGCACCGCGCAGCGTTTCGCGGCGTCGCGCCGCCGGCGCCGGTCGAGCATGCGCAGCAGCCGACGCAGCAACGCCCTGCGCCGGCCTCGTCCCAGTCCCCGCGCGTAGGCTTCAAACACCCGCAACCGGTCGCAACGGGTGACGCCCTCGAGCTCGAAGCGCCCCAACTGGACAAGATTTCTGAGCTTCAGCCGGCGCGGAACAAGGATGAGCCGAAGCGTTCGCTCATGGTCGATGAAAACCCACCGCGCCGGCGCTTCGCAGGCCAGCAGAACGTTGTAAGGCGTCAGGTCCCCGTGGACAAAGCCGAGCCGGTGAAGCCGCGCCACCGCGCTCCCGAGGCTTCTAAGCACCGCGCGCTTGAGCGCCAGGCGCTGGGGCCCGGCCTGTGCCAGCCATTCGGCCAGAGCACGCGCCTCGACTCGCTCGGTTGCCAGCAAAGCGCGTCCGGTACGCCGCTCCTCTCCGGCCAGGAGAACGGCTGGTGCCGCGAAACCGGCTTCATTAAGCAGGCGCGTCAGCCGGGCCACGTAAGCTGCCGGGGAGCCAAGCAATAGCCGTCGCAGACGCCGGCCGGCACGCGCGGGCGCGTCGAACAGCTTGAAAAAGACGTCTCCCTCGACTCCCCCAAGCACGCCGCTCACAAGGTAGGTGGCGGCGTGGCGCGAGCGGCGCACTAGCAGTCCCTGATCGCAGGCGGCAACCCGCAGCGCCGTCTCCATCAGCGCCGCGCGCTCGTGCGCTGCAAGCCTGCGCGCTTGTTGCGGCATCCACAGCCGCCACTCCCGCTGGAACGAACTCTCGTCTCGGCCGTTAGCCCCTGAGCCGCCCGATATCCCTCGACGCGGTGCCACCTTCAGACCCCGGAGCCGGCCTGGAGCTGGCCGCCGGCCGGCAAAGCCGGCCGCTGCTGTGCGCCGGCGCTGCGCGCTGCCTCACGCACCGCGGCTGCCACCGCGTCCGGCTCTATACGGCGCATGCACTCGCCGCCGATCGGGCAGCGGCGCAGGTAGCAAGGATGGCACGGGATATCGGCGCACAGCGTCCACTTGTCCGAAGCCCACGGCGCGGAGCGCTGCGGCGCGGTCGCTCCCCACAGAGAAACCACGGGACATCCCACCGCCGCTGCAATATGCATCGGACCACAGTCGGGGCCGAAGGCAGCGGTACATTCACGAAAGAGCGCCACCAACTCGCGCAACCCAAGCCGGCCGACGAGGTCCACGAAACCCTCCCTTGAAAGCTGACTCGCAACCGCCAAAGCCCGCTCCCGATCGGCGGAAGCGCCGATTAGTACCGGGAAAAATGGAGGAGCTTGGTCGTCGCCGGCCAAATCCTTAAGCACTCGCGCTGTCCAGTCCGCCGGATAAAGCCTGCTCGGCCAGGACGAGCCCAAAAAAGCACCAACCAGCGGCCTTGGCGCCTTCTCCAGCAGCGCCCGGACCCGCCGCAGCTCGTCGTGCCGCGGCTCAAGCCCGAACTCGATCGGGCTCGCTGGTATGCCAAGAGCGTCGGCGAACGCCTGGTACTGCAAAAGCTTAAGCCGCATCGGCGGCTGCGCCTCGACCCATCGGGTCGAAAAAATATGGTTCAGTTCCTTCGCGTTCTGCGGCGGGAAACCGAGCCTGACCGGCGCTCCCGAAGCAAGCGCTGCCAGGCCGCTTTTGAGATGCCGCTGGAGATCGAGCACCAGGTCAAACTTACCTGCCCTGACCCGGGCTAGAAAAGCCACGAAGGCACCCGGCCGCCGGCCGCGCTCGAAGACGACAATCTCGTCAAGCCACGGATGCCCTTCGAGGATGGGGCGCGACTTGGGTTCCACCGCCCAGGCAATGTGCGCCTCGGGGTGGGCGCGCCGCAGGCGGCCAAGAAGCGCAAGGGCACGCACCACGTCGCCGATCGAGCCAAGCAGGACGACAAGAATGCGCCGCGGCGGGTCAGGCGCCGACCGCGCCTCGGCCTGTTTCGGCCGCCAGAATCCTTTCGAGTAGACCACGCGCTTTGCGAGCGAGGAATCGGCCCGCAGCCGCTCATCCGGCGCGCGCGACCGGCCGCGACGCGACTTGGCCGCCGTTCCAATACGCGCCCAGTCAGTCCCAATCAAGAGCGCCGATGCGCCAAGCGTAAATCAGGCCGACCCCTAAAACTGCGATGAAAAAGAGCGCCTCCACCAACCCCGCAATACCACTGCTGCGCAGCTCGACCGCCCACGGGTAGAGCAGCACAACCTCGACATCCAGAACAAGAAACAGGAGCGCTACGAGGTAAAAATGGACTGAGAATCGCCCCCAGGCGCTGCCGCTTGCCGGATTACCGCACTCAAACGCCTCGCCCTTGACCGCAGTCATCTGGCGCGGGCCCAGAAGCCGGCTGACAGTCACCATCAGGCCGACGACCGCCGCGGCCACGACAAAGGTCACGACAATGGGAACCGTTACATTCGCCAAAGCTACGCTCCCGGCGACAGTTACTTTCGACAGCCGGCGTCAGGTCGAAGCTGGCGCCCGGCAGGTCGGACCTCTCTCGGTCACTGAAGTCAAGCATAGCCCGGGCCGGCTGCCCCGGCTAGGGGCCGGGTTAGCGTCAAGAGGCGGCGGCGAAGCTGGCCCGGCGCCGTTGCCCGGCCGCCGGCCAAGCTTCTTCGCTGCCGCCGCGGTCAGGCCAAGGGCCGCATGGCGCAGCTTAAGCGAGCACGCCGCCGCAACTCGACCCGCTTCCTGCGGTACATCCGAAGCAATGCCGCCGGGTAGCTATGGAAGCGCCTTCCAACCCTTCGAGCGTGGCGACGTCCCAAACCGTGAACGCTTCTCTGGTCGTCGCGCCAAGGGGCAAATCGAGCATCTGGTTGAAATCGCAGTCATAAAGCCGGCCGTCCCAGCCCGCGCTCACAAGGCTGCGGCACATGACGCCGTCCACCGTGCGCGGATTGAAATGGTTGACCAGCAGTCCCATGTACTCGCGGTAACGACCCCACTGGCGCAACTGGCGGGCAAATCGCGCGATCGGCATGTTGGTAAGCGTGTAGAGCCGGCGGAACCGGACGCCGAACCTCTGCGCCAACTCGGACTTATAACGGGCCTCCAGCGCCGCTTGCGCGGGCGGAAGGAAGGCGCCCACCGGATTGTAAACCAGGTCGAGCGTAAGCCCTTGCTCGCCGTAGCCGGCGCGGTTGAGCAGGTTCAGCGCTTCGATGCTCCGGCCAAAAACGCCCCGGCCTCGCTGGGCGTCGACGTTTTCCTCAAGGTAGCATGGGAGTGAGCAGACAAGCTCGACCCCGTTGTCCCGGTAGAATGGAACCAGCCAGTCCATCCCCGTAACGAAAAGAACCGTCAGGTTGCATCGCACCATCACGGCGCGGCCCTGCCGGCGCGCCTCGGTAACCAAGTAACGAAAATTGGGATTGAGTTCCGGCGCTCCGCCGGTGATATCGACCCGCTCGACCGACGGGCTTGCCTCCAGCAACGCGGTCAGGCGGCGGGCGGTCTCAGCCCCCATCGTTTCGGTGCGCTTGGGACCGGCGTCAACGTGGCAGTGATGGCAGGCCTGGTTACAGAGCTTGCCGACATTGATTTGCAGCGTGCGAAGCCGGCCCCGCGTGAGCGGCCCCACCCCATGCAGGCTGAGCACATCCTCGAAAGGCGGCAGCGCCGGCTGGGCGGGCTCAGCCTTGTTGGCCGCAAGCTGGGCGCTGAGGTCGTCTACCCGGATCGCTGACTGCGATACGCTCATACGAGTGGTTGCATCTCCACAACAGGCAGTTTAACCCGGCTCAGGCCGCCGGCAAGCGGGCGCCGTCTGAATCAAGACGATCAACCCGCCGGAGCAGGAGTTGGTTCCCGTGCTCCCCGCGCGGCAGGCGGGAGCTTCGCAGGCGCGGCTTGCGGAGCGCGCTTTGATATCGGCTTTCGAGACGCCGCGCAAACCGGCTAAGCTTCCCTTCGACGGGCGCAACTGGGAGGCCGCCTTCGCGCGCAGAGAGCAAATATGACAAAAGCCGGCCCGAGGCAGGGCTGGCGATGTGAAGGAGGCGGCCCGTCCGACGGGCACCGCCGGAATTTGAGACATGAAGAGCGGACTTGGGCTTGTGCCCGCCGACTACGCTGTCTTCGAGATCGACGGCTTCGACCGGCGGATGGCTGCGATACTGCGCCAAGTACGGCCGAAGCTGGTGCGCATAGCCGACGAACTTGCTCCCGAGCTGGGGCACAAGCTTAGCCTCGAACTCTATCCTCACGTCGCCAGGCACGCGCGCCGGCTTGTCAACCCGCCCCCTGAGACCTGGGCTGCCTTCGGTCCCTCGCCCAGAGGCTACAAGCGTTGGGGCTACCTTGCCCTGTGCGTATCGGCCGCGGGGCTGCATGCGCGCGTCGCCGTCAAGGCCGAGGCCGAAAGCCGCCCGCAGATGGGCGCGGCAGTCGCAGCCGAGGCGACCGAGCTGGCAGGCAACCTTAAGGGGGTGGGACTTGCCCGGTACGACCGCTGGAACTTTCGACAAATGCCCGCCGAGGTAAGGCCCGACGCCGAGTTTTTCCGCGCCGTGGCCGAGACGCTGGCTAGGAAGACCGGCGGCATGGACCTCGGTTTTGGCTGGCGGCGCGTCGATGCCGTCAGGCTGGATCCGCGGGAGCTGCTGGACGCGTACCGGGAGCTGGCGCCGCTCTACCGCCTTCTGTCGATGCATGCCTAGCGGCGGCTTGAAGCTGATGCGCGGATGAGCGCGGCGAGAGGCCCGAAGGTCAAATGGCGCGGGTAACCGTTTTGGGAGCGGGAGCCTGGGGCACGGCGCTCGCCGTTGTCTTGGCGGGCAACGGCCACGAGGTCGTGCTTTGCCCGCGCCGGCGCGCCCTGCTCTCCGAGCTGCGGCTGGGCCGCCAAAACACAGCGTATCTGCCGGGCGTGACCCTGCCGCCGACGGTCGGCCTCTGCGATGACTGGCAGGCGGCGGCGCGGCGAGCGGACGTCGTGGTGATGGCCGTACCGTCGCGTTTTGCACGCGCAGCCATGGCGCCGGCCGCGCCGGCCATCGGGCAGGAAACTGTCATCGTGAGCGTGGTCAAAGGCGTCGAGGACGGTGAGCCGCCGCGAACCATGACGCAAGTGCTGGGCGAGTTGGTAGCGCAGCACGCGGGCTTGGCCGTACTCTCGGGTCCGGGCTTTGCCTCCGAGGTGGCGCGCCGCAAGCCTGCGGCTTTGGTGGCCGCAGCTGAGCGGGCAGAGTTGGCAGAGAATGTTCAGAAGCTCTTCGCCAGCCCTACTCTGCGCGTCTACCGCAGCGGCGACGTTGCCGGGGTTGAATTGGCCGCCGCCGCCAAGAACGTAATCGCCATCGCAACCGGCATAAGCGACGGTCTCGAACTCGGTCTGAGCGCCCGCGCCGCGCTGATCACGCGGGGGCTGGCCGAGCTTGGCCGCCTAGCCGTGGCAAAAGGGGCAAAGCTCGAAACCGTCGCCGGCCTGGCCGGTCTGGGCGACTTGGTCCTCACCTGCACCGGCGCGCTGTCGCGCAACCGCGCCCTGGGCCTGCGCTTGGCGCGCGCAAGAGCCGGGGACGCGGCGCAACCGGACCACTCAGCCCCGGCCGCGGTCGCCGAAGGCCAAACCACGGCCCGGGCCGTTGCGCGGATTGCCGAGCAGTGCGGCGTTGAGATGCCGATCGTGTCGGCGGTCTGCCGGGTGCTCTATGAAGGAGCCTCGCCGGGCGCTATGGTCGAAGAGCTGTTGAGCCGCAGTCTCAAGCCGGAATTTTGAGCTCCGGCCCGGACGGAGAAGGAGCATGAGCAACAAAGGAACCTGCCAGGCAACCGATTGTAACCACGAAGCCTTCGCCAAACGCTACTGCCGCAAGCATTACCGCCTCTGGAAACGCGGCGAGATGCCCAAGGCGCGCTACAAGACCTGCACCGCCGAGAACTGCCGCAAGCCTCGTTTCCGGGGAGGCCTCTGCGAAGCCCACTATGCCGCCTCGCGCGGCCAAGCCCCTGCTGAAGCCAGCGCCCCCGTACAAACCGCCACCGCCGAGTCCTCGTAAGCTTCGAAGGCCCGCACCAGGGCGTGGGTCCGGCTGCGTATTGCGCCCTGGCAGAGGCACTCGCCAAGGCCGCGCGCGGCTACTGTGTCGGTTGAAGCCACGCCTGTCGCCAAAGGCCACAGACACCTCCCGTTTTTCACCAAATGGCTCGACCCGAGTCTGGCACGCCGCATGCGTCCGCCCCCAAGGAAGCAGCCGGAGCGGCGCGAGCGCATCAGCCAAGTAGCGCTCTCCGGCCCCGGCGGGTCTGAGACGTCAGGCTGTCTGTTTGCGTTCCAGAGCGAAAAGAGGTATTGCCTCAGCGTGCCTGGGCGCGTAGAGCCTCGCAGGAGCGCTGACAAGGCCTGAGGCCGTGCCCTTGGCTCGCTTATCGTTTATGGCGCGACCGAGAGAAGCGGCCGCGTGCGGCAAGTCGGGAGCTTGAGACCCTATGGATCTGGCCGAGCTTAGCGGGGAGGGAGTCGCGGCACGCTCGCATTGGGCCGAGTTGCCGGATCAGTACAACGCCGCCGTCCACTTCATCGATCGGCACCTTGGCGAAGGCCGGGGCGCCAAAATCGCCTGCATCGACGATCGCGGCTCATACAGTTACGCGGAGTTGGCGCGCCGGGTCAACCAGGCGGGCAATGTTTTGCGCCGGCTGGGGCTAAAGATGGAAGAGCGGGTGATGCTCTGCCTGCACGACGGGGTCGATTTTCTGGCCCTGTTCTGGGGGGCGGCGAAGATCGGCGCCGTACCGGTGCCGGTGAATACCCTGCTGGCCGTATCCGACTACGGCTACATGCTGCAGCATAGCCGCGCCCGGGTGCTGGCGGTTGCCTCCGATCTACTTGCGCGTTTTGCGCCACATCTGGCGGCCAGCCCCGCTCTGGAAACGGTCCTGGTATGCGGCGCAACGGGCGGCAAAGACGACCGCTGCCAAAGCTTCGAGTCGCTCAGCGCCGAGGCCGACGACGAGCTTGAGCCGGCACCCACTGGGCCCAGCGACGCTCTCTACTGGCTCTATACTTCGGGCACCACGGGAAAGCCCAAAGGCGTGATACACCGGCACGCCGACATGGAGCAGGCCGCGCTCCTGCAGGGGGAGAAGACGCTGGGCATCGGCGAGGCAGACCTGATTTTTTCCGCTTCCAAGCTGGCTTTCTCCTATGGCCTGTGCTGCGCGGGCGCGTTCCCTGCGCACGCCGGCGCCACGGTGGCGCTGAGCCGCGAACGGCCAACGCCAGAGCACGTGATGCGCCTGATCGGCGAGCGCCGGCCGACCATTTTTTGCGCGGTCCCGACCCTTTACGGGCGTCTCCTGGCCGCGCCGGACCTCGAGCGCTCGCTTGCGGGCCATCGCTTGCGCTTCTGTCTTTCGGCCGGCGAGCCGCTGCCCGAGGCGATTTCCCGGCGCTGGAAGGAGCGTCTCGGCGTCGAAATCCTGGACTGCATCGGAACAACCGAGACGCTGCTGATGTTCATCTGCAACCGGCCCAACGACGTTCGCTACGGTACCAGCGGCAGGCCGATTCCCGGCTGCGAGGCGCGGCTGCTCAATCCCGACGGCAGCGAGGTCGCGCCCGGCGAAGTAGGCGATCTTTGGGTCTACACGCCCGCCACCGCCTGCGGCTACTGGAACAACCCGGCAGCCGCCGCACGGGCCTTTGTCGGCGCCTGGTACCGCAGCGGCGACAAGTACTGGCGCGACGCGCAAGGCTATTTCCATTATTCCGGCCGCGTGGACGACCTGCTCAAGGTCGGAGGTATCTGGGTCTCGCCGTTCGAGGTCGAGTCGGCTCTGGCGGCCCATCCGCAAGTGCTCGAGGCGGCCGTCGTCGGCGTACCGGACGACGACGGGCTCATCAAAGCCAAGGCATTCGTGGTGCTCAAGGAGGCTTCCCTGGAGTCGCCGGCCACGGCCGAAACGCTAAGGGAGTTTGTCAAGCAGCGCCTGGCGCCCTTCAAATCCCCGCGTTGGGTCGAGTTTCGCCGCGAACTTCCCAAAACTGCCACCGGCAAGGTCCAGCGCTTCAAGTTGCGCCAGGCGTGATGATTGTGCGGTCAGTTCGATGATTGTGCTGTCGGTTTGGGTGTTGTGCACGGTCGATTCGCAGCCGCCTTAGTTTGGCGGATGCGCAACTCCAGGGGTAACCCGGAGTCCGGGGTTACGCCGCTTGAGCGGCGAAGGCGGACGGCGCGCACAGGCGCGGAGTTCCGCCGGGGGAGAGCATATGCCAGCGCAAAGCACAGCGGGGGTGGTAAGGGTCGAGGAGCCTTCGGGGCGGCAAGTCTGGATTGCGGCCTGCGCTTCGATCTTTGGATGGTCCCTGGACCTGTTCGATCTCTTTATCATTCTTTACCTTGCGCCGACGATCGGGCCGCTTTTCTTTCCCGCTCGGTCGCCCACGCTCTCGCTGGCAGGGGTTTACGGGGCCTTTGCCGTCACGCTGGTGATGCGGCCTGCGGGGGCAGCGCTGTTCGGCGCCTACGCCGACCGGCACGGCCGCAGGCGAGCCATGACGATCGCCGTCATCAGCGTGGGGTTGGGAACGGCGCTCATGGGAGCAGTTCCGACGATCCGGCAGATAGGCGTGGCCGCGCCGATACTGTTTCTCCTGCTGCGGCTCATCCAAGGGATCTTTGTCGGCGGCGTGGCCGCTTCGGCGCTCACGGTCGGGACGGAGACCGTCGGTGCCCGCTGGCGCGGACTGCTGTCAGGGGCGATCGCGGTAGGAGCGGCGGGCTTGGGCGGTTTGCTGGCCTCCGGGGTGTTCCTGGTGGTTTCGTCGATTTTTTCCGGTCCGGTTTTCGCGGCCTGGGGATGGCGAGTGATGTTTTTCTCCGGGATTCTAAGCTCGGTGCTGGGGCTTTTTATCTTCGGCGCGCTGGAGGAGTCGCCGCTTTGGTCCCAACTGCGGCGCGACGGCAAGAAGCTGGAGCGGGCCCCGCTGCGGGCATTGTTTTCGCCCCGTTACCGGCTGGTGGTGTTGGCGAATTTGGCCATCACGATGGGCGGTTTTTCGCAATACTACCTGACGTTGGGCTTCCTGCCGACATTTTTGGCGGTAACCAACCATCTGTTCCGGCCGCAACTGGCCTGGATTCTTACTTTGGCCAACGTGGTAATTATCGTCACGGGAACGCTGGCCGGCCACCTCAGTGAATTCACCGGGAGAAGGCGGTTTTTCCTCGCTATCGGCGTGGTCAACGTGATCGCGCTCCCGCTCTTATACATCATGCTAAGCACCCTGGGAGCAAGCAGCCTCGGCGAAATCACGCTGGTGGTGCTCGCCCTGACCATCGTGGCAAACGTCTCCTATGCGCCGGTACCGATTTTCTTGAATGAACGTTTCCCAACGGCCATCCGGGCCACAGGAACCGCCATCTGCTGGAATGTGGGCGCCGCGATAGCGGGCATGACGCCCCTGTTCGCGACCACCATGGCGCGCAATCTGGCGGGGATTCCGCATTCGGTTGCGTTCTCTATCGCGGGCGCGGTGATCATCTTCCTGATCGGAGCGCTGGTGGTGCCGGAGACCCGCGGCCGTCTCGAGTGAGCCGTCCCGCCGGCTGCGAGCAACCGACAACCTGACCAAAGCGACCGCGCCGGCCGCGAGGTGCGGGCGGGCGGACCGGCCGGGGCCGCGGTACGCCCCGCCGGCGCAAGGCGAGGGAGAAAGACGTGAAACAAACGGCAATGGCAAACTACAGGAGCAACCATTTCGGCTGGTCGGTATCGGAAAAGGTGGCAACCATTACGCTTGACCGGCCGGAACGCAAGAATCCGCTCACCCTGGACTCCTATGCGGAGTTGCGCGACGTTTTTCGCGCCTTGGCCTTCGCCCCGGACGTAAAGGCCGTAGTCTTCACCGGCGAGGGAGGCAACTTCTGCTCCGGCGGCGATGTCCACGAGATCATCGGCGAGCTGGTCAAGATGGACATGACCGGGCTGCTCGCCTTTACCCGCATGACCGGCGATCTGGTCAAGGCGATGCGCAGCTGTCCGCAGCCGATTATCGCGGCGATCGACGGGGTGTGCGCCGGCGCGGGCGCGATGGTCGCGTGTGCCTGCGACCTGCGATTCGGAACTCCCCAGAGCAAGGTAGCTTTCCTCTTCGTGCGGGTCGGACTGGCCGGGGCCGACATGGGCGCCTGCACGCTTTTGCCCCGGCTTATCGGGCTGTCACGCGCCGCCGACCTGCTCTATACCGGCCGCGCCATCGACGGGCAGGAGGCCGAACGTATCGGCTTCTATAACCGGCTGGTCGAGCCCGAACAGCTCGCCCGCCAGGCGCACGCGATGGCGACCAGCCTCGCTGCCGGTCCCGCCTTCGCTCACGGCATGACCAAGACGATGCTCTACCAGGAATGGAGTCACGGCCTCGACGAGTGCATCGAAGCCGAGGCGCAGGCGCAGGCCATCTGCATGCAAACCAAGGACTTCGGCCGCGCCTACCGGGCTTTCGTTGCGCGGGAAAAGCCGCGCTTCGAGGGCAACTGAGCCGGACCGCAAAGGACTTCGGCCGCGCGGTCTGCGCGTCGGGCGGCGCGGCGCAAGCAGGGGCCGCAAAAGCCGCGGCCTGGCCGGCAGGTGGGAACCCGTTGCGAAAACCGATGAAGCGCTCCCAACTCGCCTGGATGACCGTAGCGGGGCTGTGGCTCGTTGTGGTCGTACTCTTTGGCTCTGCCATTCCGCCCCGCGGCCTGTATATCGAGCCGGTTTCGCAGGTGTTTCATACCACCCGGGCGGGCGCCTCGTTGCTTTCGAGCGCGGCCTCGGTGGGGATGTGCCTGGGATCGCTCGTCGCCGGCTGGCTGCTGGGTTGGGTCGACGCCCGCTGGGCTATCCTTTTGGGCGCAACCATCGAGGGCCTAAGTTTCGTCTTGGCCAGCCAGGCAACGACATTTTCCTTGCTGGTGGGCGCCAATGGCTTGATTGGCGCCGGCGTCGGCATCGGAGCCCTGATTCCGGTCTCGTTCATCGTCGGCAACTGGTTCAAGAAGGGGTCGGGGGTGGCGATGGCGGTTGCCATGACGGGGACATCGTTGGGCGGCAGCGCCATGGTGATGGCGGTCAATTTTTTCATCAGCCGGTGGGGATGGCGCGCGGGCTACGGGCTGCTGGCGCTGCCGATCGCGCTGGTTGTTGCACCGACCGTGGCGTTGTTGCGCAGTCTCCCGCCGGCGCAGTCGTCTTTGCCGGCGGTAGAGCGGCCGGCGGCGCTGGAAGTGTCGGGTCTCGATCTGGGCAAGGCGCTTGAGACGCGGGAGTTCTGGATCATCGCTTTGGGCCAGTTTCTCTACGGCTGCGTGGCAGGGGGCGTCCTTTCTCACCTGCCTCCCTACCTGGCCGGCATCGGCTACGGTGCGACCTCAACCGCCGCCGTGGTGAGCGTGGTGCTCGGGCTGAATTCGGTCGGCAAGATAGCGCTGGGCTTTGCCGCCGACCGAATTGGCTCCGCCCGCGCCCTGGCTTTCAGCTTCTTGGCCGAAGCGATCGGCGTGGCGCTTCTGCTCGGGGCCGGGCGGACGGTTTTTTTGGTGCCGGCGGTCTTTTGCTATGGGCTGAGTTGGGGCACGCCGCTGGCGTTGTTGCCGCTTTTGACGATCTATTCTCTGGGGCTAAGGCACTACGGGGCGATTTCAGGCCTCACCAACATTGCGTTTTTCGCCGGCAATGCGATGGGCCCGTGGGCTGCGGGTCGTACCTTCGACGCAAGCGGCAGCTATACCGGGGCGTTCGTCGGGATGGTGCTGGCGCTGGTCGTCACCTCGCTGACGGTGCTGGCGTGCCGCCGGCTTGAGCTGACCCCGGCGCACGCGAGCAGCCGCAGCGAACCCGTATTGGCCGAGTCGGCAAGGCGATGAGAGCCGCGTTGCGCGTGCGTAGCGCGCCGCGCGGCGCGGCGGCGGCCCATGGACGGCCTCGTCTTGCGCTCGGCGCGGGCAAGGCCCGCGCTCGAACTACGCTCCGAAAGCATCCGACGCCGCGGCCAACCGGCGTTGCAGGAGGAACTGCAACATGACTTACGAATCGAAGAACCAAGACATGCGCAGCTGGATCGCCGCCCTGGAAGCAGCCGGCGAACTGATTCGGATCGACAAGCCGGTCGATCCGCTGACTCAGATGGGCGCGTTGCTTTACCGCTCGCGCGACAAGGCGCTTTTCTTTGAAAAGCTGCCGCACAACTGGCGCTCCCTTGGCCAGGCCCCGGCCAACCTGCGCCAGGCGGCCCTCGCCTTTGACACCGAGCTGGAAACCCTGGTGCCGCGCGTGGCCGATCGAATGGGTCGCCTGATCCCTCCCACGCTCGTCGAGGACGGCCCGGTCAAGGAGCTAAAGCTTGGACCGGGCCAGTTCGATTTGACCGAACTGCCGGTGCACGTGGCCGGCAGGCGCGACGCCGGGGCGGTCATCGGCTCCGGCCTGGTGGTGAGCAAAGACCCCGATACCGGCCGGCGCAACGTGAGCTTTCACCGGCTCCAGATTAAGGGGCCAAACAAATCGGGCATCCTGCTCTACCCCCGCCACACCTGGAAAAACTACGCCAAGTACCAGGCCAGGAACGAGCCGATGCCGGTGGCGATCTTCATCGGCCATCATCCGCTTTACTACTTCGCCGCGGCAACCACGGCTGCCTACGGCCTCGACGAGTTCGAAATTGCCGGCGGCTACCTTGGACATCCGGTGCCGCTGGTCAGGTGCGAAAGCGTCGATCTGGAGGTCCCGGCCGACGCCGAAGTCGTGCTCGAGGGCCACATCCCGCCCCATTACCGCGAGGCGGAAGGGCCTTTTTCCGAGTTCCAGGACTACTACGTCACCGGTACCGGCAACAACCCGGTGGTGGAATACCGATTCATGACGCGCCGGCGCGACGCGATCTTCAAGAACCTGCAAAACGGTTCCGAAATGGAGGGTTGCGTCTTCCACAAGGTGCCGATGGGCGCGGCGATCTTCCGCCGTCTAAAAGACGTCGGCGGCGGCCCCAACCTGCACAACGTGATGGTACTGCCCGGGGTTTTCGGCCTGGTGGTTCAGATGACGCCGCGTGCTTACGGCGAGGCGAAGAACCTGCTGCTGGCCGCGCTCTCCTCCGAGTACCAGCATCCGAAGCTGGCCATCGCGGTTGATGCCGATGTCGACATCTTCAACCCCGCCGAGCTGCTCTGGGCGCTGACCACCCGGGTCGACCCCCAGCGCGACGTGGTGGTCATTCCCGGCACGCACAACCACGCCATGGACGCAAGCCTGGCCGAGTTGGGTGCGCCGGGCACCGAGCTGTGGCAGCGTCTGGGATCGAAGATGCTGATCGACGCAACCATACCGCCGCCGGCAGACGCTGCCGCCCGGGCCGCCTTCGAGCGGATTCGCCCGCGTAATGCCGGGCTTAGGCTTGAGGACTTCGCCGCCGAAGCCTCGCTTCCCCTGGTACGTGGCTTGCCGGAGCGCTTTTTCGGCTCAAAGCTTCTGGGCGACGGCTAAGCCGAAAACGCCTTACCGGCGGAGAGGGAGGGATTCGAACCCTCGATACGGTTTCCCGTATGCCAGATTAGCAATCTGGTGCCTTCGACCACTCGGCCACCTCTCCACATGGCCAATTTTGAGGGCAATTGCCCGGGCCTGCACCAAACCATGATGCCCGGCGCACACGCTGGAATCCACCGTTTCCCGGCCTTCCCGGCAGGCTAAGTCCTGCCCCCGCGCCAAGCTCCGACCCGGCGTCTGCGGACCATCCCCCGCTTACAACCGACGTGCGCTGAGCAGGCCCCCACCTTCGCCCCAATGGGGATGGAGACGGGCTTCGCCGTGGCATTGCGCTCCCGTTGGTCGGGCAAGCTGCCGTGCGGTCACCACCGCGTGCGGGAATGACGGCAGTGGGGCGTCCGGCTCCTGCTTGTCACCCCCGCGCGTGGCCATTGCATGGCGGCAGGGACGCGCGTCGCGCATCCCCTTTTCCTGATTCCTCTCCCCCACCGGGG
>JAJYRQ010000039.1 GCA_021794015.1 Deltaproteobacteria bacterium | reverse complement strand
GAGATCCTCCCTCCTGTCATCCTGAGCGGAGCGAGTTGGCCGCTGCGGCCATCCTGAGCCGAAGGCGAAGGACCCTCTGGGCGAGCGGAGTCGAAGGACCCCGCGCGGTTCTCCGCGCGTCCCAGCCTGCGCCGCTGCGTCAGGCAGGCCGGATCGGCTGCCGTGCGGCGAGCACCGCGCGCGAGGGGTCCCGAAACCGCGGTGCTCAGGCAGAGACGCCGAGGACGGCGCCTGTTTTTACTTCCCCTCTGCCTCTGGGAGAGCGGACTGCGAGTTGGCGCGCCCATTTCCCAACTCTTTTGCCGAACTCCCAGGCAACACATAAGGAAAGCGAGGCGCGGCCAGCGCCGCGCGGGCGGGGGCCACCTATGACAGAAGAAGCCGCCAGCCGGGGGGCTCTGAACTGTCTTGCGCGGTAGTGCGTAGTCTTGTTCTGCCCGGCTACGCGGCTTGTGCGCCGGGCGGCGTCCTAAGCGAGGTCGAAGGGACGGTGGCCGCGAGCGTTTTCGCGAGCGCTTAGAGTAGCTGCCTCTGCTTGCCGCAGCTATTCGGTGAGAACCACCCCTAGCAAGCTACCACCCGCGCGAGGTCGGCGAAAAAGCCCGGATAGGTCTTGCCTACGCAGCCGGGATTCTTGAGCTGGACGCCGCCCACTTTGAGCCCCGCTACGGCAAAGGCCATGGCGATGCGATGGTCGTTGTAGGTTTCGACGACGCCGCCGTGGAGTCTGGAAGGCTCGACGGCCAGCCCGTCGTCGAGCTCCTCGACCTGCGCGCCCAGCCGGCCGAGCTCTGTGGCCAGGGCGCTTAAGCGATCGCTCTCGTGATGGCGGACGAAGCCGACGCCGCGGATTCTGGTGGGCGAGTCGGCAAAAGGCGCCAGCACCGCAAGCGTCGCCACCATGTCGGGCATCTCGGCCAAGTCGACATCAACGCCGGCAAGCCGGCCCGAGCCGGTGACGCGGACGGCGTCCTCGCGCCACTTGACCGCGGCTCCCATCGCCTCGAGGACGCCGAAAAACTTCGCGTCGCCCTGAAGCGAGGGACGGCCCAGGCCGGTGATTGTCACGCTTCCGCCAAGGAGCGCCGCGGCTGCGGCAAAGTAGCTGGCCGCCGACGCGTCCGGCTCGACCACCCAATGCCGGCAGCGGTAGCGCTGTCCGCCGGCCACCCTGATCGCTGCTCCCTGCGCGCGCGATTTCACTCCCCAACGCTCCATCAGCCGAAGCGTCATTTCAATGAAGGGACGCCCCACCGGGCGCACCAGCTCAAGCTCGACCCCCCGCTCCCAGTACGGCGCCGGCATCAGAAGCGCCGAGGCAAACTGCGACGAAAGCGAAGCCGCCAGCGTAATCGGGCCGCCGGTCGGGCGCTCTGCAACCTCGATCATCACGGGAGGACAGCCATTGCCCGACTCGCTTCGCGCCGACACGCCCAGTTGACGCAAGCCGGCCAACAGGCCCTCGACCGGCCTTTGGCGCATCCGCGCATCCCCGTCCAACCGAAAGCGCCCCGTGCCGAGCGTGACGAAGGCCGCCAAAAAACGCATCGCCGTACCCGCGCCTCCAACGTCGAGCGCCGCGCCTCGGGCCGGTACGATTCCGCCCAGACCTTGAACCACGACGCTGCCGGCAGGCCGGTCGACCTCGACCCGGAAGCCGAGCGCCTTGAGTGCTCCGAGCATCCGCTCGGCGTCGTCGCCGGGCGACGGCGATTCGATCACGGAGCGGCCGTCAGCCAAGGCGGCCAGCAAGAGCACGCGGTTGGTAATGCTTTTGGAGCCCGGCGGCCGGACAGTGCCGTCAATCGGTCCGGCGGCCCGGTTTATTTCCTTGATATCCAAAGGCGGTTGCGCTTCAAAGCTTAGGCGCTCGAAGCTGCGCGCTCAACGCCCGCCTCGAGGTCGCGCTCCGACTAAAGCAGGCGCCCGACGGCCTCGCGCAGCTCCCTGCTCGACCAGTCGAGGCCGCCCGTGCAATTCCAGATTATGCGGCCGTTGCGGTCGATAACGAAGGTGCTAGGCAAACCAACCACCTGGTATGCGGTGCCGACTTGAATCGTCGGGTCGAGCAGCACCGGGAACCGGTAGCCTGCGCGCTCGATAAAAGGTGCTACCTGCGCCGGATTCTGATCCTCGCTCACCGCCAGCATCTGGAAATCCGGGTAGTGGCTGAATTCAGCGTACAGCTTTTCGAGCGCCGGCATCTCGCGCCGGCACACCGGGCACCAGGTCGCCCACACATTGAGGAAGACCACCTTGCCCCGCAGGGCCGAAAGCGACACGCTGTGTCCGGCAAGGTCCCGCAGAACGAAGCCTGGTGCCGGCTTTCCGGCCATCGTTCCGGAACCCCGGATGAGCGAGGTCAGATAGACCGCGGCTTTTAAGGCTTCGTTGTCGCTCAGTTGTCCAGGGCCTAGGTTAGAGGTTGCCCCAGCCGGCGTTTTCTTGTATTCGTGCCCGCTGCCTGCGTCCATGCTCACGCTTGCCGACGATGCTGAGCGGGGAACCGACGCAAGTGCACGAGCCTCTGCGCTTTGTCCTGGCGGCGCCGGCGCCAAACGACTCGGCGCCTGCGGTGCCCGGCTGGCGGCCGCCGGCACGGGCACCGCCTCCCCGAGCAGCAAGCGGTCCTGCTCGGCGTACATGAGATAGGCCAGGTACTGGGCGACGCCGAAGCCGACCGCGAAGGCCACCAGGACGATTTCTCCCAGCGCCCGGCGAGAAATCACCCATTTGCGGCCCCCGACCCAGTTGGCGCCGTTGCCTGCCGTCTGACTGGGCGCGGCCAGGACGAAACGTACCGGCCCGATGCGCAGCTCGTCGCCGCGTTCGAGCGCGGTCCTACCCCGGATGCGCCTGCCGTTTACGAACGTGCCGTTGGTCGAATCAAGGTCCGTAACCTCTAACCGCCCGGCCCGGCGTCGTATTATCGCGTGGCGCTTGGAGACACCGGCTACCGGAATCGTCAGATCGTTGGTGGGCTCGCTGCCCAGCGACAGCTCCCGCCCGAAAAGCGTCAGCTCGCGCGGTTCTCCGGGACGCGGCTCGATGGCGAGCAAGCGGCCAATCGGCTCGCCGCCATCCAGGCGCCTGCTTATGGCCCGTCCCAGCGGTCCTAGGATGCTCATAGAAATCCTATCGAATATCAAATGACCAGGTGTACGTCCGTCCTTGCGCGACCATCGAGACCACGTACCGACCGCGCCTTAGGGGGCGACCCGGGATGAGCGCAATCGCGCCGTAGTCTTTGAAGATAGTGCGGCCCAGCGCTTGCGCCTCAGCGGCGGGGTTGGAGTAGGTGAACGTGTCGAATCCGCAAGCAGGAACAGCTACGCCGTCGTGGCTTAGGGTGAAGCCTGAAAGCCGAGGCGTGATCCACGCGCCGAGTTGCACGGTGATGGCGAGCCCAGCCGGGCTTTTAAAGCCGGGGCAGGCGCTCAACGGGTCGGGCCATTCGCCCTGGAAGGAGCGAGTGTTAATGACGCCACCGTCAGGCGGGTACTCGACTGGCTTGCCGTACAACATGCCCCCAAAGGGCAGCGCCGCGGCGTCGGTCTCCGTATTGAGCGCGGCTGCGCATACGCCGGCCTCGCAGTAGCTGCCGTAGCCAACCTCGCGAAGGCGCGGATTGAGAATCGACAGCCGATGGAACGGCGCACTCATCCAGTTGTCGATCGCCCAAAAGCCCGAGGCCGTAGCCTTAGGCCCGTACCGTTGGTCTACATCGCTTGCGCGAGCCGCGGCCAAACCTTCGGGACTATACCACGGATTGGAGGGATCCTCCTGATGCATCACAGCGCCCAGGTTGACGCCCCGCTTTATTCCCGCGCGGAAGTTTTTCACGATGTAGCGGGCATGCGCCCAGTCGCCCTGGCTGAGCGCGGGATTCGCTGTCACCAGGGGAACGCCCGCTAGCGCCCGGTAGTGGTTCACCCGCGCCAGCCAAGCGGGCGAGACAGGTGGTGCGGTAGACCCGGAGGAGACAAGGGGCTGCGGCGCCGGCCACGAGTAGACAGGCGGCGGCGCTGATGCGGGGGAAGCAGGCGGCGGCGCCGACGCAAATTTGCCGCCCGAGCTGCCGGCGCGGACTTCGGCCTTGGGGACCAGAGGGATCGCTCGCGGTCGGGCAGCCCGCACATTCTCGGTGCGGTAAAGCCGATAGAGCCAGTACTGGGCGGCGGCAAAACCAACGACAAACGCGGCCAGCAGCACCTCGGCCGCCAACCGCAATCCGGAAGGCCGGCCGCGGGGCCCCTTGCCGCGTCCCCCAACCGGCGCCAGCGAAAAGACAAATCTGCTGTTGCCAAAACGCAACTCCGCGCCCGGCCCGATGCGCATCGGTTCTGCAACCCTGCGGCCGTTGACGAAGCTGCCGTTGCGGGAACCAAGATCGACGAGCTCGTATATGCCGCGATGGCAAATTATCTTAGCGTGCCGGCGAGAGACCGTAGGGTCAGGGATTAGCAAGTCGCTGGGCTGGCTGCTGCCGATCAGGCTCTCGTCCTTAACGAGCCTGAACTCCCGGCTGGCAGGGCTTGCTGGATTCACGGCCAGCAGCCGCGCTACTTTCTTGCCGGCGCGTCCGGCAGGCTCCCTCGCCACGGTCTTCCCCCGAGCCAATGATGCAACGCCCCAAGGCGGCAGGCAATCACGCTCAGCGCGGGCGGCAGCCTTACCGGCGCGAGAGCCCGGTGGCGCGGGAACCGAGTGGCCCGGCCGTCTGTTAGTAAGGCGGGCGGCGAAAAGAGGCTCGACCTCGCGGCAGGTGTGTTTGAAAGTGCTGGCGATGCAAATTACGGCCTGGGCCAACAGAACCGTAGAGCGGGTCGATTGGTTGGCGCCGCTGCTCGTGCGGCTTTTTTTCGGGTATTTCTGGGCCGAGACAGGATGGGCCAAGCTTCACAACTTGGCCGGCTTTGCCCAGCGGTTTGCCGGATGGGGGATCCCTTACCCTTACGCGACCGCGATGCTTTCGGCCTACACCGAATGGCTCGGCGGACTGCTGCTGATGGCGGGCTTGCTCACCCGGCTGGTGTCGCTGCCGCTCGCCTTCAACATGATTGTTGCAACCGTGACGGTAAAGCTCAGGCGCGTTACCGGTCTCAACGATTTCGTCGAGTTGGACGAACCTCTTTATGTGCTGATTTTTTTCTGGTTCGCGACCGCCGGCGCGGGCCGCGCCAGCCTTGACTACCTGATCGGTCGAGTTGTCAGGAAACTGTGGCAGGCGGGTTCCCAGCCTGCGCCCGCCGCGGGCTCGTTGCCGCGCTAGCTATCGCTCGGCCCCGTGCGGGAGCGGGCGCTTGGCCAGCAGACCGTCGGCGAGCCACCGGCGAAGCAGGGCGGCGATCTCGGCTACCGGATCGGGGCCGGCAAGCTGCCGGGCGGCGAGTTCGCAAATTTCGGCGAAGCCCGCGCCTTCTGTCGCCGCGGCCAGAGCGACGCGCTCGACGTTTTGTTCAAGCTCGCGATAGTAGACCAGTTGGTTCTGGCGCCAGACCAACACGGTAACTGCGTCCGGCGCGGGCTTGGGCAGGGTCGTCCCGCTCTGGACGGCACGGTAGAGCGGCAGCACGCGCCAGCGGCAATCGAGCATCCTTAGCGCGGCGATGGCCCGTATCTCCAGCAAAGGCCACTGCGCCGGCGCAATCCGCCACATTTCCTCGGCGGTGCGCACCGGGACGTCCGCTCCGTGGAAGACGTCGATCAGCGTTCGCTCGAAGCGGGCCAAATCCGCAAGCCAAGGCTCCTGGGAACCTGCCGGATGGCTCGCGAGAAAATCTCCCAGCCGCTCTCCGGCCTGCATGATCGAAGGCTTGGCAGGCGGATTGGCGCGCAGATAATCCCGCACCAGACCAAGGAAACGCGCATCGCCCATGAGGCGCGCCGTGACCGCGAAATCCTCCTTAAGACACGCAAACAGGCGCCCCACGTAAGCGTTGGCGTAGACCTCGAGCCGTGGCGCAGCGCCAAAGCGCCGGTCGCTATGCACCATCGCGCGCAGCCGCGCCGGGTCGTCGCTCAGCCCGGTAACCACTGCGACGAAGCGTTCCTGGATTTCCTTAAGCTCTGGCGACGCCATCGCGCGCGCTCGTATTATCTCCGTGCCGAGCCGCCTCGAAGCGCTGGCGCGCCTCTTGCGCTAGCGCAGTAAGCGTTGGAAAGTCGGGGATGTTCTCGTCCCACTCCACCGAAAGCGAGACCGGGCCGAAGCGTCTTGCGGCGTGCGCGTAAAGCCCCCAGACCTCGGCGCTCACCGCACGGTCGTGGCTGTCAATGATGTGCGTCCCCTGGTGGTCGTGGCCGGCAATGTGGTACTGGACCACCCGCTCTGCCGGCAGCCCATCCAAGTAGCGGAACGGGTCGAACCCGTGATTGAAGGCGTTGACGTAGACGTTGTTCAGGTCAAGCAAAATGGCGCAGTCCGCTTCCTCAGCCACCCCCCTGACAAACTCCCATTCCGTCATTTCCGATGAGCGCCATCGCAGGTAGGTCGAAACGTTTTCCAGGGCTAGCGGCCGCTCGAGGATGTCCTGCACCTGCCGCATCCGCTGCACGACGTGGCGCAGCGCCTCTTCGTTGTGCGGCAGCGGCAGAAGATCGTGCAGGTTGCGTCCCGCAGCACCCGTCCAGCACAGGTGGTCCGACACCCACGCCGGCTTAAAGCGCCCGGCCAGCGCCTTGACGTCCTTGAGATAGTCGAGGTTCAAGGGGTCGGTCGAGCCGATCGAGAGCGAAACTCCGTGTAGGACAAGTTCGTAGCGCTCTCTTGCCTTCTCCAGCACGGCAAGCGGCTTGCCGCCTGGCACCATGAAGTTTTCGGTGATCACCTCGAGCCAGTCGACGCCGGCTCCTGCAGCCGTCGCTGCCTCGTAGTGCTGGCGGCGCAGGCCAACCCCGAAACCCAAAAAAGGAAAATCGGCGCGCTGCACAACGCTCCTCTTGGCCTGCGACAAGGCCGCCCGGCGGCGCGGCCCCGCGCCGCCGGGCTTCGCCCCGGTTCGCGCCTACATCTTGGCGACGTGTCCGCCCTTATCCTTGCACTGCTCCGCGCTCTGGGTAAATACCATACCCTGACCCTTGCAACTGTTCTGTCCGGGTCCCGCGTTGCTGGCCGTCTTGCAGGCGCTCTGGCCTTTGCAATCGTTGGCTCCGACGCAGGCGACGTTGGCCTTGGTTTTGCCGCCCTCTTGGTTGGCCGCAAACCCGCGCTCGGCGGCAAACATTACAGCCACTGCCGCCGCCAGGGCGGCACCGACTAGTGCTTTGTTGGTCATTGAGTCGCTCCTCCTTGTCGCGCGCCGGCATGCACCGATCGCTGCCGGCCATGCCGGTTGCCTTTTGTAAGGCTCAACACGCGGCCCGGCCGATTGGTTCCCGAGGTCGCCATGTCGGCCCCCGGCGGCCCGGACCGAGCGGGAACCGCGGTGGCCAGTCGCGTGTTGCTATGATAAACAGTGGCTGCGGCGCTGCCCCGTTATGAGCGGGCCGTCCCACGTGGATCGTCAGGAAAGGCGGGACTTTTTCGAGCAGGAGGCGCTGCCGCACCTGAATAGGCTTTACGCGCTGGCGCTGCGCCTGGTCCGCAATCCGGACGACGCGCGCGATCTGGTGCAGGAAACGATGCTGCGTGCTTACCGCTTTTTCGACCAATATACGGCGGGCACCAATTGCCGCGCCTGGCTGGCGCGAATCCTTTACAACAGCTTCAACAACGGCTACCGGCGAGCGCAACTCGAGCAGGCGGTACTACTCAGCGAGGCCGCCGACAGACGCCTCGAAGAGGCCGGCGGCGCACCCGGCGGCGAGGGCGGTAGGGCTCTGCCGACTCCGTACGACCGGCTCGACCACCACGATATCGAACAGGCTCTCGACGCACTGGCCGGGGAGTTTCGCGAGGCCATCCTGCTGGTCGACATCCAGGAACTGCGCTACGAGGAGGCCGCACGGGTGCTGGGCGTGCCGGTCGGAACCGTAAAATCCCGCGTCTCGCGCGGGCGGGCCATGATGCGCCGGGCACTGCTCCCTAAATTGCAATGAAGCTCGCTCGAACAGACCCGGACGGCCTGGGTCGGCCGCTCGACGCCGCCCGCACGAAGCTTATCGCGGACTAACCAAGTTGGATTGCCAAGAGTACATCGCCGACTACCTGAGCGCCCACGCCGACGGCGAGCTGTCTGCAAGCGAACTGCGCCGGGCCGCCCAGCATCTCGGAGATCCGAGCCGTCCCGGATGTCCCGGATGCAGCCGGCGACTGGCTGAAGAGCGGGCGCTCAAGGCCGCCGTGCGGGCTTACGGCGCAAGCCTCTGTTTGCCCGCCGATCTGCGCGAGCGAGTCGGCGCGGCACTGCGAGACGAAGCCCCCCAAAAGAGCTCCAGGCGGCAGCGCCGTCGGAGTTGGCTGTGGGCCTCGACTACACTGATACCGCTGGCTCTCGCGGCCTCGGCGGTGATTTTCTTCCTTGCGCGCCGCCCTGCTGCGCCGCTCTACCAGCCGGCCTTCGAAATGGCTGCGCAGGCATTTTCCCGCTTCGAGCATGGCTTCGCGCCAGCGGTCGAGGCCCACAACTCGCAAACCCTCAAGAACCTTTACCGCCGCCAGGTTCCATTCGCGGTCTCCGTCTGGGACTTCTCCCGGCTTGGCCTAAATCCCGTTGGCGGCCGAATCGACCCGTCAAGTGCCGGGGTGCCAACCGTCTTCACGCTTTACCGAGGGGGTTCCGTCAGGATTCTTTGCGCCGAGTTCCGCCAGCCGGGGTTTAAGCCGCCGCCCGGGGCCGAAGCGCGTGTCGGTGCAAGCTTCTTTTATACCTACAGAGGTCTTGCGTTCTGCGTCACGCCGCTTGAGCAGGGCGTAGTCTGCATCCTGGTACAGCGCACCTCCGTGGCGCAGTTCGTAAAGCAGATTCGCGCCGTGCGCGGCTGAAGCCGGCCGCCGGCTTGTTCCATGGCGGCCGGGATGCGAGGCGGCGAGTCTTGGTTTTGAGCAGCGTCGAGCGTGCTTGCCGCAACCGGGCAAAGCTGCGCGACGGCCGAAGGCGGGCAAAGCTTGGGAGTTCGCGGCGCCCCAACCAGGCTCGCATCGTCAGTATTTGCGCAGATCGAGCGGCGGCAGACCGCAGAGCACGCTGCGGGCCGCGGCCCAGAGTTGGCGCAGGCACGCGCCGAGCGCCGAGGCCGAGCGGGTGAGGACCGTGGCCACCACCGAGCCGGCGCTGAGCATATCGGCAGCGCCGCTTACCTCCTCGCCGGCTCCGTCTATGAGGCCGTTCATCCGGGCCGCAAGACGCTCACCCTCGAAGCGGTCGGCGCTGAAGGCACCACAGGTTGCCAGGTAGTGATAACCGTCCATCACGCCGGGCGCCGCCGGCAAGCGCTCGGCCGGCCGCAGCCTCTGGCGGCTTATGAAGAGCGGCTGGTTGCCGCTTAGCACGCTTACATCGTTGGCGAGCTCGCGAAACTGCCAGCATTCGCCGCGCGCGATCCGGCCCGCGCTGAACGCGTCGTAAATGAAGGCGCGGCTTGCCGGGCCCAGTTCAATTTGCAGGCTTTGGTGGAGCGCGGCGCCCGCATGCAGGATAAGATGGTCGGGCACGTATTCCAGAATCGAGCGAGCTTCCAGCCGGATGGTCGTTTCAACCACTGTAGGCGCCTGGCGCGCCCGGTAGACCCGAGTCGCCGACGGCGTGGTAAGGCAGGCATGAGCGCCGCAGCCAAGCTCAACCTCGCAGCGCATATGGTCCGCCCCGGCCAGTCCTCCCGAAGGATTTAGCAGCATCAGGACGGCCGAGCCGTGGTCGTCGATCCAGGGCTCGAGGACGAACAGCGGCGCCGCCGAGCGCGCAACGGTCATCGCGGTGCGCTCGGCGCGGCGCTCAAAGCGCAGCCGCAGCAATCCGTCACGGCCGCTGCGCGGGAGCGGTTGCAGACTCGGCCGGCTCGAACAGAAGCTCGTGCCGGATCCATCCCACCACGAAGTCGACCCCGGTAAAATCCTTGAGATTGGTGAAGACAAGCGGTCGTCCTTCTCGCAGCCGTCTTGCATCGGCTTCCATCACCTCCAGCCGCGCGCCGACTTGGGCCGCCAGGTCGATCTTGTTGATCACGAGCAGGCCGGAGCGCGTGATGCCGGGGCCGCCCTTGCGCGGTATTTTCTCGCCGCCGGCGACGTCGATCACGTAGATGGTCGCATCCACCAGCTCGGGGCTGAACGAGGCGGCCAGGTTGTCTCCGCCGCTTTCGATGAAGACAAGCTCAAGCCCGGGCAGGCGGCGCTCCAACTCGGCCAGCGCGTCGAGGTTAACCGAGGCGTCCTCCCGGATCGCCGTATGCGGGCATCCGCCGGTCTCGACGCCCAGGATTCTCTCGGCTGCCAGGACGCCCCGGCGGGAAAGAAACTCGGCGTCCTCGCGGGTGTAAATGTCGTTGGTGATAACGGCGACTTGGTAGCGGTCGCGCATCTTGAGGCAGAGCGCCTCGGTCAGCGCCGTCTTGCCCGAGCCGACGGGCCCGCCGATCCCGATCTTGAGCGGGGCGGCCGTCATGAGCGAAAAAGCCTGTTGTCAAGCCGCGCGTGACGCATGGCCGCGATCTCCATGGCCGGGGCAAAGCTCCAAGGGACGCCGGCGCGCGAGGCGCGGTCCGCCAATGCGGCGATGGTCGGCTTGAGCGCCGAGAGGATTTGCTGGCCCTCGAGCTGGCCGAGCGGAAGCAGGCGCAAGCCGGCACTGACCAGCGCTGCGGCGCCGGCGTAAAGGAAGGCCGCCGCGGCAGCCTCGGCGGGCCAGCCTTTGCGGCCGGCAACGACGCCGAAGGCCGATGCGTGATGGCCGGGCGTGCGGCCCTGGCCGACCAGCTCGGCGAAGCGCTGCAGGACCGGGTCGCAAATCATCGCCGCCGCCAGCCGGGCGGTTTGGCGTCCCATCTGGCGGCTTGCCTGGCGCGTCTGTCGCGCCGGCTTCATCGCATCCAGCGCCCGGTCGAGCGCAACGACGCCGTCGAGGTCGGCGCGGGCGGCAAGCCGGCTGGCCGCCGCCAGCACCGCGCCGTCGCACGGGCCCAGCGTGCCGCATAGCAGGGCCTCGATTAGGGGACGCAGCTCGGCGCCGTTGCTAAGCGTTCCGGCTTGCGCCAGGTACTCGAGGCCCGCGCCATGGGCAAATGCACCGATGGGAAACAAGCTGTCGGCGAACTGAAGCAGCTCGATAAGCTTATCCGTGGGAAGCTCCAAGGCCCGCGCTCCATGGATCGAAAACTGCCGTCACCTTGCCGAGCGAGGCAGCCAGGTTGCGCGCCAGTCGTTCGAGCGTGTGCGCCGGCGCGGCGCTGCACGGCACCAGCAGCCGGTCCTGGGCGAGGGCCAACGGAAGGTGATGGTTGCCGATCTCGTAGGCAAGCATCAGGGCGGCCCGTCCGTCGCGCGGCTCAAGCGCCCAAAGCTCTTCGGGCGCGCCCTCGACCTCGACGTACCAGTCGTCGGTGAGCGCCAGCAGCGTGCCCGGCTTAAGCACCGTACCGCTGGGCAGCGCGATGAGCAGCTCGCGCCCGGCCGCGGAAAAAAGCCGTCCCCTGGTCCAGCGCCGCTTTTCCCAGCTAAGCAGCACCGTGTCGCGCTGCCTTTGGCCGAGCTGCTCGGGCGCAAGCGCTGCCGGCAGTCGGTCCACCAGATGGGCGGTCATGGTTGAAAACCAAGGCTCAAAACAAAAAGTAGCGCTGCGCCAGCGCCAGCGTGCGGGCCGGCTGGGAGACCAGCAGTTGGCCGTCGGCGCGCACCTCGTAGCTCTCCGGGTCCACCTCGATTCTGGGCAGAGCGTTGTTGTGAATCATGTCGCGCTTGGAGAGATTGCGGCAGTTGCTCACCGCGCAGATGCGCCGGCTCAGGTTAAGGCGCGCCGCGATGCCGGAGTCGGCCGCCAGCTTGGAGACAAAGGTGAGGCAACCGGCCGCCAGCGCCCGGCCGAAGGCGCCGAACATTGGCCGGTAAAGGACCGGCTGCGGCGTGGGAATCGACGCGCCCGGGTCGCCCATGGCGGCCCACGCGATTAGCCCGCTTTTCAGCACCAGTTCGGGCTTGACCCCGAAAAAGGCCGGTTTCCACAACACCAGGTCAGCCAGCTTGCCGGCCTCCACTGAGCCGATCTCGCCCGCCAGGCCGTGGGTGATCGCCGGGTTGATCGTATACTTGGCCACGTAGCGGCGCGCGCGCACGTTGTGTGCCTCGCCGGAGTCGCCCGGCAGCGGTCCGCGTTCGCGCGCCATCTTGTCGGCGGTCTGCCAGGTGCGAATGATCACCTCGCCGATTCGTCCCATCGCCTGGGAGTCGGAGGACATCATGCTGATCGCTCCCAGGTCGTGCAGCACGTCTTCGGCGGCAATCGTCTCGGGCCTGATGCGGGACTCGGCAAAGGCGACATCTTCGGGCACTTGCGGGCTCAGGTGATGGCAGACCATCAGCATGTCGAGATGCTCGTCGATGGTGTTGACCGTAAAGGGCATCGTCGGGTTGGTGGACGACGGCAGACAGTTGGGCTCGCCGCAGAGCCGGATTATGTCGGGCGCATGGCCGCCGCCGGCGCCCTCGGTGTGGTAGGTGTGAATTGTCCGGCCTTTGAAGGCGGCGATCGAGTCCTGTACGAAGCCCGCTTCGTTGAGCGTGTCGGTGTGAATGGCGACCTGGACGTCGTACTGGTCGGCGACCGAAAGCGCGCAGTCGATCGCCGCCGGCGTGCTGCCCCAGTCTTCATGCAGCTTGAGCCCGGCGGCGCCGGCCTCGATTTGTTCGCGCAGGCGCAGCGGGCTGGCGGCGTTGCCCTTGCCGAGAAAGCCGAGGTTGACCGGCAGCCCCTCGGCCGCCTGGAGCATCCGGTGGATATTCCACGGACCCGGCGTGCAGGTGGTCGCGTTGGTGCCGGTGGCCGGTCCCGTGCCGCCGCCCAGCAGTGTCGTCACCCCGGCCGACAGCGCTTCCCACGCCAGTTGCGGGCAGATGAAATGAATGTGCGTATCGATTCCGCCGGCGGTGACGATTCGTCCCTCGCCGGCGATCGCTTCGGTGGCCGCGCCCACCACCATGCCCGGCGTCACGCCGTCCATGGTGTCAGGGTTGCCGGCCTTGCCGATGCCGGCGATTCTGCCGTCGCGCACGCCGATGTCGGCCTTGACGATGCCCCAATGGTCGATGATAAGCGCGTTGGTAATGACCAGGTCGAGCGCCCCCTGGTTGTGGCTGATCCTGCCGGACTGGCCCATGCCGTCGCGCAGGACCTTGCCGCCGCCGAACTTGGCCTCGTCGCCGGGCACGGTGAGGTCGCGTTCGACCGCGACGAAAAGTTCGGTGTCGGCCAGCCGCACCCGGTCGCCGACCGTGGGCCCGTACAGCTCGGCGTACTGGCGGCGCGGGATACGCAGCGTCATGAGGGTTCCCGGATGAAGCCGGCGCGCCGGGCGCGCGCCAGCGCCGCGTCGAGTTGTGCGGGGCCGGCCGGACCTTCGGTGAGGCCGTTGAGACCGAAGACGCATTTCGCGCCGCCCAGCTCAACCAGCGTTACGGTGCGGTCGTCGCCCGGCTCGAAGCGCGCGGCGGTGCCGGCCGGAATGTTAAGTCTCATGCCGAAGGCCTTTTCGCGCTCGAACAACAGCGCCCGGTTGACCTCGAAAAAATGAAAGTGCGAACCAACCTGGATCGGCCGGTCCCCGGTGTTGTGCACGCGCAGCTCCACCGTGCGCCGTCCCGAATTGGCTATGACATCGTCGTTGCTGAGTCGATACTCGCCGGGAATCATGGCCTGACTCACCCTCGGCGGCGGCGCGCCGAATGCCCGGGACGGTGCTTCAGCGCACCGGCCGGTGAATGGTGACCAGCTTGGTGCCGTCGGGAAAAGTTCCCTCCACCTGCACCTCGTTCATCATTTCGGGAACGCCTTCCATCACCTCTTCGCGGCGCAGGATGGTTGCGCCGAATTCCATCAATTCCGAGACCGAGCGACCGTCGCGAATGGCTTCGAGCACCTCGGCGGTTACCAGCGCGACGGCCTCCGGGTAGTTGAGCTTAAGGCCGCGCGCACGCCGGCGCCGGGCCACCTCCGCGGCGGTGAAGACGAGCAGCTTTTCCTGCTCCCTGGGCGTCAGGTGCATCGCTCCGGGCTCCTACTCCTGCTAGACGGTAAGCAACTTTGCAACCTCGTGCATCGAAGACTCATGCGTGGCCCCCTGGTCCACGACGCTTCCTTTCTGTACGACATAGTAGCGGTCGGCCACCGACCAGGCGAATTCCAGGTATTGTTCCACCAGCAGGAGGGAAATCGCAAGCTCGCGCCTGATCGCTTGCAACGCCTGCTCGATCTGTTCGACGACCGATGGTTGGATGCCCTCGGTGGGCTCGTCGAGCAGCAGCAGGGAAGGGCGGCACAGCAGAGCCCGGGCGATGGCAAGCTGCTGCTGCTCGCCGCCGCTGAGAACGCCGGCCTTGCGTCCAAGCATCGCTTTGAGGGCCGGAAACAGCGCGAAAATGTGCTCCGGCAGCGTCCGGTCGAACCCCGGGCGCCGGCGCCGAGCGACAATCCCGACCCGCAGGTTCTCGGCGACGCTTAGATGGGGGAAAATGCCCCGGCCCTGGGGTACGTAAGCCATCCCGGCCAGGGCGCGGTCTACCGCGGGTCTGCCGGTCATCTCCTGCGCGTTGAAGACGATCCGGCCCTGGTGGACGGGATGGAGCCCAACGATGGCGCGCAAAAGCGTGGTCTTGCCGGCGCCGTTGCGGCCCAGTATCGCGATCGCCTCGCCGTCGCCCGCGCTCAGGCTTATCCCGCTCAGCACCGGGCTAAGACCGTAACGCGCGCTCACCTTGTCAAGCGTAAGCATTGGCCATGCCGTGGGAGCGGCCGAGGTAGACCGCAGCCACCTGCGGATCGCTGCGCACCGCCGCGATCGTGCCTTCGCTTAGCAACCGGCCCATGTGCAGGACGCTTACCGGCGCCGCGAGCATCTCGACGAAGCCCATGTCATGGTCGATGACCAGAAAGCTGCGGCTGCCGGCCAGCCGCCGGATGATCGCCGCGGTGGTTTCGACTTCGTGATGGGTCATGCCGGCGGCCGGCTCGTCCAGCAGCAGCAGTTCGGCGCCGGAAGCGACGACCATGCCGATCTCGAGCCACTGCTTTTCGCCGTGGGCCAGCTCGCGGGCTGGGCGGTCGCGCTTGTCGTCGAGGCCGATAAGGTCGAGCGTGGCGCGCACGGTTTCGCGCTCGGCCGGATCGAGGCGGCAACCCAGGGTTTGCCACCACTGTTTGGCGCGGCGTGCGGCCAAACAAAGGTTGTCGTAGAGCGTGAGGTTATCCAGCACGCCGGGGGTCTGGAACTTGCGGCAGATTCCCAAAAGCGCAATTTCGTGCTCGGGCATCCCCGTCAGGTTATGGCCCCGGAAGAGAATTCGCCCTGAAACCGGCGCAACGCGCCCGATGATCGCGTCAAGCAGCGTGGATTTGCCGGCGCCATTGGGCCCTATGATGACGCGGGTCGCCCGCGGCTGGAGGGCAATACTCAGGCGATCCAGCACGGTAAAGCCGTCAAAGGCAACCGTGAGATTTTCCACCCGCAATAGCGAATTATCCATCGTATCTCTCTCCCCGGCGCGTCGCTTTTACGCTGCGCGTGTCGGTTCGCAACGGCCTTCGGCGGCCGGCGCCGTCGCCTTTGCGCTGTCGCGTCGAAGCCTGGCGAGCAGTGAGGCCAAGGCCGCGGGCTTGAGGCTTAGACCGGCCAGGCCGCGCGGCAAAACCGTCACCACTACGATGAAAAGGCTGCCCATCGCGTAGAGCCAAAGATCGGGGAACAGGCTGCTGATCCAGTCCTTGCAGAAGTTGACCAAGAGCGCTCCGATCACCGCGCCAATCAGGCTTTCGCGCCCGCCCACCGCCGCCCATACGACCATCTCAATGGACGGCACAACCCCGACCATCGCCGGCGAAATCACACCGGCGTGCAAGGTGAAGAGCGCGCCGCCGATGCCGGCCATCCCGCCTGCCAGCGCAAAGGCGACCAGCTTGTAGCGCGCCGGGTCGTAGCCGAGGAAGCGAAGGCGGTTTTCGCTCACGCCAATGGCCTGCAGGATGCGGCCAAAAGGACGCGCCAGCAGCCACCGCGCAAGCGCCAGGCACCCGACCAGGAACAGCAGACTTGCCCAGTAAAGGCCGAGCTGGAAGCCGCCGCTCTGGACGCTCAGGCCGAAAACACTGACGAAGTTGGTCAGCCCGTTGAAACCCCCCGTGTACGCTTGCTGGCTGATGAGAAAAGTCGAAAAGGCAAGCGCCAGCGCCTGGGTTAGCAGCGCAAAGTAAACTCCGCCAACACGCTTGGGAAACACCAGCCGGCCCAACACCCCGGCCGCCAGCGTCGGAACCGCCAGCACGGCGCCGAGCGCAAAAACGCCGCTGCGAAAAGGCGCCCACCACCAGGGCAGGGAGGCAAGACCAGTCCATTCCATGAAGTCCGGAAGCTCGCCCGGCTTGAGCGCTACCAGCTTAAGATGCATGGCAAGGGCGTATCCGCCCAAGCCGAAGAAGACGCCCTGGCCCAGGCTGAGCATCCCGCCCTGGCCCCAAATCAGCGCGATCCCCAGCGCCGCCAGCCCCAGCGCCAGGAAGCGCCCGAGCAGCGACAAGTGATAGGCCGAAAGATAGAGCGGGGCCGCAAGCAAAAGCCCCAACAGCGCAAGCCATAAGCGTTTTTCGCCGCGCCCCATCGCTAGTCCTCAAGCGCCCGCGAGCGACGCCACACAATCCCGCGCGGCCGAAACTGGATGAACCCGATTACGAAAACCAGCAACAGCACGTCGGCCGTGCTGACACTGGTGAAAATCTGCGCCCCGGCCGAGAAAAGACCGACCAGCAGCGCCGCCACGGTCGTCCCCAAAAGGCTCCCAAGACCCCCCAGGATCACGACCATGAAGGCATAAACGATGTAACTCTGCCCCACGGTGGGCGTGACCGGGGCGATGAGCGCCACGGCCGCGCCGCCCAAACCCGCTACCCCCGTCCCGAGCGCAAATACCAGCCGGTCGATCCGTCTGGCGTCGACGCCGAGCGTCTGTGCCGTCTCGCGATCCTGGTTGACCGCACGGACGAGCAGCCCGGTCGGCGTCCAGGCCAGGAAAACCCCGATCCCGCCGAGCACCAGCGCCGCCAGCGCAAGGATGAATAGGCGAACATGGGCAAGGCTGACTCCCGCCAGCAGGCGGCCGGTCAGGTCCAGCGTGCCGCCCAGCCACCCCGGAGCCACCACTTCAACCCCAATCGGCCCGAAGAGCGAGCGCGCGACCTGTTGCAGGATGAGGCCCAGACCCCAGGTAGCGAGCAAGGTGTCCAGCGGCCGGGCCGCCAGCCGCCGTATCAGCGAAAGCTCGAGCAGCAGCCCCAAAAGCGCGGCTGCGCAAAAGGCCGCCGCCAGCGCCAGCAAAACGCCCGGCACGCCGCCCACCGCGTGGAAGGTCAGATAGGCCATGTAGCCGCCCAGCATCAGGATTTCGCCGTGGGCCATGTTGATGACGCCCATGATCCCGAAGCTCAGCGAGAGGCCCACGGCGACCAGGAAGAGAATCGAGGCGACGCTGGCCGCGTTAAAAAGCTGGCCGGCGATGAGTTGATAATCCATCAGGCGATGCTTGCCTGCGCGCGCTGGCAGCCGCGTTCGGCCCGCTCAGCTCGGGTTGCAGGTACGGCCGGGGAAGACCAAGCCGTCGTATGGCTCGGGTCGAATCGGCTCCTTCGAGCTCCAGATGATCTTGAAGCTGCCGTCCGGCTCAAGCTCGCCCACGTAGGCGGTCTGGTAAAGGCTCTGGTTGCGCGCAAAGCGCACCTCGCCCATCGGGCTCGCCTTCCACCAGGCAAGCCTGACTGCGGCGCGGCGGACTTTTTTGGGGTCGAGGCTTTGCGCCTTTTCGACCGCCTCCTTCCACTCGATGACGTCCACGTAGCCGTGGACCATCGGATCGTCCACCGCGTCTTGGGCGCCGAACCGCTCCTGGTAGGCTTTGACAAAGCGCCGGTTGGCCGGCGTGTCGAGCGACTGGAAATAATTCCAGGCGGCGTAGCTGCCGGCGATAAGATTGGCGCCGATCGCCTTGGCCTCGGGCTCCGCGATGCTGAACGACATGACCGGCAGCTTGGAAGGCGGCAGGCCGGCCGCCGAGACCTGCTTGAAGAAGGAAACGTTGCTGTCGCCGTTGAGCGTGTTGAAGACGACCTGGGGCTTGGCCGCGCGAATCTTGTTGACGACCGAGCTAAAGTCGGTGCCGCCCAGCGGTACGTACTCTTCGCCGGCCACGATGCCGCCGTCATGTTGTATGTATTTTTTCAGGATCAGATTGGCGGTGCGGGGGAATACGTAGTCCGAGCCGAGCAGAAAGATACGCTTGTAGCCGCGCTCAAAGGCCCAGCGCAGCGCCGGCAGTATCTGCTGGTTCGGCTGGGCGCCGGAATACATGATGTCCGGCGAGCACTCGTTGCCCTCGAACTGCACCGGGTACCAGAGCAGGGTGTGAAAACGCTCGACCACCGGCAGCATCGCCTTGCGGCTGGCCGAGGTCCACCCCCCGAAGATGGTCACGACCTTGTCATCCTGGACCAGCTTTTGGGCCTTTTGCGCGAAAATGGCCGGGTCCGATGCTCCGTCCTCGATCACCGGCGCTACTTTGCGCCCCAGCACGCCGCCTGAGGCGTTGATCTCGTCGATCGCCAGCAGGGTTGCGTTCTTGACCATCACCTCGCTGATCGCCATGGTGCCGCTGAGCGAATGCAGCACTCCAACCTTCACCGTCTGGTCGGCGGCGCTTGCGCGCTGCGGCGGCGACGCGATTATCGCCGCCAGCGCCGCTGCCAACAGCCATGGGCCGCGCCGGCCGAGTTGCCGGCGCCCAAGCGGTAAACCATTCCCGTTCAACTGCATCGTGTTCCTCCCCGTTGCTCCGTGTTTTGTGCCGCCGCGCTCCGGTGTGGGGGGCGCGGCGGCCGACCGTAACAAGCGCTGCTGAGCCATCGCCGGCACTCTGCTTTCGCAGCCGCCCTGCGAGCCTGAGCGCGTCATGCACTGAGGGCCGCGCTGGAGGAAGGGTACTCAATTTCTGTGCCACCGCCTGGAGCGGCGAAATAAGACCGGGAGCGAGATCGGGCCTTCGCTTGGGTTCGAATGCTGCCCAATATGTCGGCAGGAGCCGCTTTTTGGAGCACAGAGGGAGCCGGAAAGATTGCCTGCCAACCTGAAACTATGGTTCAGGCTTGACCGGCGGGCGGCGGCAGCCGCTTACCCGGAGAACCGGCGCTGGGGAAAAATCGGCTGGGGGCTAGGCGCCTCAGGCCGGACGCGGGCGCAAAACCTCGATTCTGTAATCGACGATCTTGCGCCGCAGCGTATTGCGGTTGAGCCCGAGAATGCGGGCTGCGCGCAGTTGGTTGCCACCGGCCAACTCCAGGGCGCGCTCGATGAGTTCCCGCTCGACCTCGGCGATGGTGCGCTCGTGCAGATCGCGCGGCTCCGCGCCGCTGGCCTCGGCGGCCAGTTCGGCGACGCGGCGGGCCACGGCTTGGCGCAGCGTGAGCCGCGCCGCTTGGGCTTCCGAGGGGCGCGCGCTCGGCCCAAGCGGGCCGAGCGGCAGGTCTTCGGGTCTTATCAGGTTGCCCGGAGCGAGCAGCGCCGCGCGCAGGACGCAGTTTTCCAGTTCGCGGACGTTGCCCGGCCAGTCGTAGGCGACCAGCCTGGCGCGCGCCTGAGCGCTTAAGACGCGCGGGGCAAGCCCCATCTCGCGCACCGCCTTGTCGAGAAAGTGCTCGGCCAGCTCGACGATGTCTTCGCGGCGCCGGCGCAGCGGTGGCAAGTCGATGGTGACCACGCGCAGACGAAAATAGAGGTCCTCGCGCATGCGCCGCCCGGCGACCATCGCCTCGAGGTCCTGGTTGGTTGCGGCCAGTATGCGTGCCCGGAGCTTGAGCGTTTCGGAACCGCCGACCCGGCTGAACTCACGCTCCTGGAGCACGCGCAAAAGCTTCGGCTGCACCTCGAGCGGCAGGTCGCCAATCTCGTCGAGAAAGAGGGTCCCAGCCTGGGCCAGCTCCATTTTTCCCGGCCGGCGCTCCGTGGCGCCGGTAAACGCGCCCCTTTCGTGCCCGAACAGCTCGCTCTCGAAAAGGCCCTGCGGCACGGCCGAGCAGTTGAGCGCAACAAACGGCGCCGCCCCCCGCGGCGATTTGAAATGAATCGCCCGCGCAACCAACTCCTTGCCCGTGCCGGTCTCGCCCCGAAGCAAGACCGGCGCGTCGTGGTTAACCACCCGGCCGATAAGCTTGTAGACCGCCTGCATGGCCGGGCTGCGGCCGACCAGGTCGCCTTCCGGCCGTCCGGGCGCTGCCCGTTGCGGGCCCGATGCCTCACGCGCCTGCGCCGCCGCTCGCACCGCCCGCTCGACCGCGTTCACCACGGTCTCGAGGCTGGAGAACGGCTTGGTCAGGTAGTCGAAGGCGCCCCGCTTCATCGCCTCGACGGCGTTGTCCATCGTGCTCGCGGCGGTAATCACGATAATCGGCGTAGAATTGCCCTCGGCGTGGAGCATCGACAGAAGGTCCAGCCCTCCGCCGCCGGGCATCAGGATATCGACCAGCGCAGCGCCGTGGCGTCCCGTGCGCAAGGCGAAGAGGGCCGCCTCGGTATCGGCCGCTTCCTCGACGCGAAACCCGTGCGCCTTAAGCCCTTCGCGCAGCACCAAGCGGACCGCCCGGTCGTCGTCGGCGACCAGAACCGGAGCCTGCGGCTGGTCCGCGGCCTGCGGCAAATCTCCGCCCGTCTCAAGCATGGTGCCTGTAGCGTTCGCTGGTTCCGCCCTCCTGCGCCGCGGAGAAGCCCGCGCCCTCGGTTTCCTCTGGCGAACCAACGTGGTCCTGCGCGCCGGCCAACGGAAGCATCACCTTGAACGTCACCTGACGGCGCACGGCTTCTGGCTCGGCCCCGCCCGCCGTAGCTGATGTCCTCGAGGGGCGCCGCCCGGCGGCTCGAACCAAGCCTTGGTCCGGTGGATGCTCCGAATCGGCCGGCTCTTTGCCGAGAGCGTTCAAAAACTCAAGCGTTTCTTTAGGTTCAGCCCACAAGAGACCGCCATGCAGGCCAATAATACGCTTGGAAAGAACCAAGCCCAAACCGGTGCCGTTGGGCTTGGTGGTGAAAAAAGGCGTGAAAAGCTGGGCGAATTCGCGCGCCAGCAAACCTCTGCCGCTGTCGGCGATCTCGACTATAAGAAAACGCTCGCGCCGCCGGCGTTCGGCCAGCCGAAGGCGCTCGGCCATGGCGGTGCGGATGTTGATGACGCCGCGCGGCCCGACCGCCTCGGCGGCGTTGCGCAGAAGATTCAGGAAGACCCGCTCCAAGGCGCCGGGGTCGCCACGCACTTCCGGCAAGCTGGGATCGAAGCACTGCTCGACGCGGATACCTTCGGGGCAACGGGGGTAGAGGCCCGCGGCCGCAAGCGCCCGGTGAAGCAGCAGGTGAATGTTCAGCGCCTCAAAGCGCAGTCGCTGCGGAGCGTTGAGCGTTAGCACCTGCTCGACGAGCGTGGCGATTCGCTTGACGCCTTCGGCAATAATCTCGCAGTATTCGCGCTCGCAATGGGTGAGCGAAGGTGAGGCGGCCAGCAATTCGGCCGCGCCTTTGATACCGGTTAGCGGATTCTTGACCTCGTGGGCCAGCCCCGCCGGAGAGAGATTGAGGCTGAAATCTTCGCAGGCGGGCAAGGAGGCCGGCTGGCGGGCCGCAGCCTCGTCGATAAGCGCCACCGCACCGTCGGCGCGATCGGTCCCGCGCATAAGCGGCGATACCGTTGCCCGGACGCAAAGCCCGCCACGCGCCGTCTGAAGCTCGGCCTCATGGTTAGTGGCAGGCTTCATCTCCGCGACACAGGTCTTGACCATCCGCGCCAGCCACTCATTGCGTGCCAGGAAGCGACGAGCGGCGTCGTTAGCCGGGCTGCCGACCAGATCCTGGGCTCCTTGGTTCATGAAGCGGATTCTGCCGGTGCGTGAAAACGCGATCAGCGGCGTTTCCAGACTGTCAAGAATGTCGCGCCAAAGATTCATCGCAATCCGCCAGGCCGCGTCGTTGTCGGCCGACAAGCCTGCGGCCCACTCCGGCAGACGACCACGGCCTGCATCAACACGCCTTGTCCTGCAACCCGGCGCAAAGGCGCCGCCGAAACTCTCGTTCTGCCAATTATAACAGGAGAGGCGCCGATCATCTTGCCACGGTTTACCACGTTGGCGCCGGCTCAGCCTTGTACCGTCGCAATAACCGTGCCTCGGTCGTGCCGAGGGCGGGCGTGCCCGGGCCAGACCCCGGCTTTGGCCGGGTTGACGCGGCTGCACGCGGAAGGCCACAGTTAGAGAGTCGGCGGGCGAGAGCTCGGGTTAGAACCGGCTTCGCAGTTCAGGACGCTCATGCTGTGAGCGCCAAGCCAAAGCGGCGGAGTGCCTCCACGGCGCGCCAAGCATTGCGCCAAGGGTATCCGGAGGGTTGGCGCATAGTGTATGGCGGCCGACCGTGGCTTAGCGGGGTGCGGCCCGAGCCGCCAAAGCAAACGAGCGGACCGGGCGCGGGCCCGGCCGGAGGGCAACAATGGCTAGTCAACTCAACGCGGCAAGCCTGGAAGCCTACTGGATGCCGTTTACGGCCAACCGACAGTTCAAAGCCCGCCCGCGGCTTTTCGTTGCTGCGCGCGACATGCACTACGTTACCGCCGACGGCCGCCGGGTGCTGGACGGCACGGCTGGGCTTTGGTGCGTAAATGCGGGCCACTGCCGAGCACCGATCGTCGAGGCGATAGCGCGCCAGGCGGCCGAGCTGGACTATGCTCCGGCTTTCCAGATGGGGCATCCCAAGGCGTTCGAGCTGGCAGAGCGCGTGGCTGGGCTGACGCCCGACGAGTTGAATCACATTTTTTTCACCAATTCCGGCTCCGAGGCGGTTGACACCGCGCTCAAGATCGCGCGCGCCTATCACGCGCTGCGTGGGGAGGCGGGACGCACTTGGCTTATCGGACGGGAGCGCGGCTATCACGGGGTTGGTTTGGCGGGTCTTTCGGTGGGCGGCATCATGAGCAACCGTCAGCTTTTCGGTCCGCTGCTGCCGGCGACCGATCACCTTGGCCAGACCCATTACCCGGAGCACAATGCCTTTAGCCGCGGCGAGCCGAGTTGGGGCGCTCATCTTGCCGACGAGTTGGAGCGGCTGGTTGCTCTGCATGGCGCGCGCAGCATCGCGGCGGTGATTGTCGAGCCGGTGGCCGGGTCGGCGGGCGTGCTGGTCCCGCCCAAGGGCTACTTAAGCCGGCTGCGGCAAATCTGTGACCGCTACGGGATTCTGCTCATCTTTGACGAGGTGATAACGGGATTCGGCCGCCTCGGCGCGCCCTTTGCCTCGCAGTTTTTCGGCGTTCAGCCGGACATCATAACGATGGCCAAAGGCATCACCAACGCAACGGTACCGATGGGCGCCGTGGCGGTGCGCGACGAGATTTACGAAACGTTCATCCAGGCCTCCGAGACGGGCATCGAGCTCTACCATGGCTACACCTACTCGGGTCATCCGCTGGCTGCAGCCGCGGGACTGGCCACGCTGGAGCTTTACGAGCGCGAAGGACTTTTCGCTCGGGCCAGGGAGCTTGCCCCCTACTGGGAGGAGGCGGTCCATAGCCTTAAGGGCGTGCGCCACGTGATCGACGTCAGAAACCTGGGTCTGATGGCGGCGGTTGAGCTGGAGCCGGCCCAGGGCAGGCCAGCCGCCAGGGCCTTCGAGGCGTTCATCCGGTGTTTCGAGCGGGGCGTGCTTATCCGGTCGACCGCCGACATCATTGCGCTGTCGCCTCCGCTTATCGTCAGCCGGGGGCAGATCGACGAAATCGTCGGAACGCTAAAGGGTGTGCTGGAGGAACTGGCCTAGGCGACGGGTTGGCCCATGGTTTGCCGGGCCGGCGGCGCCATCAGCGTGCCGTCGATTCAGAACAGACGCCAGAGGGTCTCTACGTCGGCCAGTGCCTGCGGGTCTGACTCGTGCACGATGGCGCCGGATTTCATCACGTAGACCCGGTCGGCGACCGCCAGGGCCGGGCGTACGTTTTGCTCGGCCATCAGGACTGAAATGCCCTCCTGGCTGCTAAGCTGCCCGACCAAGCGCATCACCTCGCGCACGATCGCCGGCGCAAGCCCGATCGAAGGCTCGTCCAGCAGCAAGAGTTTGGGCCGGCTGACCAAGGCGCGGGCGATGCTGGTCATCTGTTGCTGTCCGCCGGAGAGGAGCCCGGCCGGGCGCTCCATCAACTCGCGCAGGGCCGGCAGATAGTGGAAGACCCGCGCAAGCCGTGCTTTGCCCTCGGCGGACGGTGCGGCGACCCCGGCGGCGAACAGTCCGAGCCGGAGGTTTTCCGCCACGGTGAGGCTGGGGAAGACTCCCTGGCCTTGCGGAACGAGTGCCACGGCGCGGGCTGCGATTGCCGCAGGAGTTAGGCCAAGCACCGGCTCTCCGTCGAGCCACACGCGGCCGCTTGCTTCGGCTACCAGGCCGAAAAGCGCGCGCAAGAGCGTGCTTTTGCCGGCGCCGTTATGCCCGAGCAGGACGACGGCCGCGCCGCTTTGCACCCGCATGCTGACCTGCCGCAAAACGGGCACGCCTGCGTAGCCGGCGCACAGCGCCTCGACGCCCAGCGTCACGGCTCGGGCTCCCCGCCGAAGTAGGAGTTGGCCGCCTCGGGACTGGCGAAGACCTGTGCGGGGGTGCCGCGCGCCAGGGCCCGCCCGCGGTCGAGAAAGACCACCCGCTCGGCCAGCTCGCGCACCACGTCAAGGTTGTGCTCGATAAGCAGAATAGTGCGGCCCTCGGCTGCCAGCGAGCGCACCAGGGCGTACATCCGCTCAAGCGAGGGCGGGTCGAGGCCCGAGCCGGGCTCGTCGAGCAGCAGTATTCGGTGGCCGCAGGCCAGCGCCCGGGCCAGGCTCACGAATTTCTGTTCGGCGAAGGAAAGGTCGGAGGCAAAGGTGTCGGGAGAGGCCGAGACGCCGGCACGTTCCAACAGCGCCCGCGCCTGCACCTGGCGCCGGCGACGGCTTTGACGGCGCTCTGTTCTGTCGAGCGCGACCAGGACGTTTTCCAGCACCGTGAGACGGGGGAAAAGCCGCAGGTTCTGGAAGGTGCGGCCGACGCCCAGCTCGGCGATCCGATGCGGCGGCATCCCGACCAGCTCTACGCCCTCCAGCGTAATTTGGCCCCGGTCGGGCGGCACAAATCCGCTTATGGCGTTGAACAGGGTGGTTTTGCCCGCTCCGTTGGGCCCGATCACCGCGCTTACGGCGCAGGCGGCGACCTCGAGGTCAACGCGGTCGAGGACCGCGTTGCCGCCAAAGGCTTTGCTGAGCGAGCTGATCTCAAGCTGTGCTTTCACCGGGTTTGCCTGCCGGCGCGAGCGCGCGGAGACGGCGCAGCCGGCGCGCCAGACCGACCATCCCATCGGGTTCGTAAACCATCAGCACAACGACGATCAAGCCGTAAGCCAACCGCTGGATCGGCCCCAGAAACTGGTCCGGTATGGTGAGAAAGCTAAGCAGAGCGGGAAACAGGGTCACGAAGAGCGCACCCAAAAGCGGCCCAGCCGTGGTGCCTGCGCCGCCCATGATGACCATCACCATCACGCGTACCGACTCGTCGAGCGTAAAACTCTCCGGGTTGACGAACGAGCTGAAAAAGGCGTAAATCACCCCACCCACCGAGGCTAGACTGCAGGAGACGACCACCGCCAGCGTACGCAGGGTCACGGGGTTGTGGCCGGCGGCCTGAGCGGCAACTTCGTCCTGATTGAGCGCTTGTAGCGCGCGGCCCAGGCGCGAGCGGACCAGCGCCCTGAGGCCGGCCAGCACCGCGCCGGCCAGCAGCACGCTGAGCGCGGCCATGCCCGCGTAGCTCTCGACCTTCAAGCCCGCCACGGTGGGTGGCGGGATGCCGGTTAGGCCGCCAATGCCGCCGGTGACCGCCTGCCACTGCTCGAAGACGGTGGTTGCCACCACCTGGAAGCCCAGCGAGGCGACCACAAAATACTCTTCGCGAACCCTGAGCGCCGGGACTGCCAGCAGCAGCCCCGCTCCAGCGCCAGCCGCCATCGCCACCGCCAGCGCGAAAGCCAGCGAGGCCGTCAGATGGAGCGCGACCAGGCTGGCGGCGTAAGCCCCGATGCCGAAAAAGACCGCGTGCGCCACCGAGAAAATCCCCGCAAAGCCCAGTACGAGATCGAGCGACGAAGCCAGAATCGCCGCAATTGCGCATAGCACCGCCAGGCTTTCCAGGTACGCGGTCATCGGCGCGCTGCGCCCAGCACGCCCGAAGGGCGCACCAGCAGGAAGACCAACAGCACGGCAAAAGCGATTGCCTCGCGCCAGTTGGCCGGAAGCCGCCAGATGCCGACGTTCTCGGCCACCCCGAGCAGCAGCGCGCCAAGGGCGGCGCCGGCCAGGCTGCCCACGCCGCCTACGATCGTCGCTGCAAGCGCGATCAGCATCGCGCTCGACCCCATCCCCGGCGTAAGTCCCGCCACGTACGAGGCCAGCACCGCGGCCGGCGCGCTCAACGCCGAACCGAGCGCAAAGGCGATTCGCGCGTAGCGGTTGCGGTCAAGCCCCACGCCGTTTAACAGCTCGGGATTGTCCGCCATCGCGCGCAGCGCCAGGCCCGTGCCGGTGCGCGTAAGGAACAGATGCAGCAGGATAAGCAGCACGGCCGAACCGGCGATGCTCAGGAGATCCACCGGCGAGACGACAACCGGACCGAGCTCGAAGACACGGCTTAACGAAGACGGCAGCGTATAGAAGCGGCTGCCGAAGGCCAGCAGGACCGCGTTCTCGACCGCCACAAAAACGCCGAACGACGCCACGAAAACCGTGAGGAACGACTGCCGCCCGCCCCGCATCGGCCGGTAGACCCAGCGCTCCACCGCCAGACCGAACAGCGTAGCCACCACCGTGGCCGCAACCAGCGCTATCGGCCACGCCGTCCCGGCCACCGCCAGCGCCCAGTAATAACTGTAGGCCGCCAGCAGGTAGGCCGAGCCGTGCGCGAAATGAAAGACGCGGGTCGAACCGTAGATGAGCGCGAAGCCAACCGCGACCAGGGCGTAAAGCCCTCCCAGTGCCACCCCATTGACCAGAAGCTGAAGCAGCAGCGACACTATGCGGAGCCTCGCCCCGGTCCGAACCTCAGCGCACCACCTTGATGAGCTCCGCTTTGCCGTCTCTAAGGCGGTTTATCCCGATCGGTTCGTGAACCGTGCCGTCAGGCTCAAAACTGAGCGTCGTGCCGGCGACCTGAAAGCGGCCGATACTGCGAGCGGCGCGCAGCAGGTTCTCGCCGCTAAGCTTCAGGTGATGCGCGGCGAGCCACTGGGTCGAGCGCACGAAGACCAGCACTGCGTTGTAGTAGTTCGCCTGGTAGAAAGTCGGCTTGGCATGGTAGGTCGTTTCCACGCTTTGCACGAAGGTGCGGGTTACCGGATCGGATGAGCTGAAATCAACGTGTTCGCCGGTGAAGATGACTCCCTGCGCCTCGGGCAACCGCAGCGTATCGGGAACGTCCATGCCGGAGTAACCAAGAATCTGCTGCGTTACGCGCCCGTCGCGCAGTTGCTTCATGATGAGGTTTTGCTGCTGGCCGTAAGAGGCGATGTAGACGGCGTCGGGCCTGGCGTCGCGCACCTTGGCGACTTCGGCCCGAAAGTCGCTCGCGCGCGGGTCGATGCTCAGCGCAATCGCCGAGCACCCGTGGCGCGCGCACTCGCGCCGGGCGGCCGCCAGCGCGCCCTGGCCAAAAGGGTCGTCGACGTACATGAAGGCGATCCGGGAAAGCTTAAGCTCTGCGGTGACATAGGGGATGAGCACATGAAGCTCGTCGTCCACCAGCGGAATGTCGTTCAGCAGGTAGGGGCTCAGCCCGGCCAGCTCGGGGCTGACCGCACCGCCGTTTATTACCATCACCTTCCTGCGCGCCGCGATCGGCGTCACCGCCTTGGTGACGACGCTGAAGGCGCTAAGCACCATCGGAACGCGCTCGATGTTGACCAGCTTGTTCATCGCCACGATCGCGGGCTGCGGCAGGGCGCGGCTGTCTTCGTAGAGTACCCGCAGCGGAGCCGGCAGCTCGCGCCGGTCGTTAACGTCCTTGACGGCCAGGTTGACCGCTCCGCTGAAAATGCGTCCGTAGACCGCGTTGGGGCCGGAGAGCGGGAAAATGGCGCCTATCTGGTAGCTCTCGGCGGCCCAACCGATGTACGGAGCCAAGAGCAGACCTCCCAGCAGAGCGAGCAGCAGCTTTCGAGCGAGCGTGCGGCGCTTCATCGTCCGATCCTCCTTGCCGGAAGCGAGCCGGGCCATGCTTGCCGGTGTTAGCCAAGCGCCCGGGCCCGGCCGCGCGGGGTTGCGCAACCTGCGCAGGTGCTTCGTATCTATTAACGGAAATCACAAACCGCGGGCAACCGCGCAGGCCCTTCGCTTCGCTCAGGGTGACAGGGAGAAGGGAGCGCGGGGGTGACAAGCAGGAGGCGGACGCCCCACTGCCGTCATTCCCGCGCGGGGTGTTCGTTCTTGTCTCCCTCTCCCCTTGGGGGGAGAGGGGAGGGTGAGGGGGGCCGCTGGCGCCACCTCGAGCCTCTGGGTACGTCCCCCCTCTCCCTTCGACTCCGCTTGCGCGGTGCGTCCCCCCTCTCCTTGATCCTCTCCCCCGGTGGGGGAGAGGAATCAGGAAAAGGGGGTCCGTGCCCCACCTCTGTCATTCCCGCGCGGTGCGCGCCGCAGGGCAGCCCTGCTCCTGCTGGAGGCAGCCTCACAGGTGACCGTCGACCGCGGATGTCATTCTGAGCGGAGTCTGCGGAGCGAAGAATCTACGCGCAGCGACCTGCCTGCCGCGTCGGCGCAGGCAGGTGGGTTCGCCACGCCGCTGGAGGACAAATCGCTTCGCGTAGGCCCTTCGCTTCGCTCAGGGTGACAGG
>JAJYRQ010000008.1 GCA_021794015.1 Deltaproteobacteria bacterium | reverse complement strand
GGGTGAAGGGCGGCCGGAAAAACTGTGCTAAAGAAGGGTTAAGGAGAAAGAGCTGAGGCGTAATCCCGGGCAGGATTTTCCACCTTAAGATCCCCCGATCGCTGTCGCAGAGATCGGGTCCACCTCACTAGGACGCGACGGACCGCTTCCTCGAGCGTCCTGACTCCACCTAAGAAGGTGTGGATACCGAGAGCTTGGTCCTTTTCTTCGGTCAGCAGCCGCAAGTAGGACGCCAGCGAACTTTTGCCTATGCCCCGCTCACCGGTCAAAAAGGCCACTTCGAGGCGGCCGCTGCCAGCCCTCCGGACCTTCTGCTGCAGGAGACTCACTTCGTTGCCGCGGCCCACGAAGAATTCAGGTGGGACCGGCCGCCCGGGGGTAAAAGGGCTATCCTGGTCCCGGACGAACAGATGTCCGCCATTTGCTGCTTGTTGCGCCATGATGGCCTGTACTCTTGTCTTAGCGCTTACCCTGCGAAAGTTGCGGCCGGGTTTCCCGGCGCCGGCGCGGCTGCGTTGGCGTCCTAGGGGCTCCAGTACAGGAGCGGTCCGGCATAATCAAGTTGAGGAGTTGGATTGCACCGTTGGCCAGCGAGCTTCCCGCCGGAAGCGGCCCGCCGCGCGGCTGGTATCCTAGGCACCAACGGCCCCTCGGCTTCAATGGCGCGGCGGCGATATGTTTGAAGCGGGCAACCCGCCCACAGCTTTCTCCAAGGCGGCCTGACGTTGGATGAGAATTTGGTGACGCGGGGGAAAAAGCTCTGCGGCGCCAGCGGTGCACAGCGGCGCTTGCTGACGGTCGTGGCCGGGGCGCTTAGGCGCGCCGCAATAAGCCGCGGCGAGACGATGCTGGCGGCGGTCTCCGGCGGCCCCGACTCGGTTGCGCTGCTCCTGGCGCTTTGGACGCTGAGAGAAGAATTCGGTTTTGCCCTGATCGCCGCACATCTCAATCACGGGCTGCGCGGCGCCGAGTCAGACCGCGACGAGGCCTTCGTGCGCGCGCTTTGCGCGCGGCTCGGTGTCGAGTTGGTCGCCGAGCGCGCCGCAGCGCTGAACTCTGGCAGCGGCAATCTCGAGGAGCGGGCGCGTGCGCTTCGCCGGCGGTTCCTTGAACGGACGGCCGAGGCGAAGGGCGCCAGCCGAGTCGCCCTCGGCCATCAGCGCGACGACCAAGCTGAAACCGTGTTGATGCGCCTTTTGCGGGGCACCGGAATTGCGGGTCTCGGCGCGATGGCTGAGGTCGGTCCCGGCCGGCTCATCCGTCCGATGCTAGAGCTGGGACGCGCTGAAATCATGGAATTTCTAGCGGCACGCAAAGCCGAGTTTGTACGCGACCGCACCAACGAAGAAGGGGACAATCTGCGCAGCCGCCTGCGCTGTCGCCTGCTGCCGCTGCTTGAAAGGGAGCACGGTGCCGGCCTAAGCCGCCGCTTGGCCGAGTTGGCGCGCGAGGCGGGCGCGGTTGACCGGCTGGTCGAAAAGCTGGCGCAGGCCGAGCTTGACGCAATTAGCCGGGCGCCGGATAGGCTCGACCTCGCGCGGCTGGTTCGGCTCGGCGCGCCGCTGGCGCCGGTCGTGTTGCGCCTTTTTCTGGCGCGCGCCGCGGGCAGCCTTCGGGGGATTGCCCGTGTCCATCTCGAGGCGCTCTGGCGGCTCTGTATCGCCGGCCCGCCCAACGGGAGGCTCGATCTGCCGGGCGGCTGGCAGGCGCTCAGGAGCTACGGTGAGCTTAGCCTTAAACGTGGGCAGGGTGCCGCTGCGCCTCAGACGTACAGGGTCAGGCTCTCGCTTTGCGGCAGGACGGAAGTGGCCGGCGCAGGCTTCATTTTCGAAAGCGCCCTGCTCAGCGCAAATGCCGTGGAGATGCCCGGCGACCTGTGGAGCGCGCTGTTTGACGCGCAAGAGGCCGCCGAAGGACTGGTGGCGCGTAATTTCACCCCCGGCGATCGGGTGCGGCCGTTCGGCCTTGGCGGCAGCCGCAAGGTCAAGGAGTTGTTCATCGAGCGCAAGGTCCCACGCCCGCTAAGAGCGCTCTACCCGATGGTCATGCTCGGCGACGAGATAGCCTGGGTGCCGGGCCTGGTGCGCGGGCAGCCTGCTCTGGTTACGGAAAAAACGCGGGAAGTTGTCCGTCTGCGCGCCAGAGCAGGCGCCCTGGGTGCCCCCTGGCGACCGGTAGCCGGCTAAGCGGGCCGTTGCCTGTGCTCGAAGCGGCATGGTAGCTTTTTAGTGGCGATGAGTCAGCTTTCCCGCAGCGTCGCGCTCTGGCTCGTGCTGGGATTGATGTTCCTGCTGCTGTTCAACGTTTTCAGCAGGCAGCGCGCGCCGGAGCCCGAGCGCATCTTCTCGGATTTCCTCAACCAAGTCGAAAAAGGCGACGTCAGCGCCGTCACCATCCAGGGCAACATCATCCACTGGACCAACGGCGCGGGCCGGTTCAAGACCTACGCGCCGCGCGACCCCGACCTCATCAAAATGCTGCGCAGCAAGGCGGTGAAAATCGCGGCGCGCCCGGCCGAGGGCGACCCCTGGTGGATGGTCGCGCTGGTGCAGTGGTTTCCGATGCTGCTTTTGGTGGGCGTGTGGATTTTCTTCATGCGCCAGATGCAGATCGGCGGCGGCAAGGCGCTTTCCTTCGGCAAGAGCCGCGCCAAGCTGCTTACTGAGAACACCCGCAAGGTGACCTTCGCCGACGTGGCGGGAATCGACGAGGCCAAGGACGAGCTCGAGGAGATCATCCAGTTTCTCAAGGAGCCCAAGCGCTTCACCCGCTTGGGCGGGCGCATCCCCAAGGGGGTATTGCTGGTGGGGGCGCCGGGCACCGGCAAGACCCTTTTGGCGCGGGCGATCGCGGGAGAGGCGGGTGTGCCGTTTTTCTCGATTTCCGGTTCCGACTTCGTCGAGATGTTCGTCGGTGTGGGAGCGTCGCGAGTACGCGACTTGTTCGTCCAGGGCAAGAAGCATGCGCCCTGTATTATCTTCATCGACGAAATCGACGCCGTCGGGCGCCATCGGGGCGCTGGACTGGGCGGCGGCCACGACGAGCGCGAGCAGACGCTCAACCAGCTCCTGGTCGAGATGGATGGCTTTGAGACCAACGAAGGGGTCATCCTGGTGGCGGCGACCAACCGGCCCGACGTGCTCGACCCGGCGCTGCTCAGACCCGGCCGCTTCGACCGCCGGGTGATCGTGCCGCGGCCCGACGTGAGAGGGCGCGAGGGCATTCTGCGGGTCCATACGCGCAAAGTGCCCCTGGCCGAGGATGTTCAACTGGACAAACTGGCGCGCGCCACACCCGGCTTTGCCGGCGCCGACTTGGAGAACCTCGTCAACGAAGCGGCGCTGCTGGCCGCCCGCCGCAGCAAGGAAAAAGTCTCCACCGACGACTTCGAGCTGGCCAAGGACAAAGTCCTGATGGGCGCCGAGCGGCGGTCGATGGTGATGTCGTTGGCCGAGCGGCGCAGCACCGCTTACCACGAGGGCGGCCATGCGCTGGTGGCCATGATGCTTCCCGGGGCCGACCCGGTGCACAAGGTCACGATAATTCCGCGCGGGATGGCGCTCGGCGTCACCCAGCAGCTCCCGATCGACGACCGCTACACCTACTCGCGCGACTACCTGATGACGCGGCTGGCGATGATGTTCGGCGGACGAATCGCCGAGGAGCTGGTCTTTGGACAGATGACCACCGGGGCCCATGACGACCTGGAAAAGGCCACTGAGCTGGCGCGCAAGATGGTCTGCGAGTGGGGCATGAGCAAGGAGCTGGGTCCGATGACTTTCGGCCGGCGCGACGAACAGGTCTTCCTCGGCCGCGACCTCGCTTTGCACAAGGATTATTCCGAGCATGTCGCGGTGGAAATCGACCGAGAGGTGCGCCGTGTGATCGACGAGGCCTACCAGAAGGCCCGGGCGATCCTTGCCGAACACCTTACGCTGTTGCACGCCATCGCCGAGCGGCTGCTCGAAAAGGAGGTCGTCGAGGGTAGCGAGGTCGCCGCGATGGTCGAGCAGTACCGCAATGGCGCGGCCCCGCAAGGCGCCGGGCCCGACTCCCAGGCCAGCGGCGACCGTTCCCCAAGCGAGGGCCGAGTGGACCAAGGATCGGCAGCGCCCGTTGCGGAGCAGCAGACGCCGCAAGTGCTGCCCGGCGGCCTTGCCCCCAAGCCCGCGCTGGCCTAAACTGCCCGCCCGCCGGCCCGGGCCGGCGATCCGGCTTCGGCGCGGCAGGCGGCAGGACTTGCCGTCGATGCTGAAGCGGGCGGACCGGCCGGGATGCTCCTGGGGCCGCGGGGGTTGCCGTGCGTGGCGGCCGGGTCGGCCGCGCCCGGCGACGCGGTTGGCTCTCGGGCGACGCCATGGCTGGCAGGAGAGGCGTGTTGCGTCCAAGCTCGCTGCGGCTTAAGGACGGCCGGCGCATCCGCTTCCCGGCCGTGACGGCGGTTCTCAACGTTACGCCCGACTCCTTTTCCGACGGCGGTCTTTACCTCGACGCGAGGCGGGCTGTGGAGCGCGGCCTTGAGCTGGCCGCGGCCGGCGCCGACATCGTGGAGGTTGGCGCCGAATCGACCAGGCCGGGAGCGGCTGCGGTAGCAGTCGAGGAGGAGTTGGCGCGCCTGGTGCCGGTGCTCGAGGGGCTCGGCAGCCGCCTCAAGGTCCCGATTTCGGTTGATACGCGCAAGGCCGAGGTCGCGCGCCGGGCGCTCGCTTTGGGCGCCGCCGTCGTGAACGACGTAAGCGGCCTGCGCTTCGACCCCGCGATGGCGGCCGTGGCGGCCCAAGCCAAGGCCGCGGTTGTGCTCATGCACATGCGGGGGACTCCGGCGACGATGGGCCGGATGGCGCGCTACCGCGACGTGGTGGCAGAAGTCAAGAGCGAGCTTGCCGCCCGGGCGAGGATGGCCGTGCGCTGCGGCATCCGTGCCGACCGGATTCTTCTCGATCCGGGTTTTGGCTTTGCGAAGAAGGCAGCCGACAATCTTAAGCTGCTTCGCGGGTTGCCCCAGCTTTGCCGGCTTGGCTATCCCATTATGGTGGGTGTTTCTCGCAAACGTTTTTTGCGTAGGATTGCGGGCAGCGCCGACGCCGCGTTATCCGGGGCCACCTTGGCGGCGAGCCTGCTCGCCGTGCTGGCCGGCGCCTCTCTGGTCAGGGTGCATGAGCCGGGACCGGCTGCGGCGGCTCTCAAGGTGGTCCGCGCATGGCGCGCTCTTGGCGCCGTTTGAGGTGGTTGGATGTACGGTTATTCGGGCGTAGTGCCACAGCCGCGCTGGCAGGACGTGCTTGACATTCTCATCGTCGCCTACGTCATCTACCGGGTGATTCTGCTCATTCGGGGCACGCGCACGATGCAAATGGTGGCGGGGCTTCTGATGGTTGGGGTTGCTTTCATCGTCTCGCAGGTCTTCGGTCTGTTCACGCTCAACTGGCTTTTGAACAATTTCCTGGGCTCCTTGTTTGTTATCCTGGTGGTGTTGTTTCAGGCGGACATTCGCCGGGCGCTGACCAGTTTTGGGATGCGGTCGTTGTTTGCGCCGCCCTCGCGCCTTACGGCGTTGGCCGGGGTGGTGGCTGCGGCGGCGGCGTGGCTTTCGGCGCGGCGCATCGGAGCGCTTATCGTGCTGGAGCGAGAGGTGGGGCTCAACGAATACATCGAGACCGGCCGGCAGCTTGAAGCGCGCGTCTCGGCCGAGCTCTTGGAGTCTATCTTCATGCCGGGCTCGCCGCTCCATGACGGGGCGGTGATTGTGAAGGGCGACCAGGTGCTGGCTGCGGCATGTCTTTTGCCGCTTTCCTCCAATCCGGATTTGGAGCTGACGCTCGGCACTCGGCACCGGGCCGCGTTAGGGCTGTCGGAGGAGACCGACGCGGTTGTGGTGGTGGTCTCTGAGCAAAGCGGCACGATCTCGCTTGCGCAAAACGCAAGGCTCAGGCGCGGGCTGCAACCGTCGGAGCTGGCCGAGGCGCTGCAGACTCTGCCCGGCTAGGGGCCAGTCAGGACTGCAGCGGCACACAGAGGGTTGGCGGCTGTCGACGCAGGAGGACGAGGTGGCAGGGGTTGCTAAAGGATTGCTGCGCCGCTCGCGCCTCTGGCGCCGCTCCCGCCGCAAGCAGTGGCTTGTCCTAAAGCAGGGTCTGATGCGCGATCTGGGGCTGCGCCTTTTTGCCCTGCTGCTGGCTGTCGGCCTTTGGGTCTTTGTCAATTCCGGACAGCGCGGTCTGCTTTCGCTGCGCGTCCCAGTGAGCTATCGGCCGCTCCCCGCCGGGATGGTGCTACTTGGCCATCGGCCTGAGTTTGTCAACGTCGACGTTACCGGACCGCGTACCCTGCTCTCGCTTATCCAGCCCGATCGCATTGGTCCGGTGCTCGACCTGAGCAAAGCCAGGGTCGGCAAAACAGTGATCCGGCTGACGCCTCAGATGTTCGACGTGCCGCGCCAGACCGATGTCAGGCGTGTCGTGCCGACCCAGATAACGCTCGACGTCGACCGGGTTGTGGAACGCGAAGTCCCGGTTAATTTACGCTTCGTGGGCGAGGCGGCCGCCGGCTACAAGGTCTCGGCCACTGAGGTCGCGCCGTCGACCGTAAAGGTGCGCGGGCCCAGCTCCTTCCTGGCCAACCTAAGGCAGATTCAAACCAAGCCGCTGCAGGTGAGCGATGCGGCGCACGAGCTGACCGCGCAGCTCCCCTTGGTTAATCCCGACCACGGAGTCACGCTGCTCGGGTCGGGGATGGTGACCGCGAAGGTCGAGATCGAGCAGATCATCACCGATCGCGTTTTCCGGCACGTCAGGATCACCCGGCACAACGCGCGGCGCCGGGTCAGGCTTGAGCCGTCTGAGGTGTCGGTTACCGTGCGCGGACCGGTGCTGGCACTGGCCAAACTAACACTCGACGGCGCGGTCTATGTGGAAGTCGACGACGCGGCGCCCGGCGTCCATTACTTGCCGGTCGAGGTGAGACTGCCTGAGGGGGTCGAACTGGTGCGCAGAAGTCCCAGCCAGGTTAAACTGTTGGTGTATTCAGACCAACCGGGGCGATAACCGGCCGTGTCTTTAGGCAAACCGTTGTTCGGTACCGATGGCGTAAGGGGGCAGGCTAACTCTGAGCCGATGACGCCCGAGACCGCGCTCAAGCTCGGTCGGGCGTTGGCCTGTGTGCTCAGGGAGTCGGCCGGCCGGCGTCCTCGCGCGCTTATCGGCAAGGACACGCGCTTGTCGGGCTACATGCTCGAGACCGCGGTGGCTGCCGGGCTGTGCTCCTCGGGGGTGGACGTAAGGCTGGTTGGCCCGCTGCCGACGCCCGGGATTGCCTTTCTCACGGCCAGCATGAGATGCGATGCAGGGGTGGTTATCTCGGCTTCGCATAACGGCTTCGAGGATAACGGAATCAAGTTTTTCGGACGCGACGGCTTTAAGCTCGACGACACGGTGGAGGCGCGCATCGAGGGGCTGGTGAACGACGGCGCGGCACTGTCGGCAACGCGGGTGGCGCCGGCCGAGATCGGCAAGGCCTTCCGCGTCGACGACGCCGTCGGCCGTTACCTGGTGTTTCTCAAAAGCTGCGTTGGCCGCAAGGTTTCGTTCGACGGACTCAAGGTGGTGGTCGATTGCGCCAACGGCGCCGCCTACCGGGTCGCGCCGGAGCTCTTGACCGAACTGGGCGCCGAGGTTGTTAGCCTGGGCGTCGATCCCAATGGCACCAATATCAACCTCGGTTGCGGCGCCCTTTGCCCGCATACGGTGCGGCAGGCGCTCCTGGACCATCGAGCCGACGTTGGCGTCGCGCTCGACGGGGACGGCGACCGGGTGCTTCTCGTCGACGGGCGCGGCGACTTCTTCGACGGCGACGACGTGATGGCAACCCTGGGCCGGCGCATGGCGCGCCAGGGCACGCTGCGCGGCAACACCGTGGTGGCCACGGTGATGAGCAACTTCGGGCTGGAAACGGCGCTGGCCGAGGCCGGGGTACGGCTCGTTAGGACCGAAGTGGGAGACCCGGCGGTCAGCCGCGCGATGCGTCAGGGGTCGTACAACCTGGGCGGCGAGCAGTCGGGCCACCTTATTTTCTTGGACCACGCCACCACCGGTGACGGCCTGCTGACCGCGCTGCTGATGATCGCCGCGATGGTGGAAAGCGGCCGTTCCCTCGGCGAGTTGCGCGCGCTGCGCCGCACGCCGCAAGTGTTGCACAGCGTTGCCGTGCGCGAGCGGCTGCCGTTGGGCCAATTTCCCGACCTGGCGCAACTGATACAACACGCCGAGCAACAACTGGGCGCGCGCGGGCGGGTCCTGGTCCGCTACTCGGGTACCGAAATGGTGGCTCGCGTGATGGTCGAGGGCGAGGACGTCTCAACCATAGAAGCGCTGGCCCAGGAGATCGCCCAGAGCGTGGACCGAAACGTTGGCCTAAGACGTGCCTTGTGATGCCACTTCTCGGCGTTAACGTCGACCATGTCGCCACTCTGAGACAGGCGCGCCGCACCGCCTATCCCGATCCGGTCGAGGCGGCGCTAAGCGCCCAGCGCGCCGGCGCGCGCGCCATTACCGTCCACCTGCGGGAAGACCGCCGCCACATCCAGGACGAGGACCTGGTCCTGATTAGAAACGCGATCGGGATTCATCTCAACCAGGAAATGGCGCCCATCGATGAGATGGTCGAGATCGCGCTTCGGGTGCGGCCGGACGAAGCCTGCCTGGTGCCCGAGCGGCGTGAAGAACTGACCACCGAGGGAGGTCTGGAGGTGGTCGCGCTGCGCGAGCGGCTCGGCCCGATCGTTGGCCGACTCAAGGCCGCCGGCATCGCAGTGAGCCTTTTTGTCGAGCCGCGGGAGGAGCAACTGCGGGCTGCCGCCGAGCTCGGCGCCGACTACGTCGAGTTGCATACGGGCGCTTACGCGCTTGCGGCCGACCGGCAGCAGGCGGCAGGCGCCAAGAGCCCGGCCGCCGCCCGCGCGGCGCGGGAGCTCGAGCGGATACGCGCCAGCGTGGCCGCGGCGCGCTCGCTGGGCCTCAAGGTGAATGCCGGCCACGGGCTCAACTACGCCAACGCGGCGGCGGTGGCTCGTATCCCCGGCCTTAGCTGGCTGCATATCGGCCATGCCATCGTGGCGCGCGCACTGGCGGTGGGGCTAGCCCGGGCGGTGCGCGAGATGTGCGATCTTATCGGCGCCTGCGGCCGGGAGAAGCGCGCGGCCCGGCGCGCCGGCGGCGTCCGCCGCTGAAGGCGGGAACGGCTGTGAGGCTCTTGGATGCGCGGGCCAGCCGCGAGCTCGACCGGTTAAGCTGCCGGAAATACGGCGTCGAGTCGTTCGCCTTGATGCGCCGCGCGGGCGAGGCGGTGGCCGCCGCGCTCTTGCGCCGCCGGCCCGAGGCGCGGCGCACCGGCGTGCTGGTCGTTTGCGGGCGCGGCAACAACGGCGGCGACGGCCTGGTCGCCGCTCGCGCACTGGCCCAGGCCGCCGTGCCGGTGCGCCTGGCGCTGCTCGGCCGCGCCGCGTCGCTAAGCGGCGATGCGGCGCGCGCCCTGGGCGAGTGGCGCGCCGGCGGCCAGGCGCTGGTCGAGTGTCTCTCGGCCGAAATGCTCGAGCCGCTGCTCTTCCCGGCGCCCGGCGTTGTCGTCGACGCCATCGTAGGCACCGGCCTTGCCAACGAAGTCTCGGGTCTCGCCCGCGCGGCGATCGAGCAGATAAACCGCTGCGGCGCCGCCGTGGTCGCGGTCGATATTGCCTCGGGTGTTGACGCCGACACGGGAGCCGTGATGGGCGACGCGGTTCGGGCTTCTCTGACCGTGACGTTTGGCTTTGCCAAGTTCGGGCATGTTTCGTACCCGGGAGCGGCGTTCTGCGGGGAGTTGCAAATCGCCGATATCGGGTTTGCGCCCCAGGCGGTCAGCGAGCTGCCGGTTGCCGGCTGGCTGACCGAGGCGCAAGAGGCGCGGGCGCTGCTTCGGCCGCGTCCGCCAACCGCGCACAAGGGGCTCTACGGCCATGTGCTGGTGATCGCGGGCAGCCAGGGCAAAGCCGGCGCCGCGATGCTGGCTGCCGACGGCGCCTTGCGCGCCGGCGCCGGCTTGGTCACTGCCGTGGTGCCGCAGTCCGTGGCTGCAGTTGTGGCCGGCGGGCGGCGCGAACTGATGACCGAGGCAGCGCCCGAGCGCGAGGGCCGGTTCGACCCGCCGCGCACTGTGGCAATGCTCGAGCGGCTGGTTGAAGGGAAGACCGTGTTGGTCGCCGGCCCGGGGGTCGGCGCGAGCGAGGAGATGCGCGAGTTGGTGCTTTGGCTGATTAGCAAGGGTTGTACGCTGCGCCGTCCCTTGGTGCTGGACGCCGACGGTCTTAACGTTCTGGCGCTAGTCGGAGTCGATACGCTGGGCCGGGCCGGCGGGCCGGTCCTGGTGACCCCTCATCCGGGCGAAATGGCACGGCTTTTGCGCACGAGTGCCGCCGAAGTGAACGCTAACCGGGTGGCGGCGGCGCGCCGGCTAATCGGATACAACGCGGCCGGCGTCCTGCTCAAGGGGGCGCGCTCGGTCATCGCCGGCGCACAGGGCGAAATCCGGATCAACTCCAGCGGAAACCCGGGCATGGCGGGCCCCGGAATGGGCGACGGCCTGGCTGGAATCGTGGCAGCGCTGGTCGCGCAGGGTTACGCTGCGGTCGAGGCGCTTGCGTTGGGCGCCTACCTGCATGGCGCGGCGGCCGACCGCGTGGCGCGACTGCGCGGCCCGGTGGGCTACCTGGCCGGCGAGGTGCTCGAGGCCCTGCCCGGCGTGCTCGCAGAGTTGGGCTGTTGAGCGCCGGCGTGGCCGTCATGCCCTCGAGGAGCCGAGCCGCTTAGGCCGCCCAGGCAGCGTGGCAGCTTCTCTACAGCAAGTGGCCGTTCAAGTGGTCGTGCAAAGCGCCTCGGCCCGCCAGACCAAGGCTTGGGGCCGGCGGCTTGGCACCCTGCTCAAGGGCGGCGAAATAATCGGCCTTCACGGCGAGCTGGGAGCGGGCAAGACCTGTTTCGTGAAGGGACTTGCCCGGGGGCTGGGGCTCAGCGAGGAGAAGATTCTCAGCCCGACATTCACGATGATCCAAGAGCATGCAAGCCGTTTGCCGCTCTACCATATCGATCTCTACCGCCTGGAAGCCGCAACGCTCGATGACCTGGGGCTGCGTGAGTACCTCTTCTCGCAGGGGGTGGCCGCGGTAGAATGGTTCGAGCGGCTGCAAACCGAAGCAGCGCTCGATTACTTGTCGGTGCGGATTGCCTACGCCGGCGCCTCGCGGCGGCTGCTGGAGTTCAGCGCCGCTCCCGGTCGCCACCAGGCAATAGTCGAACGGCTGCGCTCGGCGGCCTGGCGGGCTTGAACGTTCGTTTTAGGCAGGTCCCGACCTTGCAACAGCCGTCATTCGCAGGGGCAAGCTTCAGCTTGGGGAAGGTACGGCGCAGAGGACGTTCGATAATAGTGATCGAGGAGCTGACGGTCACGTATCTGGGGACGCACGCCACGATTGTTGGAGCCTCGACACGGACGTCAACGGCCGACGCGGACTATTTTCTGCGCGACCTGGCCGATTGGATCGGGGGCAAGTATGGGCTGGACAAAAGAGAGATTCTCCCGCCGGCGTACCAAAGCCAGCTCGAGGTCGTCTTCGGCGCGCCGATTAGCCGTCATTTCGAGCGCCTTAGCGAGGTCGGCCAGGCGGTCACGAAGTTTGTGACGGGGTATGGTTTGAAGGATTGCCCGCGATTCGAGTTCGGCGGTTTTTGGATGCATTTCGACACCAGCAAAGTACCGCCCTCGCCCACGCCGGTGCGTTTTAGTCTTGAGCGGCGAGTAGGGGCCGCATATGGAGAGAATAAGTATTTCTCTGAGGCCCCGTTGCGGAGCGAGGACCACCGGCGAGTCCTGGAGCTGGTGGAGGCCGCCCTCGAGGGTTCTCAATAATGCCCGCTGAGGGGCCAGCCAACCTTAGGCTCGGCTGCCGCCGAGGGGTCGCAGCGCGGCAGGTCTCGCGGCCACAGTTTGCCGCGCCCTAGGGCCGGCGCCCGCAGGGGCGCGGCTGCAATGACCAGCATGGATTTGATCGTCCAGAAGTATGGCGGGACCTCGGTCGGCTCGCTCGAGCGGATCAGGGCGGTGGCTGAGCGGGTGGTGGCCTCGCTTGCCCGCTGCCGGCGGATGGTGGTGGTGGTCTCGGCGATGGCGGGCGAGACCAACCGGCTTTTGGCGCTTGCCCGGCAGGTGAGCGAGGCGCCCGAGGCGCGCGAGGTAGACGCTCTGGTGGCCAGCGGGGAGCAGGTGTCGGCGGCGCTGCTGACGATCGCGCTGCGCGCCCTGGGTCGTCCGGCGCTCTCGCTGTTGGGCCATCAGCTACCGGTGCTGACCGACTCGAACCACGGCCGCGCGCGCATCCGCTCGATCGACCCGGAGCGGGTGCTGCAGGCGCTTGCGCAGGGTAACATCGTGGTGGTAGCCGGCTATCAGGGCGTGAACGCCGCCGGTGATATCACGACGCTGGGCCGCGGGGCCGGAGACCTGACTGCGGTGGCGTTGGCGGCGGCGCTGAAGGCCGACTTGTGCGAGATTTACACCGATGTCGACGGCGTTTACACCGCCGACCCGAATCTCTGCGCCAGCGCGCGCAAGCTCGACCGCATCTCTTACGAGGAGATGCTCGAGATGGCCGGGCTCGGCGCCAAGGTGCTCCAGTTTCGCGCCGTGGGGCTGGCCTGGCGCTACGGCGTGCCGCTGGCCGTGCGCTCCAGTTTCAGCGCCGGCGGCCAGGGAACCTGGGTGGGGCACGAGGACAAGGCAATGGAGGAAGTGCTGGTTTCGGGGGTGACCCTGGACCACAACCAGAGCAAGCTCACGATAGCCGGGGTTGCCGACCGGCCGGGCCTTGCCGCGCGCATCTTCGGACCCATCGCTGAGGCCGGCATCGTGGTCGACATGATAATTCAGAATGCCGGCGCCGAGGGGCGTACCGACGTAACCTTTACCGTGGCCCGCGAGGACCTGCCCGCCGCTTTGGACAAGGTCAAGGCGGTGGCGGCCGAAATCGGCGCCCAGGGCGTGCGCTACGAGGAGCAGGTGGCCAAGGTATCGGTGGTCGGACTCGGCATGCGCACCCACGCGGGCGTTGCCGCCCGAATGTTCAAGGCGCTGGCGGACGAGGGAATCAACATCGAAATGATCGCCACCTCGGAAATCAAGATTTCGGTCGTGGTCAACGCGCGCTACGGAGAGCTCGCCATGCGGGTGCTGCACGACATGTTTGTGCCCGCCGCGGCGCATCCCGGCGGCCGGGAGGACCGGTAGGAGACGTGGAAACCGCAAATAAAATCCAAATCTATGACACCACGCTGCGCGACGGATGCCAGTCCGAGGACGTCTCGATAACACTTGCGGACAAGCTTAAGATCGCCGCCCGGCTGGACGAGCTCGGAATCGACTACATCGAGGGCGGATGGCCCGGCTCGAACCCGCGTGACGCCGCCTTTTTCAAGGAGGTGAAGCGGCTTCGGCTCTCCCACGCCCGGATTGCGGCTTTTGGCTCGACCCGCCGTTCCGGGGTCAAGGCCGCGGCCGATCGCAATCTTCAGTTTGTGCTCCGGGCCGAGGCGCCGGTGGCCACGGTGGTGGGCAAGACCTGGGAGCTGCACGTACGCCGGGCGCTGCGGGTGAGCGCGGCGGAAAACCTGGAGATCATCGCCGACACGGTTTCCTTTCTCAAGCGGCGGGTGGACGAGGTGATTTTCGACGCCGAGCACTTCTTCGACGGTTTTTACGCCAAGCGCGACTTTGCGCTGGCGTGCGTCAAGGCGGCGCAGGATGCGGGCGCCGACCTGGTGTGCCTCTGCGACACCAACGGGGGGCGCCTGCCGCACGAGGTCGAGGCCGCGGTGGCGGCGGCGCGCCAGGCCGTGGTCTGTCCGCTCGGCATTCACTGCCACAACGACTGCGAGGTGGCGGTGGCCAATTCGCTGGCCGCGGTGCGGGCCGGCGCGGTGCAGGTGCAGGGCACGATCAACGGGCTGGGCGAGCGCTGCGGCAACGTCAATCTGGTTTCGGTGATTGCCGATCTGCAGCTTAAGCTGGGCTACCGGTGTATTGCGCCGGCCAAGCTCGGTTCGCTGCGCGCGCTCTCCAGCCTGGTCTACGAGCTTGCCAACATCGCGCCCAATTCCCGCCAGCCCTACGTCGGGCGCAGCGCCTTTGCCCACAAGGCGGGATTGCATGTCTCGGGCATCCAGCGCGACAGCCGCACCTACGAACATGTCGACCCGGCGGTGGTGGGCAACAGCCGGCGGGTGGTGCTGTCCGAGCTTTCGGGCCGGGCCAATATCGTCTACAAAATTCGCGAGTTCGGCCTGGAGTTGGCGCCCGACGACGCGCGGATAAACCGCTTTTTGGACGAGCTTAAACGCCTGGAGGGCGAGGGATACTCCTTCGACGGCGCCGACGCTTCGTTCGAGCTTCTGATGCTGCGCGCGTTGGGCAAAGCGGAGGAGCACTTTCGTTTCATCGGCTTTCGCGTCTTCGACGACAAGTGGCACGAAGAGCAGGCGCCGTTTAGCGAGGCCGTGGTCGTGATCGAAGGGCCCGATGGCGAACGCAGTCGCCAGCAGGCCGCCGGCAACGGTCCGGTGAACGCGCTCGACCTGGCGCTGCGCGCGGCGCTGCTGCCCTATTACCCGGTGCTGGCATCGATGCAGTTGGTCGATTACAAGGTCCGGGTGCTGGACAACGGCTCGGGCACCGCCGCGCGGGTGCGCGTGCTGGTCGAATCGACCGACGGCAGGCGGCGCTGGGGCACCGTGGGCCTTTCGACCAACGTTCTGGAAGCCAGTTGGCGGGCCCTGGTCGATTCGGTCGAGTACAAGCTTTACAAGGACAACATCCGGCCGCCAACGCGCGCCGGCGGCGCCCGCCGCGGCGCTCCCGGCGGCCAGCGCGCGCGGCGCCGGCGGCTCGGCGTGGCGGCGCGAACGTGAGCCGCGCGAACGCCGCAGCAGGACCCGATGGCCGTCTTTGAGCGCATGCGCGAAGACATTCGCGCCGCCCTGCAGCACGACCCGGCTGCGCGCTCCGCCCTCGAAGTGGCGCTGCTCTACCCCGGGCTTCACGCGGTCTGGCTCTACCGGGTTGCCCATTGGCTCTGGCGGCGCGACTTAAAGCTGCTGGCGCGCCTGGTAAGCGAGTTGGGGCGCCTGCTTACCGGGGTCGAGATTCATCCCGGTGCGCAAATCGGCCGCCGGCTCTTTATCGACCACGGTATGGGAGTCGTCATCGGAGAGACGGCCGAGATCGGCGATGACGTGCTTATCTACCAGGGAGTGACGCTGGGGGGAACCAGGCTGGAGAAGGGCAAGCGCCATCCCACGGTCGAGAACGGCGTCATGATAAGCGCCGGCGCCTCGATTATCGGGCCGGTGACGATCGGGCGCGGCAGCCGAATCGGCGCCGGCGCAGTGGTGGTTTCGCCGGCTCCGCCCAACTCGACGATCGTCGGCATCCCGGGCAAGGTTGTCGAGGGCGAGACCGCCCGCAAGGACGTGGCGGAACTCGACCATGCCCGGCTGCCCGACCCGGTTGCCCGCGCGTTGGGCCGCGTGGCCGAGCGGCTGGAGCGGCTGGAGAATCGGCTCGCCGGCCTCGAGCAGCGTCAGGACTGCCTCGAGGAAAAGCTCTCGGGCGAACAGGCGGTGCCCGACCATGGCCAACCGTCCAAGGAGAGCTGAGCTATTCCCCGGCCGGCGCGCCGGCGGCCGACGACGGGGGCGGGCGTAAAGCGCGGCAGCCGGCCCGGGCCCGGCTGCGCGCGGGCCTTCTCTATGCTAGCGTGATCGGTGCGTCACTTGCGCCGGCGCTGTCGCTGTTGGTCCCGGCTCTCGCGGATTTGGATGCCGATCTATTTCGATTATAACGCGGGCGCGCCGCTTCGGCCCGAGGCGCGCGCCGCGCTGGAGTTGTTCCTGGAACGGGAGGCGGGCAACCCGGCCTCGGTCCATCGGGCGGGCCAGCGCGCGCGCCGGATGCTCGAACGGGCGCGCGAGGCGATGGCCGAGCTTATCGGCGCGGCTCCCGCAACGGTCGTTTTCACCAGCGGCGGCACCGAGGCCAACAACCTCGCGATCCTGGGCTCGGCCAGGGCGCGTCCCGAGCGCCGCCGCGTGGTAAGTTCCGCCATCGAACACTCCTCGATCCTCGCCCCGTTGGCCTGGCTTGAGGCAAGCGGCTATGAGGTGATTCGACTTGCGCCCGACCGCGAGGGCAGGGTCGTCCCCGAGGCGGTGGCCGCGTCGCTCGACGATAAGACCTGTCTGCTGAGCCTTGGCTTGGCAAACTCCGAAGTGGGCACGCTGCAGGAGGCCGGCGCGCTGGCCTCCCTGGCGCGGTGCACGGGAGCAAGCTTTCATCTGGACGCGGTCCAGGCCGTCGGTCGCGTCGGCGTGGACGTTGCGGCGCTCGGCTGCGACCTGCTGACAATAAGCGGGCACAAGCTCGGCGCGCCGGCCGGGACCGGCGCGCTTTACGTGCGGGCGGGCACCCCGATTTCGCCCACGATGCTGGGCGGTCCGCAGGAGGGCGCAATGCGAGCCGGCACGCCCAACCTGTGCGGTGCCGTCGCCCTGGGAGCCGTCGCCGAGGCGCTCAGCCGGGGCTGGCGCGAGGAGAGCGAGCGCGTGGAACGGCTCACCTCCCGGCTACTGGAAGGACTGCGCGCGCGGATTTTCGGGCTTCGGCTAAACGGCCCCGAAGCGGGTAGAGTTCCCGGCACGCTTAACCTGACTTTTCCGTTGGTGGCGGGCGAGAGCCTGCTCATCGCGCTCGACCTCGCCGGCGTCGAAGTGTCGATGGGCTCGGCATGCGCTGCGGGCGCGGTCGAGCCTTCACACGTGCTGCTCGCCATGGGCCTAAGCCCGGCCGCAGCGCAAAGCTCGCTGCGCCTTTCCCTGGGTTGGCAGACGACCGCCGAGGAGGTTGACCGCGCCGTGGCGACGATTGCCCGGCTCTGGCGGCAAGTGAGCCGGGTCGAAGGGACCGCGGCCCAGGAGGCCGAGCCGTGAGCGCGCGGGTGGTTGTGGCCATGTCCGGCGGCGTTGACAGCTCGGTGGCGGCGGCGCTGCTTTGCGAGCAAGGGTACGACGTGATCGGCCTTGCGATGCGGCTTGCGCCCGAGTCCGCAGAGCCGGCGGCGCGGCGTGGCGGCTGCTGCTCGTACGAGGACTTCGAGGACGCGCGCCGGGTGGCCGAGAAGCTCGATTTCCCCTTCTACGTGGTCGATATGCGCCGGCGCTTTGAGCGCGCCGTGGTGGACGACTTCGTAAGCGAGTACTTGGCCGGGCGCACGCCCAATCCCTGCGCCCGCTGCAATCAGCGAGTGAAGTTTGACGCCCTTTGGCGGCGCGCCGAGGCCTTGGGCGCCCGCTACATTGCCACCGGCCACTACGCCCGCATCGAAAGGGACCCCGGCGGTTTTGCGCGGCTCTTGCGCGCGCGCGACGCTGCCAAGGACCAGTCGTACTTTCTCTTTTCGCTGGGACAAGCCGAACTGTCCCGCACGCTCTTTCCGGTCGGGACGATGACCAAGGACGAAGTTCGCCGGCGCGCGCGCCAGCTTGGCCTGGTAAATGCCGACAAGCCGGAAAGCCAGGAGGTCTGCTTTGTTGCCGGCCGCGGCGGCTACCCGGCCTTTGTCGAGCGTTGGGCAAATGGCCGCGGGCTGCGTCCCGGGCCGGTGCTTGACAGCCAGGGGCGGACGCTGGCCCGGCATTCAGGGATTCACCGCTTCACGATTGGCCAGCGCCACGGCCTGGGCGTCAGCGCCGGCGCGCCTCTTTACGTGCGCGAAATCCGGTCTGAGTCGGCGGAAGTCGTGGTGGCCGAGCGCGCCGCGCTTAAGAGCCGCGGCCTTTTGGCGCGCGAGGTAAGCCTGGTGAGGCCGGAGCTTGGAACCGGCGGTCAGATCGATGCCGAGGTCAAGGTGCGCTACCGCCATCCGGCCCTGCCGGCGCGGGTAATCGTCGAGCAGCAGGGACACGCCGTGGTCTGGTTTGAGCGGCCGGGGCCGGCGGTCAGTCCCGGCCAGGTATGCGTCTTCTACCGCGGCGAGGAGCTTGTCGGCGGCGGGTTTATCGAGCGGCCGCTCAACTGAGCGCGCTCCGGGATGGTCCAGGCAATGCGTTTTGCGATCGCCACGCTTGGCTGCAAGGTTAACCAGTACGATTCCGCGCTCATCGAGACGCGGCTTCGGGCGCGCGGGTTTGAGCCGGTGCCCTTCGATCAGGAAGCCGACGTCTACCTGGTCAACACCTGCGCGGTGACCGAGCGGGCGGACGCCGAGAGCTTGCGGCTTGTGCGCCGCGCCCGCCGGCTCAATGCTCGCGCCCGGGTGGTAATGACGGGGTGCCTGGCGCAGTCCAATCCCGCGATTTTGGCGCGCGCCGCCGGGGTTGACTACGTGGTCGGGCTGGGTCTGCCGGAAGACCTCGAGCAGGCGGTAATGGGCACGGCACCCGCGCCCGTGACGGTTTCCAACCTGCGGCGCGAGGCAGCCCCGATAGAGCTTAAGGCGCTGGCGCTCGAGGGGCATACCCGGGCCTTCGTCAAGCTGCAGGAGGGGTGCGACCAATTCTGCAGCTTTTGCATCGTGCCGACCGCGCGCGGGCGCTCGCGCAGTGTGCCGCCGCGCCGGGTGCTGGAGACGCTTGATGAGCTGGCCGAGCGCGGCTTTCAGGAGGTGGTGCTCTCCGGCGTGCATCTTGGGGGCTACGGCAAGGACCTGCTGCCCCAGGTGAGTCTGGCCGGCCTGCTGGGGATGGTCGCCGAGCGCTGCCGGCTGCCGCGCGTTAGGCTGAGTTCGCTCGATCCCGAGGAGCTGAGCGACGAGACGATCGACTTGATGGCGCACGCTGAGCTATTCTGCCCGCACCTGCATTTGCCGCTTCAGGGGGGCGACGACGAGGTGCTGGGCCGGATGCGCCGGCGCTACGACACGGCCTTTTATCGCGCCCGGGTCGAGCGAGTGCTCTCAGCGATGCCGTCGGCGGCAGTCGGGACCGACGTTATCGCCGGCTTTCCGGGCGAGACGGCGGAGCAGTTCGCGCGTACGCTTGAGTTGCTCGAGGATTTACCGTTTGCCTACCTGCACGTCTTTCCCTACTCGGCGCGGGCCGGTACGACGGCGGCGAAGCTCGCCGGGCGGCTTGCGCCCGCCGAAGTGAAGCGGCGGGCCGCGGTGCTGCGTGCGCTGGGCGAGGGCAAGCGCCAGCGCTTCGTTGGCCGGTTCTGCGGCAGCCGGCTTAGGGTGCTTTTCGAGCGGGAGCTTTCCGGCGGCCTCCTCGAGGGATACAGCCGCAACTACGTCAGGGTGACGGCGCGCGCGCCGCGCGCTCTGGTCAACCGGGAAGTCGAGGTGAAGGGTTCGCTTGTCCACGGCACTGCACTGGTTGGAGAAATTGTTTGGTCTGGCGCCACGCAGGCGCCGGCCGTCGCCTGCTGCTGAGGCGCCCGGCGCGCCGGCCGGCACCGGGCAACGCCGGCGCAGTCGTCACGGCGCGCTGGAGAAAGGCCTCGGCTACAGTTTTGCGAATAGCGAGCTGATGGAAGTCGCGCTTACCCATCCGAGCGCGGCGGCGGGCAGCCAACGCAATTACGAACGGCTGGAGTTCCTGGGCGACGCCGTGCTCGACTTGGCGGTCGCCGACCTGCTGATGCGCCGCTTTCCCGACGGCGACGAAGGGCGGCTTTCGAAGGAACGCGCTTCGGTGGTCAACAGCCGCACGCTGGCGGACAAGGCGCGCCAACTCGGGCTGGGCCGCGTGCTGCGGCTCGGCAAGGGAGAAGACCGCAGCGGCGGCAGGGACAAGGTCTCAATCCTGGCGGCGGCCTTCGAGGCGGTGCTGGGCGCCATCTACACCGACGGCGGCCTGCCTGCCGCGCAGCGCGTCGTCGAACGGCTGTTCGCCGACGAGATCGGCGGCCCCGCCGCCGAGCGCGACTATAAGACCGAAGTGCAAGAGTTGGCCTACCGGCGCTTTCGCGCCCAGCCGCTCTACGACCTGGTCGAAGCGAGCGGGCCCGAGCATGCCAAGCTCTTCACCACGCGCATTCTCATCAACGGGCGCGAAATGGGCCAGGGGACCGGCGCCAGCAAGAAGCGCAGCGAACAGGCCGCAGCCCGCATGGCGCTGAGCGCGCTCGAGGCCGCCCACCAAAGGCGCGATGGCTGAGGCTTACCGCGCAGGCGTCGTCACGGTTGCCGGGCGGCCCAACGTCGGCAAGTCGACCCTGGTAAACCGGATCGTCGGCTTAAAGGTGTCGATCGTTTCTCCCAGAGCGCAGACCACCCGGCGCCGAGTCGCGGGCGTGCGCAGCGACCCGGACGCGCAAATCGTGCTGCTCGATACGCCCGGCCTCGGCGCGGCGCGCCGCGCTCTTGAGCGCCGCATGGTCGATACCGCGCGCCGCTGCCTGTCCGAGGCCGACGCGGTCGCCGCGCTGGTTGCAGCCGCTCCCGCGCTCTCGGCCGAAGACGAAGCCTTGCTGGCCGAGCTGCGGGCCGTCAAGCCGCCCGGGATAGTTATCATCAACAAGATCGACCTGGTCCCTTCGCGAAAGCTTCTGCCGCTGGCGGCACAGTGCTCCGCGCTGGCGCCTGAGGCCGAGATCGTGCCGGTTAGCGCGCTTACCGGCGAAAACCTCGACGAACTCGTCAAAGCGATGAAGGCCCTGCTGCCCGAGCGGCCCGCCCTGATGCCGCAGGACGAATACACCGACCAGACTCAGCGCGCCATCGTCGAAGAGCTGATCCGGGAAAAGATTCTTCTCCAGATGCGCGACGAAATCCCCTTTTCCGCCGCAGTCAAGGTCGAACAGTGGACCGAAGACGTCCCCAAGCGCCTGGTGAAAATCCACGCCGTGGTCCTGGTCGAACGCGATTCTCAAAAAGCCATGGTTATCGGCGCCGGCGGGCAGCGGCTCAAGGCAATCGGCACCGCGGCGCGGCTCGAGACCGAACAACTGCTCGGAACACGGGTATACCTGGAGCTGCTGGTCAAGACCGAGCGCAACTGGACCCGCGACCCGCGCAAGGTGGCTGAGCTTGGAACTTAACGCTCTAGGCGGCGCTGGCGAGGAGCCGAGTTGGCCGGCGCGGATGCGCGCCCGGATTGCCGGCGGGCTGCCCCTGGTGCTGCTTGCCGGGCGGACCAATGTCGGCAAGTCCTCGCTCTTTAACCGCCTAACCGCATCGGGCCGCGCGTTGGTCAGTCCGGCGGCCGGAACGACGCGCGACCTTCGAGTTGCCGAGGTCAGGCACCGGCAATTCCGGTTCGCGCTTGCCGACGCCGGCGGACTCCAGGCAGGCGCCGGAGCGGGGCTGGAGGCGCGCGTGCGCGGGGTGGTGCTCGAGGCGGCGTGCGCGGCCGACCTCGTGCTGGTCGTCTTTGACGCGCAGGCTGGACCGACGGTTGCCGACGAACTTGTCGTTGACGCGCTTAGGCGGCTTTCCCGGCCGCTGCTCGCCGTGGTGAACAAGGTCGATCGTGGCGAACTGGAGGCGGCGGCTTTGAGTTTCCACGCGCTCGGCTTTGAGCGGCTCTTTATGGTTTCGGCCGCCCATGGCCGGGGGATCGGCGAGATGCTCGGCGCGGTGGCGGCGGCGCTGCCGGCGCGGGAGGACGGCCCGGCTGTCTCGCCGGTATTGCGGCTTGCGCTGATTGGCCGTCCCAACGTCGGCAAGTCGTCGCTGTTCAACCGGCTGTGCGGCTTCCCGCGGTCGCTGGTGGATCGGGCGCCCGGCACGACGCGGGATGCGGTTGAGATTGCGCTTGCGGTCGAGGGTCAGCGAGTACTGCTGGTCGATACCGCAGGCATCCGGCGTCCCTCGCGCGTTGACGAGGGGCTGGAGCGCCAGTCGGTTGGCCGCGCGATGGAGGCGGCGCGCCAGGCCGACGTTCTCGGCCTGGTGGCCGACGCCGGCGAGGGACTGACCGAGCAGGATGTTCGCCTGGCGCGGCTGGTCGATCGTCGCGGCCGCGCGCTGGTCGTGGTGTGCAACAAGTGGGACTTGGCGCGCGGGCGCGGCGCGGCGCTGAAAGCGTTTGCCGAGGCGGCGCGCCGGCGCTTCCCCTTTCTCGGCCGCTACGAAATGGTCTTCACCTCGGCGCTCAGCGGAGACGGGGTGGACGGGATTGGCGCGGCAGCGCTGCGCGCGGCTGCGGCCTGGCGCTCCGAGTTCAAAACCGCCGCGCTCAACCGGCTGCTGGGGCAGGCTGTGGCGGCGCTCGAGCCGCCGCTGATCGGGGGCCGGCGGCTTAAGCTCTACTACGTTGCCCAGGTCGGCAGCGCGCCGCCGCGCCTGGTGCTGTTCGCCAACATGGAGCGGGGAGTGCCGCCGGCTTACCTGCGCTACCTGGAAGGCCGCCTTCGCGCGGCCTACGCGCTTACCGGCACGCCGCTGGTGCTGGAAGTACGCGCCAGAAAGCGGCGCGAGCAGGCGCCGCGCCCGGCGGGCGCGCCTTTGGCCGAGGCGTCGGGTGCGCCGGCGCGCCGCGCCCGGCCGCCTTCGCGCGGCCGGCGCCGTGGGCTATAGTGGGCAGGATCGGGGCCGACCGCAGTGATCGTCATTCTCGATTTCGGCAGCCAGTACACCCAGCTAATCGCGCGGCGCGTGCGCGAGGCGCAGGTCTACTGCGAAATTCATCCGTATAACATCGCGCTCGACAAGCTGCGCGCCTTGAGTCCCGCGGGACTGATTCTGTCGGGCGGGCCGGCAAGCCTCTACGAACGCGACGCGCCGGACGTTGCGCCCGAGCTTTTGCGGCTGGGATGCCCGGTGCTCGGCATATGCTACGGCCTGTTCGTTATCGGCCGGCATCTCGGCGCCTCGGTGGCAGCGGCCGCGCTGCGGGAGTATGGTCCGGCCCGGCTGCGGATCGACGAGTCGGACCCGCTGTTCGACGGGCTTGAGGGCGAGGAGCTCAAGGTATGGATGAGCCACGGCGACCGGATCGTCGAGCCGGGTTCGAAGCTGGTGGTAATCGGGCACACGGAGAACGCGCCGTATGCCGCGGTGCGCAGCCGCGACGGCCTTTGGCGCGGCATTCAGTTTCATCCCGAGGTGGCGCACACGCCGCGCGGGGCGCGGCTGCTGGCCAACTTTGCGCGGCTGGTGTGCGGCGAAAAGGGCGACTGGACGCCCGCCAACTTTGTCGCCGCGCAGGTGGCAGCCCTGCGCGCGCGGGTCGGCCCCGAGGAGCGGGTACTGATGGCGCTTTCGGGCGGCGTCGATTCGACGGTGGCCGCGGCGCTGGTCGGTCGGGCCGTCGGCGCGCGCTTGGTCTGTGTCTTCGTTGATACCGGCCTTTTGCGCTTCGGCGAGCGGGAACGGGTCGAGCGGGTCTTCAGGCCGATGCTGGGTGAGGGGCTGGTGGTAGCGGACGCGGCGGCGCTATTTATGGAGCGGCTGGCCGGCGTCTCCGATCCCGAGCGGAAACGGCGGCTGGTCGGCCATGCCTTCATCGAGGTGTTCGAGCAGAAGGCAAGGATGCTGGGCGGCGCGCGCTTTCTCGCCCAAGGCACGCTCTACCCCGACGTCATCGAATCGGTCTCCGTTAAGGGTCCTTCGGCGGTTATCAAGAGCCATCACAACGTCGGCGGCCTGCCCGCGCGGATGAAGCTTGAGCTCATCGAGCCGCTGCGCGAGCTTTTCAAGGACGAGGTTCGCGCTGTGGGCCGCGAGCTCGGCCTTGCTTCCGAGATCGTGGAACGCGAGCCGTTTCCCGGTCCCGGCTACGCGGTCAGAATCGTGGGCGAAGTCACCCCCGCGCGGGTCGAGCTGCTAAGGCGCGCCGACCGGATCGTGACCGACGAGATCGCCGCTGCCGGGCTGGCGGGCCGGCTTTGGCAGAGCTTTGCCGTGCTGCTCCCGGTCAAGAGCGTCGGCGTGATGGGCGACGGCCGCAGCTACGAGCAGGTAGTGGCGCTGCGCGCGGTCGAGTCGCTCGACGGCATGACCGCCGACTGGGCGCGGCTGGAGCCGGCGCTGCTCGAGAGGATATCGAGCCGAATCACCAACGAAGTGCGCGGCGTCAACCGCGTGGTCTACGACATCACGCCCAAGCCGCCCGGGACGATCGAATGGGAGTAGGCCGATGACGGTGCGCACGCGCTACGCGCCCAGTCCGACCGGCGCGCTGCATATCGGCAACGTGCGCTCGGGGCTGTTCGCCTATCTTTTTGCCCGCCACAACGGCGGCGCCTTCATTTTGCGCATCGACGACACCGACCAGGAGCGCTCCACGGCCGAGTCGCTTAAGGAAATCCTGGAAAGTCTTGAGTGGCTCGGCATCAACTGGGACGAAGGACCCCCCGACCCGCGCTATTTCCAGTCGCACCGCCTCGATCGCTACCGGCAGGCGGCAAAGCGGCTTCTGGCCGAGCGCAAGGCCTACCCCTGTTACTGCAGCGCCGAGGAACTGGAGGCCAAGCGCCGGCAGGCCGAGCGCGAGCGGCGCAAGCCGGGCTACGACGGCAAGTGCCGCGAGCTGCCGTTTGCCGCCGACCTGGCTTTGCCCGACCGTGCGGCGGATCGCAACTACGCGGTTCGCTTTCGCGCCCCGCGCGAAGGGCAGACGGTGGTCGAGGACCTGGTCAAGGGGCGGGCGGTTTTCGACAACCGCGAGCTGGACGATCTGATAATTGTCCGTTCCGACGGCCTGCCGACCTACAATTTTGCCACCGTGGTGGACGACGCCGATTTTCGCATCACGCACGTGGTGCGCGGCGATGACCATCTGGCCAACACGCCGCGCCAGATGCAGATTTTCCACGCTCTGGAGTTGACGCCGCCGGCCTACGCCCATCTGCCGATGGTTCTGCGACGCGACGGCCAGAAGCTCTCGAAGCGCCACGGCCACACCTCGGTGCTGGCCTACCGCGAGGCGGGCTATCTGCCGGAGGCGCTGGTGAATTACCTGGCGCGGCTGGGCTGGTCGCACGGGGACCAGGAGATTTTTTCGCGCCGGGAGCTTATCGAATATTTCGATTTCGGCGGCTGCGGCAAGTCGGCCGGCATCTTCAACCCGGAAAAGCTTTTGTGGCTCAACTTCCACTACCTCAAAGAACGTCCGCTCGCCGAGCTTGCGCGCGAGGCGCGGCCGTTTATCGAGAAGCGCGGCTACGCCGTTCCCGGCGACGAGAGCTGGCTTGAGCGGATGGTGGCCACGCTGCACGAGCGCGCCAAGACGCTGGTCGAGCTGGTCGATTTCGCCCGATTTTACCTAACCGACGAGATCGCGCACGACCCCAAGGCGGTGGCTAAATTTCTCACTCCCAAGATCGCCGAGCCGTTGGCCGCGCTGGCAGGCGAGATCGAGGGCCTGGACGGCGCGGCCGACGAGGCCGCCTTCCGCACGGCCTTCGAGCGGGTGCTCGCTCGCTACGGCCTTAGGCTTGGCGATCTCGCCCAGCCGGTGCGGGTCTGCCTGACCGGCGGTACGGTGAGCCCCGGCATCTTCGAGGTGATGGCCGTGCTGGGTGGCAAGCGCACGGTCGAGCGCCTGCGCAAGGCAGAGCGCCTGATTCCCCGCGCGGCATCCTAGCAGGGTGTTGAGAAACCCCTCAACCTCGCTGTCAAGCGTGGTTCCATTCTCAACACCCTGCGTAAAAGATGGCTTCTTTCCTGCACCTTCTCTCCCTCTGGGAGAGATAAGAGCGAGGGAGCAGGATGTTGAAAGGACTTTTTCAACATCCTGCTAGGGCGCGCCGACCGGGCTACGGTGCGCGCTGGCCACCGCAGCAGCGAAGGCCAGCGCCGCAAAGAGCGCGGCGACTACCGTCTCCCGCAGAAGCTCCGACCAGCCGGGGGTCGCCAGTGCCGGAGCCAGCAAAAGCCGCTGCAGCGCCGACATCCCCCAGCTAAGCGGGTCAAGCCGCATCGCCCAGCGCAGCCAAAGTGGAGTCCCGGCGGCCGGGAAAAACGCCCCGGAGAGCAGCCAGAGCGGAATCAGAATCAGGTTCATTACGGTGTGGAAGCCTTGCGTCGATTCGATCCGCCAGGCAATCGCCAGCCCCACCGAGCTCAGGGTGAAGGCCAGCACGGCCATGACGACCAGCGCCCAGGCCGCCTGCCACGGCCCAGGCGAAATCCCGGCCAGTGGGCCCAGAAGAAGGAAAATCACCCCTTCCGCCATCGCAAGCGTGGTCGCGCCGGCCGCTTGCGCCAGCACCACCAGGCCGCGGCCAATCGGCGCCACCAGCACCCCCTGCAAGTAGCCTTGCCGGCGGTCCTCGACTACTGAGATCGTCGAAAAGATGGCGGTGAAGAGCAGCACCAGCACCAGCACGCCGGCATAGAAATAGCGCACGTAGCTAACGCCGGGCGCGAGGCCGGCGGGCCGAAACGAGGCCTTGAGCCCGGCCCCAAGCAGCAGCCAAAACACCAGCGGCTGAAGCAGCGCCCCCAAAAGCCGGCTGCGCTGGCGGCGAAAGCGCGTGATCTCGCGCCACCAAAGCGCCCCCGGCTTCGACCAAAAGGCCATCACCCTTGCTCTCCGCCGCCGCGCCCGACGCTTAGCCGGTGTCCGGTCAGATGCACGAAGGCATCCTCAAGCGTTGGTTTACCCAGGCTGATTCCTTCGATCTGGCCGCCCAGGCTTTCCATCAGCCGGGTCACCAACTCGTGAGCGCGGGGATGCTCGATGCGCACCGTGCCGTCAACGGCCACAGCCGGCACTCGGAATTCAAGCTTAATCTTGTGTTGCAGCAGCGCCGCGTCGGAAGCGGCCAGGACGAGCACCTCGCCGCCCACTTGCGACTTAAGCTCGGCCGGCGTTGCCACGGCGACCAGCCGTCCCCGGTCGAGCACGGCTACGCGGTCGCAGCGCTCGGCCTCGTCGGTATGGTGCGTGGTCAGCACGACGGTCACCTGCTGCGTGCTGCGAAGCCTTTCGAGATGGGCCAAAAAGTCGCGCCGGGCGGCAGGGTCGAGTCCGGTGGTCGGCTCGTCGAGCAGCAGAAGCTCCGGACCGTGAAGCAGCGCCTTGGCCAGTTCGAGCCGGCGCGCCAGACCTCCGGAAAGTGTGGAGGCGAGTTCGCCGGCTCGACCGCCAAGCTCGAACAGTTCGAGCATCCCCGCAGCCTTTGACTTAAGCTCGTTGGCGCTCAGGCCGTAAAGCCGCCCGTGGTAGAGAAGATTTTCCGCCACGGTGAGCTGGTTATCGATGCTCGGATGCTGGAAGACGACGCCCAGCTTGCGGCGCAAGGCAAATGCCTCGGTCTCCAGGTTGTGTCCCAGCATCGTGACGCGGCCCACCTGCAGCGGAACTAACGTCGAGAGCAGGCGAAAAAGCGTGCTCTTGCCGCTGCCGTTAGGCCCCAAAAACGCGAACAGCTCGCTCCGCCTGACCGTAAAGCCGACGTCGATGAGCGCCAGGCGACGACCGTAGTCAAAGCAGAGGTGTTGTGCCTTGAGCGCCGGCTCTTCGGTGCCCGGAGTCTGGCGGGTATGCGTGCTCTCTTCCGTTGCTGCTTGCGTGGTTGTATCGCTCTCTACCATCGTGTCTCGCGCCGTCGGTGAAGCCAATTATCACGGCTTAGGCGCGCCGCCGCAATTAGCCCTCCCTCGGCCGCCTGCGCCGCGCCGGTGTGCTCTAAGAGCCGCCGATGCGTGGCCGGACTGAGAAACACGACGCGCCCTGCGGGTAGCATCATGGCCCCCCTCACCTTGATCCTCTCCCCCGTTGGGGGAGAGGGATGGAAAAGGAAGGCGCGCCGCAGGGCTACGCCGAGGAACGGAAATGAAACGAGAGCCGTGGGCGAAAACCGAAGCGGCGAGACGGCCGGCGCATCCCGGCGCGATCCTGCGCGAGGACGTTCTCCCGGCACTTGCTCTATCGGTGAGCGAGGCCGCGCGGCAGCTTGGAGTAACGCGCCAGAGGCTTCATCGGATAATGGCCTAGAAGGTGTCAATTACGCCCGAGATGGCAACCCGGCTGGCCCGGTTCTGCGGCAACGGACCCGGCCTGTGGCTGCGGATGCAGCAAGCCTGCGGCCTCTGGCGCGCCGAGCGGGAGCTTGGCGCCGAGCTTGACGGAATTCCCGTCCACCGGACTTCCTCTGCGGCTTGAGTCCGGAGAGAATAAGGCAACGGGCGCGTCAATGCAGTTTGGACCTCTCGCGCTCAGGAGCAAGTCGTCGCCAATAGGCGGTACGATGCAGAGCGGCGAGGCAGCTTTTCTTAAACCGGGCGTGTTTGAACGGGGATTCAACCGTTTGTTTGCCCGCTTGCTCTCGTTTGGCATCGGACTGTCCCACAACTATTTGCTCGAAGTACGCGGCCGCAGGAGCGGCCAAACGTTGCAGACCCCGGTGAATCTGCTCGAGGCCGGCGGCCGGCGCTACCTGGTCTGTCCCCGCGGGCGCTCGCAGTGGGTGCGCAACGCCGAAGCGAGCGGCCGGGTCGTACTGTGCAGGGGATTTCGCCATTGCGCCTACGGCGTGCGACCCGTGCCCGACAGCGTCAAGCCGGCTCTTTTGAAGCTCTACCTCGACCGCTTCAAGCCGACCGTGCAGAGGTTTTTCCCGGTGCCTGGCGGCGCTCCCGCCGAGGCGTTTGCCCCCTTTGCCGGGCGCTACCCGGTATTCGAACTGCTGCCGCAGCCGGCTCGGCCGGCTGCGGGCGAGCCGTCCGAGGGCTAGCTGGGACGCCGCCCCGGAAAGCTAACTCTGCGCCGGCGGCGTGCGGTGCGCCCCCTCACCTTGATCCTCTCCCCCAAGGGGGCGAGGGAGACAAAAAGCGGGCGCTGGCCGGCGGTCAGTCGGTGACGGCGCCGCGCGCGGCCGAGCCGACCACGCGGGCGTATTTGGCCATCACGCCGTTTGCGTACCTGGGCGGACGTTCTTTCCATTGGGCGAGCCGGCTCTTAAGCTCGCCTTCGGAAATCTCGAGGTCGAGCCGGCGCCGGGCGACGTCGAAAGAAACGATGTCGCCGTCGCGCACCGCTGAGATCGGTCCGCCAACCGCGGCCTCGGGTGCCACGTGACCGGCCATAAGCCCGCGTGTTGCTCCCGAAAAGCGGCCGTCGGTCAAAAGTGCAACCGACTCGCCGAGGCCTTCGCCGACCAGGGCCGCCGTGACGGAGAGCATCTCGGGCATTCCCGGCGCGCCTTTCGGCCCCTCGTAGCGGATTACGACCACGTCGTCGAGTTTTATTCGGCGGGCCAGCACTGCCTTGAGCGCCTCTTCCTCGCTGTCAAAGACTCGGGCTGGCCCCTTGTGCGCCATCCGACCGCTGGCTGAAATCTTGACCACGCAGCCCTCGGGAGCCAGGTTGCCCTTGAGAATTACCAGTCCGCCGTTGGGTTTAAGCGGCTCGGACAGCGGGCGTACGACCTCCTGTCCGGCCTTTTCGCGGCAGGCGGCCGCCTCTTCGCCGAGCGTCCGGCCGGTGACGGTCAGCTCGCCGGCGCTTAGCAGGCCGGCCTCGACCAGCCGCTTGGCCACCAGCATGATGCCGCCGGCTTGGTAAAGGTCGGTGGCGACAAATCGGCCGGACGGCTTGAGATCGGCCAGTAGCGGAGTGCGTGAGCTTACCCGATCGAAATCGTCGATTCCGAGCGGCACGCCGGCGGTGTGCGCAATGGCAAGCAGGTGCAAGACGGCGTTGGTCGAGCCGCCGGTAGCGGCAACCGAGGCGATAGCGTTCTCCAGGGCGCCGCGCGTGACGATCGAGCGGGGACGCAGCCCTTTTTTCAGCAACTCGACCGCCAGCCGGCCGATGTTGAACGCCGTTTCGCCTTTTTGCGGGTCGGTTGCCGGCACGCTGTTGGCGCCGGCCGGAGAGAGCCCGATCATCTCGCCGACCGTGGACATCGTGTTCGCGGTGAACTGGCCGCCGCAGGCGCCGGCGCCGGGACAGGCGTGGTTTTCCACTTCCCTGAGCGTTTGCGCGGAGATGCTTCCGGCCGCCTGCGCGCCGACCGCCTCGAAGACGTCCTGGATCGTCACAGCCCGGCCGTTGAAGCGGCCGGGCTGAATCGAGCCCCCGTAGAGCATCAGGCCCGGCAGATTGAGCCGCAAAAGCGCCAGCATGGCCGCCGGGATCGTCTTGTCGCAACCGGAAATGACGACCAAGCCGTCGAGCAGGTAGCCGCGCGCGACCAACTCGATGCTGTCGGCGATGAGTTCGCGGCTAATCAGCGAGGCGCGCATCCCCGCCGTGCCCATCGAGATGCCGTCGTTGACGGCGATGGTGCTGAACTCAACCGGGGTGGCGCCGGCGGCCCGGATGCCGCGCTTGACCTGCTCGGCCAGCACGCGATGGTTGGCGTTGCAGGGCGTTGCTTCCATCCAGCTATGGGCCACCCCTATGAGCGGCTTCGAGAGGTCTGCGTCGGTAAAGCCGACAGCCTTCATCATGGCGCGCGCCGGCGCCCGTTGGGGGCCGTCGAGCAGCACGCTGCTGTTGCTTCTCAATGAGTCGCTTTGCTCAGCCATTGCGGGGTCCTTTCACGAAGTTCTTCGTGCTTGCCTGAAGGCGCCCGCGCCTTAGCGGCGGGGCGTTGTTTCCTTTTTGGCACAGAGCGGGAAGAATTGATACCGCCGAGGCCGCCGCTGCCGAGCGTTTGCGCCGGACCGGTGAGTGCGCCGCAAGCCGGAGGGCGATGCTTGCGAATCAAAGCTTTTCCCAACTCGATGTCGCCCCGGGGCGCCGCCTGCGCGCTCTGTGTGGTTGGGCTTTTAGCGTACGCGCCCGTCGCTGCGCCACAGGCTGCCAAGCCGGACGCCGGGCGGTACTTTATGCCCCGCGGCGCGGCGCGCCAGGTTGTAACGGTCGAACGGCCATCAGCGGCCAAGCCGGCTCCAGGAGCCCGGGTCGTGATCGTAACCCAGGCGCTGGCGATCAAGGAGTCGGGGCCGAAAGAGACTGTCGAGCGCTTCGGTGAGGTCTACGCCTTCTCGCCTTCCTTCGTGGCCGTGCGGCGCGAGCAGCCCACGCTGTTCGTCTTCATGAATCTACAGCCCGACGACATGCACGACTTTGCGCTGCTGGGCGAAAAGGGGCAAGTGCTGACGGACCTCGAGCTGCCGCCGCTCAAAAAGACGCAGTACGTGCTTACTTTTCACCGCGCCGGGGTCTTCGAGTTCGCCTGCCTAAGGCACATGCCGGCGATGGCCGGGCAGGTCTTGGTACGGGAGCATTGAGGCAACGAACTGCCAGCCCTGCCGGAGCCGATCTGGCCGGCACTCAGGCGGGAAATTCGCCTGGCTCGCTGCCGCGGCCCGGTCAGATGACGTTTGCCTCCTTGAGTCTGGCGAGTTCGGCCTGGCTGAGGCCGAGCAGGCCGCAGTATATCCGCTGGTTGTCGGAGCCCAGACGGGCCGAGCCGCGCCATATTTTGCCTGGCGTAAGTCCGAACTTGGGAATTACTCCGAAGCCCTTTGCTTTGCCTACCTGTTCGTCATCCCATTCGATGTGGACCTGGCGCGCCTGGTACTGAGGGTCTTCGGCCATGTCCTTGGCGGTCATCACCGGGGTGCAACCCACCTTGGCGTCGTTGAACGCCTTAACGACCTCGGCGACGGTACGCTCGGCGATCCAGCCGCGGATGATCGCGTCGAACTCGATTCCCTCCGGGTCGAAGACGTGGTCGTAGGCGTACTGCCACTTGGGGTCGTCCGGGTCGAGTCCGATCACCTTGCAAGCGCGGCCGAAGACCGCCATGCCGACCGCGCCGACGCAGACCCACCCGTCCTTGGCTTCAAAGGCGTCGTAGGGCTGGAAGGCGGCCGCTTTGTTGCCGGAGCGTTCCCGCAACACCCCCTTAAGGAAGTACTCGGGCATCGTGCCGCCCATCGTAGCGTGGATCGCCTCGTACTGGGCGAGATCGATTGCCTGTCCCTTGCCGGTTGCCCTGGCGTAAGTGAGCGCCGCGAGCGAGGCGGCGAGGCCAAGATAGGCGGTCAGGTAATCGCCGGTCCAGGGAGCGGCCCGGGTCGGCGCGGTTTCCGGAAAACCGGTCTGGGTCATGATGCCGCCTCGGGCCTGTCCGATGAAGTCGTAGGAGGCTCGGTCGCGATACTCGGGAATTCCCGTTTGCCCGTAGCCCGAGACATGATGGATGACCAGCCGCGGGTTGACTTTGAAGGCCTCCGCGTCGGTGAGCCCACAGTTGCCATAGGTGCCGGGTTTCGAGCTTTCCATCCAGATGTCGGCCCGCTCGATCAGCTTGAGGAGAAGGTTGCGTCCCTCGGGTTTGGTGAAGTCCAGCGTGACTTGGAACTCGTTGCGCCGTTCCTGGATCCAGGTACACGAAACCGGCTCGCCGCCGTCGATTGCGTCCACCTTGATACCGATGGTTCGCCATCCCCTATCGCCGATAACGGGCTTTTCCACCTGGATGACCTCGGCGCCCCACATCGCGGCGAGGACCGCGGAGTACGGTTGCGCAATCAGCGTTCCCGTAGAGACAATCTTGGTCCCCTGAAGGGGGCCAAAGTCCTCGGGTACCAGTGTTTTGCCGGCCATGGGCACCTCCTAAATCATTAGCCGTGTCAATCAGGATGGCTGATACGGCGTATTTTGCATCTTTATCCGCAAAAAGCAAAGCCTTGCGCTTGCGCCTGTGCTTGCAGGCGATGCCCGGGGGAGTCGAGGAGGCCCGCGGTGTGACGGCAGGACGGCTGCGGGCTTACCCACTACGCTTTCTAGCGCCTCACGCGGCGGACTATGATAGTTTTGGTTTTGTTGGGCTAAGGAGGCCGAACCCGCTCGGCTGGACCGCAACCGGCGCGACGCTTTCCGGGCGGCGTGTGGACAACCCTGGCACGGGGAGGACGCGTGCATTTGGTGTGATGGGTACTGGCATCAACAAGCGTGAGCTTGCCTTCAAGGCGCTGGCCGGCTTGGCCGGCGGCTTTGTCGGCTGGATTCCGGTGGAACTGGTCAGTCACGGCCGTCGGATCACCCAGGCCGAGAGCACGCTCGAGGTGGCTGCCACTTACGTTGCGATGCTGATTCTCTCGGCGCTTATCGGGGGATTCGTCAACGCGGCTGAGGAACAGACTCTGCAGACCACGCCGGCTGCGGTTCGCCGTTTTGTCCGCGGCGCCGTCATCTGCGGCTTGCTTTCTCTCCCGGTCACCTATTACTCCAACCTAGTTTTCACGAAAGTCTTGCTGGCTGGCGGCTGGAACGTCAACCACCCGGGTTCCATCGGCTATCTGCTTGTCGGCCGGCTGCTCGGCTGGATGCTGATGGGGTTGATGCTTGGGTTGGGCGTAGGAGCGGCCGAGTTCTCGCTGAAGAGCATGGTCAAGGGCGCCGCCGGTGGCTGGGTGGGAGGATTCATTGGAGGACTGGCCTTCGACGTGCTGCAAATGAGCACCAGCGGGCTGGTGCCGCGGCTTATCGGGTTCACGGCGATCGGCCTTGCGATCGGGTTCTTCATCGGGCTGGTGCAGGAACTGACCAAGACCGCGTGGCTTACGGTGGAAGCCGGGCGCCTGCGCGGTCGCGGCTTTCGGCTCGAGGGGCGGCTGGCGACGGTGGGGCGGGCGGAGGAGAACGTCGTCGGGTTGTTCGGGGACCCGGCCGTGCAGCCGCGCCACGCGGTGATCGAAAAACAGGGCGAGCGCTACCTTCTGCGCAGCCTGGCGGTCCAGCAGGGAACGCTGGTCAACGGCACGCGAGTGGAGAGCGCCGAACTACACGACGGCGACAAGATAGCCATCGGCGGCTACGTGCTGAGCTTCCATATGCGGGCCCAGCCGGGGTCGGCAACCGGCTTTGCCCCGGCGGCTTCCCGACCGGCGGCCGCGCCGCCATCTGCAGCGCCGGCGCCCTCCTCCGCCGCGGGCGCAACTCCATGCCTGGTGGACGGGCAGGGCCGCGCCTTTCGGCTGCGCGACGGCGCGCAGTTCAAGGTTGGCCGAGCCGCTGACAACGACCTGGTCCTGTCCGATCCGGCGGTCTCGCGCTACCACGCGGTGATTGTGCTCGACAACGGAGCGGCCACCGTACGCGACCTCGGCAGCCATAACGGGACCTACCTGGGCGAACGGCGCGTCGAGAGCGTCGCGCTCAAGGATGGCGACGTGGTGAGATTCGGTGATACGCCGTTTACCTTCCGTGCCTGAGGAGGCGGGCTGCCTGGCGCGTTTTTGTCCGCACTGCGGCCGGCCCGTCGTCGTGCCCGACGCCCGCTACTGCAAGGAATGCGGACTCCGGCTGCCGGGCGCGCCGGCAGAGGAAGGAGCCTGGTCGTGGCGTCTGGGCATGGTTGCCGTAGGTCTGAGCGCCGTGCCGGGGCTGGGCCATTTTTACCTGGGGCGGACGGTGCGGGCGGCGGCTTGGTTCCTGGTAGTCCTGCTCGGCTACCGGCTTGCTTTTTCACTTGGCTTGGTGCTGCACGCGGCGTGCGCGGTAGGCGCGCTTTCTTACGCCACCGCGGGCGCGCCGGGGCGGGGCGAAGCGGGCCGCTGGCGCGCCGGCGGCAACGCCGCCGCGCAGGGCCCGTGGTAGGCCTGACCGCCACGCCGGCATGATAGCGCCCAACACCGTCATCGGCAGCCGCTACCGAGTCGTCAAGCTGCTCGGCGGTGGGGGAATGAAGCAGGTCTACCTGGCCGAGGACCTGCGGCTGGCCACGCGACCGTGCGCGCTGGCCGAGATGGTCGACAGCTTCAGCAGCGCCGAAATGCAGCGCCAGGCGGTCGCCTCGTTCCAGCGCGAGGCCGACCTGCTGGCACGGCTCAACCACGAACACATTCCCCGCATCTTCGACCGCTTCAGCGAGCGCAACCATCACTACCTGGTGATGGAGTACGTAAGCGGCGTCACCCTCGAAGAGGCGCTCAAGAGTGCGGGAGGCCGGCTCGATCCGAGCGCGGTGGTGGAAATCGCGCTCCAGGTGCTGGAGACGCTCGAGTACCTTCACGGCCTCGATCCGCCGGTCATTTACCGCGACTTGAAGCCCTCCAACGTGATGATCGCGAGCGACGGCCGGGTCAAGCTCATCGACTTCGGCATCGCGCGCCATTTCCGTCCGCTAAGCGGGGCGACCATGGTCGGCACGCAAGGCTATGCGCCGCCCGAGCAGTATCGGGGCAAGGTCGAACTGCGGTCGGACCTGTACGCGCTGGGCGCGACGATGCATCACGCACTTTCGGGGCGCGACCCGGCCAGCGAGCCGCCGTTTAGTTTTCCGCCGCTTTTGCGGCTGTGCCCCGAGGCCGGCCCGCTGCTGGCAGGCGTGGTCGACGCGGCGCTGTCCTACGACGTTGCGGCGAGAATCCCGAGCGCTTCCGCGTTCAGGCGCCGGCTGCTCGAAATAACGCCGCTTCAGAACGGCGCCGCCGGCAACGGCCGGCCTGTCTTCGGCTCCGCGGCGGCGGCTGAGGCGGGCGCCGCCACAGAGCCGGCGCAGCCTCCCGATCCGGCCTTGGCGCCTACCCGGGTGATAGGCGGCAGCGGGGTCAGGTGTCCCGGATGCGGATCGGTGGTGCCGGCAGACTCGCGCTTTTGTTCGTACTGTGCGGCCGATTTGAGCCGGCTGCTCAATCCCTGGGAGGTCGTAGGCAACGAGCCGCAGGCAACCGCGCCGACCGGCGCGTTGGAACGCGCGCGCGGGGCCGAAGAGGCGGCTGCACCGCTGGCGCGCCGACACGCCAGGCCGGCGATTCTCCTGTGGGTCGGGCTCTGCCTGCTGGGGGTGCTCCTCTACAAGGGGTGCGCGATCGCGATGCACGGGTTTTGGGGTGCAGGCCCGGAGGACGTTGCCGCGGGGCGCGATCCCGGGGCTTATCGCGGCGGCCCGCCTGCTCCGGACAGCCTTTCCGCGCCGCGCCTGGCCGCCCTGCGCGTCGCGCTCAACCTTCAAGGCTACCAGTCGGTCTACTTCAAGCTGCAGGGGAGCACGATCGTTCTGTGGGGCAGCGTGCCCACCGAGACCGACCGTATAATGGTCCAGACAATGGTCTTCACGATGGCCGGGGTCTACTCGATTGACGATCGTCTGAAGGTCGAGAACCGCTACGCCGGCCCCTAAAGCCGGGACGCGCGCGCGGCTTGGACCGGTTGGGCGCGCCGGCACGTCAGTCAGTTGATGACCCGATCCCGTCTGAGCTCCTCGATCCGGGAGCGCTCGAAGCCGGCCTCCAGGAGCACCTCGTCGGTGTGTTCGCCGAGTTTCGGCGGGAGCCGGCGCAGCCGCATCGGAGTCTCGTTGAGGCGGGCGCCGGGATTCACAGTGCGCACGGTGCCGACGCCCGGGTATTCGTAAAGGGAAAAGCTCTCGTTGGCCACGATCTCGTCGTCGCTAAAGAGCGTTTCGTAGTCGTGGACCGGACCGCAGGGAATGTCCGCCTCTTCCAGCCGCGCCAGCCAGCGAGCGCTGGTCTCCTGACGCAACACTTCGGCCAGTCCCTTAATGATCGAGCGCAGACGCTCTGCTCGGCCGAGCGCGCAATTCCACCATTCGGGATGACCCGCGGCGGCGCACAACCGTTCGTATTGGGCGTCGGTAAAGGGCGCCAAGCTAATCCAGCCGTCGCTGGTCTTGAACGGGTCAAGGCTCTGGGTGCGCGGGGCCTGCCCCTTGAATTCGTCTTCCGGAACGAAGGTATAGCCCGCCATCGTGTCGTTGCATACGAAAGCCATGGTCGCCTCGAGCATGGGCACGCGGATGAATTGGCCCACGCCGCGATTGCGCGCCATGAGCAGCGCGCTCACCACGCTCAGCGCTGCGGTCATTCCGCTTAACTTGTCGGCGAGCGCCATCTTGATTGCCGTCGGCCGCTGGCTGCCTCCCTGAATTGCGGCCATGCCGGAAAAAGCCTGGATCACGGGATCGTAGGCCGGATGGTCGGCGCGCCACCCCTTGGGGCCGAAGCCGCAGATCGAGCAGTAGACGATCTTGGGGTTGACCCTTCGGATGTCGGCATAGCCGATGCCCAGGCGATCGGTGACGCCGGGCCGGTTATTTTCCACCAAGGCGTCGGCCTTGGCGGCCAGGGTCAGGACCAGGGTCGGCCCGTCGGGCTTCTTGAGGTCGACAACGATGCTGCGCTTGTTGCGATTGAAGGCGAGAAAGGAAGCGGTCACGCCGTTTTTCTGCGGCCGGCCGAAGCGGCGGGTCGAGTCACCCTCGGGCGGCTCGATCTTTATCACGTCGGCCCCCAGGTCGCCCAAAAGCATCGTACAGAACGGACCGGCGACGACCGCCGTCAGGTCAAGGACACGTAATCCATCTAATGGTCCCGAAGCCATGCTTTTCCCCTACCGTGCTCCAGCCAAAGCGCGGCCCATCCAGGCCTGCCTTGCCCAGCCAAGCCGCGCAGCGCAAAGGCAAAGGCGATTGTGCCGCATATTCTAGCGCTTTTCCCGCCGCCGGCCATACAACCGCGCCGCCCGGGAAGCAGCGCCGTCGGCGCCCGCCGGCCGCCCGGACAAAAGGAACCATCGTTAGCCCGGCTGCTCCGTGAAAAGAGGCGGCGCGTCCTTGCAGCAGGCGGCGCTGAGGCTCTCCTAAAACGCCCTCCTTCGGGAGCGCCTCAGGGTTGTGTCCCGCAAATGAGTTACGAAATGCTCAAGGCCAGCCAATAATCCGTCATCCTGAACGGAGGCTGCTGGAGTGAAGCGACCGTATTGGAAGTAAAGGGTCTCGCGCGACCCGCCGCGCGTCAGAGCCCCGCGCCCAGCCAGTTCGCCCGGAAGACCGGACGCGATCCTTCGCTGGCGCTCAGGACGACGGCTGGACTTCTCAAAGTTATTTGCGGGACGGCACACTAGGGTTGCCGTTTATCACCCGGCCGATGGAGCAGGCGGACATGTTCGAGCGCCGGGAGCTCACGCCGGACCTGGTCCTGGTACTCGAAGTCGATGGGCGCGATCGCTGCGGCCTCTTGCCGGTCCGGTGCACGCGCCAAGACTCGCCCCCAGGGATCGACGATCATGCTGTTGCCGTAGTCGCTGAAGCCGTGAGGATTGGGGCCTATCTGGGCGGCGGCGATCACGTAGGCCTGGTTTTCGATGGCGCGTGCTCGAATCAGGACCTCCCAATGCGCTTCTCCGGTAGGGAAGGTAAAGGCGCTGGGGACGGTTATCACCCTGGCGCCGCGCAAGGCCAGCTCGCGGTAAAGTTCGGGGAATCGCAGGTCGTAGCAGATGCTAAGACCGATCGGCCCCAGGGCTGTCTCGGCCGTGACAACCTTTTCGCCCGAAAGCTTCGCTTCCGACTCCCTGGCCCTCAGCCGTCCCGAAAGCTCGACGTCGAAGAGGTGGATTTTCCGGTAGACGGCAAGCTGTCTGCCGTCCGGACCGAACGCGACCGAAGTGTTGTAGTTTTTTTCCTGGCCCAGGGCGCGCTCGGTTATCGAGCCCGCCACCAGGTGCAGTTGGAGCTCGCGGGCCAGTCCCGCCATCAACGTAAGCGACGGTCCGTCGAGGCCTTCGGCCTGGGAGGGTTCCTCGGAGCGCTTGCCGCGCCAGTTAAACACCTCGGGCAGCACGACGAGCCGGGCGCCGCGCGCCGCGGCCAGCCGCACCAAACGCCCTGCGCTTTCGAGATTGCGTGACTTGTCGGGGCCCGCCGACATCTGTAGGGCTGCAGCCAGATGGGTCATGACGTCTCCCTGCGCGTCCGGCCGGGCGCGCCCCTGTGCTGCCTGCGCACCGCCCTGCCGCCTAGGCGGCTGGCGCAAGCCGCCAGGCCTCGAGTCCTCCGCAGAGGTTCAGGACCTGTGCGAATCCGGCCTGGGCAAGGTAGGCGGCCGCCTGGGCGCTGCGCCATCCGCGGTGGCAGAGCACGACGGTTGGCCGTTCCTGGTCCAGCTCGTGCAGCCGCGAGCAGAGTTCACCCATCGGAATATGGACGGCGCCCTGAAACGGGGCCGCCTCGACCTCCCAGTGCTCGCGCACGTCCAGGACGACGAGTTCTTCACCCCGGTCGAGCATCGCCTTTAATTCGCCTGGCTCCAGCTCTCGGATGCTGTTCATCATTCCACCGCTGCTGCGGCCGGCCATCGGGACGGCGAACAAACCGCCCGCCCGTGCCTGCCGGGTCGGAGCGCCGGTTTGCAGGCGCAGTGCAAGTGTTTACCCTGGCCTGGTACATTGTCGAGGCTGCGGGCGGCACTGTCAACCTGAAGGCCCGGTCGCTATCCTGATCGCTGCAGGACGAGAATCGCTGCAGGGCAGCGGTTGGGAAGAGGCGAGGTCGCGGAGAGCGTGGTGATGGGCGCTAATGGCAAGACCGGATCGCAGGGGTCGCCGGCAATGGAGTGCTCTGAGCAAACCGCCCTGATGCGTCGCGCGCTGGAGTCGGCGCGCGCGGCCCTTGACCGGAACGAGGTGCCGGTAGGCGCCGTGGTGGCGCTCGACGGCGCAGTTCTGGGTGCGGCTCATAATCAGCCGATTGCGCTCAACGACTGTACCGCGCACGCCGAGCTGCTGGCGCTGCGCCAGGCGTGCGCCGCTCGCGGTACCTACCGGCTTCCCGGCGCTGTGCTCTACGTTACCTTGGAGCCCTGTGTGATGTGCGTCGGGGCGATCATCCTGGCGCGGATCGCGCGGGTTTACTTCGGCGCCCGCGACCCTAAGGCCGGCGCACTTGGCTCGGTTTACGATATCGGCCGCGACGGGCGGTTGAACCACGGGATCGAGGTCTACGGCGGCATCCTGGAGCAGGAATGCGCGGCCCTGATGCGCATGTTTTTCGCGCACCGGCGCGCCTTGGAGTGGAATTCGCCGGCGCCCGGCAACGCCGCTGGCTGCTCGCCGGCAAGTCTACGTGACTCCAGCCCGGAGTGACGGGCGCGCCTTTTCGGGTGACGTAGCGATGGGCAATTTCCGCTTTTATCGCCGCAAGCAGATTTTTCCGGGACTCTCGGTCAACCTGTCGAAATCGGGCGCCAGTCTTACATTCGGGGTCCGCGGCGCCCACCTGACCGTTGGCCGGCGCGGGGTGAGGCGGACGGTCGGAATTCCCGGCACCGGGCTGTACTATACCTCCCGGCAGGGAAACCACAGCGGGGTCCATTCGGCGCACGTCGAGACGCCCGCCGGAGCTGAGAAAGCGGGTGTGGTCGGGGTCGTCGCCGACCTTATCGTGGCGCTGGTCGGCCTGGCTGTGCTGGTGGGGCTTGGCTTCCTCCTGTTGTCTTGACGTGGGCGCGGCAGTTCGGCTGAGGCGGGGCTGCAAGTGTACGGTTTGGGCGGGCAGCCGGCTTTCCTAAGCGTTGCGGAGAGGTTCGGGAGTCTGGTTTAACCGGCGTGACTCGAAATCACGTGTGCCCTCGTGGCACCGGGGGTTCAAATCCCCCCCTCTCCGCCAAAAATCCCGCGTTCCCCCGCCTTCCTTAATTCGGGGAGAACGCGACAGTAAATGTGCCACCATTGCGGGAGTGCGCGGCGTAGAAGAGCTGCTTATGGCGCTTGGGCTTGCTTTCGCCTAGCTGAAGCTCATCAGGATCATCGCAGTAAATACGACGAGCAGGCCGAGGAGCTCAAGCAAAGCGAATAGCCGCACTTTGCCGAGCTGGCCGGCGGGGCCGCCTGCGTCCGGCACCGCCGGCTCAGCGCTGCTCGCGGCGATCTCGGCGGTTTCGATTTCCCGCAAGCGTTCCACAGCCGGCCTAACCACCAATTCGGCCCAAGCGAAAGTAAGACTCGCAGCGACCAGCGCGACCAGCCAGGCGACTCCATACCGAGTCTCAAAGAGGACCGTGACGCTCCGGATTCTGCCCCAGACGATGCCCCGCAGAATCCCGGTCAGAATCGTCAGGATTGCCGCCGGACGGACCAAGCGGACAGCGTGGCGAGCGATCCGCTCCACCGCCTCGTGCCGCCGCTCGACCGGCAAGCCGGAGAGCGCCGGGATCAGGATGAAGTCTACGCCAAGAATCCAACCAAACCAGAACGTGCCGAGCAGGACATGCAGCCACTGGGCCGCAAACATCCCCCAGTACATGGTCGTTACCTCTCCTTAGCGAGAGTTTTGTCCCGTCGTGTTCCCGGCCCACGATTTATTAGCACATCATGAAAGGGGGAACAATTTCGTAGAACCGCAAAATGAGCCGCTACGTATGGGCGAAGTAGGCCTCGTATTCGCCCTTAAACTGTGCCCGCAATAGGTTCTCCCGCGCGCCGATGCGTGCCGGCAGCGGCGCAATGAGCAGCGCCGTCAGCAGTACGCCGGCGCCCGCCCGAAAGGCAAGACTCCAGCCCAGCGTATCGAGCAGCACGCCGAGATAGCCGGGCCGGCGAATAACACCAGACACCACCGCTGACCAGGGCACGCCCGGGCTGAATAGCAGCCAGCCCGCCACGACAGAATAGGCGCCGGCGCGCGCCGCTCTTTAGCGCTCCCAACCTCCTGAAGGGGTCGCGCCGAAGGCGCAGGTGAGGGTCCTTCTTAAATCCTGGGCAGGCGTTGATGAGGCTCCTCCCAGACGGAAAACGCGGTCATGGTCGAAGCACGCGCCGTTGGGCAGCCGCCTGCTTGACGTTGGCGGTGAAACATGTATTATAAATACATGTTCACCCGCCCCTTGGCGTCCGGGAGCTGTTGAAAGGATGGCGACCATCCGGGTTATCTTTGAGAGCGGCGAGCCTGAGCGGCTGATCCAGTTCGACCCGCTTAAGGCGCCGTTTCAGCACGACGGCCTGCCAGGCTCGATTCTTGACGTCCTGCTCGGGCACGGAGTTCGCCTGGAGCATGCTTGCGGCGGCAACTGCGCGTGTACGACCTGTCACGTGTTCGTCAAGCGTGGCTTCGAGGAGCTCTCCGAGGCCGCCGAGCAAGAAGAAGATCTGCTGGACAAGGCGCCCGGACTGACAATGACGTCGCGGCTCGGCTGCCAGGCGGTTATTGAAGATCAGTCGGCGGAAATCGTCGTGGTGGTGCCGCGCTTTACCGTCAATCAGCTCGGCGAGGGAGTTCGCCTGGCTTCGTAAGGAGGGTTGAGATGGCCGATAAGGTGGAATTCGCTGAGGTTTTCAGAGCCGAGCATCGTGCGATTCGGGACGCGCTGCTCGGCCTTATCCAGGCCTTTCGCAAGGGCGACCCGGCGCAGATGAGGGAGTTTCTTGGTCGGGTTGCAGCGCTGGCTGGGCCGCATTTTCGCTACGAGGAGGAGGCGCTTTATCCGGCGCTAACGGCGGTCCTGGATGAAGAGCAGGTGGGCGAATTGGTAAGGGCCCATGATAGTGCGATCGAAGCGGCACGCGAGCTTAAGGCTTTGGCGGCCCGCGCCGAGTTGGGCCAGGAGGAGGCGGTGCGCGGCGCAAGGTTGGCTCGCAACCTGCTCCCCCACGTTTTCGAGTGTGACGGCCTGTCAATCATGGCCGAGCTTCTGCCCGAGCAGGCGATTGAGACGGTATTGAAGGTGCGGGCCGGCTCGCTTGGCGACAACTTGGACCTTCTGCGATGGGCCGACACGGTGCGTCCTCGGTCGTCGGCCAACGCCCTTAACTAAGCGGCGCGTGTAAGCGTAGGCGCAGGCGCAGGAGCGACGATGCCCTGGGTGATAACAAGGCTTTGTATCGATTGTCTGGATACCGGATGCGTCAGCGTTTGCCCGGTGGATTGCATCTATGAGCCGCTTGAACCGGGCAAAGACGGGTTGCCCAACCAGCTTTACATCAATCCGGAGGAGTGTATCGACTGTGGCGCCTGCGAGCCGGAATGTCCCTGGCAGGCGATTTACGAAGAGCCGGCGGTTCCGGGACTGTTCAAGGACGATATAGCCCTCAACGCCAAGACGGTGGAGGCATCCAAGCGCTTCCGCGTCAAGAAGTACGAGGAGAAGCCAAGCCCGACGCCGGATGAGGTCGCGGACAATAAGCGCAAGTGGGGACTCGATCCGGACGCTTGATTGGCCCGGGATGCGGCGGTCGGCCGGGAAGACCGCCGGAGGAGCGGAGGCGAAGCATGGAGGGAACCGAAATGCCGGAACAGAGTCACGCATGGTTGTGCCAACAGATCGTCGACAACGCCGGCGACGCGATCATCTTCGCGGACGCCGAAGGAACGGTGCGCCTCTGGAATGCCGGTGCGGAAAGAATCTTCGGCTTTCGGGCCGATGAAATGGTCGGCAAATCAATGGACCCGATAATTCCCGAGAACCTGAGGGAGCGCCACTGGGAAGGCTACGACCAGACCATGAAAACCGGACGCACGCAGTACAGCCGCAGCCTGCTGGCGGTGCCCGCGCTGCGCAAAGACGGCACCCGCGTTTCCATCGAGTTCACGATCGTTGTCGTCCGCGGCGAGGACGGAAAGCTCTTGGGAGCCGCAGCGATTTTGCGCGACGTCACCGAGCGCTGGAATCAGAACAAGGAGTTGCAAAAACGCCTTGCCGCGCTCGAGGCCGAGATCGCCAGGCTAACTGCCGGCGCCAGGGGTTCGGCATAGGGTGCGCCGGGATCGACGGGCTGGCCGTCATGGAAACAACACCAACCGCAGAGTGCCAACGAGCACAGCCGCCCGCCTCGGACAGGCAAAGGGGCGGCGCAGGTGCAGACCGTAAGGATGACACGCTGCTTGATCCATGGTCGTTGCTGCGCTGGGCTGATGACGGGGGCCAATGGGTGGACTGAACGGGACTGCAATCCAGGCCGGCACGACACAATGCGGCTGAGCGGGGAGGCATCGTTCAATGCTTCTTTATCATGGCGCGCGGCCTAATCCTCGGGCCGTGCGCATGTTCCTTCTGGAAAAGGGAATCAAGCTTGAGATGCGCGACGTTGACGTGGATGGGGGCGAAAATCGCCGCCCGGAGTTCGTGGCGCTGAACCCCTCGGGCCAGGTGCCGGTGCTGGAGCTGGACGACGGCTTCTGGCTGGCCGAAACCGGCGCGATCTTTCAATATCTCGAAGAATTGTATCCTACGCCTGCGCTTATTGGTTCGACCTCCCAGGAGCGCGCGGAAACCCGGATGTGGCAGCGCCGCGTCGAGCGCCGCATCACGGAGGCGCTTTACGCGGCTTTTCATTACGGGCCGGGAGCGAAAATGTACGCAAGCCGCATGCGCATTCTGCCCGAATGCGTGCCCGGCTTCGAGGCGCTGATGGATGACGGGCTTGCGTGGTTTGACGCTCAGCTCGCCGGCCGCCTGACGATCGTTCCCGGTCGCTTCACGGTGGCCGATATCGTATTGTTCGCCGCCCTCGATTTCGGCGCGACCGTCGGCTGGCCCTTGGTGCCGGAGTTGACCCATGTCGGGCGATGGTTTGCGGCGGTGCAGGCGCGGCCGGCGGCCGGCTTGAGCCTGCACCCGCGCGCGGCAGTAAGCGGAATCCATTGCTGAAAGTCTTCCAGAAGGCCGGCCTGCGGATGGTGCGGAGCCGCCATCCATTTCGCCGAACGGTGGCCCGGCTCGAGCGCGCCCTGAAGGCACACGGGATGACGCTTTTTGCGCGCATCGATCACGCCGAAGCTGCCCGGCGCGTCGGGCTTTGTATGCCGCCGGCGACCGTTCTGCTGGCAGGCAATCCGCGCTTTGGAACGCCCTTGATGGCCGCGGCAACGACCCTCGCAATTGATCTTCCGGCCAAGCTCCTGGTGTGCGAACTCGGAAAGTCGCGCGCCGTGTGGGTAGTGTGGAACAGCTTTGCCTACCTGGGCCGGCGCCATCAGGCGCGCGGCTTGGCGCGTGAGCTGCGCGCCGCCGAGACGACCTTCGCCGCGCTAATCCACCAGGCGATCGGTAAATAGACGCGTGCTCTGCTCGCCGGCCTTATCCGGGCTGGACGCGCCGCAGGCGATGCCTGCGCGCTCGGGGTGGCGCTCGGGGCGAGCCGCTCTGCCGTGGCCGGAGGGCGGCTCTTGACAGGCGGGGCGTGGTTTTGATTCATATGTACACAAACGATCTTCCGGGTTGGAGGCGCCACGGTGGGCGATTACGTGCGGCCGGCGGAACTCGACGGCGCATTGCGGGCGCTACGCGCCGGGCGTTACGTCGTCCTGGCCGGCGGCACCGATTTCTACCCCGCGCGGGTCGGTCGCCCGCTTTCGGACGACGTGCTCGACATCAGCGCCATCCCTGCGCTAAACGGGATCACCCGCCAGGGCTCGACTTGGCGTATCGGAGCGCTCACCACCTAGGCCGAGTTGCGGGACGCTTCGCTGCCTTCCTGGTTTGAGGGGCTTAAGCAGGCGGCCCGCACTATCGGCGGCGAGCAGGTGCAAAACCGCGCCACCCTGTGCGGTAACATCTGCAACGCCTCGCCGGCCGCCGACAGCGTTCCCAACCTGCTTGCGCTCGACGCCGTAGTGGAGCTTGCCTCGCTCGGCGGGCGGCGGCTGGTGCCGATAGGGTCGTTCATCCTGGGCAACCGCCGGACGGCGCGCCGGCCGGACGAGCTGGTGACGGCGCTGCTCATCGCGGAGCCTTCCCGGCCGGCGCGCAGCCGCTTCCTCAAGCTTGGGGCGCGCGCCTACCTGGTCATTTCGATTGTCATGGTCGCGGCGCTGCTCGAGGCGACGGCCGACGGCAAGGTGGCGGCGGCGCGGGTTGCGGTGGGCGCCTGCTCGGCGGCGGCCCAGCGGCTCTTTGCACTGGAGCGGGTGCTGGTTGGCCGGCCGCTTGACGGGCGCCTGGGCGGCGCGGCGTCTGCCGAGCATCTGGAGGGGCTGCGCCCGATCGACGACATTCGCGCAACTGCCGCCTACCGGCGCGACGCGGCGCTTACGCTGGTGCGCCGCCTGCTGGGCGAGTTGGGGAGCCAGGGGGCGTGAGCGAGGACACCGTGCTGAGCTTCGAGGTCAACGGCCGCCAGGTCTCGCTTAGCGTGCCGCCGCTCTGGCGGCTTTCCCGCGTGCTGCGCGAGACGCTCGGGCTGGTCGGCACCAAGGTCGGGTGCGAGGCCGGCGACTGCGGCGCCTGCACCGTGCTGCTCGACGGCAGGCAGGTCTGTTCCTGCCTGGTGGCGGTGGGGCAGGCGGTGGGGCGCAAGGTGGTGACGGTCGAGGGCTTGTCCGAGGGCGGCGTGCCGGGCCGGCTCAAGCGCGCCTTTCACCAAGGCGGCGCGGCCCAATGCGGCTTTTGCACGCCGGGCATGCTGATGGCGGCGGCCGATCTGCTTGAGCGCAATCCAAGTCCCGACGAAAGCGCGGTGCGGGATGCCTTGGGCGGGGTGCTTTGCCGCTGCACCGGCTACCGCAAGATAGTCGAGGCGGTGCTGGCCGCGGCACGCCCCGAGTTGGCCGGCCAGAGGCGCCCAGCGCAGCCTGCCCCGGGCTCGGTCGAGGCAGCGGTGGGCGCGCGGATACCCAAGACCGACGGGATCGCCAAGCTGCTTGGCGCCGAGCGCTTCGGCGACGACGTGGCGCCGGCCGACGCGCTTTGGCTGCACGCGGTGCGCTCGCCTTACGCCTGCGCGCGCTTTCGGCTGGGCTCGTTTGCCGAGTTGCAGGCGCGCCATCCGGGGCTCGTGCGCGTGCTGACGGCGCGCGATATTGTCGGGCGCAATCGCTTCGGCATCTACCCCGATCTCAAGGACCAGCCGGTGCTGGCCGAGGGCTTCGTTCGTTTTCGCGGCGAGGCGATAGCGGCTCTGGTGGGCGAGCGCGCCGCGATCGAAGCGATTGACGACCAGAAGTTGCCGATTAGCTGGGAGCCCCAGCAGCCGTTGATTGGGATCGAGGCGGCGCTCGCGCCGGGCGCGCCAGCGCTCCATCCGGAACGGCCCGACAACGTGCTGGTGCGGGGCCGGGTCAGCCGGGGCGATCTGGGCGCGGGCTTTGCCGGCGCCGCCGCCGTGGTCGAGGGCCGCTTCGAGACTGCGTTTGTCGAGCATGCCTATATCGAACCGGAGGCTGGCTACGCCCGCCGGGTGAGAGGCGAAGGCGGGGTGGACCGAATCGAGGTCGTCGCCTGCACGCAGACGCCTTACCTGGACCGGGATGAAATCGCCGCGGTCCTGGGGGCCCGCCCGGACCAAGTGCGGATCGTGCCGACCGCGGTAGGCGGCGGCTTCGGCGGCAAGCTGGATATTTCGCTCCAGCCGCTGGTGGCGACCGCGGCCTGGCTGCTTAATCGGCCGGTGCGGTGCGTTTACACGCGCCCCGAATCGATGGCGGCAACAACCAAGCGCCATCCGGCGCTGATGACCGCGCGGTTTGCCTGCGACGGCGCCGGGCGGCTCACCGCGGTCGAGTTCCACGGCGACTTCAACACCGGCGCTTACGCTTCCTGGGGGCCTACGGTGGCGCAGCGGGTGCCGATTCACGCCAGCGGCCCTTACCAAGTCGGAGCGGTTAGGGCGACGACGCGCGCCGTTTACACCAACGAGACGCCGGCCGGCGCCTTTCGCGGCTTCGGTGTTCCCCAGGCCGCGGTTGTGCATGAAACGCTGATGGACGAGTTGGCCGAACGTGCCGGTATCGATCCGCTGGAGTTTCGCCGGCAAAACGCGCTCGGTCCGGGCGCAATCACGGCCAGCGGCCAGCGGCTCGGCCAAAGCGCGGGGCTGCTTCAGTGCTTGCAGGCGCTTGAGCCGCGCTGGCGGGCGGCGCGCGCCGAGGCCGAGCAGTTCAATCTCATCGGGGGTGTTCGCCAGCGCGGCGTCGGAATCGCCTGCATGTGGTACGGAATCGGCAACACCTCGATGTCAAACCCCTCGACCATGAAAGTCGGCCTTAGCGCCGAGGGGCGGCTTACGCTTTACAACGGCGCGGTCGATATCGGCCAGGGCTCGAACACGATCCTGGTGCAAATCTGCGCGGACGCCCTCGGGATGCCGGCCGATTCGTTCCAGTGTGTTACGGGCGACACCGACCTGACCGCCGACGCCGGCAAGACGTCGGCCTCGCGCCAGACATTTATTTCCGGCCGGGCCGCAGAGCTCGCGGGCCGAGACCTGCGCAGCCGAATCCTGAAGCTTGCCGGGATGCCCGAGCAGGCGGCCGTGAGCCTCGAGGGGAGCACCGTCGTGGTCAGCTACGGCGACCTCAGGCGGGTTATTGAGCTTGGCGCGCTCAAGGCCTCAGACGGCGGCGACGTGCTGGTCGGCATGGGCCGTTTCGATCCTCCCACGACGGCGCTGGATGAAAACGGCGCGGGCGTTCCCTACGCGACTTACGCCTTTGCCGCCCAGATGGCCGAGGTGGAAGTCGATCTCGACCTAGGCACGGTAAAGGTGCTCGGGATGGTTGCCGCTCACGACGTCGGCCGAGCGATCAATCCGACTCAGGTCGAGGGCCAGGTGCATGGCGGAATCGCTCAGGGCCTGGGAATGGCGCTAATGGAAGAGTTCGTTCCCGGCGTGAACGAAAACCTGCATGACTACCTGATTGCGACCGTCGGCGACATGCCGGCGATCGAGGTTATGGCGATTGAGACGGTTGAGCCGCAGGGGCCTTTCGGCGCAAAAGGAATCGGTGAGCCGGCGCTAATCCCCACGGCGCCCGCGATTCTCAACGCGATCTACCACGCAACCGGCGTTCGCATCCGGCGCCTGCCGGCAACCCCCGACCGGGTGCGGGCCGGGTTGCTTGCCCGGCGCGGGCGCGCCGCCCTCTCGCAAGAGCACGGCGGCGCGGCCAGAGGAGGCAACCGCGATGGCTGACGGCGAACAGGCCGACCCGGGAATCGTTGTCTGCGACGCTTGCCCCGTGCTCTGCCGCATCCGGGCCGGCCGCACCGGCGCCTGCGACCGCTACGGCAACGTCGGCGGCGTGCTTAGGCGGACGGACTCGCTGGTGGTCGCACAAAAGGTGCGCGACCGGGGCGGCGATATGGTGGCGTTTCTTGCCAATCCCGAGTGGGACGGCGGGATCGTCTCGGGACCACCGGTGCCGGCCGAGGCGCTCTTCCCGACCGGGATCGGGTCCGGCACGACCTACCCGGACTACAAGCCAGCGCCCTTTATCGTGGCCAGCCAACATCACGGCGTCGATATGGTGACCGTGGTCACTGAGGGAATCTTCAGCTACTGCGGGGTGAAGCTGAAGATCGACACCGACCGCTTCATCGGACCCGAGCAGGCAGCCGTGCGCTGCCAGGACGAGCAGGTCGGTCACGTGACCACTGCCGAGTACGGCTCGCAGATGCTGGCCGTGGGCGGCGTGCGCCACCTAACCGGGGGCGGCAAGAAAGAAGGCAGGGTCGCCTGCCAGACGATGCTCAAGCTATGCAACCGGGAGCCGGTCGAGTTGGCCGTTGAGGGCGGTGCCAGGCTTACCGTCCAGGCCGGCAAAGCGCCGATTATCAACGGGGTCGAGGAGGAGCGGATGCGGGTCGGCTGCGGATCGGCCACAATCGGCATCTTTGCCAGACAGTGGGCCGGTCACGTCGACGAGGTCGTCGTGGTGGACGACCATATCACCGGCGTGCTCACCGAGCATCAGGCGGGCCGTTTCCTCGGGCTGCGTCCCGCCGGGATTAGGGTGCGCGGGCGGCGCTCGACGCCGGGCCGCTACTTCCAGGTCGCCGAGCCCGGCACCGGCTGGGGCGGGACGAATATCAGCGAGCCGCTGTCGGTCATCGAGTCGATCGACGCTCGGACCGCGTGGCCCGGTCTTCGGCTCTTGCTGGTCAGCACGACGGGCGAGGATGCCGCCTATTTCATCTTGGACGATAAGCTAAGGCCGCAGGCGGCCCGGATGCCGCCGGCGGTGCGCGCCGTGGTCGAGCGGATCGGGGAAAACTGCGAGCCGGCCCTGGTCTCCGTGCTGTTCATGGCCGGCGCGGGAGGCTCGCTGCGCGCCGGCGTGACCGAGAACCCGGTCAGACTCACGCGCTCGGTCAAAGCGGCGCTCACCCGGGTTACCTCGGGCGGCGCGCCGGTTTACGTATGGCCCGGCGGCGGAATTACCTACATGGTCGATGTGACGCGGATGCCGGAAAACGCCTTCGGCTATGTGCCGACTCCGGCGATCGTGGCGCCGATCGAGTTTACGCTGCGGCTTGACGATTACCGCGTGCTGGGCGGCCATATCAAGAGCATCCGCCGGATCGAAGAGGTCGGCCGCGCCGACCGCGTGCGAATCACCGCTTGGCACGCGGCCAACCCGTGGCCTTTCGACGCCGAGCCGCCGCTGCGCCGGGGGCTCTCGTGAGCGGTGCGCCGGCCTTGGGCCAGGCCCGGCCGCCGGGCGGAGCGCCGTTCTGCGCCTTGCTGCCCGACGGCCGGCGCTTGCGTATCCAGCACGGGCCGATAGACCTGATTATCGAGGCGTTTGGCGCGGCCGAGGAGGTGCGCCGGGCGTATGGACAAGCGCGGGAGCGCGCGCAGGGTCTGCTGGCCGCGCTGGTCGAGGAGTTGCCGGTCTTGCGTCGTCCGCTGGGGCAGGCGTTTCCCCAGGTCGAGGGGCCCGTGGCGCAGAGAATGGTGGCTGCCTGCTGGCCCTACCGCGATCGGTTCATCACGCCGATGGCGGCGGTGGCGGGGGCGGTTGCCGACGAAGTGCTCGAGGCGATGGCTTGCGGCCGGCGCCTTCGGCGCGCCTACGTCAACAACGGGGGCGATATTGCGCTTTACCTGGGCCCGGACGAGATGCTGCGGGCGGGAATTGTGGCGGACGTGACAAGGCCGGAGATCTTCGGCGTCGTGGAGATCGATGCGGCGCTGCCGGTGCGCGGGGTGGCCACCAGCGGGCGCTCGACAAAGGGGCGGGGCGGGCGCAGCTTCTCGCTCGGCATCGCCGATTCGGCAACCGTCCTGGCCGGCGACGCAGCCGCAGCCGACGCCGCCGCCACGGTAGTCGGCAACGCCGTGGACCTTGGCCCCGGCCACCCGGCCATCCGCCGGCTTGCGGCCCGGCAACTCGACCCGCAAAGCGATCTGGGCGACATCCCGGTTACCTTCTCGGTCGGCGCGCTAGGCGTCGATGAAATTGGCGCCGCGCTGGCCCAGGGAGCAGCCAAGGCCGAAGAGCTTTGCGCATCCGGGCTCATCTATGGCGCGGTGATAACCCTGTTCGGCCACTACCGGGTCGTAAGCCACGGACTTGACCGGCGCTGGCTTCGTCTCGCCGAGACGTTGGCAGCGTAGCGCAGGCTTGTGCAGTCTTTGGGTCGAGCCCGGCCGGAGACGAGGTTTTAGCACCGATGCTGGCTCAAAGCGCCAAGGATGCAGTTGAGGCCGCGCCCCGGCAGCCGCTTACCCGCAATCAGAAACTGGGCCTGTTGGCCGCCTGGGGCGGCTACTCCCTGGACGGGATGGATGCCTCGATCTTCGGCCTGGTCCTGGTGCCGGCGTTGCGCGAGCTTTTGCCCGCCTCGGGGATGGCCGCGACCGAGGCGAACCTGGGCGCCCAGGGCGGCTTTCTTTTCGCGATGTTTCTAATCGGGTGGGGCCTGTCGGCCTGCTGGGGGCCGGTTGCCGATCGCTTCGGCCGGGTGCGCACCCTTAGCTTGACGGTCCTGTGGTATGCGCTTTTCACGGCGCTTTGCGGCTTTGCCTCGAACGTCTGGCACCTGGCGGTGCTGCGCCTGCTGGCCGGTATCGGAGTGGGCGGAGAGTATTCCATCTCGAGCGCGTTCATCAGCGAAGAGTGGCCCGAGCAGGCAAGGACCCGTGGAATCGGATATCTGAACACCGGGTTTCCGGTCGGAACTTTCTTGGCGGCGCTGGCCAATTACACGATCGGCGCTCATTTCGGCTGGCGCGCCATGTTCCTCTTCGGCGGCCTGCCGGCGCTTCTGGTGGCTTTCATCCGCTACTGTGTGAAAGAGCCTGAGCGGTGGGAGAAGCGGATGCAAGAGATCGGCGGCAAGCTCTCGGCCCGGGAGCCGCTTTTCGGGCTTTTCACAAGAGAGTACCGCCGGCGAACCATCGTGAACGCCGTGGTGCTCATGGGAGCGATGGTCGGCTATTGGGCGGGCACCGCCTATGTTCCCGCAACGATAAGCCTTTTGGCGCTGCGCAACGGGCTTAGCCGCCAACGGGCGGCCGAGCTCGCCTCGAACGCCTTCATGGTGGTTGCAATCGGCACCATTGTCGGACACCTGGTTTGCCCCAGGGTGGCCGATCGGCTGGGCCGCAAGGGCGCCGGTGTCGTCTACTTTTTTCTCGCCATGGTGGCGATCGCGGTCGGGTTTGGCCACGTTTACTACATGGCCTCGGGCGCGCTTGGCTGGTTTCTGGTATGTGTCTTCGTGCTCGGGATCGGTGGCGGAAGCTTCACTGTCTATACCATCTGGGTGCCCGAGCAGTATCACACTGAACAACGGGCGAGCGCCATGGCCTTTGCCCTTGGAGTCGGACGTTTTGTGACGGCCGCGGCCACTTACCTCGTTGGAGGGGGAATAAAATATTTCGGCACGGTGGGTGCGCCGATCGCGCTAAGCTCGCTTGTTCTGCTTCTGGCGATGCTGGTGATTCCCTTCGGGATCGAGACCAGGGGCAAGGAGCTGCCGGCTTAGGCAAAGGGAGCCGCAAGAGCCGGCCCGGGTTGATGCCGGCCGGTTATTGAAGGAAACCGACGGACGCAAGCAAGAGGCCGGCGGCACGCGGCGGCAGAGGGCGGCTTGGCGGCTTCGAGAGGAGAGATGATGGCCGCTAGCTTGAGAAGTTTTCTTGAAGAGCTCGGCGAGCGTTTGGTCAATATTCACGACCAGGTTGACCCGATCCGGCAGGCCGGCGTGCTTGCCTCGGAAAGTTTGCATCCCTTCATGCTGCACCGGCTAAGCGGCTTTCCAGGCTGGCGCTTGTGCGACCGGCTCTTGGCCGACCGGCAGACCCAGGCGCTCGCCCTCGGGGCTTCCGAAAAGAGCCTGGTGCCGTACCTGGCCGAGCGGATGTTCAAGCACGGTCCTGGCCGATCAGTTATCGTATCGGACGGTCCGTGCAAGGAGGTGAAGCGGCTCGGAAAGGACGCCGACGTGACGCAGATCCCGGTGCCGATTCACTCGGCGGGCGATGCCGGACGCTACATCGGGTCGGGCGTCACTATCACCAAGGATCCCGAGACCGGGGTGCGCAACGAGGCTATGATCCGGGCGCTGGTGCGGGAGCCGCGCCGCATCCCGTTCTGGATGGCTGCCCGCCACAACTGGCGCCACTACCAGAAATATGAGGCCAGGGGCGAGCCGATGCCGATGGCCTACGCGATCGGCGTCCATCCGGGCTACGAAATCCTGTCCAACTACAGCGGCCAGCACGACACCTGGGACGAGCTCGAGCTGGGAGCCGGCGTGCTCGGAGAAACTCTCGAACTGGTCAAGTGCGAAACCATCGATCTCGAGGTTCCCGCCCATGCCGAGATAATCATCGAAGGCATCGTGCGGCCCAAACTACGGGAGATGGAAGGTCCATTCGGCGAGTTCACCGGCTACCGGCACGGCGCCGCCGGGCCCGCCCCGGTTTGGGAGATCACCGGCATCACGCATCGGAAAAACCCAATCTTTCGCCACGTCCAGGCGACCCTCTTCACCGACCACCAGGTGCTGGTGTCCCTGCCAATGGCGGCGACGCTTTACAACCGGCTGCGCGAGGTGCATGGCTTTAGCGAGATTCACGAGGTCTACATTCCAAGCTGGGTGACGATGTTCGTGGTCTTTGTCCAGATGACGCCCAGGTGGGAAGGGCAGGCGCGCGACGTGTTGCTGGCGGCGCTCACCAGTCCCAATCTGCATCCGAAAATCGCGATAGCAGTCGACGAAGACGTCAACGTGTACGATCCCAAGGAGGTATTCTGGGCGCTCTCGACCCGGGTTAATCCGGAAAAGGACGTGATCGTTATCCCGCACGAGCGGATTCATCCGCTGGATATTTCGGCGCCCCGCTACGACGAGGCCGAGGTTACGGTGATGCGGATCGGAGGGAAAATGGCGATCGACGCGACCAAACCTCCGACCTGGCGCCAGAAGGACCGCGACACCTTCGAGCGGGTCAAGCCGATGGGCGCGGAGGACGGGATGCTTGAAAAAATCCTGGCGCGCCTGCGCAGCCGGGCCGGAAAAGTTTCGGCTGACTGAGCGCCCGGCGGGCGCTGACCAAGAGACCTTGTCTGGGCCCGGCGCGTTGAGGGTCGGTTTTGCAAAGTGTGGGAAGAGATGGTTTCGGCAGTAAACCAACGGCGATTGACTTAGAGGCGGTAGAATGGCGCGCGCGAGGGCGGCCTCGGCGCTGGCAGTAGGGCCGCTGGCGCGCCGGCCTTCGAGGCGCGTTGGCTAACGACCGTGCCTGCCGCAAGGCAGGCGGGAAGGAGCGAATGCCATGAGCTTGGCGCGAGTACGCAAGCTAGTCACCGTGGTCGAGGAGGTCCATCGGGAAATGGGCCGAGAGATCGCGCCGCCCACCCGCAAGGCCGCAGCCGTCGCGGTCGTCGAAAACCCGTGCGCCGGGCGGTTCGTTGAAGACCTCGAGCCGCTAATCGCAATTGGCGAAGAGTTGGGCGCAATCCTCGGCCGCAGAGCCGTGGCCGCGCTCGGTATCTCGCCCGGCCAGGCGGAAAGCTACGGCAAGGCGGCAATCGTGGGAGAGGCGGGAGAGCTCGAACACGCCGCGGCTATTTTGCATCCGCGACTCGGCAAGCCGCTGCGCAAGGCGGTCGAGAAGGGCGCCGCCCTGGTGCCGTCGGCCAAAAAAACCGGCGGCGCCGGCACCGCAATCGACGTGCCGCTGGGCCACAAAGACGCCGCCTTCGTGCGCAGTCACTTCGACGCGATGGAGGTCCGGGTGGCTGACGCGCCCAGGGCCGCCGAGATCGTAGTCGCCGTGGCGGTTACCGACAGCGGACGGCCGCTGGCGCGCGTCGGCGGCCTCACCAAGGACCAGATCAAGGGAGAAGACGGCCTGCGCTGACCGGCGCGCGGCGCGATCACCGTTTCGGCCACAACCAACGGAGACCAACTATGAGCAGTACACGGGTAGTGTCGTACGCAGCGGTTCTGGCATTGGCGCTTGCGGCCGGAGCCTTGCCTGGGCAGGCTGCCGAGCCAATCCGGGTCGGCGACATCAACAGCTACAGCGTCATCCCGCTCTATACCGGCCCGTACCGTAATGGCTGGCGCATGGCGGTTGACGAGGTGAACGCCTCGGGCGGCGTGCTTGGCCGCAAGCTTGAAGTTGTCTCCTACGACGATGCCGCAAAGCCGGGCGAGGCGGTCAACCGCGCCCAGCAGCTTGTGAGCAAGGACCATGTGGCGCTGATAAGCGGCACCTACCTCTCCAACGTAGGGCTTGCGGTCAGCAGCTTTGCCAAGCAGAACCGGGTCTTTTTCATGGCCGGCGAGCCGCTGAGCGACGCCATCACCTGGGAGCAGGGCAACCGCTACACGTTTCGCCTGCGTCCCAACACTTACATGCAGGCGGCGATGCTGGCCCGGGAGGCGGCCGGGCTGGCCGCCCGGCGCTGGGCGACCGTGGCGCCGAACTACGAGTACGGGCAGTCGGCGGTGCGCAACTTTCAGAAGCTGCTGGCGGTTAAACGGCCGGGCCTTAAATGGGTCGCCGAGCAGTGGCCGCAACTCGGCAAGATTGACGCCGGCGCCACCGTGGAAGCGCTGGCCGAAGGCAAGCCCGAGGCTATCTACAGCGCACTTTTCGCGTCCGACCTTGCCAAGTTCGTCCGCGAGGGCGAAACCCGCGGCCTTTTCGCCCGTCGCGCGGTCTTGAGCCTGCTCACGGGCGAGCCCGAGTACCTCGAACCTCTCAAGGACGAGGCGCCGCGCGGCTGGATCGTAACCGGCTACCCCTGGTACGCCATCAAGACTCCCGAGCACGCGCGCTTTCTCAAGGCTTATATGGCCAAGTTTCACGAACACCCGTACATGGGCTCGGTGGTGGGCTACAGTACAATGATGGCGGTGGCGGCCACCATCCGGCGGGCAGGCTCGCTTGACACCGACAAGCTTATCAAGGCGGCCCAAGGCCTGCGCCTGACGACACCTTTCGGCAAGGTCGTTTTCCGGGCGATCGACCACCAATCGACGATGGGGGCCTACGTCGGGCGGATCGCGGTCCAGGACGGCAAGGGAGTGATGGCTGACTGGCACTATGCCGACGGCGCCGACTATCTGCCCTCGGATGCCGAGGTGCGCAAGATGCGTCCGGCCGACTGAGCCGAGGCCGGTCGCAGAGGCCGACGGCCCCGGACAGCAGCGAAAGCGTTGCGGCAGCGCGCCTTGGCCTCAACTCGGAACTGACGTGCCGGATGCTCGGTTACACCCGCCAGGAGTGCGGCAGCAAGGCGCGGCTGCGAAAAAGGACAGAACGTGGGGGTTCGGCGCGGCCGGCGGCCGACGTTTGGTGGACGGCGGGGCCCGTGTGCAGCCCGGGTCCTGAAGTTGCATGGGGAATCCGGCTTTGAGTTTCGTCGCAATTGAGTTGCTCACCGGGCTTGCCACGGCTGCGGTGCTGTTCCTGGTCTCGTGCGGCCTGTCGCTCATCTTCGGGGTGACGCGCATCGTCAACTTTGCCCACGGCTCGTTCTACATGTTGGGCGCCTACATTGCGTACAGCCTGGTGAGCCGAGCCGGCGGGCCGGTGGGTTTCTGGGGCGGGTTGCTGCTGGCCTCGGCCGCGGTGGGACTGATCGGCGTGGCGATGGAGGTTTTCGTGCTGCGCCGGTTGTACGGCGGGCCGGAGTTGTTCCCGCTGCTGGCCACGTTCGGTGTCGTGCTGGTGGTGGAGGACGCGGTGCTGGCAATCTGGGGTCCGCAGGACTTGCTGGGTCCTCGCGCGCCTGGGTTGAAGGGCGCGATCGAGGTGTTCGGCCATCGGTTCCCTTCGTATGAGCTGTTTCTTATCGCGCTGGGAGTCGGCGTCGCCGGCGGCTTGTGGCTGCTGGTTCATCGCACGCGCTGGGGCACGCTGGTGCGGGCGGCAACGCAGGACTGGGAGATGGTTGGGGCGCTTGGGGTAAGACAGGCAACGCTTTTCACCGGCGTCTTTTTCGTCGGGGCTTTTTTAGCCGGGTTGGGCGGAGCGGTGCAACTGCCGCTGGAAGCGGCCGACCATCAGATGGACTTGAGCATCATCATCGAGGCCTTCGTTGTGGTTGTGGTCGGCGGGATGGGAAGCATCGCGGGCGCCTTTTTGGCGTCGGTGATAATCGGAGAGCTGCAAACCTTTGGCATCCTGGTTTTTCCAAAGCTGACGCTGGTGCTGATTTTCGTGGTGATGGCAGTGGTGTTGGTGATACGTCCGCAGGGGCTGTTGGGCCGGCCGCAGCCCGAGGCCGGCATGAATCGGGCTGTCGAGGTTGGGACAGGGGCCGGTTTCCAGGTGCCTGCGGTGCTGCTCTACACGCTTTGCGCGCTGGTGCTGGCGGTGCCCCTGGTAAGCGGCAACTATGGCCGCGTGGTGCTGACCGAGGTGGCGACACTGTCGCTGTTTGCGGCCAGCCTTTACTTCATGATGGGTCCGGGTGGGCTGGTCTCTTTCGGGCATGCGGCGTATTTCGGCCTTGGGGCTTACGGGGTGGCCCTCTTGGTTGCGAAGCTTGGCTGGGGAATGGCGGCGGCGCTGGCGGCGGCGGGCGTTCTGGCGGGGGTGGGCGCTCTGGTGTTCGGCTGGTTTTGTGTTCGGCTTTCCGGCGTTTATTTCGCGATGTTGACGCTGGCTTTTGCCCAGATGGTGTGGGCGGCAGCCGTTCAGTGGGACGCGCTGACCGGGGGCGACAACGGGGTGCTGGGGGTATGGCCTGCGCCGTGGGCCGGCAACAAGCTGGTCTTCTGTTATCTGGCGCTGGGCCTGTGCGGCGGCTGCGTCGCGCTGCTGCGGCGGGTCTTGCGGGCCCCGTTCGGTTACACGCTGCGGGCCGGGCGCGACTCTGCCCTGCGCTGCGACGCAATCGGGATCGACGTGCGCCGCCATCAATGGCTCGCCTTCAGCCTGGCCGGGCTGTTTGCCGGCATTTCCGGCGGGCTTTATGCCTTGTCCAAGGGCGGCGTCTTTCCGACCGTGATGTCGGTGTCGAGGTCGATCGACGCCATCGTGATGGTGCTGCTGGGCGGGCTGGAGACGATGGCGGGCTCGCCGGTCGGCGCCGCGGTCTTTACCGGTCTCAGAGAGCAGATTGGTTCGCTGACCGATTACTGGCGCGCCGTGGTGGGTGCGATCATTATCGCGCTGGTGATAGCTTTCCCGCGGGGAATCGTAGGGTTTATCGGTGCGCGCGCCGCAAGGCTTGCGCAGGGAGGGCGGTGAGGGTGAGCCTGCTGACCGTCAACGGCCTGGCCAAGAGCTTCGGCGCCGTGGCGGCGCTTAACGGCGTCAGTTTCGAGCTTGGCGAGGGCGAGATTCTGGCGCTCATCGGGCCCAACGGCGCCGGCAAGACCACTTGCCTTAACATTCTGGGCGGGCAGTTACGGCCCGAGCGCGGCAGCATCCGGTTAAACGGGCGCGAGCTGGTGGGGTTGCCTGCGCGCCGGCTCTGCCGGCTCGGGGTTGGGCGCACCTTCCAAATCGCGGCGGTGTTCGGCTCGATGACCGTGCGGGAGAATGTGCAGATGGCGCTCATCGCAGGCCGGCGCCGGGTCCTCGGTCTTTGGCGGCCGGCCGGTGCTCTGTACGTCGAGGAGGCAATCGAGCTTTTGGAGCGGGTCGGGATGGCCGATCAGGCCGAGCGGCTCTGCGGTCTTCTGGCCTACGGCGATCTCAAGCGGGTCGAGTTGGCCATTGCGCTGGCCAATTGGCCGGTGGTGCTGCTGATGGATGAGCCGACGGCCGGGATGGCGCCAGAGGAGCGGCGCGCGCTAATGCGGCTTAGCGCCGAGATCGCTCGCGAGCGGCGCATGGGAATCCTCTTCACCGAGCACGACATGGATGTCGTCTTTGCCCACGCCGACCGCATTATTGTGCTCGACCGCGGAGAGATCATAGCCGAGGGCGCTCCGAGCCGGGTGCGCCAGGACGCTCGGGTGCGCGAGGTCTACCTGGGCCAGGTCGCGGGAGCCGCCTGATGCTTTCGGTACGCGGGCTTAACACGTTTTATGGGCAGGCCCATATCCTGTCGGACCTCGAACTCGAGGTGGCGCGCGGCGAAGTGGTGGTGCTGCTGGGGCGCAACGGAGCGGGCAAATCGACCACCCTTAAGAGCGTTATCGGCCTGGTTCGTCCGGTCTGCGGCGAGATACGCTTCCACGGCCGTTCGATTCGGGGCCTGCCGCCCTACGCGGTTAGTCGGCTGGGGATCGGCTACGTGCCTGAGGAGCGGCGGATTTTTACCGAGCTCACGGTGATGGAAAACCTGGAGGTGGGGCGCCGCCCGGCGCGGCCCGGCGCACCCGGCTGGACCGTGGATCGGATTTTCGCGCTTTTTCCTAATCTGGGTGAGATGCGCTGGCGGGGCGCCGCCATGATGAGCGGCGGGGAGCAGCAGATGCTGGCGGTGGCGCGCACGCTGATGGGTAATCCGGCGCTGCTCCTGCTGGATGAGCCGTCCGAAGGACTGGCACCGCTCATCGTCTCGCGCATGGCGCAGATGGTGCGCGAACTCAAGTCCGAGGGGCTCACCGTGGTGCTGGCCGAGCAGAACTTACGCTTCGCCGCGCTGGTCGGCGACCGCGCCTATGTCATCGAAAAAGGGCGTATCCGGCACAGCGGCACCATGACGCAACTGGCGGCCGACGAGCCGTCCTGGGCGGCATACCTGGCCGTCTAGCGCGCAGCAAACAAGCCGAGCGCTCTCGGGCAGACAGGCGCCTCGGCACGGAGCCAAGGAGGCAACTATGGCGCAAGCGCAAGCAAGCGGCGCGGCCGGCAAGCTGGTAATTCGCAACATCGGACTTCTGCTCTCCGGCGACCTCGGGCGACCGATCCTCGAGGCCGACACAATCGTTGCGGTGGACGGCCGCATCGCCGCCGTCGGCAGGGCTGCCGAGGTGGACGCCGAGGGGGCGGCCACGGTGATTGACGCCAAGGGGACGACCGTTGCTCCGGGCCTCATCGACAGCCACGCCCATCCGGTGTTCGGCGACTGGACGCCGCGCCAGTCCCAGCTCAACTGGATCGACAGCTTTCTGCACGGCGGCGTCACCACCTTGGTCTCGGCCGGAGAGGTGCATCTACCGGGCCGCCCCAAGGACATCGTCGGACTCAAGGCGCTGGCCATCACCGCCCAGCGCGCCTTTAGCGAGTTTCGCCCCAGCGGCGTCAAGGTGCGCGCGGGCGCGCCCGTGCTTGAGCAAGGCATGGTGGAGAGCGACTTCAGGGAGTTGGCCGAGGCGGGCGTGGGGCTGCTTGGCGAGATCGGATTGGGCAGCGTCAAAACCGGGGCCGAGGCGCGCCAGATGGTTGCCTGGGCGCGCAAGTACGGGATCAACAGCACGATCCATACCGGAGGCCCGTCTATCCCGGGCTCGGGGCTAATCGACAAGGACGTGGTGCTCGAGGCGGACCCTGACGTTATCGGCCACGTCAACGGCGGACACACGGCGCTGCCGCTCGACCAAATCCGGGTGCTTTGCGAAGCGTCGGCGCGCGCGCTGGAGCTGGTGCACAACGGCAACGAGCGCGCCGCGCTTTACACCCTGCGCACGGCCAAGGAAATGAGCCAGCTACAGCGGGTGATTCTCGGCACCGACAGTCCGGCCGGCTCGGGCGTCCAACCGCTCGGCATCCTGCGGATGGTGGCGCTGCTTTCAGGCGTTGGCGAGCTGGCGCCCGAACAGGCCTTCTGTTTTGCAACCGGGAATACGGCGCGGATGCGCGGGCTTGAAGCGGGCCTGGTCGAGGTCGGGCGGCCTGCGGACTTGGTCATCATGGACCGGGCCCAGCACTCGGCGGGCAAGACCCTGCTCGAGAGTGTCGCCTTGGGCGATATCCCGGGGGTGGGCATGACGATAATCGACGGCGTGGTACGCACCGGGCGTAGCCGCAATACGCCGCCTGCGACCCGGCTGCCCGAGGTCGTTGCGGCTTAGCCGACGGGCTTTCGGCTGCAAAGAGGGCGCGGGTTGTTGTGGCGGCGCGCAGGCAGGCTTGCCGGGTAAGCCAGCACCAAGCGCCGCTCACGACCATGAGCAACGGACGTTACAGACAAAACAGCGATTCCCACTCGGGCCGTGCCGTTGGCGCTTGCTCGCTGGAAACCTACTTGCTCGAAGAGCAGGTAGGTTTCCTGCTGCGCAAAGCCCATCAGCGCGCCACGGCCATTTTTGTGCGCCATTTCGGCCGCCATCGGCTCACCCCCAGGCAGTGGACGACGCTGGTACGCATTTACCAGCAGCGCAGCGTATCGCAGAATCACCTTGGGCGGCTTACCGCCATGGACCCGGCGACCGTCCGGTCGGTTGTCGAACGGTTGCTCGAACGCGGGCTGGTGACGCGGCTGGAGGATGCCAGAGACGGGCGGCGAAAGCTCTTGCGGCTTACGCCCCAGGCCCGGCGGTTGCTGACTCGCCTGGTTGGCAAGGCCTTCCAGGTGACGCGTGATACGCTCAGCCCGCTGAGCGCGGCCGATCGCGTACGGTTCCTGGAACTGCTGTTGCGGCTGACCTGAGTGCGGCAAAGACGGCGCGACGGCTCCCGGTTGCGAAAGCCGACCGGGCTTAGGGAATTCTCGACGCGGTGCGCGCCAGGGCGCGCGAACGAGCCCTGAGGGGAACCTGGAAAAAGGCGATACGGGTCGGGCAAGATGTTGGTTTGGCCGGGCGGCGGGCAGAGGATTTTTGCGTTGCGCCGCGCGCAATGGTAATGTGATGCTACCCTGTGGGTCTTGGCGGCGCGGTTCAACGCCGGTGCTCCGCGCCGGACGTGGTGCGAAGGCCGGGTGGCGAAAACGGAGAGGTTCCCGAGCGGCCAAAGGGAGCAGACTGTAAATCTGCCGGCTTATGCCTTCGGAGGTTCGAATCCTCCCCTCTCCACCATCACGCCGGAGGGGAATTTCACCGGACCTCGTGGCGGGGCGGGAATAGCTCAGTTGGTAGAGCGCGAGCCTTCCAAGCTCGGGGTCGCGGGTTCGAGTCCCGTTTCCCGCTCCAGGCGTTGCCTTGGTTCCTATCGGCGGAGCATGGCTGGAAAAGCGGAGCGTCAAAGCCCATGTAGCTCAGTCGGTAGAGCACTTCCTTGGTAAGGAAGAGGTCACGGGTTCGATTCCCGTCGTGGGCTTACCAGGTTTCGAGCGGGCCGGCCGGGTTGTGATGGCCTTGAGGATGGTGAGATGAGAGAGCTGATTGCCCTTGCATGCGATAGTTGCAAACGGCGCAACTATACGACAACCAAGAACAAGAAACGGCAACAGGACAAGCTGGTGCTTCGCAAGTTCTGCCCGAGTTGCCGGGCTCATACGGCTCACCGGGAGTCGAAGGTTTAGGCCGGCGCGCAAGGCTGGTAGCGTAACAGTTCCGGGCGGCATAAGCCCGGGGGTGCCGATCGGGGGGCGCGGCACCGCCGAGCGAGTGTTTTTGGGGGGGTCAGTAGCTCCAATTGGACAGAGCATCGGACTCCAAATCCGAGGGTTGCAGGTTCGAATCCTGCCTGGCCCGCCATTTGCGGTTGCCTGGGGAGGGGGCTTGATCGTTGAGCGGTTTCGTGGATAAAGTAAAGAAGTACGTTAGCGACCTGGTTAGTTTCGTCTTCGAGTCGCGCACAGAGCTTGCGAAGGTTCATTTTCCCTCGCCGAAGGAGACGGCGCAGGCCACCGTTGTCGTTGTGGTGCTAAGCGTGACGGTGGCGCTGTGGCTGGGGCTGATCGATTTGGCGGCAACACGGCTGGTTCAGCGTTTGTTGCACTAATGCCGTGACGCGAAGGGCGGGCCCTGCGGGGGCCGGATCAAGACGGCGGACCTCGGCACGCCATGGCGGCCTTAAGGCCCAAGGTTGGCCGCGGAGGACCGGCTCCTTGGCCGTCGACGGTGACGTTTTGACAGGATTAATGGCAGATTCCACGTCTGAGCAGACGGTTCAGGGCGAGAGCGGCCCGACCGGCAAGAAATGGTACGTGGTGCACACTTACTCGGGCTTCGAGCAGAAGGCCAAGGCTGCGCTCGAGGAACGCGTGCGCGCGCTCAACCTGGAGGATAGGATCGGCCCCGTTCTCTTGCCCATGGAGCGGGTGCAGGAGTTGGGCAAGGGCGGGCAGCGCAAGATTTCCAGCCGCAAGTTCTTCCCGGGCTACATCTTCGTCAACATGGAGCTGGACGAAGAGACCTGGCATGTAGTCAAGGAGACACCGCGCGTGACGGGGTTTGTCGGTCACGCGACCAATCCGCCCGAGGTGCCGGCCGCCGAGGTCCAGGAGATTACCCAGCAGATGGAGGAGGGCGCGCTCAAGCCCAAGCCCAAGGTGCTGTTCGAGGCGGGCGAGGCGGTCAAAGTGATTGACGGGCCGTTCCAGGATTTCAACGGAACGGTGGAGGAGGTCCGCCCCGAAAAGGGCAAGGTTCGCGTGCTTATCTCGATCTTCGGCCGCGCTACACCGGTCGAGCTCGATTTCATCCAGGTAGAAAAGGCGTAACAGCCCGGGCCCGGGCGCAAGAAGCGGCTGCAGCACAGCCCAAGCGGCGCCGCCTTTGTGCAGCCCGGAACCGTAGAAAGCTCAGCTAAGTGGCGAAGAAAGTCATCGGTCAGGTGAAGCTGCAAATCCCGGCCGGGCAGGCGAATCCGTCGCCGCCGGTGGGGCCGGCCCTGGGTCAGCGCGGGGTCAACATCATGGAGTTCTGCAAGGCGTTCAACGCCCGCACGCAGCAGCTCCAGAGCATGGTGATTCCGGTGGTGGTGACGGTTTACGCCGACCGCTCCTTCAGTTTCATCACCAAGAGTCCCCCCGCCGCGGCGCTCCTGCTCAAGGCGGCGGGGATCGAGAAGGGCTCGGCCACGCCGAACAAGGCCAAGGTCGGCAAGGTGACGCGCCAGCAGGTCGAGGAGATTGCCAGACTTAAGCTTCAGGACCTCACGGCCAAGGACCTCGAGGCGGCCGTGAGAACGGTCGCAGGCACGGCCCGCTCGATGGGGATCGAGGTCGTTGGATAAAGGACGCTGCTATGGCGGGAAAGAAATATCGCGCAGCTTTAGGCCGGATCAACCGGCAGGAGCGCTATCCGCTTGAGCAGGCGATGCGCCTGGTGACCGAGACCCCGGCGGCCAAGTTCGACCAGACCGTCGAGATCGCAGTCCGCCTCAACGTCGACCCGCGCCAGGCAGACCAGAACGTGCGCGGCACCGTGGTGCTGCCTAACGGCACCGGGCGCCGGGCGCGCGTGCTGGTGCTGGCCCGGGGCGACAAGGAGCGCGAGGCGCGCGAGGCGGGCGCCGACTACGTGGGCGCCGAGGACCTCATCAAGCGCATCCAGGAGGAAAACTGGCTCGACTTCGAGGCGGTGGTCGCAACCCCGGATATCATGGGACAGGTCGGACGGGTGGGCAGGATACTCGGCCCGCGCGGACTGATGCCCAATCCGCGGCTGGGGACGGTCACCCAGGACGTGGCGCGCGCGGTGCGCGAGATCAAGGCGGGTAAGGTCGATTTTCGCGTCGACAAGGCAGGTGTGGTCCACGCCCCGCTGGGCAAGATGAGCTTCGGCGCGGACAAGCTGCTGGAAAACGCGCACGCGCTGCTCGCCGCGGTGCTGCGGGCCAAACCGGCCAGCGCCAAGGGCAACTACGTCAAGAGCATCGCCCTGGCCTCCACCATGGGCCCGGGCGTCAAGGTTGACTTGGGCGTGGCGCGAGCGGCTGCCTGAGGAAGAAGCGGTGAAGAAAGAAGACAAGGCGCGGGTGGTCGCCGAACTCGAACAGGCCCTGGCAGGGGCAAGAATGGTGGTCGTCTCCGAGTACCGCGGGATGAAGGCGGGCGACTCGGACCAGGTGCGCCGGCGCCTGCGCGAGGTCGGTGCCCAGTGGCGCGTGGCCAAGAACACGCTGCTGCGCCGCGCCTTCAGCGGCACGGTCTGCCAGCCGCTGGGCCAGACGCTTTCCGGTCCGGTGGCGGTGGTCTTTGGGCTGGGCGATCCGGTGGCGCTGGCCAAGTCGCTCGGCACGCTGCGCGATTTCGGCGACAAGCTCAAGGTCAGAGGCGCAGTGCTCGGCGGCAGGCCGTTGTCGCCCGGGGAGATTCAGGAGTTGGCCAGTCTGCCGCCGCGCGAGGTGCTTCTGGGACGGCTTTGCGGCCTTTTGCTGGCCCCGGCCCAACGGCTGGTGCGGCTGTTAAACGAGCCGGCCAGCGCCTTGGCGCGGCTGGTCGACGCCATCGCCAAGGCCAAGGGGGAGCCGGGCGGGACAGCCGCCGCTTAGAGGGCCGGTAGGCCGGCCGGCCTTGGGCGCTGCCGTGCCCCCGGCGGCTTCGGCAAGCAACGATTTTCAACGGCACAGTAGCCACAGGAGAAAGGGCAGCCAATGTCGGAACCACAGCTTAGCCGCGAACAAGTCAAGGACTACCTGAAAAACCTGAGCCTGCTCGACGCCGCAGCTCTGGTGCGTGAGCTCGAGCAGGAACTGGGCGTCTCGGCCGCCGCCCCGGTGGTGGCCATGGCCGGTGGAATGGCGCCCGGGGCCGGCGTGGCGGAGGCCGCGGCCCCGGAAAAGGACGAGTTTACCGTGATGCTGACCGGGGTGGGCGACAAGAAAATCCAGGTCATCAAGGTCGTCCGTGAGCTGACCGGCCTGGGTCTCAAAGAGGCCAAGGAGTTGGTCGACGGCGCCCCCAAGCCGGTCAAAGAGGGAGTGAACAAGGCCGAGGCCGAGCAGGTCAAGCAAAAGCTCGAAGAGGTCGGCGCAACGGTGGAGTTGAAATAGCGGTGCCAGGCGCCGTTAGCGCGGGGCCCGGTCTAAGCCAACGACGCCGGCAAAGAAGCGGCGTGGCGGCGCGCTGGTCCGTAGGGCCAGGGGCGCAACGCAAGGCGTCGCGGCCGCGGCCGAGGGTGGCCGCTGGGTGTGGCGCCCGGTTGCGGCAGGCGGGAAGGCAGCGGCCTTAAGCGAGGTAGAAGGGGTAAATGACCCAACAGTCGCAGCATCAGCAGGTAACGAGCAACTTTCGCCTCAGGCGTTCATTCGGCAAGATTAAGAAAATCCTCGATATTCCCGACCTGATCGAGATACAGCGCCGCTCCTACGAGGAGTTCCTCCAGTGGAACGTGCCTCTTGACAAGCGGGCTGACACCGGTCTGCAGGCGGTCTTCAAGTCGGTCTTTCCGATCAAGGATTTCAACGAGACCGCCTCGCTTGAGTTCGTCGGGTACGACCTCGGCACTCCCAAGTACGACGTCGACGAGTGCCATCAGCGGGGGATGACTTACGGCGCGCCGCTCAAAGTGAAGATTCAGCTCGTACTGTGGGAGGTCGAGAACGGGCACCGCTCGATAAAGAACGTCAAGGAGCAGGAGGTCTACTTTGGGGAGGTGCCGCTGATGACGCCCAACGGCACCTTCATGGTAAACGGCACGGAACGGGTAATTGTCTCGCAGCTCCACCGCTCGCCGGGGGTGTTTTTCGAGCACGACAAGGGGCGCACGCACGCCACCGGCAAGCTGCTGTACTCGGCGCGGATTATTCCCTACCGGGGAAGCTGGATCGACTTCGAATTTGACCCCCACGACGTTTTGTGGGTGCGCATCGACCGGCGGCGCAAGTTTGCGGCTACGGTGCCGCTGCGCGCGCTCGGCATGACGACCGAGGACCTGCTCAACTACTTCTACCGCAAGGACGTAATCTTGCTGGGCGAGCGGCTGGCCAAGGAGTTCAAGCCCGACCAGCTCATCGGCACCAAGGCCAGCCGCGACGTGAAGGACCCGCGTACCGGCGAGCTAATTGTGCGCGAGGGGCGCAAGTTCAACAAAGGACTCGTGCGCGCCATGGAACAGGCCAAGCTGAGCGAAGTGCCGGTGGCGCCGGGCGAGGTCATCGGGCGAATCTCGGCGCACGACGTCGCCGACCCGCACACCGGCGAGGTCATCCTGGCGGTCAACGAGGAGCTGAACGAGGAAAAGCTTGAGCGGCTCAAGGCCTGCGGGGTCAAGAAGATCGAGGTGCTTTACACCGAGGACCAGCAGGGCGGAGGGCCGGTTCGGCTCACCCTGATGCAGGACCGGCTGGCCACGCCCGAGGACGCGCTGCTCGAGATTTACCGGCGGCTTAGGCCGGGCGATCCGCCGACCCTGGCCACGGCGACGACCTTTTTTCACAACCTGTTTTTCAACCCGGAGCGCTACGACCTCTCCCGGGTGGGCAGGATAAAGCTCAATCACCGGCTAAAGCTCGATGTGCCCTTGGACCAGGGCACGCTTAGGCGCGAAGACATCCTGGAGGTGGTCCGCTACCTGATCGAGCTCAAGAACGGCAACGGCCAGCCCGACGACATCGACCACCTCGGCAATCGGCGGGTGCGCTCGGTGGGCGAGCTGGTCGAGAACCAGTTCCGGATCGGGCTGGTGCGGATGGAGCGGGCGATACGGGAGCGAATGAGCCTGCAAGAGATCGAGACGCTGATGCCGCAGGAATTGGTCAACTACAAGCCGGTGTCGGCGGTGATCCGGGAGTTTTTCGGCTCTTCGCAGCTCTCGCAGTTCATGGACCAGACCAACCCGCTTTCCGAGATTGCGCACAAGCGCCGGCTCTCGGCCCTGGGGCCGGGCGGTCTTACGCGCGAGCGGGCCGGCTTCGAGGTGCGCGACGTGCACCCCACCCACTACGGGCGGGTCTGCCCGATCGAGACGCCGGAGGGGCCGAACATCGGGCTTATTACCGCGCTCTCGACCTACGCGCGGGTCAACGACTACGGCTTTATCGAAACGCCCTACCGGGTGGTGGAAAAGGGCCGGGTGAGCGAGCAGGTGGTCTACCTTTCGGCGCTCGAGGAAGAGGACAAGGTGATCGCCCAGGCCAACGCGCCGCTGGACGCGGAGGGCCGGTTTGCCAACGAGCTGGTCTCGGCGCGCAAAGAGGGCGGTTTTGCGGTGGTGCCGGCCGGCGAGGTCCAGTACATGGACGTCTCGCCCGACCAACTGGTGTCGGTGGCTGCGGCGCTGATCCCGTTTCTCGAAAACGACGACGCCAACCGGGCGCTGATGGGCTCCAACATGCAGCGCCAGGCGGTGCCGCTTTTGCGCAGCGAGGCGCCGCTGGTGGGCACCGGCCTGGAAAGGACCGTGGCGCGCGACTCGGGCGTCACCGTGGTGGCCCGGCGCGACGGGGTGGTGGAAAGCGTCGATGCCGAGCGGATCGTGGTGCGTGCCGAGCGCCAGGGCCGCGATGCGCGCGATACCGGGGTGGATATCTACAACCTGATCAAGTACCAGCGCTCCAACCAGAACACCTGCACCAACCAGCGCCCGGTGGTGGTGCGGGGCGAGCGGGTGCGCCGCGGCGAGGTGCTGGCCGACGGGCCCTCAACCGAGATGGGGGAACTGGCTCTGGGGCGCAACGTTTTGGTGGCCTTCATGCCCTGGGGCGGCTACAACTTCGAGGACTCCATCCTGGTTTCCGAACGGCTGGTCAAGGAAGACCTCTTCACCTCGGTGCATATCGAGGAGTTCGAATGCCTGGCGCGCGACACCAAGCTGGGCGCCGAAGAGATTACCCGCGACATCCCCAACGTGAGCGAGGAGGCGCTTAAGAACCTCGACGCCGGCGGGATCATCCGCCTCGGCGCCGAGGTCCGCCCCGGCGATATCCTGGTGGGCAAGATAACGCCCAAGGGCGAAACCCAGCTGAGCCCCGAGGAAAAGCTCCTGCGCGCGATCTTCGGGGAGAAGGCGGGCGAGGTGCGCGATACCAGCCTGCGCGTTCCCCCCGGGGTCGAAGGCACGGTGATCAACGCCCGGGTCTTCGCCCGGCGCGGCGCCAACCGCGAGGACCGCAGCCAGGAGATCCATCAGGCGGAGATCGAGCGGCTCAAGCAGGACGAAAACGAGGAGATTCGCATCCTGCGCCAGGAGACCTTGCGCAAGCTCAAGCGGCTGCTGGTCGGCAAACGGCTGGCTGCGCGGGTGCTCTCGGATGACCGGCGCGTGGTCCTGCAGAAGGGCGAAACGCTTACCGAAGAGGCGCTGGAGGAGCTGGCCTTCCCGCTCTGGGAGCAGCTTAGGGTAGACGACGAAACGGCCAACGCCGAGACCGCCCAGGCGCTGGCGGCGATGAAGTTCAGCAGCGAGGCGATCTCCGGCCACTACGGGACCAAGCGCGAACGGCTTAAGGGCGGAGACGAGCTGGCGCCGGGCGTGATCAAGATGATCAAGGTCTTTGTGGCCATCAAGCGCCGGCTCCAGGTGGGCGACAAGATGGCCGGCCGCCACGGCAACAAGGGCGTCGTCTCGCGCATCCTGCCGGTGGAAGACATGCCGCGGCTCGCCGACGGCACGCCGGTGGACGTGGTGCTCAACCCGCTGGGAGTGCCGTCGCGGATGAACGTCGGGCAGATACTGGAGACGCACCTGGGATGGGCGGCCTTGGAGTTGGGGCGCGGCGTATGGCTGGCCTGGGAGCAGGGCGGCGGGGCCGAGGCGCTGAAGAAGCGGCTCAAGGAGCTTTTTCCGGACCGCGAGACCCAGCAGTTGGTCGACGGCTTGGACGAGAGCGACCGCGCACGGCTTGCCGGCAAGCTCAAGCAGGGGCTGCAGGTGGCCTCGCCGGTCTTCGATGGGGCGCGCGAAGAGGAGATTTTCGGTCTGCTCAAGCAGGCGGGGCTTCCCGCCGACGGACAGACCGTGCTCTACGACGGCCGCAGCGGGGCGCCATTCGAACAGCGGGTGACGGTGGGCGTGCTCTATATGATGAAGCTGCATCACCTGGTCGAGGACAAAATCCACGCCCGCTCGACGGGGCCCTACAGCCTGGTGACGCAGCAGCCGCTGGGCGGCAAGGCGCAGTTCGGCGGCCAGCGCCTGGGCGAGATGGAAGTGTGGGCGCTGGAAGCGTACGGGGCGGCCTATACGCTGCAGGAGATGCTGACCGTAAAGTCGGACGACGTGGCGGGCAGGACGCGGATGTACGAGGCGATCGTGCGGGGCGAAAACACGCTGGAGCCGGGGCTGCCCGAGTCGTTCAACGTGATGGTCAAGGAACTGCAGTCGCTGTGCCTTAACGTCGAGTTGAGGGAACGCCAACGGGCTTAGGCCCGGGCGCGGGAGCGTTCGGCATGGAAGACCTTTTCAGCATTTTCGAGAAACCCAAGAATCCGCTCTCGTTCGACGAGATTCGGATTTCACTGGCCTCGCCGGAGATGATCCGTTCCTGGTCGCACGGCGAAGTGAAAAAGCCCGAGACGATCAACTACCGCACCTTCAAGCCGGAGCGCGACGGGCTGTTCTGCGCCAAAATCTTCGGCCCGATCAAGGACTACGAGTGCAATTGCGGCAAGTACAAGCGGATGCGCCATCGGGGCGTGGTCTGCGAGAAGTGCGGCGTGGAGGTGATCCAGTCCAAGGTGCGGCGCGAGCGCATGGGGCATATCGACCTGGCGGCGCCGGTGGCGCACATCTGGTTTTTGCGCTCGCTGCCCTCGCGCATCGGCACGCTGCTCGACATGACGCTCAAGGACCTGGAGAAGGTGCTCTACTTCGAGGCCTACGTCGTCGTTGACCCGGGCGATACGCCGCTGGAGCCGCGCGAGCTTTTGCCCGAGCGCCGCTGCCGCGAGCTGCGGGCGCAGTACGGCGAGCGCTTCAAGGCCGAAATGGGGGCGGAGGCGATCCGGGAACTGCTGACGCGGCTCGACCTCGAGCGCACGGCCGAGGAGCTGCGCGCCGAGATGAAGAGCACGGCCAGCGAGGCGCGGCGCAAGAAGGTCGCCAAGCGGCTCAAGGTGGTGAACGCCTTTCGCGATTCCAGCAACCGCCCGGAGTGGATGATCCTCACCATCCTGCCGGTCATTCCGCCGGATTTGCGGCCGCTGGTGCCGCTGGACGGCGGGCGCTTTGCGACCTCCGACTTGAACGACCTCTACCGCCGGGTGATAAACCGCAACAACCGCCTCAAGCGGCTCATCGAGCTCAACGCGCCCGACATCATCATCCGCAACGAGAAGCGGATGCTGCAGGAGGCGGTCGACGCGCTGTTCGACAACGGCCGGCGCGGCCGGGCGATCACCGGTCCCGCCAAGCGGCCGCTCAAATCGCTGAGCGACATGCTGCGCGGCAAGGCCGGGCGGTTTCGGCAAAACCTCTTGGGCAAGCGGGTCGACTACTCGGGCCGCTCGGTGGTGGTGGTGGGCCCCGAGCTCAGGCTCCATCAGTGCGGGCTGCCCAAGCGGATCGCGATCGAGCTGTTCAAGCCGTTTATCTACAACAAGCTGGAGGAGCGCGGCTACGTTACGACCATCAAGAGCGCCAAGAAGATGGTCGAGAAGGAGACCCGCGAGGTCTGGGACATTCTCGACGAGGTCATCCGCGAGCATCCGGTACTGCTCAACCGCGCGCCCACCCTGCACCGGCTCGGCATCCAGGCCTTCGAGCCGGTGCTGATCGAGGGCAAGGCGATCCAACTCCATCCGCTGGTCTGCGTGGCCTACAACGCCGACTTCGACGGCGACCAGATGGCGGTCCACGTGCCGCTCTCGGTCGAGGCGCAGGTCGAGTCGCGGGTGCTGATGATGTCGACCAACAACATCCTGTCGCCGGCCAACGGCAAGCCGATCATCGTGCCGACGCAGGACATGGTGCTGGGGCTTTACTACCTGACCCGCGAGCGGCCGCTGGCCCGGGGCGAGGGACGGTTGTTCTCGAGCCCGGCCGAGGTGCGCATCGCCTACGACCACGGCGAGGTGGACCTGCAGGCGCGCATCACGGTCAGGATGCCGCTTGCGCGCGCCCAGGAGGAGGTGGCCGAGGAGTTTGTGCCGGGCGATCTCGGCCCGCTTCAGGTCAACGGGGTTGGCGCCGAGCGGGTGGAGACCACGGTGGGCCGGGTGCTGCTTTACGAGATCGTGCCGCCTTCGGTGCCGTTTTCGGAAGTCAACCGCACGATGAAGAAGAAGGAACTCGGCAACCTGATCGATCTCGTCTACCGCCGGGCGGGCACCAAAACCACGGTGATTTTTGCCGACCGGCTCAAGGATATCGGCTTTGAATTTGCCACCCGGGCCGGGATTTCGATCTCGGTCAAGGACATGGTAATCCCGCCGCAAAAGGCGCAGCTTCTGGCCGAGGCGCAGCGCCAGGTGGCCGAAATCCAGCGCCAGTACAACGATGGCGTTATCACCGACGGCGAGCGCTACAACAAGGTGGTGGACATCTGGGCCGAGGTGCAGGACCAGATCGGCGGCGCGGTGCTCAAGGGGCTGTCGACCCAGGTTTACGGCAAGGCGGCCGACGGCAGCGCGGTGCGCGGCGAGTCGTTCAACCCGATCTTCATCATGGCCGACTCGGGCGCCCGCGGCTCGGACCAGCAAATCCGCCAGCTTGCCGGGCTGCGCGGGCTGATGGCCAAGCCCTCGGGCGAGATCATCGAGACGCCGATCACCGCCAACTTCCGCGAGGGGCTGACCGTGCTCCAGTACTTCATCTCGACCCACGGCGCCCGCAAGGGACTGGCCGACACGGCGCTCAAGACCGCCAACTCGGGCTACCTCACCCGCCGCCTGGTCGATGTCGCCCAGGACTCGATTATCAGCGAGCCGGACTGCGGCACGCTCGACGGGATCGAGATGACGCCCCTGGTCGAAGGCGGTGAAATCATCGAGGGGCTGGGCGACCGCGTGCTCGGGCGGGTGGCGCTGGAGGACATCCGCGACCCGTTTACCGGCGAGGTGCTGGTGGCGGCCGACACCATGATCGACGAGGACCGGGTGCAGCGGATCGAGGAGGCGGGCCTGGAGAGGGTCAAAATCCGCTCGGTGCTCACCTGCCAGTCGCGCCATGGGGTATGCGCGATGTGCTACGGGCGCGACCTCGGGCGCGGCCACCTGGTCAACATCGGCGAGGTGATCGGGACGATCGCCGCCCAGTCGATCGGCGAGCCGGGCACGCAGCTCACCATGCGCACCTTTCACATCGGCGGCACCGCCAGCCGCCGGGCGGAGCAGACCACGTTGGAGGCGCGTACCGAGGGCGTGGTGCGCCTGCACGGCGTCAGCACCGTGCGCAGTCCCGACAAGCTGCTGGTGGTGATGAGCCGCCACGGCGAAGCGGCAATCGTCGAACAGGTCAAGAGCGGCGACGGCCAGACGCGCGAGCGCGAACGCGAACGCTATCCGCTGGTCTACGGCGCCAAGCTGCGCAAGGGCGACGGCGAAACGGTCAAGGCGGGAGAGCTTATCGCCGAATGGGACCCCTACACCACGCCGATCATCACCGAAGTCGGCGGCACGGTTAAGTACGGCGATATCCTCGAGGGCAAAACCATGGAAGAGCGGGTCGACGAGCGCACCGGCGCCCGCTCCAACGTGATCGTGGAGTTCCGCGAGCTCGACCTGCGGCCGCGCATCTCGATCAAGGACGCCAGCGGCAAGACCGCGCACATTCCCAACAGCGACCAGCAGGCGCGCTACTTTCTGCCGGTGGGGGCCTACATCAACGTGGCCGAGGGCTCGGCCGTCCTGCCGGGCGATGTGATCGCCAAAATCCCGCGCGAAACCACCAAGACCAAGGACATCACCGGCGGACTGCCGCGCGTGGCCGAACTGTTCGAAGCGCGCAAGCCCAAGGAGTTCGCCGTGATTTCCGAGATCGACGGCCGCGTCTCCTTCGGCAAGGACACCAAGGGCAAGCGCAAGGTGGTCGTCACGCCGGAGGTGGGAGAGCCGCGCGAATACCTGATCCCCAAGGGCAAGCACGTCAGCGTGCACGAGGGCGACCTGGTGCGGGCCGGCGAGCCGCTCATGGAGGGAGCCTCCAACCCGCACGACATCCTGAGCGTGCTCGGCGAGAAGGCGCTGGCCAAGTACCTGGTCGATGAAATCCAGGAAATCTACCGGCTCCAGGGCGTGCGAATCAACGACAAGCATATCGAAGTCATCGTCCGCCAGATGCTGCGCAAGGTCAGAATAAAAGAGGTGGGCGATACCGACTTTCTGGTCGGCGACCAGATCGATAAATGGTCCTTCGACCAGGAAAACGCCCGCGTGCTGGCCAACAACGGTGAGCCGGCGATCGCCGAGCCGATGCTCCTGGGGATCACCAAAGCTTCGCTCTCGACCGAAAGCTTCATCTCGGCCGCTTCCTTCCAGGAGACCACGCGGGTGTTGACGGAGGCGGCGATCCAGGGCAAGGTGGACCGGCTGGCCGGGCTTAAAGAAAACGTTGTTAGGTGACGGCGGATTGCGGCGGGAACCGGGATGCCGCGCTACCGCGAAGTCGAGGTGCTGGTGGAGGGTATGCCCGTACAGGAGGTAGGGGAGAAAGAGCCGCTGGCCGAGTTGGTGCCGTCCAGCGGCGGTTGACAGCTAGCTTCGGTTCGTCTAATAATCATACGTTACCCGGTGGTTCGACGGAGCCTCCCGGCGTTCTGCCGGGCGGGCTTTTCACCCGACCGAAACGCGAAACGGGCAAAGGACCGCGCGGCGATTGCACTTGTTTGGGCGAAGCTGTGCGAGGGCGGGGTTGTCCGAAAGTTTGGACAGGATCGGCCTAAAAGGCAGGCGTAAACGGTGCCGACGATAAACCAGTTGATTCGGGGCGCCCGGATCAAGAAACGGTACAAGAGGAGCGCCCCGGCGCTGCAGGGCTCGCCCCAGAAACGGGGCGTCTGCGTGCAGGTGAAGACCACGACGCCCAAGAAGCCGAACTCCGCCTTGCGCAAGGTGGCGCGGGTGCGGCTGTCCAACGGCTACGAGGTCAACAGCTACATTCCCGGGGTCGGGCACAATCTGCAGGAGCACTCGGTGGTGCTGATTCGCGGCGGCCGGGTCAAGGACCTGCCGGGAGTGCGCTACCACGTGGTTCGGGGCACGCTCGACTCGATCGGCGTGCAGGATCGGCGCAAGAGCCGCTCGAAGTACGGGGCGAAAAAGCCCAAGTAAGGCAAGATGGCGCGCAAAGGACAGACACGAGCGCGGGAAATCATCCCGGACCCCAGGTACCGCGACCGAACGGTGGCCAAGCTGGTCAACGTGGTGATGCAGCGGGGCAAGAAGTCGCTGGCCGAGGGGATGCTCTACGGCGCGATGGAGCTGGCCGCCGAGCGCGCCAAGGAAGAGCCGCTGGCGCTGCTCAAGCGGGCGCTGGAAAACGTCCGGCCGGCGGTCGAGGTGCGCTCGCGCCGGGTCGGTGGCGCCAACTACCAGGTGCCGGTCGAGGTCAGGTCGGTCAGGCGCACGTCGCTGGCCATGCGCTGGCTGGTGGGGGCGGCGCGCGCGCGCGGCGAAAAGTCGACGGTTGAGCGGCTGGCGGCCGAGCTGCTCGAGGCGGCCGCCAACCGGGGCGGCGCGGTCAAGAAGCGCGAAGAGACCCACCGCATGGCCGAGGCGAACAAGGCTTTTGCTCATTACCGCTGGTAGAGCCCAGGTTTCCAATGCCACGTCAGACACCCATAGAACGCGTCCGCAATATCGGCATCATGGCGCACATCGATGCCGGTAAGACCACGACCACCGAGCGGGTGCTCTACTACACCGGCATCAACTACAAGATGGGCGAGGTTCACGAAGGCACGGCGACCATGGACTGGATGGTCCAGGAGCAGGAACGGGGGATCACGATAACCTCGGCTGCCACGACCTGCTTTTGGCGCGACCACCGGATAAACATCATCGACACGCCGGGCCACGTCGATTTCACCATGGAGGTCGAGCGCAGTCTGCGGGTGCTCGACGGCGCGGTGGCGATCTTTTGCGCGGTGGGAGGGGTCGAGCCACAATCCGAGACGGTCTGGCGCCAGGCCGACAAGTACCGGGTACCGCGCATCGCCTTTATCAACAAGATGGACCGGGTCGGGGCCGACTACCAGCGGGTGCTGGCCGAGATGCGCGAAAAGCTCAAGGCACGGCCGGCGCTGCTGCAGCTCCCGCTGGGCAGCGAAGACAGGTTCATCGGCGTCATCGACCTGATCGAAGAGCGGGCGATTATCTGGGAGGAGGACCGGCTGGGCGGCACGTTTCGTTATGAGGCGGTGCCGCAGGAGTTGAGCGAGGCGGTCCGGGCGGCGCGTGAGGCCCTGGTCGAAACGCTGGCCGACTACGACGAAAAGCTCATGGAGCTTTACCTGGAAGGCGGCCGGCCGGTGCCCGAGCAAATCCGCAGCGCCCTGCGGGGAGCTACGCTTAAGCTGGCGGTGGTGCCGGTGCTGATGGGGTCGGCTTTCCGCAACCGGGGCGTTCAGCCGATACTCGATGCGGTGGTGGACTATCTGCCTTCGCCGGCCGATATGCCGCCGGTTATGGGGCGTAGCGCGGAGCGCGTCGAGGAGCGCTGGCCGCGCGACGATGCGCCGTTTGCCGCGCTCGCCTTCAAGGTGATGACCGATCAGTATGTCGGGACGCTGACATTCTTGCGCGTCTACTCGGGCGCGCTCGAAAGTGGCACCTCGGTGCTGAACGCGACCCGCGGGCGGCGGGAGCGAATCGGGCGGCTGGTCAAAATGCACGCCAACAAGCGCGAGGAGATTTCCGAGGTGTTCGCCGGCGATATCTGCGCCACCGGGTTGCGCGATACCGCAACCGGCGATACGCTGTGCGACCCGGCCCATCCGATCGTGCTGGAGTCGATTGAGTTCCCCGAGCCGGTCATCCAGGTGGCCATCGAGCCCAAGACCAAGGCGGACCAGGAGCGACTGGGAGAGGCGTTGGCCAAGCTTGCGGCCGAGGACCCCTCGTTCCACGTTACGGTCGACCGGGAATCGGGCCAGACGCTTTTGGGTGGGATGGGGGAACTGCACCTCGAGATTATCGTCGACCGGCTGCTGCGCGAGTTCAAAGTGGACGCCAACGTGGGCCGGCCGGAGGTCACCTACCGCGAGACGATCCGCCGCGCGGCCGAGGCCGAGGGGCGTTTCATCCGCCAGACCGGCGGCCACGGACAGTTCGCGGTGGTCGAGCTCAGGGTCGAGCCGCTGGCCAAGGGTCTGGGCTTCGAGTTCGTCGATGCGACCAAGGGCGGCGTGATTCCGCGCAACTTCATACCGTCGGTCGAGGCCGGGGTGAAGGAAGCGATGGAGAACGGCGTGCTGGCGGGTTACCCGATGGTCGACCTGAAAGTGGCGCTGCTCGACGGCAAGTACCACGAGGTGGACTCCTCGGAGCTGGCCTTTAAGATAGCCGGCTCGATTGGGTTTAAGGCGGCCTGTCAGAAGGCCCAGCCGATGCTGCTGGAGCCGGTGATGGAAGTCGAAGTGGTGACGCCCACGGAGTTCATGGGCGAAGTTATCGGGGACCTCAACGGCCGGCGCGGTAAGATCGTCGATTTGCAGAGCCGGGCCGGCGCGCAGGTGATTGAGGCGCGGGTGCCGCTGGCCTCGATGTTCGGCTATGCTACCCGGCTGCGGTCGGTCACCCAGGGGCGGGCCAACTACACGATGCAGTTTGGCGCCTATGAGCCGGTGCCCCAGCAAGTGTACGCGGAGTTGATGGCGCGCGCCGGTGCGGACAACGGCGAGCGGGCAAGGGCGTAACGGGCAAGTCAATCGCGAGCAACCTTAGAGCGGAGTTGAAACCATGGGCAAGGCCAAATTCGAGCGGACCAAGCCGCACGCCAACGTCGGCACCATAGGACACATCGACCACGGCAAGACCACCCTGACCGCGGCGATCACCAAGGTGCTTGCCGCCCGCAAGCTCGCCAGTTTCGTGCCTTTCGACCAGATCGACAAGGCTCCCGAGGAACGCGAACGCGGAATCACCATCGCCATTGCCCACGTCGAGTACGAGACAGCCAAGCGCCACTACGCGCACGTCGACTGCCCCGGCCACGCCGACTACATCAAGAACATGATCACCGGGGCGGCCCAGATGGACGGCGCCATCCTGGTGGTGGGCGCCAACGACGGCCCGATGCCTCAGACGCGCGAGCACATCTTGCTCGCCCGCCAGGTGGGCGTGCCTTACATCGTGGTCTTCATGAACAAGGTGGACATGGTGGACGACCCGGAGCTGCTCGACTTGGTGGAGCTGGAGGTGCGCGATCTGCTCAAGAAGTACGAGTTTCCGGGCGATGACGTGCCGGTTATCCGCGGCAGCGCCCTGAAGGCGCTCAACTGCGGATGCGGTAAGGCGGAGTGCGAGAACTGCGGGCCGATCCTTAAGCTGATGGAAGCGGTGGACAGCTACGTGGCCCAGCCGAAACGCGAGGTCGAGAAGGCCTTCCTGATGCCGATCGAAGACGTGTTTTCGATCTCGGGGCGCGGTACGGTGGTGACAGGCAGGGTCGAGCGCGGCCGGGTCAAGGTCAGCGAGGAGGTCGAGATCGTCGGCTTTCGCGAGACCCGCAAAACGGTGGTGACCGGCGTCGAGATGTTCCGCAAGATTCTCGACGAGGGACAGGCGGGCGACAACATCGGCGTGCTCCTGCGCGGCACCAAGCGCGAGGAAGTGGAGCGCGGACAGGTGCTGGCGACGCCCGGATCGATCACGCCGCACACCCGGTTCGAGGCCTCGACCTATGTGCTGACCAAGGAGGAAGGCGGCCGCCACACGCCGTTTTTCAACGGCTACCGGCCGCAGTTCTACTTCAGAACCACCGACGTGACCGGTATCGTCACCCTGCCCGAGGGCGTGGAAATGGTGATGCCGGGCGACAGCGTTAACATGACCGCAGAGCTGATCACGCCGGTGGCGATGGACGAGGGCCTGCGCTTTGCAGTGCGCGAAGGCGGGCATACGGTGGGCGCCGGCGTGGTCTCCAAGGTGCTCAAGTAGCGGCAGTCGGTGGCCAGTGCCGAGGCAGGGAGGCAAGCGCGGTGGCCGAGCGGGCGAATAGCAAGATTCGGATAAGGCTGAGAGCCTACGATCATCGCCTGCTCGATCAGTCGGTGCGCGAGATCGTCGACACCATCCGGCGCACCGGCGGGCGGGTGGCCGGGCCGATCCCGCTGCCGACCCGGATCGAACGGTTCACGGTAAACCGTTCGCCGCATGCCGACAAGAAGTCGCGCGAGCAGTTCGAAGTGCGCACCCACAAGCGGCTGTTGGACGTTCTCGAGCCGACCCAGCAGACTATCGACGCCTTGGGTAAGCTCGACCTGGCGGCCGGCGTTGACGTCGAGATCAAGCTTGAGTAGCCAAAGCGGCGTGTGCCATGCTAAGCGGCCTCATTGGAAGAAAACTGGGTATGACGCAGCTTGCGCGCGCGGGCGGCGAGTTGGGCGCCGTCACGGTGCTGGCCGCGGGTCCCTGCGTGGTGGCCCAGCTAAAGGTGGCCGAGCGTGACGGCTACGAGGCGGTGCAACTCGGCTTCGGCCGTAAAAAGCCGTCCCGGCTGACCAAGCCGGAGCGCGGACACTTCGCCAAAGCCGGGGTGGCGGTCTCGGCCCGGCTGGCCGAGTTCGAGCGCCGCGCGGAGGGTCCGCTGGCCCTTGGCCAAACGCTGCGCGCCGGCGAAGTCTTCAAGCCGGGCGACTTGGTTGATGTTTCGGGTATATCCAAGGGGCGCGGCTATGCCGGGGTGATAAAGCGCCACCATTTCGCGGGATTCCCTGGCTCGCGCGGAACCCACGAGTACTTCCGCCACGGCGGGTCGATCGGCAACCGTTCCTATCCCGGCCGGGTGCGCAAAGGGCTCAGGATGGCCGGTCAGATGGGCAACGAAAGGGTTACGGTGCAAAACCTGCGGGTGGTCGAAGTGCTGGCCGAGCAGGACGCGATCGTCGTGCAGGGCGCGGTGCCGGGACCACGCGGCGGCTATGTGGTTATCCGCCACGCGGCGCGCCCGGGGAAAAAGGCGAGGAAGACTGGCGATGGCGGCGTCTGACGTTGGTCGCGCGCCGGTGCGCGTGCCGCTTTACTCGGCCACGCTGGAGCCGGCGGGCGAAATCGAGATGGCCGCCGACGTCTTCGGCGTGATCGGAGAGCTGGCGGTGGTCCACGCGGCGGTGCGAATGCAGTTGGCCGGCCGCCGTGCGGGCACCGCCGCCACCAAGACCAAGGGGCTGGTGTCGGGTGGCGGGCGCAAGCCGTGGCGCCAGAAAGGCACCGGCCGGGCGCGCGCCGGCTCGACGCGCTCGCCGCTGTGGCGCCATGGTGGTACGATTTTTGGGCCTCGGCCGCGCGATTACGGTTACCGCCTGCCGAAAAAGGCGTGGCGGCGGGCGCTTCGGCTCGCCATCTCGGACCGCGCGCTCGGCGGCCGAATGTACGTGGTGGAAGGCTACGCGCTGCCCGAGCTGAAAACCAAGGCGGCGCAGGCGATGCTCGGGCGGCTCAAGCTGGGGCATGCGCTGATCGTCTTCGGCGAGGGCGAGGAACAGGTGGCGCGGGCCGCGCGCAACCTGGCCGCTCACAAGGTGCTGCCGCTGCAGGGTCTCAACGTTTACGACGTGCTGGCCTACGACCAGCTCTTGATGAGCGTGGCGGTGGCCCGCGCCATCGAGCAGCGGCTCGGAGGGCGCGCCTGATGGCCTGGGCGGGGCTCATCGTGGCGCCGGTGGTCACCGAAAAGGGGACGATCGTCGGCGAACGGTCGGGGCAGGTGGTTTTCCGGGTGAGGCCGGAGGCGACCAAGCATCAGATTCAGTCGCTGGTCCAGGAGATGTTCAAAGTTACGGTGGTCAAGGTGAGGACGGCGAATTTTCTCGGCAAGAAGCGCCGGCGCGGAAAGAGCGAAGGGCGGCGGCCGGCCTGGAAGAAGGCCTACGTGAGCCTCAAGACGGGCGACCGGATCGAGTTTTTCGAGGGCGTCTGAGAAAGCGGATTGGAGCGATGGCGATTATCCAACTGAAGCCGCGAACCCCCGGTCAGCGCTTTACCCAGGTGGCGGACTTTTCCGGCCTGGCTCCCGGACCGGTGGAGAAGCGCCTGTTGAGGCCGCTTCGGCACTCCGGAGGGCGCGCCAATACCGGGCGCATTACGGTGCGCCACCGCGGCCGGGGCCACAAGCGGCGGCTGCGACTGGTCGATTTCAAGCGCCAGCGCGACGGCGTCCCCGCAACAGTGGCCGCCCTCGAGTATGACCCCAGCCGCTCGGCCAACGTGGCCCTGCTCCATTACGCCGACGGCGACAAGCGCTACATCCTGGCGCCGCAGGGCCTTAAGGTCGGCGACCGGGTCGAGTCAGGCCCGGCCGCCGACATCAGGCCGGGCAATGCCCTGGCGCTGCAGGATATCCCCATGGGCACCGTGGTCCACGCCGTCGAGCTCAAGCCCGGGGCGGGAGCAAAGCTGGCGCGCGCAGCCGGCGCTCAGGCGCAGCTCATGGCCAAGGAGGGCAGATACGCGCTGCTCAAGCTGTCTTCCGGCGAGCAGCGCATGGTGCTGATCGAATGCCGGGCGACGATCGGGCAGGTCGGCAATCTCGACCATGGAAACCTCTCGCTCGGTAAGGCGGGGCGCGTGCGCTACTTGGGCCGCCGGCCGCGGGTGCGAGGCGTGGCGATGAACCCGGTCGACCATCCGCACGGCGGCGGCGAAGGGCGCTCCAAGGGCAACCATCCGCAGTCGCCCTGGGGAATGCCGGCCAAGGGCTACAAAACGCGGGGCAAGAAGGCCTCGGACCGCTACATCATCGCGCGCCGGCCGCGCGGCAAGCGCTAAGAGGTCGAGGCCTCCATGGGTAGGTCGGTCAAAAAAGGTCCGTTTGTCGACGGGCACCTGATGAAGAAAGTGGCCGCAGCTTCGGCGGCCGGCGACAAGCGGATAATCAAGACTTGGTCGCGCCGGTCGATGGTCGTGCCGGAGATGGTCGGCCTGACCTTTGCGGTACACAACGGCAACAAGTTCATCCCGGTCTACTGCACGGAAAACATGGTCGGGCACAAGCTGGGAGAGTTTGCCCCCACGCGCACCTTTAGGGGCCATGCGGGCGACCGAAGAGGGGAAGTGAAGGCCGCGGCGGCGCCGGGCGCGCCGGCCGCCGCGCCGCCGGCCCCGGCCGCGGCCAAGCCGCGCGGCTAGCCGCAAGCGGGTTCTTTGAGCGATGGAGGCAGTTGCCAAAACCCGCCACGTGCGGATTTCGCCGCAAAAGCTTCGCCTGGTCTGCCAGCTCGTGGTTGGCAAGAAGGTGGGCGAGGCGCTGGCCGTCCTGGATTTTACGCCCAAGCGCGCGGCCAGGGTGGTGGCCAAGACGCTGCGCTCGGCGGTGGCCAACGCGCGCGAGCGCGAGAGCGTGGACGAGGATCGTCTTTACGTAAAACGGGCGGTCGCCGATCGCGGCCCCACCTGGAAGCGGGTCATGCAGCGAGCGCACATGCATGCCACGCGCATCCTAAAACGGACCAGTCATCTCACGGTGGTGGTCGAGGAACGTTCGCTCTGAACACGGCAGCGATGGGACAGAAGACAAATCCACGCGGGCTTCGGCTGGGGGTAATCGATACCTGGAATTCGCGCTGGTTTGCCGCGCACGGGTACACCGCGCTTTTGCACGAGGACCTGCGGCTGCGCCAGTTTATCAAGAAGCGCCTCTACCACGCCGGCATCTCGCGAATCGACATCGAGCGGATGGCCAACAAGGCCCGGATCAACATCCATACCGCGCGGCCGGGAATCGTCATCGGCAAAAAAGGCGTCGAGATCGAAAAGCTCAAGGGCGAAATCCAGAAGCTTAGCCGGGGCACCGAGGCGTACCTCAACATCCACGAAGTACGCCGGCCCGATCTCGACCCCCAGCTCGTTGCCGAAAGCATCGCACTTCAGCTTGAGCGGCGCGTCGCCTTTCGGCGGGCGATGAAGGAGGCGGTGGCGCGCGCCATGCGGATGGGCGCGCAGGGCGTGCGCGTCCAGGTCTCCGGACGGTTGGCCGGCGCGGAGATTGCCCGCCGGGAGTGGTACCGCGAAGGGAGGGTTCCGCTGCAGACCCTGCGAGCCGACGTCGGCTACGGCTTCGCCGAGGCGCATACCACTTACGGCAGCATCGGCGTCAAGGTCTGGATTTTCCGCGGGGAAGTGCTCGGCCGGCGCGAAGAACAGGGACGGCGCGCCGCCGGCGCCCCGGCGCAGTGAACGGAAACGACGATGCTGGCGCCCAAAAGGGTCAAGTACCGCAAGATGCAGAAAGGACGCGTGCGCGGCGTCGAGTCGCGCGGCGTCGAGATGGCCTTCGGCGATTACGGGCTCAAAAGCGTCGAGACGGCGCGGGTCGACGCGCGCGCGCTCGAGGCGGCGCGTATCGCCCTTACCCGCCACATCAAGCGTGGCGGACGGGTCTGGATTCGGGTCTTTCCGGACAAGCCGGTTACCAGGAAGCCGGCCGAAACCCGCATGGGCAAGGGCAAAGGATCGCCCGAAGGTTGGGTCGCCGCGGTGCGCCCGGGCCGAATTCTGTTCGAGATGGAAGGTGTGGACCGGGAGACGGCGCGGGAGGCGATGCGTCTGGCCTCCCATAAGCTGCCGGTCAAGACGATATTCGTCGAGCGCGAGGCGGCCGGCGCCTAGCAGGACGGCAACCACGGTGGAACTCAAGGAACTTAGACAGTTGGCCCCCGAGGAGCTGCGCCTGCGAGAACAGGACGTCCGCGAGGAACTGCTGCGGCTCAGGCTGAAGTTGCGTACCAACCAGCTCGATAACCCGGCAAGCTGCCGGCAGGCCAGGCGCAACCTGGCGCGGGTAAAAACCCTGCTGCGGGAGAAGGAGCTGGCGCGGCCCGGCGCGCCAGTGGAAAAGCGCGATGCATGACAGGCGCAAAAAGCGCGAAGGTGTCGTGGTCTCGGCCCGCGCGCCCAAGACCGTCGTGGTGCAGGTGACCCGGCTGGTCGAACAGCCGCTCTACGGCAAACGGCTGAAGCGGCGTACCCGCTTCATGGCCCATGACGAGCAGGGGCGATGCGCCGAGGGAGACCGGGTCGTGATTATCGAATCGCGCCCGCTCTCAAGGCACAAGCGCTGGCGCGTCAGCCGGGTGCTGGCCAAGGCGGATGCGTAGGGGGCCGGGCAGCCATGGTCCAGATGAAAACGGTGCTGACGGTCGCCGACAACTCGGGCGCGCGCAAGGTGAGCTGCATCAAAGTGCTCGGCGGCTCGCGCCGGCGCTACGCCACGGTGGGCGACGTCGTGGTGGTCGCGGTGCGCGAGGCGATTCCCAACGCCAAGGTGAAAAAAGGCGATGTCGCGCGCGCGGTGATCGTGCGCACCAGCAAGGAGATCAGCCGGCCCGACGGCAGCTACATCAGGTTTGACGACAACTCGGCCGTGCTGATCGACAATCAGCGCGAGCCCATCGGTACGCGCATCTTCGGGCCGGTGGCGCGCGAGCTTAGAGCCAGAAAGTTCCTTAAGATAATTTCGCTGGCTGCCGAGGTGCTGTAAGGTGCGCGGCGCGGGTGGCAAAGCGAGCTTGCGGATCCGGCGCAACGACATGATCATGGTGGTCGCCGGACGGGAACGGGGCAAGACAGGCCGAGTGATGCGGGTGCTGCCCGGCAGCGGGCAGGTACACGTCGAGCGGCTCAACCTGGTCAAGCGCCACTCCAAGCCGCGCGGGCCGGCCAGCCCGGGTGGAATCGTCGAGAAAGAGGCGCCGCTGGACGCCTCGAACGTGATGCTTTTGTGCGAACGATGCAATGCCCCGGTGCGCGCGCGGGTTAAGCGCGGCGCTAAGCGCGAGCGGCGCCGGCTCTGCGTGCGCTGCGGCGAAACGCTGGGAAGTCAGTGATGGCCGAGCGAGGACCGGGAACCGAAAAACAGGGCCCGCGCCGCGACAAGGCGGGCGCTCCACGGCATCCCCAGAAGGGAGCGGCCGCGCGGACCCAGGAAGGTGCCCAGCCGGCGCCGCCGCCCGCGCCCGCCGAACCGGCCGAACCGGCGCGCCTGGCCGAGCGCTACGCGCAGGAAGTGGCCGGCCAGCTCATGCGCGAACTTGGGATTGACAACCCGATGCGTGTGCCGCGGCTGGAAAAGATCGTCATCAATATGGGACTTGGCGAAGCCCGCGAAGACGCCAAGCTACTCGATGCGGCAAGCGAAGAGCTGGCCCAGATAAGCGGACAAAAACCGGTGGTGACCCGGGCGCGCAAGGCAATCTCGAACTTCAAGCTGCGCGCGGGAATGCCGGTCGGGCTGATGGTGACGCTGAGAAGGACCAGGATGTACGAGTTTTTCGACCGGCTGGTCAGCGTGGTGTTGCCGCGGGTGCGCGACTTCCGGGGGGTGAGCGAGCGCGGCTTTGACGGGCGAGGCAACTACGCGCTGGGAGTCCGGGAACACACGATTTTCCCCGAGTTGAACCTGGACAAGGTGGAGCGAGTCAAGGGGTTCACGGTCTCGATAGTGACGACCGCTGAGAGCGACTTCGAGGGGTACATGCTGCTTAAGATGCTGGGCATGCCGTTTCGGGGCGCGCTTAGCCGGGAGGAGCCGCCGCGCGACGGCGCGGCCGCGGAGGTGGCCTGATGGCCAGGACCTGCCTGAAGGTCAAGGCGGAGCGCAAGCCCAAGTACAAGGTACGCCAGCACAATCGCTGTCCGTTATGCGGCCGGTCGCGGGGGTTTTTCCGCCGCTTTCGGATGTGCCGGCTGTGCCTGCGCAAGCTGGCGCTCGAGGGCTCCCTGCCCGGCGTGGTCAAGGCAAGCTGGTAGGCTTGGAATAGGTCGAAAACGATGTCGCTGACCGATCCGATTGCAGAGCTGGCGACCCGGCTGCGCAACGCGCAGAAGGCCGGCTACCGCCAGGTGGAAGTACCGCACTCCAGGCTCAAGGAGGCGCTTTGCCGCGTGCTGGCCGAGCAGAGGTTCCTGGCGGCGGTGGAGACCAAAGGCGAAGGGCCGAACAAGGCGCTGGTGCTCGGCTTGCGCTACCTTAGCAACCATCAGGGCGCAATCCGCTCGATCCGGCGGGTAAGCCGCCCGGCACTCAGACGCTACAGCACAAGCGCCAAGATGCCGCGCGTGTCGGCCGGCATCGGCTGCTACGTGGTCTCGACGCCCCAAGGCGTCATGACTGATCGGGAGGCGCGCCGGCGCAGGGTGGGCGGCGAGCTGTTGGTTGAGGTCAGCTAGCGGTCCAGACGTAATATGTCGCGCATTGGAAAATTGCCCATCGCACTGGAGGCCGGCGTGCGCGCGGTCGTCAAGGACGGAGCGCTCAGCGTTGTCGGGCCCAAGGGGCAGCTTGGGTTAGCGGTGCCGGCCGCGATAACGATGCAGTTGGAGGGCTCGACGCTGGTCGTGGCCCGGCGCGGCGACTCCAAGCGGGAGAAGGCGCTGCACGGGCTGACGCGCAAGCTTGCGGCCAACATGGTGCGGGGCGTGAGCAAGGGCTTTACCCGCACGCTTGAAATCAACGGCGTCGGCTACCGGGCCGAGGTCAAAGGCAACGCGCTCAGCCTCTCGCTGGGCTATTCGCATCCGGTGGTTTACCAGCTTCCTGCGGGTGTCGCCGCCAAGGTGGAGCGGCAGGTGCTGATTACGCTGGAGGGAGCCGACCGGCAACTGTTGGGCAACGTGGCGGCTGAGATCAGACGGCTTAGACCCCCGGAGCCGTACAAGGGCAAGGGGATAAAGTACGCTGAAGAAGTGATACGACGCAAGGCGGGCAAGGCCGCAGCCGGAGCCTCGGCCGGCTGAGCCGCGCCCGGCGACGACGGTGCTATGGCGACAACGCGACTTGACAGACGCAGGATGCGCCGGGAGCGGGTGAGGCGCAAAGTGTCGGGCAGCGACTTACGGCCGCGGCTCGCAGTTTTCCGCTCGCTGCGCCACCTCTACGCCCAGGTGATCTCCGACCAGTCGCGCCGCGTGCTGGCGGTGGCCTCGACGCTCAGCCCGGAACTGCGGGCCGAGCTTAAAGGACGCCACGACGTCGCGGCCGCGCGGGCCGTGGGAAAGGCGGTCGCGGCGCGATGCCTTGCGGCGGGAATCAGGGCAGTGGTGTTCGACCGCGCCGGCTACCGCTATCACGGGCGGATCAAAGCCTTGGCCGAGGCAGCGCGCGAAACGGGATTGAGTTTCTAACGACGCCGGGGCGTGCGGCGGCGCTGCGCGTCGCGCAAACTGCGGCACAACGCGGCAATCAAGAGGGTAGCGTGGCAGCGAGAATAGACCTCCAGGGGGTGGAGCTCAAGGAGAAGGTCGTCCACATCAACCGCGTGGCAAAGGTTGTCAAGGGCGGACGACGCTTCAGTTTCAGCGCCCTGGTGGTGGCCGGGGACCAAAACGGTCTTGTCGGCTTCGGACTGGGCAAAGCCAAGGAGGTGCCGGCGGCGATTCGCAAGGGCTTCGAACGGGCGCGGCACAATCTGATTCGAGCCCCGCTGCGCGAGGGCACGATCCCTCATCAGGTCATCGGGCGCTTCGGCGCCGGCAAGGTGATCCTGCGGCCGGCAGCCGAGGGAACCGGAGTCATTGCGGCCGGCGGAGTGCGCGCGGTCGTCGAACTGGCGGGCATCCGAAACGTCCTGACCAAGCGGCTGGGCTCTTCCAACCCTCACAACATCGTTCGGGCTACGTTGGAGGCGCTGCGAATGCTGCGCGGCCCGGAGGAAGTGGCTCGCTTCCGCGAGCCGGCGGGCGGGAGCGCACAACCGTAAGCGGCCGTGCGAAGCGGCCGGCAGCCCGGCGGCGCGGCGGCAGATGCTGACGTCGGGACCAGGTTTGGGGGCCACAAAATCTATCATGCTGGAACTGAGCAATTTGAGGCCTGGTCTTGGTGCCAGGCGCAGGCGGCGCAGATTGGGGCGCGGGCCGGGCTCCGGCCGCGGCAAGACCGCCGGCCGAGGGCATAAGGGGCGCGGCCAGCGCAGCGGGGGCAATACTCCGCCCGGGTACGAGGGCGGCCAGATGCCGCTTAAGCGGCGCGTGCCCAAGCGCGGCTTTAGAAGACTTAAGCGCAGCCGGATGCGGCGCGAGAGCTTTGCCGCCGTCAACCTGGGAAGGCTCGGGCGGCTTTGCGCGGGAGCTGACCCGATCGACCCCGTCCTGATGGAGGCGCGCGGACTGGTGAGACCCGGCAAGAAAGTCAAGGTGCTGGGAGCCGGGGAGTGGACCGCCCAGGTTACGGTGCGGGCGCACGCCTTTTCCGAGTCGGCCAAGCGCAAGATTGCGGCGTCGGGGGCCAGGGCGGAGGTTATCTGAAGGCGGTCGGCTGGGTGCGATGATCGAGGGTTTTTCCAACGCCTCACGCATTCCCGAACTGCGCCGGCGGGTGCTGTTCACGGCCGCGGTGCTGGCGGTTTACCGGGTTGGCGTGGCGGTGCCGACTCCGGGGATTGACGGTCAGGCGCTGGCTTCGTTCTTCGACGCGGCGCGCAGCACGCTGTTTGGCTGGATAAATCTTTTCTCAGGGGGAGCGCTGGAGCGGTTTTCGGTTTTTGCCCTGGGCATCATGCCGTACATTTCGGTGGCGATCATTCTGGACTTGCTTAAAATCGCCTCTCCCTACCTGGACGAATTGTACAAGGAAGGAGAAGCCGGGCGGCGCAAAATAACCCAGTACACGCGCTACGGAACGGTCGCGCTGGCTCTGGTGCAGGGAGCGATGATCGCCTATTCGCTGGAGCATATTCAGGCGCCCGGTGGTCAGCCGGTGGTATACCATCCGGGCTGGGGCTTTCGCCTGCTGACGATTGTTACCGTTACCGCGGGCACGATGCTGGTCATGTGGATGGGCGAGCAGATAACCGAGCGCGGAATCGGCAACGGTATCTCGCTCATCATCATGGCCGGGATCGTGGCGCGTTTACCGGGGGCGGTGGGGATTACCTTCCAGTTCGTGCGCGAGGGCGAGATGAGCCTGTTCGTGCTGCTCTTGATTATGGTGATCGTGCTGGGGGTTACCGGCGGGATCGTATATGTGGAGAGCGCGCAGCGCAGGATTCCGATTCAGTATGCGCGGCGGGTGGTGGGCCGGCGGGTGTACGGTGGCCAGAGTTCCCACCTGCCGTTGAAGATCAACACCTCGGGCGTCATCCCGCCGATTTTCGCCTCGTCGATCCTGGTTTTCCCGGCAACGGTTGCGACCTTCATCCCCGGGGCGCGCGACTACGCCGCCTGGTTGACTCCCGGTACGCTGGTATACAATCTCATCTACGTGGTGCTAATCGTCTTCTTCTGCTACTTTTACACGGCGGTGACCTTCAATCCCGTCGACGTGGCCGACAACCTGAAGAAATACGGCGGCTTCATCCCGGGAATACGGCCGGGACGCTTTACCGCGGAGTATATCGACCGGGTGCTGTCGCGGATTACGCTGGGCGGAGCGTTGTATGTGAGCGCGGTCTGCGTGCTACCCACGATTCTCATCCAGCGTTTCAACGTGCCGTTTTATTTTGGCGGCACGGCATTGCTGATCGTGGTTGGAGTCGCGCTCGACACGGTGGCGCAGATGGAGACCCATCTTCTGACGCGCAACTACGAAGGGTTTATGCGCCGCGGGCGCGTCCGGTCGCCAAGAGGAGGATGAGACCAAGATGCGGCTGGTCCTGCTGGGCGGACCGGGAGCAGGCAAGGGCACCCAGGCGCGGCTTATTGCCGCTCGCCTGGGCATCCCGCACGTGGCCACCGGCGAGCTGCTGAGGGCGGCGGGGCGGGCCGATACTGGCATCGGCCGGCAGTTGCGCGGCTACCTCGACAAGGGCGCCCTGGTCCCGGATGAGACCGTGGTCGAGTTGACCAGGGAGCGACTCAAGGAGCCGGATGCCGGGCGGGGATTCGTCCTGGACGGGTTTCCCCGCACCTTGGCACAGGCCGAGCAGCTCGACCTGATGCTCGAGCAACAGGAGGTCCAACTGGATTACAGCGTGGTTGTCCAGGTGCCGGAAGACGAACTGGTAAAACGGCTGAGCGGACGGCGCACCTGCCGGCAGTGCGGTGCGATGTACCATGTCGGGTTCAGACCGCCCCGGGTCGCCGGGGTGTGCGACGTCTGTGGAGGCGAACTGTACCTGCGCTCCGACGATACCGAGCAAACCGTGCGGCGGCGGCTCGAGCTCTACCGGGAGCAGGCAACGCCGCTCTTGGACTATTACCGGCGCCAGGGCGTCCTGCTCGCGGTGGACGGACTGGGAAGCGCCGAGATCGTCGAACAGCGTATCGCCCTGGCACTGGCAGGTAACCATCAGAGCCGGCCCGACCGGGACCGCCGAGCGAGGATGGCGTGATCCTTCTTAAAGGCCCCGACGAGCTGGCGCAGATGCGCGAAGCGGGCCGCATCGTCGCCGAGGTCCTCGATGAAGTGGAAAAAGCGGTACGCGCGGGCGTTACGACCGATGAGTTGGACCGCCTGGCCGAGGAACTGACCTTGAGCAAGGGGGCCAAGCCGGCGTTTAAGGGGTATAAGCCGCACGGGTTGGCCTATCCGAAGAGTCTTTGTGTGTCGATTAACGAGGAGATCGTCCACGGAATACCGTCGGCGCGCCGGATCAAGCCGGGAGATATCGTAAGCCTTGATTTCGGTGTAAACTACATGGGCTACTTCGCTGATTCGGCGCGGACGGTGCCGGTGGGCCGCATCGGCCGGCGCGATCAACGGCTTATCGAGGTGACGCGGGCGGCTCTCTACGCGGGAATCGAGCAGGCCCGGACCGGCAATCGGCTAAGCGATATCGCTACCGCCGTCCAGCGGGTCGCCGAGACGGCCGGTTTTTCGGTGGTCGAGGAGTTTGCCGGCCACGGAATCGGCCGCAGCCTCCACGAGGAGCCGCAGGTGCCCAACTACTTTCGGCCGGGCATGGAAAACCCGCGGCTTAAGGAAGGCATGGCGCTGGCGATCGAGCCGATGTTCAACGAGGGCGGGCCGGAGCTGAAAATTCTTGCCAACGGGTGGACCGCGGTGACCGCCGACGGCAAGAGGTCGGCCCATTTCGAGCATTGCATCGCGATCTGCGGGGACGGCCCGGAGATACTGAGCGTGGCGCGCCGTGTCTAAGGGTGACGCCATCGAGGTGACCGGAACGGTCGTCGAGGCTTTGCCCAACGCGATGTTCCGGGTCTCGCTCGACAACGGCCACAAGGTGCTGGCGCACGTCTCGGGCAAGATGCGGATGCACTACATCCGGATTCTGCCCGGGGACAAGGTGACGGTTGAGCTGTCGCCTTACGACCTGAGCCGGGGCCGCATAACTTATCGCATGCGGTAAATCCGGCCGCGACTGGGATGTGAACGTGAAGGTCAGATCGTCGGTCAAGCGAATCTGCAAGGATTGCAAGGTGGTGCGCCGGCGCGGCGTGGTCCGCGTCATCTGCGAAAACCCCCGGCACAAGCAGCGCCAGGGCTAGGAGGAGAGGTAGCTTATGGCGCGTATCGCCGGCGTGGAACTGCCCAAGGCCAAGCGCATGGAGGTGGCTCTCACCTACATCTATGGTATCGGGCGCGCCTCGGCCTTGCGCATTCTGGCCAAGGCCAACGTCGAACTCGGCAGAAAAACCGACGACCTGACCACCGACGAGCAGGCGCGAATTCGCCAGGCGATCGACCAGGACTACCGGGTGGAGGGCGACCTAAGACGAGAGGTCCAACAGGCGGTCAAGCGGCTGATGGACCTGGGCTGTTACCGCGGCCTGAGGCATCGGCGGGGGCTGCCCGTGCGGGGTCAGCGCACGCGGACCAACGCTCGCACGCGCAAAGGACCGCGCAAGATCGTGGCGGGCAAGAAAGCGCCGCCGGGCAGGAGCTAAAATGGACCGCACCGGGCGCCGACTAAGTCGGCCAACCGATTGCGCGCGGTCGGGAAGTTAACCTGATGGCGGAAGAGACCAACAAAGCGCAAGCCGGCGCGCCGGCCGCCCCGGCGGCACGGCGCAAGCGCGCAAAGCGCGCGGCGCCCGAAGGCGTGGCGCATGTGCATGCGACCTTCAACAACACGATTGTCACGATTACCGACGCGCAGGGGCAAGTGATTACCTGGGCGAGTGCCGGATCGGTCGGCTTCAAGGGGTCACGCAAGGGCACGCCGTTTGCGGCTCAGATGGCCGCCGAAGCGGCGGCGCGGCGGGCTGGCGACCTCGGCGTGCGCAGCGTTGTGGTGTACATCAAGGGGCCCGGCGGCGGCCGCGAGTCGGCAGTCAGGGCGCTGCAGGCCGCCGGCCTGAACGTGAGTTCGATCAAGGATGCCACGCCGATTCCGCATAACGGTTGTCGGCCGCCCAAGCGACGGCGCGTCTAGCCGGCGACGGAGTTAACGTAAGTGGCCAGATACCTGGGGCCCGTATGCCGGCTGTGCCGGCGCGAGGGGCTGAAGCTCTTCCTCAAGGGGGAGCGTTGTTACAGCGACAAGTGCGCCATCGAGCGGCGCAACTATCCGCCGGGGGCGCACGGTCAGTCGCGCAGCCGTTTTTCGGAGTTCTCGGTGCGCTTGCGGGAGAAGCAGAAGGTGCGCCGGCTGTACGGCCTTATGGAGGGCCAGTTCGCCGCCTACTTTGGCATCGCGGAAAGGATGCCGGGCATCACCGGCGAGAATCTGCTGGTCCTGCTCGAGCGGCGACTCGACACCGTGGCATATCGGCTGGGGTTTGCCACTTCGACGGCACAGGCGCGCCAGCTCGTCCGCCACGGCCACATCGAGGTCGACGGACGCCGGGTGGACCTGCCCTCCTACCTGCTTAGGCCCAACCAGGTAGTGAGCGTGGCCACTGCCAGCCGAAGCAAGAAGGTCATCGCGGAGGCGCTGGAAAGCTCGCAGCGGCGCGGGCTGCCTTCGTGGCTGGCCTTGGAGAGGGACCAGTCCCGGGGTTGGCTGCGTACCCTGCCGGTGCGCGCCGACATGACGATGCCGGTGAACGAAAAACTTATCGTGGAGCATTACTCGCGCTAGAGCGCTGGGCGGAGGACAGTGGCCCCGCGGGGCAAACTCGGCCGGGCGCCTCTGGTGTAACGAAAGCTGTTATGTATACCGATTGGTCGGACCTTATTAAGCCTGCCGCCGTAGAGATCGACGAAAAGTCGGCGACGGCATCCCACGGGCGGTTTATCGCCGAGCCGCTGGAACGCGGCTATGGAACCACGCTCGGCAACACGCTGCGACGCATCCTGCTTTCTTCGTTGCCCGGCTTCGCGATCACCGCGGTGAGGCTCAAGGGAGTCTTGCACGAGTTCTCCAGCCTGCCCGGGGTAAAAGAGGACGTCACCGACATCGTGCTCAACCTGAAAGAGGTTCGCCTGCGCCTGCACGACGCCACCGAGCTTACCGCCTCGCTCAAGGTGCAGGGCGAAGCGGTGGTCACTGCCAAGGACATCCTGGGCGGCCCCAACCTCGAGATTTTGACCCCCGACCAGCAGATCGCCACCCTCGAACGCGGCGCAGAGCTGGACGCCGAACTTTTGATCCGCCGGGGGCGGGGCTACGTGCCGGCCGAACCCGCGCCCGACGGCGAGCCCATCGGGACCGTCCGGATGGACGCCATCTATTCGCCGATTCGCAAGGTCAACTTCACGGTGACCAACTCGCGCGTGGGGCAGCGCACCGATTACGACCGGCTGGTGCTGGAAATCTGGACCGACGGCTCGATAACGCCGCACCAGGCGTTGCTCTACGCGGCTCGCGTCGCGCGCGACCAGATGAAGGTCTTTGCCGGGGCGGAGGAAGAAGAAGCGGAGCGCGCCGGCGAGGTCAAGACTGCCGAGGGAGACAAGCTGGACGAGAAGCTGCTCCTGCCGGTTGACGGGCTGCCAATCTCGGTGCGCGCCTTTAACGGACTGCAAAGCGCCGATATAAGGTACATAGGCGAGTTGGTCCAGCGCAGCGAGCAGGACATGCTGAAGATCAAGAATTTCGGCCGCAAATCGCTCAACGAGATCAAAGAGGTGCTCGGTGAGATGGGCCTCGCGCTCGGGATGCGGCTGCAGAGCTTCCCGGTGCGTGCCGAGCTCGACCGGATGCACCAGGATCAACAGAGCCGCGAGTCGGCCTAGCCGGCCGCACTCGCCCCGGGAACCGCCGATGCGCCATCGCAAGCAGGGCAGAAAGCTCGGCCGCACCTCGGCCCATCGCAAAGCCCTTTACCGCAACCTGGTGTTGAACCTGATCCACCACCGCCGCATCCGGACCACCGACGCGAAGGCGAAGGAATTGCGCCGTTTTGCCGATCGGATGGTGACCCTTGGCAAACGGGCCGACTTGGCGGCGCACCGCTTGGCCTACGCTTTCATCGGCTCCCACGAGGCGGTCAAGCGGCTTTTCGAGGAAATCGCTCCGGCCTTCAAGGACCGCGCCGGCGGCTATACCCGGGTGATCAAGCTTGGGCGGCGTCGGGGCGATGCGGCGGCGATCTCGATCATCGAGTTTACCGGTACCTCGGAGGCTGCGCCGCCCAAGAAAAAGCGCGCCAAGCCCGCCTCGAAACGGGAGGCGACCGCGGCGGCCTGAACGGCGCCGACCTCCAGGGCAGCGTCGCGCAGTTCGGTAAGCTGGTGCTGTGGCCCGAGGGCCGCACCGGCGCCAAGGGGCAGCCCGGGCCCCAGGAGCGGATCCCGATGGATTCCACCAAAGCGTTGCGAGAGCTGCTGGCACGGGAAAAGCTCGTGGTTGCGCCGGGCGCTTACGACTGTGCGACCGCCAGGCTCATCGAGCAGGCGGGATTCGTCGCGGTCTACATGACCGGGGCCGGCAGCGCGGCGGCGCGCGCCGCAATGCCCGACTACGGCCTGCTGACGATGACCGAAATGGTTGCCAACGCGGCAGCCATCGCCCGCGCCGTCGCCATACCGGTCATCGCCGACGCCGATACCGGCTACGGCAACGAGCTTAACGTGGCGCGCACCGTCCGGGAGTACGAACGCGCAGGCGTGGCGGCCATCCACCTCGAGGACCAGACCTTCCCCAAAAAGTGCGGCCACCTCGACCGCAAGGAGATCATTCCGCGCCAGGCTTTCGTGGCGCGCATCCGGGCCGCGGTCGAGCAGCGTCAAGACCCGAACTTCGTCATCATCGCGCGCACCGACGCAATTGCCGTGGAAGGCTTCGACGAGGCAATCCAGCGCGCCCGCGCTGCGTTGGCCGCCGGCGCCGACGTGGCCTTCGTCGAGGCGCCCGAAACGGCCGAGCAACTGCGCGCTGTCCCGGCCCTGGTCGAAGGACCGTGCCTGCTGAACGTCGTCCAGGGCGGCAAGACGCCCCAGGTCAGCCGGCGCGAGGCCGAGCAGTACGGCTATCGTCTGGCGATTCTGCCCACCATGCTTCTGAGCGCGGCGGTCAAGGCCTGTGACCAGGCGCTTGCCCACTACCGCCAGACGGGCGAACTTCCCCCCGCCGGCGAAGGCGACAATCTTAAGGCGCTCTTCAGGCGCTTCGGCGCCGGCGAATGGGACGCTTTGCGCGCCCGCTACGCCGTCCCCGCTTAGGCGGCGCAGGCCCCCTGGCTGAAAGTCAGCGACTATGACCGGATAGGCGCCCGGTGCGGCGGGAGCGGTGTCTGGCGCAGCCGGTTGCGGCTTGAGAGCCGGGACAGGAAGGCCGAAGCCGGAGCTGATGCCCCGGTAGGGCAGCCGGTAACGGGGCGGCAAGGTTGATGGCGGCGGACTCGGATGGTAGGAAAAGCTCAGGCGGACCTGCTTTGCAGTGCAGGTCCACCCCAAGCGAATCGAGGTGGTAACTGAAATGGCTGACTTGAAGATCGATAGCAGGCATACGGCGCTGTTGGCCTTGGACGTTCAGAACTGGCAAGCCGGCGCGGTGCGCCAGGCGATGCCCGAGCGGGCCGATCTGCCGGAGCGGCTTTCGCGCGTGGCCGAGGCGGCGCGCAAGGCCGGTGTGGCCGTCGTCCACGTGGCCGTGCGGCTGCGCGACGGTTATCCCGAGGTCAGCTCGCGCAACCGGCTGTTTAGCGTGGTGCGCGACAATAACTGGCTCAAGGAGTCGGCTCCCGAGGCGCAACTGCACCCGGCGATGGCTATCGGGGCGGGCGAGCCGCTGGTGATCAAGCGCCGGGTGAGCGCCTTTTTCGCTACCGACCTGGACGTCATCCTGCGCGCCAAGGGAATCGATACCCTGGTTCTGGCCGGCATCTCAACCAGTTGGGTGGTGCTGTCGACTGCGGCGTATGCGTTTGACGCTGACTACCGGCTGATATTTCTCGAGGACTGTTGCGCCGACTCGGAGGGCGAATTGCACAGGGTCGTGGCCGAGAAGCTCCTGCCCAAGTATGGCGCGGTAACCGACGCGCAGTCGTTCATCGCCGCGCTTAAGGCCTAGATGGTTGCGCCGGCGGCGGTCGTTTCTGCAGTCGGGCGGCGCTGGCGCCAACGCGTTGAAACGGCAAGCTGCCCGGGGTTCAGGTTCTCCGTCGTCGCGGTTGTGCTAGCGTGCCGAGTTCCCCGGGAGAAGTGATGGTCCAGGAAGTCGCGCGGCCTGAAAGTTTCTTCTTCGACCGGTTCGGTGTAACACCTCGGGCGCTGGAGGCGGTGCTCGGCTCGGCGCTGGAGCGCAAAGCCGACTACGCCGACCTCTATTTTGAATATCGGACCGCCGAGACCCTGGGCATCGAGGATTCGCTGGTAAGCCGCGCCGCTCGGCATACCGACTGCGGGGTGGGCGTGCGGGTATGCGCCGAGGAGCGTACCGGCTACGCCCACTCGGATGAAATCACCGTGGAGCGGATGCGCCTGGCGGTGCGCACCGCGCGGGCTATCGCCGACGGCACAGGCCGCGCGCCGGTGCCGGTCAAGCTCGGCCAAAGCGTGCGCGGCCACGACCTGTACAACGTTTCCGAGACGCTGGGCGCGGTCGGCCCCGAGGAGCGCGCCCGGCTGCTGGCCGAGGTCGATCGGGCGGCGCGGCAATTTGACCCGCGGGTGAAAAACGTTATCGCCACGCTTTCCGGCGAGCAGCGCGTCGTCATGGTGGTAACCAGCGACGGCCGGATCGCCGCCGACATCCGGCCGCTTTGGCGGCTTAGCGTTAGCGTGGTGGCCCAGGACGCCCATGGCCGACAGGTAGGGACCTCGGGCACCGGCGGCCGGGTCGATTACAGCTTCTTTGGCGAGAACGAGCGCTGGCGAGAACATGCTCTGCTCGCCGCCCGCCAGGCGGTCATCGGACTCGAGGCCGACGAGGCGCCGGCCGGCGAAATGGTCGTGGTGCTGGGGCCGGGTTGGCCGGGTATCATCCTGCACGAAGCGGTCGGGCACGGACTTGAAGGCGATTTCAACCGTAAAGGCGTCTCGGCCTTTGCCGGCCGGCTCGGCCAGCGCGTGGCAAGCGCCGCCTGTACTGTGGTGGACGACGGCACGTTGGCTGGCCGGCGCGGCAGTCTCAACGTCGATGACGAAGGGACGCCGACCGGCCGAACTGTACTTATCGATCGCGGCATCCTGAGCGGCTACCTGCAGGACCGGCTGAACGCTCGGCTGATGAAGATGGCGCCGACCGGCAACGGCCGGCGCGAGAGCTACTGTTATCCGCCGATGCCGCGGATGACCAACACCTTCCTTCTGCCGGGTGAGTTCACGCCCGAGGAGATAATCCGCTCGGTCGCCAAGGGCGTCTACGCGGTCAGCTTCAGCGGCGGCCAGGTTGACATCACCAGCGGCAAGTTCGTTTTTTCCGCCTCCGAGGCCTACCTCATCGAGAACGGCAGCGTGACCCGGCCTATCAAGGGCGCGACTTTAATCGGCAGCGGTCCCGAGGTTCTGACCAGGGTGGCCATGGTCGGCAACGACCTCGCCCTTGACCCCGGCATCGGAACTTGTGGCAAGGAAGGCCAATGGGTCCCGGTCGGCGTGGGCCTGCCCACAGTCAGAGTGGACGGTATAACCGTTGGCGGAACGCGAACCTGAAACCGGCCCGGGCCGAGCGCAGGCGCCCGACGAGGGATTTGCGCAATGGCTGCTGGCGCAGGCGGCGCGCTGCGGCGCCGACGGCGCCGAGGTGCTCGCGCTAAGCGGCGAGTCGATCGAGGCGGGCGTGCGGCTCGGCGAGGTTGAGACGCTCAGGAGCGCCCGGCAGCGCCGCGTTGGCCTAAGAGTGTTTGTCGGCAAGTCGTCGGCCACGCTCTCGACCTCCGAGTTCGACCGAAATGCGCTGGAGCAGTTCGCCGCCCAGGCGGTGGCGCTGGCGCGCCTGAGCGCCGCGGACTGCTACGCGGGCCTTCCCGCGCGCGCCGATCATTCGCAGGTTGACGCCGATCTCGGGCTTTGCGACCGCGAACATGGGGTCCCGGATATCGAACGGGCGCTGGCGATCGCGCATCAGGTCGAGCGCGCCGGACGGGCCGAGGACGCGCGGATTTGCAACTCCGAGGGCGCCGGCTTCGAGGCGAGCCGCTACGAACTGCTTTTCGCCAACAGCCAGGGCTTTTCCGGCCGCTATACGGCAACCACCTACGGCGTGAGCGCAGCGCTGATTGCGGGCGACGCCGACGCGATGCAGCGCGGCTACTGGTATGCCGCCGCGCGCCGGTTGGACGAGCTGGAGCCCGAGGCGGTCGGCAGGACCGCGGCCCGCCGCGCCGTGCGCCGCCTCGGCGCGCGGCGGGTGAAGACGACGCAGGCCGCGGTTGTCTTCGAGGCCGAGACCGCGGCGACGCTGATGCGTTCGCTTGCCGCGGCCGCCTCGGGTCCCGCGCTTTACCGTGAGAGTTCTTTCCTGCTTGGCGCGCTGGGCAAAACGATCGCCGCGCCCAAGCTTACGATTATCGACGACGGCGCGCTAAAGGGCCGGCTTGGTTCGCGCCCGTTTGACGGCGACGGCCTGGCGCCAAAGCGCAAGTACCTGGTGCGCGACGGGGTCCTGGAGAGCTATTTGTTGGACACCTACGCGGCGCGCCGGCTGGGTCTGCGCTCGACCGGCAACGCGACGCGGGCCGTGGGCGAGGCGCCTTCGGCCGGCCCGTCGAATCTCTGCCTGCAACCGGGTACGGTTACGCTGGAGCAGATGATATCCGCGGTACGTCGCGGCCTTTTGGTGACCGAGCTGATGGGGTCGGGGGTCAATTTGGCAACCGGCGATTATTCGCGCGGCGCCGCGGGGATTTGGATCGAAAACGGCGAGCTTGCCTACCCGGTTCATGAAATAACGATCGCCGGGAATTTGTCCCGGATGCTGCGCGACGTGGAAGCCGTGGGCAGCGAGCTTGCCTGGCGCTCCAACGTGGCCGCGGCGCCAATGCTAATCGCCGAGATGACCATCGCCGGCGAATGATGCCTGCGACAGCCAAGACGCCTCGCAATCTGTGGGCGCTTCTTGAGCGCCCCAATTTTCAGCTTCTTCTGGCTTTTCTAACACTCGCGCTGACGGGGCTTGCATCCTATCTCGGCGGTTGGCCCTATTTCATCGGGGCCTGGGCCTTGGGCACTTTGTTTATTGGCGACCTACTCCGCCGTCAGGCTCGGCCCAGGCTGAAGCGGTGGACAATCACCAGCGTGTTCTCTCTGCTGCTTGGGCTTCTCTTTTGGTACGCGGGATTGTACTTGGGGCAGCCCGCGGAGACCGAGACGCACGGCTGGCTGACTCCCGGAGGTCAGCCGGCACCCGCTAACAACGCTTGCCAGAGATTCGCTCCGTCTCGCACCCAGCGCGACTTCTTTCTGGTCCTCGGGACTTCCGGCATATTGCTTCCGTACCGGGGCAGCTGGCAGAAGGCCGCGGCCCTGCGCGCCTGCGGGCACGACTTGCTTTGGGTCGAACGCAAAGGCGGTCAACTTTCGATCGACGCCGACATATATGACGGGAGGATCCTTGCACAACTCAGGGGAGGTGAGTTCCGCCTGAATCCCAATAACATGTTTCGTCGAGAACGGCCCGATCGACACACGCTTGTCGTTTATGACCAAATGGGTCGCGAGCGGTTGCGAGTGCGCTATGACAACGCTCGCCCGGTGACCTTGAGGGGCATCTTTGAATATCCCGGGTGTGAGAGGAAGGCTCGGGTTACGGAACGGGAGATCCTTGTCACCGGGCCACACTTGAGGATGTCGCTAGAGAGCATCTGCGCCGTGGGGTGGGGTGGCCTGGTCGCCTTTAGCCCTGCCGGAGCGTGCGTGGAGTCCTGTTTGTTTGCGGCCGCTCCTTTTGTGTCCCCTCGCCCCTTGGGAGGGAGCTAGGGCAAGAACGCACGATGTGCTGCGACAATCTCTGTCATCCTGAGCGAAGCGCGTCCCCGCGCGGAGTCGAAGGAGCTCGCGCGGTTCCTTCGGCTTCGCTCAGGACAGGCTCTCCGCGCGTCCCCAACTGGGCACCCCGCCCTCGGGACCCCTCGCGCGCGGTGCTGACCGCACGGCGGCTTGCCCGACCTGCCTGCCGCGCCGCCTGTGCGTGCGCGCGCACGCAGACAGGCCGGGCGCGGCGCAGGCAGGCCAACGGGAGCGCAATGCCACGGCGAAGGGCGTCTCCATCCCCGCTGCCATGCAATGGCCGCGCGCGGGGGTGACAAGCAGGAGCCGGACGCCCCACCCCTGTCATTCCCGCGCGTGGCCGCTCCGCGCAGGCGCGCCTGCTTCTGTCACCCTGCGCCTCCCTTCCTGTCACCCTGAGCGTAGCGAAGGGGCTACGCGAAGCGATTTGTCTGCCAGCAGCGTGGGCAATTCGCCTACCTGCGCCGTGGGCCCGGGACCCCTGGCCCGCGCCAGTGGGAGGGGACCTGCCCTGAGCCTGTCGAAGGGGCAAACGGCGCTGCGGTTGCGTTTCTCTGGCGCAACCGCCGTGACGCGCGGGTGAGGGTGCAGGCCTACGGCGTCAGCACCCTCACCCGTTCGACTCCGCTTGCGCTGCGCTCAGGGCGGCGCCTCTCCCTCTCCTATAGGGAGAGGGGAAGGAAAGGCAGGCGCCGTCCTCGGCGTGCCTGGCTGAGCACCGCGGCCCCGGGACCCCTCGCGCGCGGTGCTCGCCGCACGGCAGCTTGCCCGACCAACGGGAGCACAATGCCACGGCGAAGGCCGTCTCCATCCCCGCTGCCATGCAATGGCTTGGCGCGAGCGCGGCCTGCCCCGAGCCTTGGCGAGGGGAAGCCTGGGTTCCGCTGTGGCAGCGCGGGCGAAACGTTACGATTCTCCGCGTGGCAGCTGCAGCCGAGAATCACCCGCGAGACGAGCCGGGTGAGGACGACGCTGTGACTGCAATATGCAGCTACCAATAGGCTCGTAGTGTGCCGTGCCGGAAAGAACTTTGAGAAGTCCAGCCGTCATCCTGAGCGCCAGCGAAGCGACCGTATTGGAAGTAAAGGGTCGCGCGCTATCCAACCCACCCTCCAAAGGTGTTTGCGAGGATGGGTTGGATAGCGCTATTGGTTTCACGCGGGACATGGTGGCCTCCACGCGGTGCCGGT
>JAJYRQ010000038.1 GCA_021794015.1 Deltaproteobacteria bacterium | reverse complement strand
GCACCGCGCAAGCGGAGTCGAAGGGAGAGGGGGACGCACCCAGAGGCTCGAGGTGGCGCCAGCGGCCCCCCTCACCCTCCCCTCTCCCCCCAAGGGGAGAGGGAAAGAAGAACGCGCATCGCGCGCGAGGATGACAGAAGCGGAGGCACCGCGCGCGAATGACAGCAGTGCGGCCGAGCGGGTCCAGCCTGTGTAACTATACTCTGCAAGAGTCAGTAGGGCCCTGCTGCTCTACGACGCGCGGGCCGTCAGCAGCCTGCCGATCGCAAACAGCATCGCCCACAGGGCAAAGCCGGAGCCGACCGCGGCGCGAACCGTCGCCAGCGGCCGCTTGCTGAAGCCTTCCAGGCCGACAAACGCGTTCAGCTCCACCAGCACCACGGCCGCGGCCACGGCCGCGTACCAGAGCGAAAGCCGCGCGCTGCCGAGCTGCCGAAACAGTGCGTAGTGGCTGGCCGCAGCCATGAAGAAAAGCATCGGAACCGACAGCACCACGTTGGTCCGCGTCGCAAGCGTCGCCCGCCGCTCGATAAGCACGGCCCGCGCCGGTTCCCGACCCGAAGAGCGGCGCGGCACCCGGCGTATCACCCAGAACAGCAGCGCGTTGACAAACATCGTCAAGCCCAAAACGCTCCCGCTAACGATCGTGACCCCGTAAGGCGTCGCGGCAAAGCGGAGCACCCCGTTTCCGCCCCAGACCAGGAACAGGTAGGCCCCGCCAAACAGCACCGTGCCGCCCGCCGACCAAGGAAAACTCCTAAGAAGCCCCTGCCCCGGCTGTTCAAGAACCGCAGCCTCTCCCGGCTTGGGCCCCGCCGCGCTGCGGCGCAGGTTCGAGGCGTAGAGCAGCCCTATCCAGATGGTGCCGAACAGCAGATGCAACCATCGCAGCAGCAGCAAGATTTCCGCCAATGACATTGCCTCCCGCTTTGCCTGGCCATTAGAGCCCACGCCTCACGGCTACGGCTTCGTTTCTACCGGATCGTTTTGGCAGCGGTTCCGGCCTGCGAGGCGAGCGCCACGCATCGCGGCCGCCCTACAATCCGGCGCCGGCCATCAACTTGGCGAGCACAAACAGCACCGTGCCGAAGACCACCGCCGATACTGCCACGGCAGCTCGCGATTCGAGCAGCCGCTTGCCGAATCCAGCGTGGCCAACCAGGCCGTTGAACTCAAGCGCGGCCACGACCGCGGCCGCCAGCACGCCGCACAGTGCGGCTGGGCGCCACCCAAGCCCCTCCCAGGGGCGCACCACGTAATGGGGCGCCGCACCCATCAAAAAGATGACCGGGAGCGAAAAAAGCGTGTTGGTCCGGGTGGCAAAACCGAGCCGTTGCAGGTTTTCCGCCGCCGCACGCGCGGCCTCGACAGGGCCGAGTCCAGCCGCCGCCGCCTTGACCTTGCGCTTGAGCGGGCGCATGACCAGCCAGAGGTTGGCGGCCATCACCAGGCCAAGCGCCGCGCCGGTCAGCATGAAGACGCCGTAAGAACCGTCGAGAAACTGCCACGATCCGATTTGCAGACGCTTTACCAGGAGGTAAACGAAGCCTGTCACCACCACGCCCAGCGGCGACCATCGCCACCAGGAAATCGTGGTGGAGTCGCGGCTGCGGATGTTGGTTTCCAGCAGGAAGGGGCTTTCGGCGAAGTTGATCCAGTACAGACGGCCGATCCAGCTAATGACGAACAACAGGTGCAGCGTCCGAACCAGCAACAGCAGCGCGTCCACAGCGCCTTTTCCCGGCCAACCGTTCGGTCCCGCACGCTCAGGCTGCGCCTTCAGCCGACGCGCTCAACGGGGCCGCGGCCCCAGAGCGCGCAACGGGCGCGCCTTCGACGCTCATCCGTTCGCCAACAGCCGCGAGTTCCTGGGGTTGCGAAAGACCAGCGGCTTTTCCTGCACCCGCCCGCTGATCAGCGGCAGGCTCAACTCAACCACCTTGTGATGGTCGGGAGCGAAATGGCAGGCCGGGTCGGGGTTGGAAGGGTCGCCCGTCATCATGTAGGCCTGGCAGCGGCATCCGCCGTAATCCCTGAAGCGATCGGGACAGGAGCGGCACGGCTCTTTCATCCAGGCAAAGCCGCGAAAGCGGTTGAAGCCATCCGACTCTCTCCAGACTTGTTCCAGACTCTGGTCGCGCACGTTGGGAAACGTGATCCCGGGAAGCTGGCGGGCGAGCTGGCAGGGCTCGGCGGTGCCGTCGGGCGCGATGTTCATGAAAATCTCTCCCCAGCCCTTGAGACAGGCCTTGGGCCGCCCCTCGAAATAGTCCGGCACCACATAAAAAATCTTCATCACGCCATGGTAGCGGGCTTTATAGCGGTCGACCACGGCCTCCGAACGCCTGAGCTGCGCGAGCGTCGGCATCAACTGGCTCACATTGACCCAGGCCCAGCTATAGGGAAGGAGGTTGGCGAATTCGACGTAGTCGGCCTTAAGCTCGACCGCCAGGTCGAGCATCGCGGCGGTCTCTCCGATATTGTGCCGGTTGACCACGAAGTTGACGGTCATCGGGAACCCGTAGCGCTTGACGAGCCGGGCCGCCTCAAGCTTCTCTTCGAAGACCGACCTGCCCGCCAGGTAATTGCAGCGCTCGGGCGTTGCGGCTTGGAACGCCACTTGTATCTTGTCGAGCCCGGCTTCTTTGAGGGCGCGGGCCCGCGCCTCGTCAAGGCCGATTCCGGAGGTGATGAGATTGGTGTAGCAGCCGAGCCGGCGCGCCTCGGCGACCAGCGTCTCGAGGCCGGCAAACAAAAGCGGCTCGCCGCCGGTAAAGCCGACCTGCACCACACCCAGGGCGCGCGCTTCGTTCAGCACGCGCATCCATTCCTCGACGCTGAGCTTTCCGCCGTGCAGGGCGAAGTCAATCGGGTTGTAGCAGTAAGGACACTGCAGCGGGCAGTCGTAGGTCAGTTCGCACGACAGCCAGTGAGGGGGCTTAATCGTCCCGTTTGTTTCTGACCCATCCCTGCTCATAGGCGATCTCCAGGAATTCCCGCGCGTCGCGTTCCACCTCGTCGCTGTTGCCGAAGGCGGCGCGCAGCGCTTTTATAATACCGTTGGCGGTTTCCCGACCGTCGCAGCGCTTTAGAATCTCGCCGGCGCTGGCGTTCAGCTTCACCATCCCTTCAGGATAGAGCAGCACGTAGCTCCGTTCGCTTTCCTCCCACTGCAGGCGGAAGAGCGCGGCGATTTCCACCGGGCGGTCAAAATCGAGGCGTCTGTTGTCTGCCAATTGGAATGCTCTCGCGCGGTGCGCCCAGCCGGCCTAGCCCGCAGGGCGGCTGGGGGTCGCCGGCTCTTCGCCACGGTCCGCTGCGACGTGCGGCGGACCGTGGCCGGCCACGTAGGCCAAGTAGACGGCGTCGAGGATCGCCCACAGGGTATCCATCTTGAAGCGCAGCGCCTCGAGCACCAACTCCTGGTCGCGCCGGGTGGTGAAATGCTTCATGGCGAGGTCGAGCGTCGCCGTGGCGTCCTTTGCGGCCCGCGCCATGTAGTCGCGAAAGTAGCCGAGCCCGTCGGGGTTTACCCACGGATAATGGCGCAGCCAACTGTCGATTCGGGCGCGCTGCGCGGGCGGCGCGAAGTACTCGGTCAGCGAGGCGCACGCGGCAACCTGCCACGGCATTCGGCGGCTGAAGTTGACGTAGGCGTCCGCCGCGAAACGGACTCCGGGCAGAAGACGGCGCAGCGAGACGACCTCCTCGCGCTCAAGCCCGCAAGCCTGGCAGAGCCTGAGCCACGCCTCGATCCCGCCCTCCTCGCCCGTGCGGCCGTCCTGGAAGACGATCCGCTCGATCCACTGGCGGCGAAACTCGCGCTCTGGGCAGTTGGAGAGAATCGCGGCGTCCTTCAGCGGCAGGCTTGCCTGGTAGTAATACCGATTTGCCGCCCAGCCTTGGAGCTGGCGCCGGTCAAGGCGGCCCTCGACCATCAGCCGATGGAAGACGTGGCGGTCGTGGTAGGCCGCGCCCTCCTCCCTGAGCTTCTGCTCGAACTCAGCCCGGCTCCAGGGGCGCGGCTCCTGCCGTGCCGGCGTTTCTCCCACGCTCGTGCCGGCGGCCGTCACAGCACGATCTCGAGTCCGTCGTAAGCGACTTCGACGCCGGACTCTTCGACTTGCCGGCGCTCGGGCGAGGCTTCGTCGAGGATCGGGTTGGTGTTGTTAATCGGCGTGAGGATTTTGCGGGGCTTCTTAAGCTCAGCCAAAATCCCCAGCATCCCGCCCGGCCCGGCCTGCGGCAGGTGCCCAATCGCCCGCGCCTGCTTGTCGGTGAGCCCGGTCGCCGCCATCTCCTCGTTCTCCCAAAAGGTGCCGTCAACCATGACGCAGTCCGAGCGCTCCATCACGGAGAGGAGCTCCGGCGAGACCTGGCCGCAGGCCGGCGCAAAAAGCAGGCTTCGGCCCGTGCCCAGGTCCTCGACCCAAAGCGCAATCGTGTCGCCCGGATGCGGGTCGTGGCGATGGGGCGAGTAGGGAGGCGCTTTGCTTTGGACCGCGACCGCCGTGAAACGCAGGCCCGCGCACTCGGGCACGGTGAAACCACCGCCCGAGGCCGGGTCGAGCTGATGCCAGTTAACGCCGCAGTAGCGGCTCAAAAGCGTGAACACCGGGAAGCGAGACGTCAGTTCCTCGCGTACCACCTCGGTCGTGTAGACCTCGAGCGCCTTTCCCTCGCGCAGCATCAGCATGCCGATCACGTTATGCATCTGCGCGTCGACCGGAACGATCGCGGCGACTCCGGTGCCGCGCACGCCTTCCTGCGGCTGGAGCGGCGCAAAGCTTTCAATCTGAACCCTGATGTCGGGCGAAGCGTTAAACAAAACCCAGTGGCGGCCGCGGTCGCTGACAGCCAGCGACGACTGGGTGCGCGCCCGGGCTTTTATCGCCGCGCGACGCAGGCCGCCGCAGTTCCGGCAGTTGCAATTCCACTGAGGAAACGCCCCGGCGGCGCCGGAGCCAAGAATCCGTGCCAGCATCAGTCCTCTTATCGCTTGTCGCGATGCCTTGGAAGCCCGAATCCGACGCGCAGAGCTACCTCGGACAACACCACTCCCTCCTCGTCACCCGCCGGGCGAGAGGACGTACCACCGTCGTTTCGTTTGGCTTAGGGGGTCCGTGACCATCCCCCTAAGCCGTACAGCTCAGCGCGCGTTGATGTAGAGCGTCAACTCAAAGCCGAGCCGCAGGTCTTCATATTCAGGTTTCACCCAGTTCATAGCCACCTCCATCCTCTCTGTTGCATCGCTTTGCGCCAGTTGTCTTGGACAACTGAAGAGCCCCAAGCCATTTTGCCCGCGCAGTTAGAGCAGCGACTGCTCAGACTGGTCCCGCTGGGCACACCACTCTGTTGCCGGTCGAGCCAGATCCCTGCCCTTCCCGCAGCGCTCCACGGTTCACTGCAAGCGCGATGCCACCGAAGCACGGACTCCTGCCTGCGTCGGGGCGAGCCTCAGCATCGCCACCGTCCGCACCCCTGCAGGAGACCGCGGGCGACTCGCCCAGGAAAACCAGCTAACCGCCCGGACGCATCCCAAGGGCGACCAGGCTCGTCGCCGCCTGCAGCGCCACAAGTCTCCCAAGCGGCAGCACCCGCAGGTGACACGCGGCCCGGAGGCAACCGATTTCCGCCTCGACGCGGCGCCGAAGCTTAGTCGCCAGCCGCCGGCGCCCTGCGCGTACCGCCATCCGATAGGTCGTGCCCAGGTAAAGCACGCTGTAAAACGGCCGGCATACGGTAGCGTCCATCGCTTCGGCGACCGTGGCGGCACGCCGAAAAGGTGGGGTATCGGCCGCCACTCTTAACGCGCGCAGTCGAGCCGGCGTCCGTTCGAGGTAGTCCTCGACCGACCGAAAGAGTCGCTCGCGCGGCAGTTCGGGCGCCACAAGCGCAAACGCCTGCCCAACTTCCCGCATCAGGCTTTCAACGGTTGCGGCCGAGGCCAGAGCCGCCTCGCGCCGGCTGATAGCCGAAGGCCGCCGGTCCGCCAGCCGCGGGTCGGTGAAGTACGGCACCTCGGACACAATCGAGAGGCGGCGCGGCACGACCCCGGCAAGGTAACCGTCGACCGAGTTGCCGCAAGCCAGACGCGCTGCAGGGTCGCCCTGGCCGTCGCCCGCCATCGCGTCGTAAAGCTGGCGCAGATCAAACAAACCAAAGGTTGCCCGCCCCCACCGCTTCACAGACGGCAACTCCGGCTCGCCCAGATGGAGCGGAAGATCGAGCATCGCCGCCACCCTCCTAAAGGCCCGGAACAAACCCGGCGCGCGGCGCGTGGCGTACAGGTAAGCTCCGCAAAAAGACGCATTGTGAAGGCTATGCAGGAAGCTCGGACGGTAGCGATCGATGACCCCCATCAAAGCTCGGCTTTCCGGACGCGCCGGGGTAAACCGCAGGGTACGGTAGCGAACCGGAAAGCCCCACTCGACCTGCTCGCTGCGCCCGCAGCGATAGTAGTTAAGCGCGTAGGTTATCGGATCGAATCCCCCTTTGAGCCATCCTGAGTTCAGAGCCAGGCCGTCGGGGTCGGCCACTTTCACGAAAAGGAACGCGCGCTCAAGCTGCCGCCTAAGCTCCTCCCGCTCGCAAAGCAGCCGGCTCAGAAACTCGATGGTAAGCGTACCCACCGGCTCGTTGGGATGAGGCGCGCCGACGAAAAGCGCCGCGCGTCTACCCTGCCCCACTCGCAAGAGCTCAATCGGCCTGCCCTCGGCCGACCTGCCCACCTCCTCGAGGGCAACCTGCCCCGGAAAGTCGTGCGCAAGCGCCTTTGAGCTCTCTTGAAGTTCCTCCAGCGTCAAGAACTCGCGGTACTCCGGCACAGCTCGGGTGATTTCTGCAGCTTGGTCCACGGCCACGCCGTCGGCTAAGCAAGTCTCAGGCCGGGACGCACCTTCGCCCTGGCCTTGGGCGCGCCTGGCCGTCGGCTGGGCCGGGACGCGCCTGCTGGAAGCCCTGCCGCTGGCTCTTCGGGCCACTGGCGCTGAATCGTCGGGAGACAACCGACAGCTACCTGGAGCGCCGAGAAGCCAGCGGTAAAGCCGCCCGTCTCTTCCTGAAGGCAGCCTTCGGCCTCCAGGTTTCGCGGAGGGCGACCTGGACGGGCGCGAATCCGCTTCTCCAAACGTCGGGAACGGATGATTCGCGTGCACCGCGGCCAAGCGTTGGGCCTGCCTGCAGGCCAGTGCTGAACATTTGTTTGGGAAACTTCGAGTTGAGCTAATACACGGCACGCCTCTTGCGACAGCATTGTTTATGCGTCGCGGCGCCTCAGAGGCTAAACGTGTTGCATTCGGGTACAGCGCAATGCCAGAGCGAAACGCATGATCGCCGCGTGCCGCTGCACGCCTTGGCGCACGCGGGCTGCTCGGGGAACGCCGCAAAGCAGAGCTGCGCGCGGGCCGAGTTCTGGGATGTAGCCTCGTCCGTCAAAAGCGTCTTCGCGGCATTCGCCGGGGAAGCGCTGTCCTTCCCGAGGCTGGTAATGCCCCTGGCGGACGAGCCCGCCACGGCCGCTAACATTCAGTCGCGCAGAACCATGACGCGCATTGGCGACCGAACCGCGGTAGTCGCTCAAATTTCCTGGAGGCGAAGTCGACATGGCCCGGATTTCGATTTTCCCGACAGGCTGCCAACTTGATAAGAGGCGTGAAAAGCGCGCCGAAACGCCCGTGAAGAGGGCCCCGGCGCTTGCCGGCGCAACGGCCGTAATTGCGCTGTGCGCGTCGCTCGCCTTCGCGGCCACGCCGAAAAGCGCCTGCGTTGCCTGCCACAGCAAGGTTACTCCGGGCATCGTGGAGCAGTACCGCGCCGGCAAGATGTCAAAGGTTGGTGTTGACTGCTCGACCTGTCACGGCTCCAAGCACACCCGGATGACCGACGCCAAGCTGGCGCAGATGCCGACGGCTGAGACCTGCGCCCAGTGCCATCGGCAGCAGTTCCAGCGCTTCCAGGCGGGCAAACACTACCTCGCCTGGATCGCGATGACGGCGATGCCCATGCTTACGCATCAGCCGACGGCGGTCGTTGGCCAAGGATACAAGGGTTGTTCGGCCTGCCACAAGATCGGCCATAAGAGCGCGGCCGAAAAAGCGCAATACCGGTACGGCAACGCCGAGTGCGACTCCTGCCATACGCGCCACTCGTTCAGGAAATCGGAGGCCCTCGATCCCCGAGCATGCCAGACCTGCCACGAGGGGTTCGACCATCCCCAATGGGAGATGTGGTCCACCTCAAAACACGGCACCATCTGGGCAATTGAAGGCAAGAACAGCAAGCGCGCTCCCACCTGCCAAACTTGCCATATGCCGGGCGGCGATCACATGGTGATGACCTCGTGGGGCTTCCTCGCGCTCAGGCTTCCCGAAGAGGACAAGGCTTGGAACGACGATCAGGTGACCATTTTGCAGGCGCTCGGGGTCCTCGACAAGAACGGGAAGCCCACGCCAAGGTTCGAGGCGGTCAAGGCTGCTAACCTTGCGCGGCTCAGCGCGGCCGCCTTTAAGGAACCGCGCGACAGGATGATGAAAATTTGCTCGCACTGTCACAGCCAGTCCTATGCCGCGGACCAGCTTGGGGCGGGCGACCAGGTCGTTAAGCAGTCCGACAGGCTGATGGCTGAAGCCATCAGGACCGTGCGCGGCCTGTACGATGACGGCATCCTGCAAAGGCCTGCCAACTGGACCTTCGCTCCCGACCTGCTGCAGTTCTACGAGGCCAAAACCACCGTCGAGCAGCATCTCTACGTCATGTTCATGGAATACCGCATGAGAACCTTCGAGGGCGCCTTTCACATGAACCCCGATTATATGCACTGGTACGGGTGGGCAAAGATGAAGGAAGCCCTGCGCCAAATAAAGGACGAGGCGTCGCAGCTGCGGGCTGGCCATGCTTCTGCTGCAAAGCCCCGATCGGCTGCGGGGCCTGCGCATGCAGTAGGTAAATCGAAATGAACTACCCGATTTGGCAGTTGGGCTTCCCCGGCGGGCTGCTGATCGCAACCGTCGCGGTGCTTCACGTCTTCGTTTCGCATTTCGCGGTCGGCGGAGGAGCCTACCTGGTGCTGACCGAGCGCAAGGCTTACCGAAACAACGATCGCGAATTGCTGAATTACGCTCGCGCGCACGCGAAGTTTTTCGCGCTTCTAACCCTGGTCTTCGGCGCGGTGACCGGAGTGGGCATCTGGTTCAGCATCGGCCTGGTCAGCCCCGACGCCACTTCCACGCTGATCCACACCTTTGTCTGGGGATGGGCGATGGAGTGGGTCTTCTTTTTTGTCGAGATCACCGCGGCGCTGGTTTACGCCTACCAGTGGGACCGTCTCGACCGCGCCTCCCACCAGGCGGTCGGATGGATTTACTTCGTTGCCGCCTGGGCCAGCCTGGCCATCATCAACGGAATCGTCACCTTCATGCTGACCCCCGGGCGCTGGCTTGAGACGCGCAATTTCTGGGACGGTTTCTTCAACCCGACCTACTTCCCGTCGCTGGCCATCCGGACAGCCATGGCGGTAGCGCTGGCCGGAATGTTTGGCCTTGTCAGCACGCTGCAGTTACGGGGGGGTATCCGCGAGCGGGTGGCCCGGTGGTCCGGGGCGTGGGTGGTAGTTGGGATCGTTTTTCTGCCCTTGTTCGGCCTCTGGTACTACCGCGCCTTTCCCGGCTTCGCGCGCCGCTACCTGGCAGGAGGCATCTCGGCGGCCGGTACCGCGGTTAACCTCGCAATCGCCGCTGCCGCACTGGCACTGGTGGTCACCGCGCTTGCCGCTTTGTGGAAACCGCGGGCGCTCAACGGCGCGGTGGTTGCGCTGGTGCTGCTATCCGGGCTGGCGACGCTGGGTTCGGGCGAATATTTGCGCGAGCTGGTGCGCAAGCCCTGGGTAATCGGCGGCTACCTTTACGCCAACGGAATTCGTGCCGACGCGCTCAAGCAAATCAGCGCCACGGGTGTGTCCGCCGACTCCCGGTGGCTGGCAGCCAAGCCCGCCGCCGACTCGCTCGCCTACGGCCGCGAAATCTTCGTGCTCGAGTGCAGCGCATGCCACAGCGTTGGCGGCTACCGCGCGCTGCGAGCGCGGGTACGCGGTTGGGACGAACATTTTGCCTACCAGGCGCTGCCCCATCTGCAGCTGATGCGCGGAACGATGCCGCCCTTTGCCGGCAACGAGACCGACCGCGCAGCGCTGGCAAAATACCTGGCCAGCCTGAACCCGGCAACCGTGAGCATCAGTCCAGCCAACCAGGTGGCTGCCGGCCGCGAAGTGTTTGAAATCCATTGCGCTGCGTGCCATACGGTGCGGGGCGCATTTCGCCCGCTCAACCTTGCCGCGATGAAGGCCGGCGCCATCGACCGGCTGCTCAAGATTTTGCCGGCGCTTAACCCCAACATGCCGCCGTTCACGGGCAGCGAGGCCGAGCGGCGCGCGCTGGCGCGCTTTTTGGAGACCGGCCAACCGACGTCCTAGTCGTCAGGCGAGGAGGGGATCGTGCAACATCTTCCCATAGCAAGTCCCGACCCGATACCACTGCCTGGCCCGGTATGGCTTTTGAGGACGCTGCTGCTGCTCACGTTTTTCCTGCACCTGGTGGCGATGGACCTGGCGCTGGGCGGCTCGCTTCTGGCCGTTTTCTACCGTTTGCGCCGCAAAAGCGAGTTCGCTCGGCAAACCGCGCGAGACCTGGCCGCCAAGCTGCCGGTGATGATGGCCTACACGATCACGCTTGGGGTAGCTGCGCTCCTGTTCGTGCAGGTCCTCTACGGCAATTTCCTCTACGCAAGCTCGATCCTGATCGGCATCCCCTGGGCAAGCGTCATCGTGTTGCTAATCCTCGCCTACTACGGGTTTTACTACGCGGCGATGCATGACGAGGCCGGCGCCGGCGTGCGAGTTGTTGGAGCGTTGGCGGCGCTGCTACTGCTGGCCATCGCCTTCATCTACGTAAACAACATGACCCTGATGCTGACGCCGGGACGCTGGATCGCGCTCTATCGGCGGCACGTTTCGGGATGGAACCTGAATCTTGGCGAGCGCGCGCTCATCCCGCGCTACCTGCATATGCTAACCGCGGCGATCGCGCTTTGCGGGCTGTTTGTTGTGCTGAGCGGGATACGCCAGCGCACAACGCAATTCGGACAGTGGCTGATCCGCCAGGGCGCGGCATGGTTTGCCGGCGCCACGGTTGTGAATTATGGCTTCGGCCTCTGGCTGTTGCTGAGCCTGCCGGCACGTATCCGCGCCCTTGTGCTTGGTGCCAACGGGGTGGCAACCGTGCTGTTCGGGGCCGCGCTGTTTCTCTCGCTGGCCGCGGTTGTCCACGCCTTGATGCTCCGCGCCGGCAGACGGCCGGTAGCGAACGCCTCCGTTTGCGTTGCAACGGCGCTTGCGGCGGTCGCCCTGATGGTGGTTATCCGGGATTACGTCCGCAACGGCTACCTGCCACCGGGTTACCAGTTCGGGCAGTTGCGAGTCGTTTCACAGACGAGCATCATCGTGCTCTTCTTCGTCTTGTTCGCCGCCGGCCTTGCCACGGTCTACTACATGCTGAGCAAGGTGGCTGCGGCGCGCCCGGCCGGCGACCCGGCTAGCGCCCGGCAGCAGAAAGCCTGACCGAAGCCAAGGCGCTGGCGCAACGCGGCCCGACGATGAAACACGCGACAAAGCAAAACCCGCTCGCCCAACAGCAAGCGCTGGAGCAGCATGCCAAGCAACATCTTCCCAAGTAAGAAACAAACTCCAAGCGAAGGAGGAACTTCGATGAAAAGGCTTAACCGGTTTGTTGTGGCCGCACTCGCCGCGGTCGTCTCGCTCGGCGTGGCCGCGGCCGTAGCTGTTGCCCAGCAGGGCTCACAAGGGCAACCGGCAGCACCCGGCACACAAATGGGGAGCGGCTACGGCCGCATGATGCCTGGCGGCCCGATGAGCGGCGGGATGGGAATGGGCGAAGGCCAGATGACCGGCGCCGAGGGTGGCTGGATGGGCGGCATGGAGATGCCGGCCATGGGTATGGGAATGCATGGCATGGGCATGGGGATGGGCATGGGCGGCTGCGGTGGCATGGCCGCCCTGCAAAATGACCCGAAGCGGAGGGGCCGCATGATGGAACTGCGGGGCGAAATGATGCGGCTTATGGGCGACGCGATGGTCCAGCGCGGCAAGGAACTCCAAAAAAGCAAGTAGCCTGCACCCGCCGGGCGGCCCGCGGCTGAACCGCCGCACTTTCTCGACCGTAACCAGCCGGGGAAAGTCGCGTCCACGCGCCGGCAAGTTCCGGCCCGGGCCGCCCGGCGTCAGCAGCCCACCTCCAGGGTCCGCAACCGCCGGCACGCTGTCGTCAGTTCAGCCAGGCCAAGCCTTCCCGAGCGGGCAATTCTGAGGTTCAGTCCGTCGTTACGGAGCTTGCGCTGGCGACCAACCCTGCTCCAGCAGCCGCTGCGCTGACACCGGAAGCTGGCTCCTTGGGCAGCAAGCGCTGACCCTTCAGGGAACAGGCAGCCGAAGTCAACGCCTAGGCAATTTCCAAGGCCGGGACGCGGATGTCGCGGCTGAGGCTTTGGCGTCCCCTCGAAGTTAGAGCTGCCGCTGGCCTAGGCTGGCCAAATCCACCAATCAAGACACCCAAAAGTTGTAATCTGAGTACATTTTCTCTTCGCCGGAATTGGGCCGCTCTGACGGGAAGGGGGCAGCAGGACGCCAAAGATTTCAACGTCTTATAACAGGCATATCTTTTGCGTGCCTTGCGCTAGTGACGCCAGCGTGGGAAACGAGCGGCCGGAAGTTGGAGAAGAGAGGCTGACCGCCAGACCGGGGCTTGGGTAAGGCTGCTACGAAGGCCGGCCCATCGGGGCGCGGCAATTAGCCGCCGCAAGGCAGCGCAGTCCGGCCCGGTGCAGTGGATGAGAGGGAAATGAAAGGATTAGGACGACGCGGCAAGGGTTTGGCCCTGGGTATTGCAATCGCGGTTGTTGCGCTCGGCGGGCTTCTCGTACGCCACGCACCGTCGCTGCGCCACGCCCGGTCTGAAGCCGCAAGCGGCGGCGTGGCCGAAGCAGCCGGACCGCCGCGTCCTGCCGCGCTGGCTTCGGATGCCGCCCGGCGGGTTTACGTTGCGCCGGGTCATTACGACGAGTTTTACGGCTTCTTTTCCGGCGGCTTCAGCGGGCAGCTTGCTGTCTACGGCCTACCTTCAGGGCGCCTTATCCAGGTCGTTCCTGTCTTCTCGGTCTTTCCCGAGAACGGCTACGGTTTTTCCGAAGAGACCAAGGCGATGCTGACGACATCCCACGGCTTTGTCCCTTGGGACGACTCGCACCATCCGGAGCTTTCCCAGACCAAGGGAGCGGTCGACGGTCGCTGGCTGTTTATCAACGCCAACAACACGCCGCGGATGGCGCGGCTAGACCTTCGCACCTTCACCACGGAAGAGATTCTCGAGGTGCCTCACACCGGCGGGCTCCATCCAACGCACGGCATCACCGAGAACACCGAGTATCTAGCCGTCGGCACCCGCTTCAGCGTGCCGGTGCCCCAGAAGGATGTCCCGATCAAGGACTACCAGCGCGAATTCAAGGGAATGCTCACCTTTATCAAGGTGGCCCCCGACTCCGGCCAGATGAGCATTGCCTTCCAGCTCGAGGTGCCACCGTTTGACTACGACCTGTCTGCGTGCGGGAGGGGGCCGTCCCACGGCTGGTGCTTTTTTAGCAGCTACAACACCGAGCAGGCGCACACGCTGCTCGAGGTGAACGCCTCTCAGTTCGACAAGGACATGGTTGCCGCGGTCAACTGGAAGCGCGCCGAGCAGTGCGTTGCCCAGGGCAAAGCGACAACCCTTGCCGGGAGCTTTTACCACAACTACGTCGATCCGAAGACCAGGGTGGCGCGGTCGGAGAAGCTCGACACTACCAAGGTTCTGACCGCGGCCTCGTGCCCGGGAGTGGTCTATTACCTGCCCACGCCAAAGTCGCCGCACGGCATGGACGTCGACCCCACCGGCGAGTACATCGTGGCCGGAGGCAAGCTCTCTTCGACCATTCCGGTTCATTCCTTCTCGAAAATGCTCAAGGCGATCGCCGCCAGGCAGTTCGAGGGCGAGAATGAGGGCATCCCGGTCCTGAAGTACGGGGCAGTGCTGGCCGGCGAGGTGCCGAACGCCTGCCTTGGCCCTTTGCACAATGAGTTCGACGGCAAGGGCAACGTTTACACCTCGTGCTTCATCAGCTCCGAGATAATCAAGTGGCGGCTGGGCAGTTGGGACGTCGTGGATCGTATTCCCGTCTACTACGCGATCGGCCACCTGATGATTCCCGGCGGCGACTCGGCGCATCCGTGGGGCAAGTACGTGGTCGCGCTGAACAAGATCAGCAAGGACCGTTTCCTGCCGGTCGGCCCCGAACTGGGACAGTCGGCCCAGCTTATCGACATCTCGGGCCCGCGGATGCGGATGCTGCTCGATTTCCCGACGATCGGCGAGCCGCACTACGCGCAGGCGCTGCCGGCCGACCTCATCATGAGCAAGTCGGTCAAGTACTACCCGCTCAAGGAAAACCGCAATCCCTACGCCGTCGCCAGTGAGCTGCAGGCCCGGGTCGAGCGCCACGGCAGCGTGGTCGACGTCTACATGACCGCGATTCGCAGCCACTTCACCCCGGACAACATCGAGGGCATTCGCGTCGGCGACACGGTCTACTTCCACGTGACCAACCTGGAGCAGGACTGGGACGTGCCGCACGGGTTCGCGGTCGAAGGCGCGCGCACCAGCGATCTCCTGATCATGCCGGGAGAGACGCTCACCCTTAAGTGGGAGCCCAAGCGTCCCGGCGTTTTTCCCTTCTACTGCACCGACTTCTGCTCGGCGCTCCACCAGGAGATGCAGGGCTACGTCCGGGTTTCGCCGGCTGATTCTCAGGTCGCCCTGGGTTGGCAGGGCGGCGGGCAACCGTGGCATCAGGGAGCAGCAAAATGACGCTCTCAAGCGACACCGTCACCGGCCCCGCGGCCCGGCCCGGGCCCGCGCCCGGGCCGGACGCCCTGGAGGACGGGCAAGCGCCGGTGACCGTCCCGGCCAGCAGGCAGGCGCCGGCGAGTCGCCGGCCTGCCATGAGGATCGGCGCTCGTGTGTTCACCGGCGTGGCGGCGCTCGTGATGCTGGCCGGGTTGGCCGCGCCCCTTTGGCACTACGACTTTCTGGCGCCGCAGTATCCGGAGGGGCTTTCGCTGAGCATCTGGGCCTACAAGCTGGGCGGACGGTTCGACCTGGTAAACGAGTTGAACCACTACGTCGGCATGGAAGTGATCGATGAAGCGGCTTTCCCCGAGTTCCGAGTGATCCCGGCTGCGCTGGTGCTACTGGCGCTGTGGGGAATGATGGTTGCGGCCAGAGGAGGGGTTGCGGCGCTCGAAGGCTGGCTGGCAGCCTTCGCGCTTGCCGGGTTTGCGGCGCTGGGCGACTTTTGGCTCTGGCTTTACCGGTACGGACACGACCTGAATCCCCGGGCGCCGATCCGGATTGCGCCGTTTACGCCGCGGCTTTTGGGCAGCTACAGCCTGATGAACTTCAGCATCAGCGGCTATCCGGGGCTGGGGGCGAGCGCTCTCTTTGCGGCGTTCTTGCTCGGTGCCGCGGCGCTGGTACTGCAAGCGCGCGCCCGCCCTGGCGCAACAGCGCGATGGCTGCGCCCGCATTTCGCCGCATGACGGCAGCCCCATGCCGGTAACGGCGCGCGCCCGAACCATGGTTCTTGTCGGCCTGGTGGCGGCTTGCGCATGGCTGCTCGCTGCCTGGCGTCAAGCGGCGCTTGCGGCGGAAAAGCCGTCGCAAGCGCCGCAGTTGGTTGTCTGCCCCAACTGTCGCCTGAGAAAATTGGGCGAGGCGCTGGCGGCCGCGGCCCCTGGAGCCCGGGTGATCGTACAGGCGGGCCTCTACGCCGAGGGAACCGTCACCGTGAACAAACCGGTCGAGATAACCGGCCAGGGCTATCCCGTAATCGACGGACTTGGCCGCGCCGATGTCATCCGGGTCACAGCCAACGACGTAACGATACGGGCGCTTTGGGTGCGCAACTCGGGAAGCAGCGCGATGGGCGACCCGGCAGCTATCAAGGCGGTCGGCGTTAGCCGCTGCCTAATCGAGGACAACCGCGTTAGCGACAGCCTCTTCGGCATCCGGCTGGACCAAGCCAGCGATTGCGTGGTGCGCCACAACGAGCTTCGCGGCGGGGCAACCTCCGCCTCGTACTCGGGCAACGCCATCCATCTGTGGAACTCGCAAAGGGTCGTGGTCGAAGGCAACCGTGCCCGCGGCTGGCGCGACGGGCTTTACTTCGAGTTCACCCGCGGGCTTCGGGTGCAGGGCAACCTGAGCGAGAACAACCTGCGCTACGGTCTCCACACCATGTATTCCTCGGACAATCGCTACCGGCAAAACCTGCTGCGCGCCAACCAGGGCGGCGTGGTGCTGATGTACTCTCGCCAATTGACCGTGCTGGACAACCGCTCCGAGCGCCACTGGGGCGCGGCCTGTTACGGGGCGCTGCTCAAGGACCTGGATGCCAGTCGCTTCGAGCACAATCGTTTCGCGGGCAACTCGGTGGCGCTGGTGGCCGACAACGCCAACGGCAACGTCGTTGCCGCCAACGACTTCGTGCAAAACGGCTTCGCGCTGCGGATTCTTGCCAGTTCCTCCGACAACCGCTTCTCAGGCAATGCCTTTGCGGCCAACGCCTTCGACGTGATCACCAACGGCACCCGCTCCGACAATCTCTTTGCCGCCAACTACTGGGACCGCTACCGCGGCTACGACCTCGACCACGACGGGATCGGCGACGTCCCCTACTACCCGGTAAGCCTTTTCGCCTTGCTGTTGGGCGAGTACCCGCAGGCGATCCTGCTGTTGCGCAGCCCCCTGGTAAGTCTGCTCGACCTGGCCGAGCGCGGCATTCCGCTGCTGACGCCGCAGGCGCTGCGCGACACCCGCCCGCTCATGGAGAGGCCCCGGTGGTCGAAGTCGTCGGACTAAGCAAGCGTTTTGGGCGACGCCAGGTGCTGCGGGAGCTGACGCTTTGCTTTCCGCCCGGCCGGCTCACGGTCCTGGTGGGACCAAACGGCGCTGGCAAGACCACCTTGCTCAAGTGCCTGGTCGATCTGGTCCGCCCGCAGCAGGGCAGCGTGCTGCTCGACGGCCTGGCGGTCGGCAGCGACCCGCGCCTTCGTCGAAGAATTGGCTACGTATCACAGCTTCCCCGCTTTCCCGAGCAGTTGAGCGCGGCGCAAGTCATCGAGCTGCTGGCCGCGCTGCGCGCTAGCGCTCCGGTGCGCCGCGACGAGGTGCTCGATACCCTGGGACTGGAGTCGGAAATCCACCGGCCATTAAGCCAGCTCTCCGGCGGGACGCGCAAAAAAGTGAGTGCGGCGCTGGCTCTCATCTTCGACCCCGAAATCCTGGTGATGGACGAACCTACCGCCGGACTCGATCCTCGTTCGGCGCTGCGGCTGAAGGACTGGCTGCGGGCCGAGCGCGGGCACGGCAAGACCGTCATTCTCGCCTCGCACCTCGTCTCCGAACTCGAGGAGCTGTCGGACCGGATCGTCTTCCTGATGGACGGGGCGGTCTGGTTCGACGGGGCTGCGGCCGAGTTGCGCGCCCGCAGCGGCGAACAGAACCTTGAGCGGGCGCTCGCCCGGCTGGTGGAGGAGCGGATCGCGGCGGCCTTGGCCGAGCCCTCCACCACGGCGCCGATTGCGGCCGCGAAGACGGCGCCCTGGCCGCGGTCGGCGGGGATGGCCGGGCGATGATTCCCATGCTGCAACTGGTGCTCCGGGACCTCTGGCGCAGCCGCTGGCCCGCCGCTTACGGACTCTTCCTCCTGGCGACCAGCGAAGCGCTGTTTGCCTTTGGCGAGAACCGGGCGCAGGCTGTCGCCAGCCTGCTCACGGTCACCGTCCTGGTGGTTCCGACCATGACGCTGGCCTTGGGAGTGAGCCAGTGCTTCGACTGGCGCTACTGCGCGGAGTTGCTCCTGGCCCAGCCGGTGCGGCGCGGGGCGATTTTTGCCGGCCAATATGTCGGTCTGACGCTGGTGCTGTCGCTCAGCTTTGTCTTCGGCGTCGGGCTGCCCTTCCTGTGGATGGGGCTCGGCAGCCGCGCCGCGGCTCAGGCCCTCGCAGTGCTGCTCGCGGCAGGCATTCTTCTGACGCTTGTCTTCGGCGCCTTGGCGCTTTTGCTCGGCACCGCCAGCGAGCAGCGGCTGCCGGCGCTGGGCAGGGCGTTTTCCCTGGCGCTGTTTCTTTGCGTGGTTTACGACGGCATCCTGCTGGCCGCCGCAACCGGATTGGCCGACTATCGACTGGAGAAGCCGCTGCTCGCGCTGGCGCTACTCAACCCGGTCGATGCGGCACGGCTGCTGGTGCTGCTCAAGCTCGACGTGGCGGCGCTGACGGGGTACACCGGCGCCGTGATGCAGCAATTCTTCGGGGCGGGCGCACAGTCGGTTGCGCTGCTGCCCCTGGCGCTCTGGGTCGCCGTTCCCGCAGCTCTCGCCTACCGCGCATACCAAAGACGCGACTTCTGAACGAGCCGCGCCTGCCGACCCAACCGCGAACCCGTAGCTAAGCACAAGTACAAGGAGGAACCTGCAGTGAGACCAGTTTCCAAGACCAGCGCCCAGCACACCCGCTCAAACCGGCTCCCAAGCCATCGCCGGCCAATCAGCCCGCGTCCTTCGTCGGCGCTTGCTGTGCTTCTATTCTTGCTGGCCTTCGCCGCGGCAGCCCGCGCGGCGGACGTCAAGGTTGGGATGACCGACAGTCCGCCCAGGTTTGTACCGGAAAAAGTCACCATCAAGGTTGGCCAGACTGTCGAATGGAATAACAACGCCGCAACGCTCCACACCGTTACCGCCAAGCCCGAGGCGGCGATCAACAAGGCGGACGTGAGCCTGCCGGCCGGAGCCCAGCCGTTCGACTCGGGATTTATGCCTCCCGGCCAAAGCTTCAGCTACACTTTTGCCGTGCCGGGCACCTACCGCTACTTCTGCATCCCGCACGAAAGTCTGGGCATGGTCGGCGAAGTCGTGGTCCGGCCAAAATAGCGGCCGCGGCTTTCGCGCTTGGTCCCGAGGGCAGGTGAACCACGGCCATGGCTGGGCAATCGAAGTGGAGGCTGACGGTGCTGGCGCTCGGAGTGATCGGGGCCACAGCGTCGGCGGTGGCTCTTCTGGGGCCAGCCGAATCGCCCAAGGGCGTGCGCCTAATCGCCTTCGGGCGCGAATCATGCGCGCAATGCGGAATGACGATCAGCGACCCCCGTTTTGCGGCACAGCTTCAGACCACCGCCGGCGACATCTATGACTTCGACGATCCGGGATGCCTGCTGACCTTTATGCAGCAGCATCATCCGGAGGTTCGCGCGATCTACTTTCACGCCTTCGACGCCGATACGTGGCTGAACGCTGAGAAAGTCGCCTTAGTGGGCGGCAAGCAGAGTCCGATGGGCTACGGGCTCGGCGCCGTCAGCGAGGGGACGGCCGGCGCGATGTCGCTGGCCGAGGCGCAGCGCTACCTCCAGGCGCGTCGGCGCAAACTTCATTCGGCCGCGCCTTGGGCGGAGCATGCGGAGCATTAGGGACGGCACCACGCCCGCCGAGCCGGCCCGGCAACGCTGGCACGTTGGTTGCGTACCGATCACACCGTTATGCATTCGCAGAGCAACCCAAACGCCGCCTGCGGCCAGAGCGCAAGCCGCGCAGCGCCGCGACAACCGCGCCTGTCGCCGCTCAGGCATCCCCGCTTTGATCCCGCCGAGCGGCCGTTCATCGTTATCTGGGAGGTCACCCGCGCCTGCGATCTCGCCTGCCTGCACTGCCGCGCGGAAGCGGCTCCTTGGCGTCATCCGGCCGAACTGACCACTGAGGAGGGCCGCGCGCTCATCGACCAAGTGGCGGCATTCGGCGCTCCCAGCCCGATCCTGATTTTTACCGGCGGCGACCCGATGAAGCGGGCCGACCTGGTAGAACTGGTCGCCTACGCGGCAGAGCGCGAGCTTGTGCTTGCCTTCTCTCCGTCGGCGACGCCTGCGCTCACGCCCGAGGTGCTCGGCGAGCTTCACCAAGCCGGCCTCAAGACGCTTTCCTTGAGCCTCGACGGCTCCGAACCGGCGATCCACGACGCCTTTCGGGGAGTCGAAGGCGTATTTGCCCGAACAATGGCTGCCTGGGACGCAGCCATCGCCTTGGGCTTCAAGGTGCAGATCAACACGACCGTCACCCGCCGCAACCTCTACGATCTGCCCGCGATCGCCAGGATGGCGCTCGAGCGGGAAGTGATGACCTGGAGCGTCTTTTTCCTGGTGCCCACGGGACGGGGCGCAGCGCTCGAGCAACTCTCGCCCGCAGAGTGCGAGGACGTGATGCACTTCCTCTACGATGTCGGCAAAGCGCTCAGGACCAAGACCACCGAGGGACATCACTATCGCCGCGTGGTACTGCAGCGCACCGCGCTCGCCCGGCTCGGCCTCGCGCACCAAGAGGTGCTCGCTCTCGGTCCAACTTATGCGGCGCTGCGCGCCAAGCTAGGCCCGCTAGCGATGCGCAGCGAGCCGCGGCGCAGCCCGATGGACATCAACGCCGGTCGCGGATTCGTCTTCATCTCGCACGTCGGCACAGTCTACCCCAGCGGCTTCTTCCCGGCCCCGGCCGGCAGCCTGCGGGCGGCCACCCTCCAGGATATTTACCGCAAAAGCAGCCTCTTCGTCCGCTTGCGCGACCCGAAACTGCTCGGCGGGCGATGCGGCCGCTGCGAATTTGCGTCCGTTTGCGGCGGTTCACGCTCGCGCGCCTATGTCCTCAGCGGCGATCCGTTGGCCGAAGACCCTCTCTGCACGTACTCGCCGGGAAGCTTCCCGTTCCAGGCCGAACTCGCCTCTCTCCTAGAAACTTCGATGGCTCGCCCCCGGTCGGACACCCCACCAGCCGAACTCGCCGGCTCTTAAGCAACTCCGGCGCTCCCCGGCCGATCACAGCCGCGCGCCTCGGGTGAATTCTTCCGCCCGAGGTGTAAATGCGGCGCTACCCTAGAACGCCAAGCTCATCCAGATCGGTTCAACTTGGCGCTAAGGGGTGCATCCTAAGACCCCAGTGACGCCGGGCGCTACATGGCGATCTCCAAAGAAACTCTTGACTTGAAGGACCCGCGGCGCGGCTGATCTTCACCACTTGGAGCCTTCCTGGCTTATATCGGAGCGTCCGGACAAAAGACCAGCTTAAGTTTAACGGGATATAATCTAATGTGAACACTGGTATGACATTAGCTATGATCTAACTGTGCCGAGCCCAGCGGAGGGGGCAAATATCGGGAGCCCAGGCTTGAGCAACCTTGGGGGAACAGCGCAGCGTAAATTCAGGCGACAGCGGGCGGCGACTCCAGTACGGACAGCCGGATTGGGAAAGAAGGCGCGACTGAGGGCGCAGCAAGCGGTCAGCCTCTAACAAAATGGAGGTGAATCGTATGGTCAGAAAGGTTGGATGGGCGGCTTCGCTGGCGATGCTGGCGCTTGCGCTGGCACCGTACGATGCGATGGCTGCCGGACCGCTTGGTGGCGGACTAAGCGGAGGTGGTCTTCTAATTCCGGTGATCGGAGGCCTGCTGGTCATCGGCATGGGCGTCGCAGCCGCCGGCTGCGGCCAGGGCCAGGGACGCTTGGCGGCGGCCACGATGGAGTCGATCGGGCGTAACCCGGAGAGCGCCGACCGGCTCTTTGTGCCGATGATCGTCGGTCTGGCGTTTATCGAGGCGCTGGCGCTCTACACGCTGGTGCTCGCGTTCTTCGTCCTACAGAAGGTGTAGGGCGGCGTGCGCGATGACTGCCGGGCCCGGCTCGCTCCAACGGGAGCTGTCCGGGCCCCCGCAGCTCGGGAGAAACGGGAGGAATACAATGGCATACGTTGAAACTGAATCGGAAGCCGCCGGACAACCCGGCGGGGCCGAACTGGCGGCGCACCAGGTGGCCGGCGCAACTGGAGCTATTCTGCAGCCGGCTGGCGCGCCGAGCGGACATTTGCTGTCTCAGGGGCTGGCTGTGACCGCCTCGGTGATTGTTGGCCTGGTGCTCCTGGCGGGAGCAACGGTCTACTTCTTTGCGGTCGCGTCGCTGGCGCTCAGGAAAGCCGTCGGCTGATTCGTGAAGCGCAAGGGCGGGCGGCCCGCAACGAGCGCCACATAGCCGGACAGACACGACGGACCAGGCAGATCGCGCCGGTCTGGGCGCATCGCGGCCGCCCGCCCGCTTGGCCACTGGTAAGGACAAAAGTGCCGGCCGGCCCATCTTGGTCGCTGAAGCCGAGCCGGCTACGGTTGGCACGGATGCGGCGTAAGGTTCGGCGGCAAGGAGCTATGGGCCGTATACGTCTCTCTTCTCCCCATGCAGGCGAAGCTGGCAGCGCTGGCGGCGCCAAAGCAGGCGCGCCGCCGGGTAGTGAGCCCACGCCAGCCGCACCGCCGGCAGCAGTGCAAGGGGCATTCTTTGTCCGAGCAGAGGGCGACGGTTAGGCTGCGCAGGACAGGGCAAAGCCGCAAGGCTGTTTGGCAACGAGATGAGAACTGCGCTAAGTTGGGCGGCGGCGCCTGAGGCAGGAGGCTGAATCGCCGTGGCGTCGCATTGGTCAACTATGAGCGCGGTATCTCTGCCACGTCAGGGCCCACGTTATTTCTCCCTTTTATGGGAGGAAGAGCTGGACGACCTGCGCCCGATTCTGAGTGAGGTTTTCGAGCGGCGGGCCGAGGTGCTGCGTCGTTGGTACGAGCTCTACCTGGTTTACTTCGGCAACTCGCGGGCGCTTTCCGAAACCGAGTTCTTTCAAATTTGTGGGGAAGACCTGGAATCGACCCTGCTGCCGCTCTTGCGCAAGGACTTCGACGGCTTCGTAACCGGCGTACGGCGAGTGGGAGAGTCGCTTTTGCAGCGCAAGGTGCCCTTCCCCGAGGTGGTGGCGTCGATGCACCTGTTCGAGGAGAGCGCGAGCGCCGCTTTCCCCGGCTTTCCCCGGGTCGAGCCGCACCACTACCACGCCTTTGACAAGCTCAGTCACTGCCGGATCATTGTGCTGGCGGACGCCTATTTCCGTTCGCACGCGGCGGCTGCCGCCGGGCGGCTGCGCGATCTCGAGCGTGAGGCGGCCCAGTTGCCGCGCCAGGCGCGCACGCGCTTTCATGGCCTGGTCGGGGCGCATCCCACGATGCGCCGTCTCTACGAACGGATCGAAGCCGTGGCCTCGACTCTCACCACGGTGCTGATCGTCGGCGAGAGCGGCACCGGCAAGGAGCTGGTGGCCCGGGCGATTCACGAGTGCGGCGCCGCGCCTCGCGCTCCGTTTGTCGCCCTCAACTGCGCGGCCATCCCGCGCGAACTCATCGAGAGCGAGTTGTTCGGCTACAAACGCGGCGCCTTCAGCGGCGCGGTGGGCGAATATATCGGGCTTTTCCGGGCCGCCCAGGGGGGCACGCTCCTACTCGATGAAATAACCGAGATGAGCCCCGACACCCAGAGCAAGCTTCTGCGGGTAAGCCAGGAGCGAACCGTCAGGCCGGTCGGCTCGGTGCAGGAAATCCCGGTCAACGTGCGGATCATCGCCTCCACCAACCAGCGGCCCGAGGAGGCCGTGCGCCTGGGAAGGCTGCGCGAAGACCTCTATTACCGCCTGCAGGTAAACCTGCTCGAGGTGCCGCCGCTGCGCGAGCGGCTAAGCGATCTCCCGCTGCTGGTCGAGCACTTCATCGCGCTGTTCAACGAAAAGTTTGAAAGGGCGACCCCGGTGGTCGAGATCGAACCGGAGGCGCTGGCAGCGCTCGAACGCTACAAGTGGCCGGGCAACGTGCGCGAACTCTCCAACGCCATTGAAACGGCCTTTACCTTCAGCCCTTCGCCGATGCTGGGAATTGCCGACCTGCCCGCCAACATTCGCGGCGACGCCGGCACAGCCGCCGGGCTTAGAGCCGCCGATCCGCCTTTGCGACCCGCGACCTTCGCCGAAATGGAGCGCGACCTCGTTCGCCGGGCATTGGAATTCACCGGAGGCAACAAGGTCAAGGCTGCCCGGCTGCTGAAAATCTCCCGCAAGAAGCTCTACGCCAAGATCACCAAATACCAAATCAAGTAGCCATCGTCGCGTGCTGTCGCTTTCGCGCTCACGCCCCCGCCCGGATGGCGCCAACCGAATCACGAGCTCGGGTGCGAGCCGGTCGCAGGCGGCTTGCAGCAGGCCACGGCAGTTGATCGCCGCTGGCACGGCGGATGCAGGAGGTTGGCTCTCAACCGAGTGCCATCGCACCATGCGCAAGCATTCAAACCGATACATGCAGTTCTTTAACGACCAGGCGACGCCCGACTTTTCGGTTCCTATAACAAGAGAACACGCTGCCGTGCCCAAACGCGAGAGGCAAAGCGAACCAGCCGGCTCAGGCCGCCCCGGGGCGTCGCAGGAGTTGGCTCCGGTGCCGGTCGCGCTTGTGTTGACTATCGACCCGGCCGTGCGCGACCTCGTACTCTCCCGGGCCCCGGCCAGTTGGCGTGTGGAAACCTGCGCAAAAGCCGACGAGGCCCGCCAGCTTGCCGCGCGGCTTGCTCATCTGCGCCTGCTGGTGATCGACGAGTCGGCGGCCAATCCGGGCGATTGCCTTTGGCTGCTCGGCCAATTCAGCAACCACCCCGCCGATCCCGCACTGCTTTACGTGGCGGTCGAGCACGATCCGAAAGCCGAAAAAGACGTCCGCGCCTGGCGCGTCCTGTATTACACCGCGCGGCCCTTGGACGCAGACCGGCTCAGCCGGGTGCTCGCGTCATGCTTCAATCGCTTCTAGGCTGCCGATAATCCCCCTCCTTTTCCTTTGCGGGCCTCGCGCCGGGTGCCGTCGCGCAGGGCAACGGCTTTTGGCTGCGCCGGCCTTGGTACGCGGATTGCTGACAGAGCGTGTCAAGCGAATGAGGGCCGTTGCCGCGACGCCCGTTTTGGCGCTGTTGGAACCAGCAGCGCTGTTGCCGAACGCGACAACGCGCCGTTTTCGCCTTAGCGAGAGCTGCGTCGCCAACTGTGTTTGTGAGCTTGGCTCGGGCCTGAAGAACGGGAGGGCGGGATGATAACTGGATGGCTGCCGCCGGACGCGTCGAGCTACGGGCGAGACATTGACTCGGTGTTTCGCCTGATTCTCTACGTCGTTGGGGCGTGGTTTATCCTCGCCGAAGGGCTGCTGGTTGCTTTTGTCTACCGCTACCGGCGCAGGGCAGGAGTTGGCGCGCGGCACATAACCGGCGAGACGGCGCGGCAGGCGGCCTGGATCCTGGTGCCGGCAGCGGTGGTGTTGATGCTGGACCTTGCGATCGACAACGCCGGCGCGGGCGCCTGGCGCGAGGTGAAGGAAGAGATGCCCGTCTCGCAGCTCGAGGTGAAGGTGACGGCGATGCAATTCGCCTGGGTTTTCACCTACCCCGGCCCGGATGGAAAGTTTGGCACAGCCGACGACCTGACCAGCGCGGGCAAGCTGCATGTTCCAATGGGAGCGGTGGTGCGGCTTGACCTCAGCTCGCTGGACGTAATTCACAGCTTTGCGGTGCCGAACCTGCGCCTTCGCCAGGACGTCGTTCCCGGCCGCACGATACCGGCTTGGTTCAAGGCAACTCGCCCGGGGACCTACGAGATCGAATGCACCGAGCTTTGCGGGGAGTACCACTATCGGATGAGGGCCAGCCTTATCGTGCAAACGCCGGCCGAGTACCAGGCTTGGGCTCATAAACACTGGCCGGCGGCGAAAAAGAGCGCGCAGGTGGACGACCGGCGCCTCATGGCGGCAGCGCAGTGAAGACGGCAGGGACAGCAATGGAGACCCATCAGCAGCCGGAGCCCGGTTTTCTCCGACGTTACGTTTTCTCAAGCGACCACAAGACTATCGCCAAGCAGTACCTGGGCATCGCGCTTTTCATGTCGCTGGTGGGCGGCTGGACCGCCTATGCCATCCGCTGGCAGCTTGCCTGGCCGGCTACCGTGGTGCCGGGCTACGGCGTGGTGGGGCAGCAGTTTTACAACGCCCTGGTCACGATGCACGGGACGATCATGGTGTTTTTCGTGGCGATGCCGCTTTTGCTGGGGGCGTTCGGCAATTTTTGCATTCCGTTGATGGTCGGCGCGGAGGACATGGCCTTTCCGCGGCTCAACATGCTGTCGGTCTGGACCTTTTTTGTTGCCACGCTGGTGCTGCTGGCGTCGTTTTTCGTGCCCGGGGGCGCGGCCGCCTCAGGCTGGACGGGCTACGCTCCGCTTTCCGACAATCCTGCCTACACGCATGTTGTGTGGGGTCAGACCCTGTGGATTCTCGCGCTGGCGCTTGAGTTCGCGTCGTTTCTGATGGGCGGCGTCAACTTTCTGACCACGGCGCTGAACCTGCGGGCGCCCGGGATGACGCTTTGGCGGCTGCCGCTGATGGTTTGGTTTGAACTCAACGGAACGGTGCTTTTTCTGCTCTCGGTGGGGCCGCTTATCGCGGGCGCGGTGATGCTGCTGGTTGACCGGCTGCTGGGTGCGGGATTTTACCTTCCGGCCAAGGGGGGCGATCCGCTGCTCTGGGAGCACCTGTTTTGGTTTTTCGGCCATCCGGAGGTTTACGTGATCGCGATGCCGGGCTTCGGCATAATGCTGGAGATTCTTCCGGTCTTCGCGCGCAAGCCGATCTTTGCCTATCGGACCATCGTATGGTCGGCGATTGTGGCCGATGGTCTTAGCCTCATCGTGTGGGCGCATCACATGTTCATCAGCGGGATGGACCCGCGGCTGGCCACGCCGTTCAGCATCACGACCATTCTTATTTCGGTGCCTTTCGTGATCATCGTGTTTGCGATGATCGCGACGCTGTGGGGCGGTTCGCTGGAGTTTCCGTCGGCGATGCTGTTTGCGCTGGGAGGGCTGGCGAGCTTTTTATTGGGAGGCGTAACGGGCATCTTCCTGGGCTCTCAGAGTTCGGACATTTACCTGCACGGGACCTATTTCGTGGTGGCGCATTTTCACTACACGATGTTCCCGGTGACGTTCTTCGCCGGTTTTGCGGGGCTTTACTACTGGTATCCCAAAATGTTTGGCCGCATGATGAATGAGAGGCTGGGGAAGCTTCATTTCTGGCTGACGTTTTCCGGCTTCTACCTGACTTTCATTCCGCTTTTCCTGGCTGGGCTGGGCGGCACGCCGCGCCGCATCTACATGCCTTCAGAGTACGTTCTCTACAAGCCGCTTCAACCGCTGCAGGTCCTCGCCACGGCCGGCGCCCTGCTCATGCTCTTGGGCCAGCTCCCGTTTGTGATCAACTTCCTGGCAAGCCTGGTGCGCGGGCGCGCGGCCGAGCGCAACCCCTGGCGCGCCAACACCCTCGAGTGGACCGTTGCCTCGCCGCCGCCGCACGGCAACTTCGCCGGCGAACCAACGGTCTTTCGCGGCGCCTACGACTACAGCCTGCCCGGCCGCACAACCGACTGGGCGCCGCAGGACACGCCTGAGCCGGCGACCCTGGCCGCCGCCGGCTAGAGCGCCGGCGTCGGGCCAAATGCGCAGCGACAAGGAAGGTCACCCGTGAGCAGCAGCGTTGAAACCGTCGATTCGCCCGGCCTTGGCATCGCGGCGCCGAACGCACAGACCGACGGCCTGCGCGCGATCCCGCGCGGTCGGATGGGCATCTGGTGGTTCCTGGCCTCCGAGATTATGGTTTTCGGCGGCCTTATCGCCAGCTTCGTGCTCGAGCGGGCGGCGCACGGCGGCTGGACCGCCCAGGCCGAGCACGTGCATTGGGTGATCGGCGCAATAAATACGCTGGTATTGCTCACCAGCAGTCTGACGATGGCGCTGGGTTTGCGTGCCGCGCGCGCCGGCGAGCAGCGGCGGCTGGTGACTTTTCTTGGGCTGACGATTCTTCTGGGGGCGGCATTCCTCGGGATCAAGGCTTTCGAGTATTCGCTCGAGATCGCGCGGGGCTTTACCCCGCTGGCGGGCCTTTTCTGGGGCTTTTACTACACGATGACCGGCCTGCACGCGCTCCATGTGCTGGGCGGTCTGGCGGTGAACTCGACGCTTTGGGTGCTGGCCGCGCGCGGCAGGTTATGGCCGCGCTTGCAGCATCGGGTCGAGTTCGCCGGGCTTTACTGGCATTTCGTTGACGTGGTCTGGATATTCCTGTTTCCGCTGATTTATCTGACCTGAAAGGAGGTAAGCGCTGTGGCTTCGCCGCTCGAAGAGGTTTCAGGCCGGGGTCTCACTTATTTCGGCGTCTGGGAGTGGCTGGTTGCGCTCTTAGTGCTGGGGCTTGCGGTTTTCGTACTGCCGATTTCACGCACAGCCGCAGCGCTGCTGGTGCTCGGCTTTGCGCTGGTCAAGGCGGGCCTGGTGGTGCGCAACTACATGCACCTTAAACGAGAGCACCTGCTGCTCTATTTCCTGGTCGCGGTGCCGGTGACGCTGGTGCTGATCCTGCTTGTGGCGCTGGTGCCGGACATTGCCCAACACCATTGAAAGCGCGCTCGGCAGCTCGTCTCGCGCGGGGGCGCTCAGCCGGCGCTCCGGCAGCGTCGTCTTTGGCGTTGTCATTTTTATCGCCAGCGAGGTGATGTTCTTCGGCGGTCTCATCAGCGGGTTTTTCGTTCTGCGGGCGGGAAGCGCCTTCTGGCCGCCGCCCGGCCAGCCGCGCCTGCCGGTGCTGGTCACGGCGTTTAACACCGTGATGCTCCTGGCAAGCGCCCTCACGATGTACCGCGCGCTGCAGCAAGCGCAACGGGATCGGTGGCAAGCCAGTGGGCGCTGGATGATTGCCACGATGCTGCTGGGAGCGGGTTTCCTTGCCTCCCAGGGGCGGGAATGGGTGCGGCTGGTCGGTTTCGGTCTGACGGCGCGCTCCAGTGTTTACGGGGCGCTTTTTTATACCATCGTGGGCGCCCATGGTCTTCACGTGGCGGGGGCGCTGGTCGCGCTGCTGTTCGTCTTCGGCCGGCTGCGCCGGGGAGCTTACTCGGCCGCCAATCACGAAGGTCTGACCGCCTGCTGGATTTACTGGGCTTTCGTCGTCTGGCTGTGGCCGATCATCTATGTCACGGTCTACCTCAGCTAAGGTGCTGCTTTCACTGTGCGTGCTTTGGGGGCTGGGAGCGCTCTTTGCCCCGCGCGCGTTGGCCTGCCCGCTGTGCTTCGCCTCGAGCGACAGCCGGGTGCTGCACGCTTTTTACGCCAGCACGGTTGTTCTGACCCTGCTTCCGCTGGCGCTGGTGGCCGCGCTGATTGTCTACGTGGTGCGCCGCGAGCGCGTGCGCCAGGCCGGTCCCTGGGCTCCCGCTGCGGCGGGCCAATGCCTCAGCGCGGCCAGCGGCGAGAGTGCGGCTGACGCGCTTTCGACTCGGCAATAATCGGCCGGTTTCGACTTGGCTCGGCCGATCGCGTAAGCTTTTCGCATGGAATTCAGCTTTAGCGCCGAACAGGAACAACTGCGTACAACGCTGGCCGATTTCGCCCGCCGCGAGCTGCTGCCCCACTATGGCGAGCGCGACCGCGATGAGGACCTGCCGCGAGGACTGGTGCGCAAGCTGGGCGAACTGGGGGTGCTCGCACCCGCGGTGGAAAGCCGCTTCGGCGGCCAAGACCTCGACCACGTTTCACTCGGCATCGCGCACGAGGAGATCGCCCGCGCCGATTTCAACGCCGCCTACGTTCTTCTGCTCTCCTCTCTGGTCGGGGGAATTCTCCAGACCCACGGCGACGACGACCAGCGCGGCCGCTACCTGCCGGCCATCTGCCGGGGCGACGCGATAGCGGCGATTGCCGTTACCGAACCCGGCGCCGGCTCGGATGCCGCCCATATCCGCCTAAGCGCGCGGCGCGAGGGCGACCACTACCTGCTCGACGGCGAGAAAGCCTCCATTTCCTTCGCCACGGCCGCCGATCTCGCCCTGGTGATGGCCCGGACCGGAAGCCAGGAGGAGGCAGCGCACGGGATCAGCGCCTTTTTTATCGAACTTGACGCGCCGGGCATCAGCCGAAGCCGCTTCAAAGACCTGGGCAGCCGGGCGGTCGGCCGCGGCCAGCTATTTTTCGACGCGGTGAAGGTGAGCGCCAAGGCGCGGATCGGCTCCGAGGGGCGGGGCTTCATCCAGGTGATGCAAGGCTTTGACTTCAGCCGCGCGCTCATCGGCCTTATGTGCGTAGGCGCGGCCGAACAAAGCGTCGAGGAAACCATCGCCTACGTCACACAGCGCGAGGCCTTCGGAGCGCCTCTGGCCCGCTTCGAGGGCGTCTCCTTTCCGCTTGCCGAGGCGGCGGTCAAGCTGCGCGCCGCACGCCTCCTATGCTACGAGGCACTGTGGCGCAAGGACCGGGGCGAGCCGCATGGCTGGATTTCGGCGGGCTGCAAATGGTGGGCGCCTGAGCTCTCGGTGCACGTGCTGCACCAGTGCCTTTTGCTCCACGGACACCTCGGCTTCAGCCTCGATCTGCCTCACCAGCAACGCTTGCGCGACGTCCTGGGCCTGGAGATCGGCGACGGTACGGCCCAGATCATGAAGCTCATCGTGGCGCGCTCGCTCCTTGGCAAGGCCGCCCGCCCCTACTGAAGAGCCGCGGTGGCGTTCCGTTCGCGATCGTAGAGAGATCAGCCGCCGTAAGGCGGCGCTTCGCGATGCCAGCACTCGCCGGCCGCCAATTGCCCAAAACAGCGTTAACCGGGCTCCGGCATAATCCGGCAAGATGGACGTAGCCTGAGGCCGCCATGATATTCGCACTGCTGGCGGAATCCGACGACGCCTTGAAGCTGGCACTGTCCTGGAGTCTAGATTCTCCGGCGCACACCTTCGCGGAGGTGGGGCGTCCGGCTCCTGCTTGTCACCCCCGCGCGCGGCCATTGCGCGGCGGCCGGCTCGCGCGTCGCGCATCCCCTTTTCCTGATTCCTCTCCCCCGCCGGGGGAGAGGATCAAGGAGAGGGGGGACGCACCGC
>JAJYRQ010000037.1 GCA_021794015.1 Deltaproteobacteria bacterium | reverse complement strand
CCGCGCGGGAATGACAGAGGTCGGGTACGGACCCCTTTTCCTCATTCCTCTCCCCCGCCGGGGGAGAGGATCAAGGAGAGGGGGGGCGCACCCAGAGGCTCGAGGTGGCGCCAGCAGCCCCCCTCACCCTTCCCTCTCTCCCCAAGGGGAGAGGGAAAGAAGAACGCGCACCGCGCGCGGGAATGACCGCAGTGCGCCCGAGCGGGTCCAGCCTGTGTAACTATATTCTGCAGGAGCCAGTAGGAATGCGAATTGGGAGCTGAACCGAGAAAAGTTGGGCGGCGTTGGGGAGCGGCGGCTTCCGGCAATCGGAAGCGGCGCGCCGGCGGCTTTACCCGGTTGCACGAAGACTCAGGCTCTTGGCCAGAGAGCGGTACGGCTCGGGCAGCGTGAGTCGGCGAGCGTCAACCCAGTTGGTTTCCAACCGATAAATCGCCCGCACCGGCTCGAAAAACAGATGGATCACAACGTCGTTGTAGTCGAGCACCGCCCAATGGCCAAGGCTGAGACCTTCGGTTGAAAGGGGCCTTTGCCGCTCGCGCGCCATCCGTTCCTCGATCTCCCGCGCGATCGACTGGACCTGGGTGTCCGAACGCCCGGTAGCAATAAGAAAAAAGTCCGCGATTGACCGCAGGTGCTCCACTTCGAGCACGACGACGTCGTACGCCTTTTTTTCGAGCGCCGCTTCAACCGCGAGCAGCGCCTTGCGATAAGCGTCCACTACCGCCGTTCCGAGGGGTGCCCGGGGTTGCGCTTGGGCGGACGGTCGCGCCCTCGCCGGACCGCCGGCTCAGTAAATATGGTGACGCTCAATATAGTCAACCACCTCATAGGGCAGCAGGTACCGTATCGATCGGCCGGCCTTCAGGTTTTCCCGGATGAGGTTGCCGGAGATAGGAATGGGGGTCGTCGGGACGTAGGTCAGGGTCTTGCCGTTCGGATGAATATACCCATCACCCTGCTGACGATAGCCCAGCCGCTCAAGCACCACAAGGGAGAGCGGCACCTGGCTGCCCCCTTGCTCGGGGCGGGGCCGGCCATGTACCACGATATGGCAAAGCTGCACGAGCGTTGCGCTGTCTTTCCATCCGGGAAACTCGGCAAAGGCGTCGCTGCCCACGATAAGGAACAGCTCGCCCGGGACCCGCAGGCCGGTCTTGAGAATCCGCACCGTGTCGATGGTGTAGGAAGGCCCGCGCCGCCTGAGCTCGACATCCGAGGCCAGGAAGTGGCTGTTGCCCTTGACCGCCAGGCTCACCATCGCCATCCGATGCTTGGCCGGCGCCAGCCCCTCGTCGCTGCGATGCGGGGGCACGGCGGCCGGCGTGAAATAGACCAGGTCAAGCCCGAGCGCCTCGCGCACCTCTTCGGCCGCCCTGAGATGGCCCAGGTGAATCGGATTGAAAGTGCCGCCGAACAGTCCCACTCTCATGCGACTCTCCGCGCGGCGGCGCGGCTCGGCCTGTCCGGCCTCACCGCCTGACCTGTCCCTGGCCGCGGACCAGATACTTGTAGGTGGTTAGCTCCCGCAGGCCCATCGGCCCCCGAGCATGCAGCCGGTTGGTGGAAATACCGGTCTCGGCCCCGAAGCCGAATTCATAGCCGTCGGTAAACCGGGTCGAGGCGTTGACGTAGACCGTCGCCGAGTCCACTTCCCGCTCAAAGCGCCGGGCGGCCGCAGCGTCTTCGGTTACGATGGCGTCAGCCAGTCCCGAGCCGTGGCGGGCTACGAACGCGATCGCCTCTTCGAGCGAATCGACCACTTTGACCGCCAGCCTGAGGTCAAGGTACTCGGTGTCCCAGTCGGTCTCGGCCGCCGCCAGCGCGTAGGGCACGAGCGCACAGGTCCTGGGACATCCGCGGATTTCCACGCCCGCCGCCGAAAGCCGGGGCGCCAGGCGTGCGAGAAACTGGGGCGCCACTGCGGCGTGAACCAACAGATTCTCCATCGCGTTGCAGACCGAGGGCCGGGAGCACTTGGCGTTAAAACATATCTCGACCGCCATGTCGAGGTCGGCCGCCCGGTCGACGTAGGTGTGACAGATGCCGTCGAAATGGGGCAAGAGCGGCACCGCCGAGTGCTGCAGCGCCTCCTTGAGCGCGGCGCCCCCGCGTGGAATTATCACGTCCACCGCCTCGGGATGCCGTTTGAGAAGCTGCACCGCCTCGCGGTCGGGATTGGCCACGAAATAGACCGCCTCCCGCTTCAGACCCACGCGCTCGAGCGACTCGCCAATCAGCCCGGCCAGCAGCCCGTTGGTCGCAAGCGCCTCCTTGCCGCCCCTGAGCACGGCGCCGTTGCCGGCTTTGACACACAACGCTCCGGCGTCGATGGTCACGTTGGGCCGCGCCTCGAAAATCACGGCGATCACCCCGATCGGGACCCTTACCTGGACGATCTCGAGTCCGTTGGGGCGCTTCCAGCGCGCCATCGTCTCGCCCACCGGGTCGGCCAGCCGGGCGATTTCCTCCACTCCGCGCGCCATCGCCTCGAGGCGGCCTTCATCCAGCGCCAAGCGGTCGAGAAAGGCGCGCGTGACGCCCGCCTGGCGCGCACGTTCAAGGTCGGCGGCGTTGGCCTCGAGCAGCAGGGCGCGCCGCTCGCGCACCAGCGCCGCCAGCTCGACCATCGCCCGGTCCTTCTGCTCGCGCTCGGCTTGGGCGAGCTGGCGCGCAGCCAGGCGCACGCGGCCAAGCGCGGCCATCAGCTCGGTCTCAAGGCTCATGGCTCGCCGCTCAGCAGCACGAAGTTGTCGCGGTGAACGATTTCGTCGGCAACCTTGTAGCCGAGCAGGCGCGCTATCTCGGCCGACTGCCTGCCCTTCACTCTGTCCAATTCTCGCGCCGAGTAGTTGACCAGCCCGCGCCCGAACTCGACCCCCAGAGGGTCGAGCAGGCTGACGCAATCGCCGCAGCCGAAGTCGCCCCGCACCTCGCGAATGCCCGAGGCAAGAAGGCTGCGCCCCTTGGCGCGCAGCGCGTCGGCCGCGCCGCGGTCCAGCTCGAGCGCCCCGGCCGGCCGCAAGGCAAACGCAATCCACTGCTTGCGGCTGGCCAGCCGCCGGTTGGCGGGAAGCACCAGCGTGCCGGTCTCCGCCGCCGGATCGAAAACACGCCCCAGAACGCCCGGCTCAAGCCCGCAGGCGATGATCACCGCGATGCCGGCCTTCGCCGCCTGGCGCGCCGCCTTCAGCTTGCTCGCCATGCCGCCGCTGCCCAACGGCCCGGCCTTCTGCGCCACCAGCCCGCGCATCTCGGCCTGCGGGTCCGGCACGAGCGCCACCAAACGGGCATCCGAGCGCCGGCGCGGGTCGCCGGTCAGCACTCCGGCCACGTCGGTCAGAATGACGAGCAATTGGGCCTGTACCAGGCTGGCCACCAAGGACGACAGCACGTCGTTGTCGCCCATGCGAATCTCTTCGACCGCCACCGTATCGTTCTCGTTGATCACCGGAACGACGCCGGCCTCCAGCAGGGCGTCAAGCGTCTTTGCGGCGTTGCGCCGCCGGCGGCGGTCGGCCAGGTCCTGATGGGTCAGCAGGAGCTGTCCGACCGGCCGTCCCCGGGCGCGAAAGCCCCGACTCCAGAGCGCCATCACTTCGATCTGGCCGACCGCCGCCGCCGCCTGCCGCGCCGCCATCGAGCTGTGGGCCAGACCGGCCAGGCGCGCCTTGCCGGCCGCGATCGCGCCCGAGGTTACGAGCACCACCTGGCGGCCCGTCCTGAAGAGCGCGTCGACCTCGGCTGCCAGCCGCGCCATAACCTCGGCGCGCAGCCCGTGCTCGCGCGTGAGCACGGCGCTGCCGACCTTTACGACGACGCGGCGCGCGTTTGCCAGCAGCGCCTCTTTTAGTCGCGCCTGCGCCATCGCAAGGCTAAGCGGCAACCGTCAGGACCTTGGCGATTTCACCCACCAAGGCCTGCAGCCCGCGCCGGCGCAAGGCCGAAACCGAGAAAAAACGCAGGCCGCTTTTGCGCTCCAGCTCGCGGGCCGTCCGGCGGGCTTCCCTCTCCGTCACCAGGTCGAGCTTGTTGAGCACGCCGATTGCCGGCCGGGAAAGAAGCGACCGATCAAACGCCGCCAACTCGGCACGCACCGCTTCCAGGTCGTCCTGCGGCCTGCCGCTTAAGTCGAAGACGTAGACCAGCACGCGCGTTCTCGCCAAGTGGCGCAGGAAACGGATTCCAAGGCCGCGCCCCAGGTGCGCCCCCTCGATCAACCCTGGAATGTCGGCCAGGGTAAAACCGCGCTCCTCGGCCAGGAAAACCCGACCCAGGTTGGGGCTGACCGTGGTAAACGGATAACTGGCAACCCTGGGCCGCGCCTCGGTCAGCGCGGCCAGCAGGCTTGACTTGCCAGCGTTGGGCGGCCCAACCAGCCCGGCCTGCGCAATCAGCCTAAGCTCCAGCCGCAGCCAGCGTTCTTCGCCCGGCTTGCCGGGGGTTGCCACGCGCGGCGCCTGAACGGTTGACGACGCAAAATGGACGTTGCCCAAGCCGCCCCGGCCGCCTGCCGCGACCACCGCTTGGCGGCCCGGCTCGACCAGGTCGGCAACCAACTCGCCCGAGGCCTCGTCGAAGACCAGCGTCCCTGCCGGCACGCGCACCATGGCGTCGCGCCCGGCGCGCCCGTTTTGCTGCTTGCCGCGGCCGGGTGCGCCGTCGGTTGCCGCGATCCGGGGCCGGAATTGAAAATCGAGCAGGGTCGACAAGCCCTCGTCCACCTTAAAGATAACGTCGCCTCCATGGCCGCCGTCTCCGCCGGCGGGGCCGCCAAACGGCCTGAACTTCTCGCGCATGAAGGCGACAATACCGTCCCCGCCCTTTCCGGCGCGAACATAGACCCTGGCTTGGTCCACAAAGCGCATCGCGACGACGCCTCGGCATTCACCGGGGCGAACCGCAATCCCGGCCTAAGCCCCCTGCCGCAAGCCGATCGCTTCAGAGGCGCCGCGTTTGGCGCGGCGCGGCTTCGCAAACCGCCCCGCCGCCAGACTGCGCTAGCCCGGCGGCGGCCCTGCTGCCGAATCCGCCGGCGCCACGACACTGACCCGTGTGCGGTTGTCACGCCCCCCGCGCTCGTAGCTCACCACCCCGTCGCTCAGCGCGAACAAGGTGTAGTCGCGCCCCATGCCGACGTTGGCTCCCGGATGGATTCGCGTTCCCAGTTGCCGCACCAGGATATTGCCGGCGCGGACCGTCTGGCCGGCATACACCTTGACTCCGCGCCGCTGACCGGGACTGTCGCGTCCGTTGCGTGTTGAGCCTTGACCTTTTTTGTGCGCCACTTTACGGCTCCCTGGATTTTTTTGAACCGATGGTGATCGACGCCTGTCCTCAGGCGCTGCGGCTAATCTCTTCGATCCTGAGCACGGTAAGTTCCTGGCGATGGCCGCGCTTGCGTCGATAGTTCTTGCGTTTTTTCTTCTTGAAGACCACGACCTTGGTGGCCCGCGGCTGCCCGACAATTCGCGCGCGCACCGCGGCGTCGGCCACCAGCGGGGTTCCAACGACAGGGGTCTCGCCCCCGATCGCCAGTACCTTGGTTAATTCGACCCGGGCGCCGGCCTCGCCCGCCAGCCGCTCGACGACGATCTCGTCGCCCACCGCGACTTTGTACTGTTTTCCCCCGGTCTCAACTATGGCGAACATCTAAGCACGCTTCCTGCGCTCGCCCGCTGGCAAGTCGCCGGCCTGCTCTGGCCGGCCACGGGCCGCCGTTTTCAGATTTTGCTGTTCTTTCGGCCGCGGCCCCGCCGTGGCTGGAGCAACTCTTGCGGCGCCGGCAGACGGCCAACTCAACGGTCAGTCGAGGCCGAGCCGTTCCCGTCCCTCGGGCGATATCATCTGCGGAGTCCAGGGCGGATCCCAGACCAGTTCGACGTTTGCCTCCGCCACGCCCGGCAGCGCCATCAGCTTCTCGCGCGCATCGTAGGCGATCGATGCTCCCATACCACAGCCCTGGGCAGTCAGGGTCATCTTGACGTCGACCCGATGGTTTCCGTCAGGCAAGGGCGCCAGTTCCATCCCGTAAACCAGCCCGAGGTCCACGATGTTGACCGGTATTTCCGGATCGTAGCAGGTCTTGAGCTGCTCCCAGACCAGCGCCTCGAGGGTTTGGCCCGCGCCGGCCGCCCGCGCCTGCTCGACGCTCCTGCCAAGCGCGTCGGCGTCCGACCCGGCGATCCGGAAAAGGCCGCCGTAGCGCGGCACCTCTACCGTAAAGCTTCCGCCCAAGGCCTGGGTGACGAAGACCTCTAGCCCCTTTTCAAGCGTAACGGTCCCGCCTAGGGGCACTTGAACTCCCTGGCAATCGCGCCTCAACTCGACTCTTTCCATTTTCCCTCTCCGGGGAACAAGCCGTCTCAGGGTGCTTATTTTAGACTTTCGCCAAGGCCGGTGCTAGCGTGGGACAAGGCTGCCCAATGCTTGGTCCTAACCAGCCGGTTCCGTCCAAGCCCATCGACCCAACCGCGGGCGTGAAAGCGGCGCCCGACGCTCGCAAGCGCCCGCTCTCAGAGGCCAGCTTCGTCGTCGTCGACCTCGAAACGACCGGCCTTAATCCTGGCCCGGGCCGAATCATCGAGATCGGCGCTCAGCGGGTCGAGCAGTTCACGCCGGGGACCGCTTTTCAAACCCTGGTGAGACCGTCGGCACCCGTTTCACCCTTCATCACCTCCCTTACGTCGATCACCAACCGGATGGTTAAGACGGCGCCTCGACCCCAGCGAGCACTGGCGGCTTTTCGAAGCTTCGTCGGCGACGCCGTCCTGGTTGCCCATCATGCCCGCTTCGACCTCGGGTTTCTCGAGGCGGAATTGGGCCGTCTTTTCCATCTGCCGCTTAGCAACCCTGTCGTCTGCACCGTTGCGATGGCGCGGGCGCTGTTGCCGGAGCCGAGGCCTCGACGCTATTCCCTCGACCATCTGGCGCGCCATCTGTCGCTGCCGGTCGAGCAGCGCCATCGCGCCCTGCCCGACGCGCAGCTTACGGCGCTGCTCTTGATCCAACTGCTGCAACTCGCTGTACGCCGCGGCGTCGGCTACGTGGACGAGTTGCCCGGCCTGCTTGGTCCGGCCAGTCGTGCAAAGCCGCCCTGGCGCGTCCGTGGACGGCCGGCGTCGGCCCCGGCGCCACGGTGAGCGCAGCCCTACTCGGCGGCGCTAACCGGTATGAAGCCGACCGTGCCGCTGCGCAGGCGGACCTGGAGCCAGTCTCCGGTAATCCCGGTCACCTGGACCCGGCGCCCTTTGCGGACCCTGCCCAGCACGCGCGAGGAGCCGTCGGGCGCTTCCCGCACCGCCGCATTGCGGGTCAGCAGGAAACGCCGGCGGATGGGCCGAAACGGGGGCGCGGCGCCGCTGGCCGCGCCAGCTTGCGGCGGCACGGGCGCGGCACTGGCAGCGGGTGAAGCGCTCGGCGCCGGCGCAGGCAGCAATCCCGGATCGAGGGCCCTCACCTGCGCATACTCGCTCTCGGCCTTGGCCGCGCCGCCCGGCTCGGCGCGCAGCAGCTCGGCCAGGGCCAGATGTGCCCGGGCGTCGCGCGGCCGAAGGCCGATCGCGGTGCGAAACGCGCTCTCCGACTCCGCCGTCTTGCCTTCCCGCTCCAGCACCGCGCCGAGCGCAAGGTAGTAGCGCGGCTCGGAAGGCCTGAGCGCCACCGCGGCCCGGTTCTGCTCCTCCGCCGATCCCAACTCTCCCTGGGAAGCGTAGACACGAGCCAGCGCCAGGTGGGCGGGGGCGTTGCCGGGCTCCAACTCCAGCACCCGCATGAGCTCCAGCTTTGCCGGACCAAGCTTGCGCTCCATCAGGTAGAGATCGCCAAGCTTCAGGTGAGCCCGCGGATCGTCGGGGGCGATGCGGATTGCCCGTTCGTAATTGCGCTGGGCTTCCTCAAGGCGGCTTTGCTGTGTCGCGGCGCTGCCGGCGGCAAGATAGCTCTCGACCGATTCCCGATGGCACGCGCCGAAAAGCAGAAGCGCAACCGCCGCCGCGGCGAGCCGCCCCGACCTGCCCGTCCATGATCGGCCGTCAGGCCGGACCGTTGGCCCTGTTCGCCGAATCTCTGCGTACATCCGCTGCCCAGCACTCCACAAGTTCACCGACCGCCCCGTTCGCATTTTGAGACCCGGCCGCCAGCCCACGCGGCGCGCTTGTCGAAGCCGTCGATTCGCGTATCGCTAGTTTGGAGCCGCCTCGAACACCGGTCAAGCACCTACCGGGAACGGGCGTCCGGCGGCAGCATAAGCCAGGCCCTGAGCGCCGCGGACGCCGGTTGCGGCATCCCCGACTGCTAGCCGGACGAAAACCCGTAGGACCTGCTAAAGACCGCCCGAGGCCGCACCGGGCGTGCAAGGTCGTTGGCGAGCGCTTAAAGGTGCGGTATAAAAGGACGCGATGCTGGCGATTCTCGTTGCTGCCAAGCGGCTGGAGTCGGCCAAGAGCCGGCTCGCGCCGGTACTGGCGCCCCAGGCGCGTCGCGCTTTGGCGCGCGCGATGTTCGACAACGTGCTGAAGGCAGCCCTGGACTCCAGTCGGGCGCAGGCAGTGGCGGTGGTGAGTTCCGACCCGGAGTTGCTCGAGGCCGCGCGCCAGGGAGGAGCGCTTGCTCTCGACGAAGGCGAGGAGCGAGGGCTCAACCGCGCGGTGCGAACGGCGACCGCAGAACTCATAGCTCGCGGCGCGGACGCGCTTTGCACGGTGCTTTCCGATCTGCCGCTGGTCTCGGGCGCCGACCTCGACGCCGTGCTCGAAGCGCTGCCCGTGCCGCAAGGAGTCGTCCTGGTGCCGTCGCGCGACCTGTCGGGAACCAACGTACTGGCACGCCGGCCGCCCGACGCAATCCCCGCCCGCTTCGGTACCGCAAGCCTGGTACGCCACCTGCGCGAGTGCGAGCGGCGCGGTCTAGCCTGCATATCGCTTAGACTGGTCGGGCCGGCGCTCGATGTGGACGTGGCGGACGATCTGGCTGAACTGGTCGGGACCGACGAACGCTGGCGAAGCCCGATGAGGCTTGTCCGCCCGCGCACCGGATCGTGTTAGGCTGCGCCCGAAGATGACAATAGTTTGGGCGATTGAGCGCTGGGGCGGGCTGGTTGTGGAGGGGATAGCCTCGCTGGGTGATTTTGTCCTGTTTCTTTTCCAGGCGGCGCTTTACCTGCTGGTACCCCCCTTCAAGCCGCGGCTGGCCTTGCGACAGGTCCGAATTATCGGCGCCGACTCGCTGCTGTTGATTCTGCTGATCGGCGCTTTCACCGGGATGGTGCTCGGGCTGCAGGGATACAACACGCTTCGGCGCTTCGGCTCGGAGGGCGCGCTCGGCACGGTGGTGGCGCTGGTGCTGGTGCGCGAGTTGGGGCCGGTGCTGTCGGCCCTGATGGTCGCGGCGCGCGCCGGCTCGGCGATGGCGGCCGAGTTGGGCGCGATGCAGGCCACCGAACAGATCGACGCGCTGGCCGTGATGGCCATCAACCCGGTGCAGTACCTGGTTTCGCCGCGCCTGCTGGCGGGCGTGGTGAGCCTGCCGCTGCTGACCTCGCTCTTTGACGTGGTTGGCATCTGGGGCGGCTACCTTGTCGGGGTCGGTCTGATGGGCGCGCCGGGATCGAGCTACCTGCACGGCATCGCCTCCAACCTGCGCGCCCAGGATATCGCCGGCGGCGTCTACAAGGCCCTGGTTTTCGGGCTGGTGGTCACCTGGGTCTGCTGTTACAAGGGGTTCAACGCCGCGCGGATGGCCACCGGGGTGAGCCGCGCGACGACCGAAGCCGTGGTGCTGTCGAGCGTTCTGATCCTGGCCTGGGACTATTTGCTGACCTCGCTGCTGTTGTGAAAGCCATGCCGAGCGCCGCACAAACGGGCATTTCCCAGGCCGCGGTTCAGCCGGGCGACGGCGCGGCCAACGCGATCGACATATTCGACCTGCGCCGCAGCTTCGGCAGCCAGCAGGTGTTGGCCGGCGTGACAGCACACTTTGCGCGGGGGCTGATAACCACGATCATCGGGCCGAGCGGATGCGGCAAGACGGTCTTGCTCAAGCACCTCAATCTTCTGCTGCGTCCCGACTCGGGGCGGATTCTGATCGAGGGTCTCGACGTGACGCGGCTCGGCAGCCGGCGGCTGGACGCGGTACGGGCCCGCTTCGGGATGCTCTTCCAGGGCGGGGCGCTTTTCGATTCGCTGACGGTCTTTGAAAACGTCGCTTTCCCGCTGGTGGAAAAGAGCCGGCTTACGCGCTCCGAAATCGCGCCGCGGGTGCACGCCATGCTGGCGGAAGTCGGGCTGGACGGCATGGAGGACAAATACCCTTCCGAGTTAAGCGGCGGCATGCAGCGGCGCGCTGCGCTCGCCCGCGCGCTAATCGGCCGGCCGGGCATCTTGATGCTCGACGAGCCGACCACCGGCCTCGACCCGACCCGCATCGGCAGCATCCACGAACTCATCCGGCGCACCCAGCAGCAGCACCAGCTCACCGTGGTGCTGGTCAGCCATGATGTCCCTCACGTCTTCGGGATTTCCGATCGGGTGGCCCTGATGCACCAGGGACGGATAAGATGTTTTGGGACGGCGGCCGAGCTGAGCGCGGCCCGCGACGAGGTCTTCGAGGCCTTCGTTGCCGGGCGTGGGGCCGAGGAGCGAAAAGTGGCAGTCGTCGTCCGTTGAGGCGGGCCGGCGCATAAGGGCGCGCACGCGGGAGATTGGCGAGCGGGCGCGGTTGGTTTATGTACGCAAGTCCCACAACGAAACTTCTCGCAGGCGTCTTCAGCCTGCTGGGCATCGCCGCGCTCATTTACCTTTCCGTCCGGCTGGGGCGGGTCGATTTTTTTTCCTCGCCGGGCTATACGATTTACGCCGGTTTTGACGACGTCTCCGGCCTCAAAAACGGAGATGCGGTCGAGATTGCCGGCGTCAAGGTGGGCAAAGTCAGCGGGGTCAGGCTCGTCAACAACCGCGCGCAGGTGGCCCTACGGCTTGCCGTCGGCGTCGCGGTCGACGCCGACGCGATTGCGGGCATCAAGACCAGCGGCATCATCGGCGACAAGTACGTATCGATCCAGCTTGGCCCGAGTTCACGGATGCTGTCCAACGGCGGCGTTATCCGCAACACCCAGTCGGCTTTCGTTCTGGAAGACGCGATTGGACAACTTATCAACAGCTCGAATTCCTCGGGCCATCCTGCCCGCTCGAAGGAACTGCGCTAAGTTGTGAGCCAACGATGAACCGCCCTGCAGATGCAGCAAAGAGGTGTCGATTCAGGCCCGCCGCAGCCGCCCGCGCGCGGCGCGGGCAGGCCAATTGCGGCGTTTTCGCGCTGCTTGCGCTGGCCGCAGCCCTGCTTGCCGGCCCGGGTAGCGCCGTCTTCAGCGCCGAGTCTGCCGCGCCTGACCCGCGTCAGGAGGTCAGTTCGGTCATCAGCCGCGTGCTACCCATCCTGCGCGACAAAGCGACGCCGGTCAGCCAGCGGCGAAAGCGCCTGCTTGAAATCATCGAGCCGAACTTCGACTTCCGCTACATGGCGCGCTCGGCCCTGGGCTACCACTGGCGCGAGCTTTCGCCGGCCCAGCGCGACGAGTTCGCGCAGCTCTTCACCGCGTTCATGGAAAACGCCTACCTCAGCCGAATAAACGATTACACCGGCCAGGAGATCGCGGTAGACGACGCAACCACCCAGGAACCCGGCCGGGTGAAGGTCGTAAGCCGCGTGCTCAAGGAAGGAGCGCAACCCATCCGCGTCGATTACCTGCTAAGACGCGAGGGAAGCGACTGGAAGATTTATGACGTTACGGTCGACGCCATAAGCATCATCGCCAACTACAGGAACCAGTTTAACCGGGTGATCAACAACGACGGCTTCGACAAGCTCCTAAGCATCCTACGGCGCAAACAGCAGGAACTCAGGAACTCGCTCGCGGAGTAACCCCTTGCGCGCCGCCGGTCAGCAACCCAAGGGGGGGGGCGACACGCCCGCCGGGTAGTGGTAGGATGGCTTGTGGCGCGTATCGGCGTCGCCCAAGCGCCGCACGAACGCCGCAAATCGGGGGAAAAGCCTAAGGTGCGCGCAAAGGGAATTCTGGCGACCCTGGCAACGACGCTGGCGCTCATCGTGCTGCCGGCGCTTGGCGGACAGGCGCTGGCAGCGCCTCCGCTTGCGGCCGAGCAGGGCTACAGCGACCCGCTCGAGCCGGTCAACGAGAGGCTCTTAACGTTTAACCTCGACCTCGACCGCTACGTCGTCAGCCCGGTGGCCCGCTTCTATTTGGCCGTGGTGCCGGTGCCGGCGCGGCGCGCGGTCGGTCACTTTCTCGACAATACCAACATCGTGCCGCGCCTGATGAACAATCTCTTCCAGCTTCGCTTCAAGGAGGCCGGCACCGAACTCGGCCGTTTCGTAATCAACAGCACGGTCGGCGTGGCGGGCTTTTTCGATGTTGCCGATAGCTGGTTCGGCTTAAAGGAATACAACGACGACTTCGGACTTACGCTCGGGCGCTACGGGGTCGGCGCCGGGCCGTACCTGATGCTGCCGTTTTTTGGTCCCTCGACGGTGCGCGACACCGCGGGCCTCATCGTCGACGGCGTGATGAACCCGCTCGACTGGCTCACCCCGTGGTACGTCTGGCTGCCTGCCGACAGCGGCTACTACGCGATCGGCGCGGTCAATTACCGGTCGCTCCATCCCGACCAGTTCGAGAACGCCGACCGCTACGCCGTGGACCTGTACGGCGCAGTGCAAGACGTCTACATGCAGACCCGGCGTCACCAACTGAGTCAAATCAAGGAATCGAACTGGTAGCCTTCCAAGCGGCCGCCTGCGGCCACAGGCGGCGGCGCCGACAACGCGGCGGGCGCGACGACAAGCAGGCGCAAGCCGTCCCCAGCCAAGACCGGGGCATCTCTCTCGACCTTCAGTTCACCTGCTTCCAGGCGTGGTAGGAGCTTCGGACCAGCGGCCCGGACTCCACGTGGCGAAAACCGAGCGCCAGCGCCGCCTCCTTCAGTTCGTCGAACTCCTGCGGCGCCAGGTAGCGCGCCACCGGCAGGTGCTCCTTGGTCGGCCTGAGATACTGGCCAAGAGTCAGGATGTCGCATTCAACCGCGCGCAGGTCGCGCAGGACGGCCAGCAGCTCGCCGCGTTTCTCGCCCAGCCCGAGCATAATGCCGGTCTTGGTGAAAAGCGGACGGCCCAGCCGGGCGGCTTCGCGCCGGGCGCGCTCGAGCACCGCCAGCGAGCGTTCGTAGCGGCCTCCCGGGCGAGCGGTGCGGTAGAGGCTCGGCACCGTTTCGACGTTATGGTTGTAAACGTCGATCGGCGCGTTCACCACGGTATCCACGCTCGCGGCAACGCCCTTGAAGTCCGGCACCAGGACCTCGACCCGGGCCGCCGGAGCCAGCGATTTTATCGCGCGCGCCGTGGCTGCAAAATGGGCCGCTCCGCCGTCGGCCAGGTCGTCCCGGTCCACCGAGGTGACCACGACATGGGCAAGCTTAAGCCGCGCCGCGGCGCGCGCCACCCGCATCGGCTCCTCAGGGTCGAGCGGCTTTGCCTTGCCGTGCGCCACCGCGCAGTAAGGGCAGTTGCGCGTGCAGACGTCGCCCATCAGCATGAAGGTCGCGACGCGATGGAAAAAGCATTCGCCGATGTTCGGACAGCAGGCCTCTTCGCACACCGTGTGCAGCTTAAGTTCCCGCAAAAGCGCCTTGGTCTCCAGGTACTGCGCAGAGCCCGGAGCTCGCACCTTGATCCATTCGGGATGCCTGCGCGCAGCTAACATTGGCAAACCGCTCCTAGTCCTGGGTCTGGACCGCTTGCCTCCCGGGCCGGCAGCGAAAACTCCCGCGACGCGGTCCAGAGCTCATTCGCCTCGACGGTCACCACCTGGCGGTAGCTAAAGACCGTGGTGAAAGACCGCTCGATGAAAGCCGCCATTTCCGTCACGCCAAGGTCGGCACGCCCCTCGGCAGCTACCGAGGTCATCCGACAGCCGGCGATTCCGCACGGCACGATGGTCTCGAAGAAGCGTCCGTCGGTGGCAACGTTCAGAGCAAATCCGTGCATCGTTACCCAGCGGCGCAGCCCCACCCCAATCGAACCCACTTTGCGCTCCTCAACCCACACCCCGGTCAGTCCGGGACGCCGGCCTGCGGCGATGCCGCACTGCAGGAGCGCGTCGATCATGACCTGCTCCAGGCAGCGCAGGTAATCGTGAACGTCCCGCGCCCTGCCCTCAAGCTTAACTATGGGGTAGCCGACCAGTTGGCCCGGCCCGTGGTAGGTCACTTGCCCTCCGCGCGAAACTCGGTAGACCGGTACTTCCCTGGGCGGGTTAAGCAGGTAGCGCGCGTCGGCGCCCCGACCCAGGGTAAACACCGACGGATGCTCGAGCAGCAGCAGCGTGTCCGGCACTGCGCCGCGCGCCCGCGCCGCGGCCAGTCCCTCCTGCAGCGCAAGCGCCCGCGAATACTCGACCGTTGCGAGCCGCGCAATCCTTAGCGTCGGCGCTGCCTGTGCCGCTTGCTCCATGGCGTCAAAAATTGATCGCCTCGCCGTCGACCGCCAGCGCCGCCTCCATCAGCCCTTCGGAAAGCGTGGGATGGGGATGCACCGCTTTGCCGAGTTCGGCGGTCGTCATTTCGAGGCTGCGTCCAAGCACGATCTCGGAGATAAGGTCTGTGGCATGGCGTCCGACGATCTGGCAGCCGACCACCTCGCCGTAAGGCTTGCTCGCCACCAGCTTGACGAAGCCCTCGACCTGGTTTACGGCCACCGCCTTGCCGATCGCGCGGAACGGGATTTTGCCCACCTTGACCTCGATTCCCTGGGCGCGCGCCTGGGCCTCGCTGAAACCCACCATCGCTACCTCCGGCTCACAGTAAATGCAGGCCGCGACCGCGTTTAGGTCAAAGCCGGGCGCGCGGACGCCCGCCATGATTTCGACCGCGGCAATCCCTTCGGCCGAGGCCTTGTGCGCCAAGAGCGGAGGACGGGCGACATCGCCGATGGCATAAACGCTCGGACAGGCAGTGCGAAAGCCATCGTCGATTTTGACGAACCCGCGCCCGTCAACTTCGACTCCGGCGCTCTCAAGCCCAAGGCCCCCGGTAAGCGGTACGCGTCCGACGGCCACCAGCACCGCCTGCGCCTCGACTCGACGCATCCCGTCCTTGCCCTCGAGATCCACCGCCCATCCGCCGGCTGTCCGCTCAACCGACCGGCAGGCGTGGCCGAGCAGGACCGAAACTCCGCGCTTAACGAAAGCGCGTCTGAGTTCTTCGGCCACCTCGGCGTCGGCACCGGGGAGGAGCTGCGGCTGCATTTCAGCCACCGTTACCCGGCTGCCGAAAGCCTGGTAGAAGTAGGCAAACTCGAGCCCCACGGCCCCGCCGCCAATGACCAGCATACTCTGCGGCAGCTCCTCGCGGACCAGCGCTTCCCGGCTGGTCAGCAGCCCCTGTCCGGGCTGCATGCCGGGAAGCAGCATTTCGTCCGATCCGGTGGCAATCAGAATGCGTTCGGCTTCCAACGCGGCGACGCTCGGCGGCGCCTTGCCCGCGGCCGGCGCCAGCGCCACGGTGCGCGGCCCGGCCAGGGCGGCGCCGGCCTCGTAAAGCTCGACCCCGTTTTTGCGAAGCAGGTAGCGCACGCCGCGCGAGAGCTTGTCGGCCGCGGCCCGGCTGCGGGCAATGATCCGCTTAAAATCGACCCTGATTTCGCCCACCTCGATCCCGTGCTCGGACTGGGCGGAACGAATCGTCTCCATCGTTTCGGCCGAATGGAGCAGCGCCTTCGAGGGGATACATCCCCAGTTGAGGCAGACGCCGCCCGGCTGGTCGCGCTCGACGACCGCAACCTTCATCTTGAGTTGGCTTGCTCGAATGGCAGCGACGTAGCCGCCCGGGCCGGCGCCAATCACCACCAAGTCGTAATGCGGCTTGTCAGCCATGACTTCGCGTCCTGCTCTCCTCTACCCTCCAGTGTCACGCGCCGGCCGCGCGCTTTGCATCCCGCCGGCCCGGCGTCCGGCGCGGCCGGGCCTTGGGCGGGCGCCCCGTGCGGCTTGCTCCCCGCGCGCCTGCGATGCGGCTCGATGCTACACGAGGAGGCTTGCGGGATTTTCGAGGAACCGCTTGAGCTCCTGGAGAAAACGGCCCGCCACCACACCGTCGATCACCCGATGGTCGCACGAAACCGTAACCATCATCGTACGGCCGACGACGATGCGGCTGTTGCGGACCACCGGCCTTTCTTTGATCGCGCTAACCGCCAGGATGGCGGCCTGGGGCGGATTGATCACCGCGGCGAAATGCTCGATCCCGAGCATGCCCATGTTCGATATGGTAAAAGTGCCGCCGGAAAGCTCATCGGCGGTGTAACCGCCGCGCCCCGCCTTGCCAACGAGCCGATGGGAGATGCGGGCGATCTCGGGCAGGCTCAGGCGCTCGCACTCCCTGATGACGGGAATGAGAAGGCCGTCCTCGACCGCAACCGCCACGCCGATGTTGACGTGCGGGCGGATAACCACGGTCTCATCCTCGAAGCTCGCGTTCATCCGGCTATGCCGGCAGATCGCCAGCGCGCAGGCGCGAATGACGATGTCGTTGTAAGTGATGTCCTCGTCGAACAGCTCGGCGGCCTCGATCGAGCTTTTGAAACGAACGGCCTCCTCCATGTCGACTTCCACGGTTACGTAGAAGTGAGGTATCTCGCGTTTCGAGGCGGCCATCCGCTGGGCGATGGTGCGGCGCATCGGGGTAAGTTCCTGGCGGGTGCCGAGCGCTCCTTCGCGCGGCGCAATCAATCGGCGAAAGCGAAACATTTGCTGCTCGCGCACGAAGTTATCAATGTCGCGCTTGGTAACCCGGCCGTCGGGCCCTGTTCCTCGAACCGTCGCAAGATCGATTCCCGCCTCCTCGGCGGCGCGGCGCGCCAAGGGCGAGGCCTTCAACTTGGCGGCATCGGCCGGCGTGGCCGCGGCCGTTGCCGTCTCGGCCTTGGCCGCCACCGCGCGGGCCGGCGGCGGCGCGGGGACCGTGGTCGGCGCCGCGCTGCTGTGCGCGCTAAGGCCGGAGTAAAACTCGGGCAGGCCTGAGAGGCCGTCGGCTCCGCCTTCCTGTGCCTGCTGCACGGGAGCTTGCTGCGGCTCGGCCGGCGCAGGCTCGGGGCTTTGGCTTGCGCCCGGCTGGCCCGCCTCCGCAATGCCTTGGGCCGTCCGCTTGGGCGGAACCGCGGCCAGCGCGCCACGGACCGCTGCAGGCGGCGCGGGCGCCGAGCTCTGGGCCGGCGCGGCGCCGATTTTCTGCCTGGGCCGCGCTTCGGCGGCAGGCGGCGCCGGCGCGGCCTGCGCTGCCTGTTTGCCGGGCTCGCCGAGGCGGGCGATCACGACACCGACCTTGGCGCTCTCACCCTCCTTGAGGACGATCTCGCCGAGGACGCCTTCGTCGAATGCCTCCATAATCATGTCGGCCTTGTCGGTCTCGACCTCGGCGATCGCCTCGCCCCGGCGGATGGTGTCGCCGGGATGTTTGAGCCAGCGCAGGATTTTTCCCTCTTCCATCGTGTCGGAGAGTTTAGGCATGGTGATTTCGCGGGCCATGTTACAACCTCTTTTCGCGCCTTTTGGCTGTTGGCTTGCGCTTGGCCTTTGGGCGGCGCGCTATCGTGCCGTGCTGCGGCGTCCGGCCAAGCCCGCCGGCGGCTTAGACCAGGCGCTCGACCGCCCGCACCACTTCGGCCGGGCTGGGCAATGCCGCGTGCTCCAGCCTGGCATTGTACGCGATCGGCGCGTCAGCCGTGGCAACGCGCTGTATCGGCGCGTCCAGATGGTCGAAAACCGCCTCGTAGATCCGCGCCGCCACCTCGGCCCCGGCGCCCCCGGTCTTCCAACCCTCGTAAACGAGGACCGCCTTGCCGGTTTTCTTAATCGACTCGACCACCGGCCCGAGGTCCAGCGGATTGAGCGTTCTGAGGTCGATTAGCTCGCTGTCGATTCCCTCGTTCTCGAGCACTTCGGCGGCTTGCAGGCAGTCGTAAACGCACTTCGAGTAGGAAATCAGCGTCACGTCCTTGCCCTCGCGCAGCAGGTTGGACTTGCCCAACGGGACGAGATATTCGCCCTCGGGAACGTCGCCCTTGACGCCGTAAAGCGACTCATGCTCGAGAAAGATAAGCGGGTCATCCTGGCGCAACGCGCTCTTTAACAACCCTTTGGCATCGGCCGGTGTGGCCGGGACAGCCACCCTGAGCCCCGGACAGTGAAGAAAGTAGGCTTCCAGGCTTTGGCTGTGCTGAGCGCCGAGCTGGTGGCCGGCGCCCTGGGGCGCGCGAATCACCAGCGGCACGCGGACGTTGCCGCCGAACATGTAGCGCATTTTGGCGGCATGATTGACGATCTGGTCCATCGCCAGGAGCGCGAAATTTATCGTCATCAGCTCGACAATCGGCCGCAGCCCGCCCATGGCAGCGCCGACGCCGGCGCCGGTGATGGCCAGCTCGCTAATCGGGGTGTCGCGCACGCGCTTTGCGCCGTAGGCGGCGAGCAGGCCGTCGGTCACCTTGAAGGCGCCGCCGAAGTTGCCGACTTCCTCGCCCATGATGAAGATGCGCTCGTCGCGGTCGAATTCTTCGCGCAGCGCCTGGTTGAGCGCCTCGCGGTAGCTGATCACGGCCATGGGAACGCTCCTGGTCAGTCGACGTAGACGTGTTTGGTGAGCTCCGAGAGCGGCGGCTCGGGGCTTTGCTCGGCAAAGGCAACGGCGTCGTCAATCACCGCGGCGACCTCTTTTTCGAGTTCCAGCAGGCGGTTTTCGTCGCCGCGTTTTTCGTTCAACATCCGCCGGCGCAGGCTCTTGATCGGGTCCCGCTCCAGCCAGATGCGTTCCTCGCGGCGCGGCCGGTATTCGGCCGGATCGGACATCGAGTGCCCCCGGTAACGGTAGGTAACCGCTTCGATAAGCGAGGGTCCGTCGCCCTCCCGCGCGCGGGCCACGGCCTCGAGCGCGGCTCCGTGCACCTCCAAGACGTCCATGCCGTCGACCCGTACGCCGGGCATCTTGTAGGATTCGGCAAACTTGTAGAGCTCCTCGCGACAGATGGCGTGCTGCACCATCGTGCCCATGCCGTAGAAATTATTCTCGCAGATGAAAACCACCGGCAGCTTCCAGAGCGAGGCGAGGTTGAGGCTCTCGTGAAAGGCCCCTTGCGGCAGCGCGCCGTCGCCGAAAAAGCAGCAGACCACCTCCGGCTCTTCTTTATAAACGATCGACAGACCCAGCCCCACCGCCAGCGGCAGCCCGCCGCCTACGATCGCATAACCGCCCATGAAGCGCAGCCCCGCGTCGAACAGGTGCATCGAGCCGCCCCGGCCGCCCGAGACGCCGGTGGCCTTGCCAAACAGTTCGGCCATCACAGTCCTCGGTGAGACGCCCTTGGCCAGGCAGTGGCCGTGCTCGCGGTAGGTCGAGATGACGTAGTCCTTGTCGTACAGCGCGCGAATTGCGCCAACCGCCACCGCTTCCTCGCCGGCGTAAAGGTGGCAAAAGCCGGTTATCTTGCCTCGGCTGTACATCTCGGCCACGCGCTCCTCGAACTGCCGGATGAGCAGCATCAGGCGGTAAAAATCACTCAACCCTGCCTCGTCCATGGTCAGCAGGGTCCGCTCGGCAACGTGTCGTGTTCGTTCAAGCGCCATCGGCGTTCCTCGCTTCTGTCTAGCACTCGGGCCGGCGGCGGCGGGCCGAGACGGCATCCGCGAAGAGCCGACCAAGCCCGCAACGACGACCTAAGCCACATTTTATCGGACCGCCGCCCTGGGGACGCCGCTCAGAGCGCGCAGCGCCGGCCCGGGCCAGTCTTAAGACCAGAACCGCAGCACGCTAAGCCGCCGCCTCCAGGCCGTGATCGCAACTGCTGCCCAAGCCATGCGCGGGCGGCTACCGGCGCCCTTCGCGCCGGCATAGCGGCCTGCGGCGCCAACGGCTGCCAATGCAGCCGGGCCGGCAGCGACCCAGAGCAGAACCCGTTTCCTCGGCGGGCCCAAACGCCTGGCCGCCTTTGCGACCACGCCTACGGGTAAGATCAAACTCCGCCGCTCGCCCCGGATCAAGGAGCCCAAGCGCCGGCGGACCGCGCCGGCTTGTCTTTGCCCTTGCCTCGCGGAGAAGAGCAAGAAGCCTGTCGCGCCGCCGCAGCCGGGCCGGCAGCAGCATCGGGCGGCGACGAAGTATCGCCCGCCGTCAGGCGCGACACCCCGCGGCTCGGCTTCGTCAGCGGACGCCGGCCAACTCCTGGAGCAGCCGCCAACCGGCAAGCCGGTCGGCTTCGGCGCGGCGCAGCATCGGTGACGGATTGCCGTCACCGTCGAAATGCTTGGCAAAGCGCGCCTCGCTGCGGGCGAAATCGATGAAGGTAAAGGGCTTTCCGCTCAGCCGGTCGACCGTCCAGTCGCCGGTAGGATTGGGATTTCCCTGCAGACTGAGCCGCTCGCTGAGTTTTTCACCCTTGCGCGGATCGTAGACAAAAAGCGGAAAGGCGCGCCCCTCGACCGCCAGCCGCGCCTGCGCCACCGCGCACTCCTCGCCCACTCCGTGCTCCGGCTGGCAGGTGGTGTAAACGTTGACCACCGCCGGCCCCGGGTAGGCATTGGCGTGCATCACCGCGCGGTAGAAATGATTGATGTGGGCGCAGGTGGTTTGGGCAACGAAGGTGTCGGGGTGCATCATGGCGAGCAGGCCGAGTTCCTTGCGATGCTCCTGTTTGCCGGCGATCTCCGTGCCGAAGGGCGACATTTTGGCGTCCTGCGCGGTGAAACTGGCGGTGCTGGCCTGCCCGCCGGTATTCGAATAGACCTGCGAATCGAGCACCAGCACCTTGATGTCCATGCCCGAGGCGAGCATCCGGCTGAAGGAGGCAAAGCCGATATCGTAAAGCGCGCCGTCACCACCGATTACCCACAACCGCTTCGCGCCCCATCCCATCTGGTTCCAGCGCAAGCGCGTGCCCATGGCGACGGCGGGGGCGTTTTCGAACAGCGAATTGGTCCACGGCACCTTGAACGGATTGTACGGATAGGTCGAGCCGTAGACCGTGTTGCATCCGGTGGCGGCCACGATCGCCACGCTGTCAGAGCCGTGGACGAAACCGGTTGCCGCCAGCATCATCCTGATCGCGGTTGCCTCGCCGCAGCCCGGACACGAGCCGGCGCCGCCCACGTAGAGCAGGCTGCGCTCCAGACTCAGCATCATGTCGGCCAGCACCTTGTCGCGGATGAAATGCGCCGGAGTCGGCGGCATCCGCCGAAAGAACTCAAAGCCGCGCCGATAGCGCGCGACCTTGGCGGCATCTTTAGGCACCATGCGCAGCGCCTTATGCTCGCCGCAGGCGGTGACGCACTCGCCGCAGCCCTTGCACTTGGTGGGGTCGACGAAGAGGCCGAACAGGCCGGGCTTTTCGCCGCGCTTTGTTACCGCGTCGCCATATTTCGTGGTCCAGGTCCACTGCCTTTGCAGCCAGCCGCGCTCGCCGGGCTCCGCCACGCCCGCGAGCGCCGTGTCCAGCGCCGGCGCCTCGACGACCGCGGCCAGGATCGCGCAATCCGGGCACTCGGTGACACACTCCATGCATCCGACGCAGGCGCCCTCGACCAGTTCCGGCAGTTCGGTGCCGACGTACGAGAAGTCGCGCATCGCCGCGGTCCCGGGCGGGATAAGCGAGCGCGCGGTGCCCGGGTCAGCCGGCAGCCCGGTGGCGCCCTGGTGGTTGGCGTAAGCGCCGATTATGCGCCGGTTGAAGTCGGCGTTGTACTGCTCGGGATCGGCCGGGAAGGGGTCCAGCTCGGAGGTGAGGCCGAGTTCCTGCGGGTTCAGGGCCTCGCTTTCACCGAGGGTCTTTTTTTCTGTCGTGTTGGAGGGCGGCTCCTTCAGTTGCGAAGCCATGGCGATTTACTCCCCGGCCGCCGGTGCCAGCGCGTCCGCTCCGGTTTCGCGCATGATTAGCGCCGGCGGCACCTCTTTGAGTTCGTCGAAGCCCCGGCGCACGCACACCATGTTGTCTTTGACGACCTGTTCGCCCTGGCGTCCGAAGTAGTGGCGGACGGCTTTCTCCACCCGCCCGAACAGTTCGTCTTCCGCCATTGCGTGCTCGCGCAAGTACGGCATCGAGCGCAGGAACACGCCGAGCAGCACCACGCCCTGCATCCGGACCTGCAGGTCGCGCCGGCTGGAGACCTCGGCCGCGATCCGGGCCGCGTCCAGGTAGAGCACGCGCAGTTCTTTTTCCCTGATTATCCGCCGCGCGTAGCCGGGAACTCCCTGCCACACCCGCTGCGGCTCGGTCTCGGAGGTCTGGACGAAGACCGCGCCGTGGCGCGCGATGCCGCCCAGCGGGTTGCCCAGGGCAAAGGCGTTGACATTGTTGAGCGGTACGAACTCGACATGCTCCAGTTCGCAATGAGCGCGCATCGGTTCGGCCGCGGCCGTCAGGAAGTAATTGGTCGGCAGCCCTTTTTTCTCCGAGCCGTAGAGCGGAAAGGCCTGAACGTTGAGTCCCAGCATCTCGGCCACCAGCGAGGCAATCATCCGGTTGGTGGTCACCGAGCCGTAGCCACCCACCGAGTAGCCGCGCATGCTAAACGCCCCGGGCGGCCGAACGTCGGGGTCGGACCGGCGCTCGAGCGCCGCCGGATGGTCGATACCCAAAACGAAGTAACGCTTGGCGCCCGCAACGAGGTTGTCGAAGGCTGCAACCAAGTCGCCCGGGCGCACATCGCGCCCGCCCAGCCCGGCGCAGCCGCAGAAAACCTCCGGCGCGCAGGCAACCTTGGGATAGCCCGGATGACCGAGCAAGGCGTCGGCGAAGGCCGCTTTCAACTCGGCCCCGAGCGGATTCGACTCGGCCAGCGGGTTGTCCATGCGCTCGATAACCGCCACCCGCCGGCAGCGCTGCAGAGCCGCCACGAGCTGCCGGCCCGGAAACGGGCGGAAGCTGGTGACGGTCACCACCCCGCACGGCAGGGCGCGCTCGCGCCGCATGTAGGCCGCGGTCGCCATCGCCGTCTCCGCCATGCTGCCCATCGCCACGATAGCGTACTGCGCGCCGTCCATGAGGTAGGGATCGACCAGAGCGCAGCGGCGGCCGCTAGCGGCCCAGAACTCGTCCATCGCCCGCACCAGGGCCGTTTCCACGCGGTCGTAAAACCAGCGCTGCGCTATCTTGCCCTTCATGTAAGAGTCCTGGTTCTGCACCGGGCCGGATTGCATCGCGTACGCCGGGTCCATCAGGTTCAAAAGCCGCCGGCCGGGAGGCCCCACAAACTCGCGCATCAACTCAGGTTCAGGCAAACGCACGCTCTCCAGCGTATGGGTGGTGAGAAAGCCGTCCTGAACGTTAAAGAAAGGCGTGCCCGTCTCTTCGGCCGCGCGCCGGGCGATAAGCGCCAGGTCGGCTACCTCCTGCGCGTTGCGGGCAAACAGCATCCCCCAGCCTGTGTCCGCCACCGCCATCACGTCGTCGTGGCCGGCGTGAATGTTGAGCGACTGGCTGGTCAAAGCGCGAGCTCCGATATGGAAGACGACCGGCAGCCGCTTGCCCGAGATCGTGTACAGCACCTCCTTCATCAGCACGAGCCCCTGACCGCTAGTGAAGTTGGTGACGCGCCCTCCCGCCAAGGCGAAACCCTCGGCCGCCGAGGCGGAAGAGTGCTCAGACTCGGGCTCGATGAAGACGAGCCGCTCGCCCCAAAGGTTGCGCGCTCCGTTGGCCACCGCTTGGGCGTAGCCTACGCCCATGTTGGTTGACGGCGTTATCGGGTAGGCGCAGGCGCCCTGGCTGACGTGGGTTTCGACCCAGACGACGGCCCCGCTGCCGTCAGTGACGGAGGGGATACCCGGGTAAGCGGGCCGGAGAGACGCACCGCCCACGAGGGCAGGTTCCTGGTTCATTTTTCCGCCCTCCTAATCTTTAGGCTAGCACCGTTGTCTTGGGCGGAGAACATTAGATTTTTTTCTCCTGGACTCCTGGCAGCGGGCGCGCTTCCACCGGCAGCACCCGGCGCGCGCACGACCGCGGGGTCTTTCTCAGGCGGCGGGAATCCCGCAGGCGTGACACCTGCTTCGCCAAGCGGGCAGAGATAGTTGGTGCCAAAGCTCTACGCCCCTGCGGTCGGCCCGGCTTTGCGGCGTCGGCCGTCAGCGCCGCCACCGGGCTACCGCTTGCACCGGCGCGTAGGAGTAGCGATGGAGCGGCGAGGGGCCGAGCCGGCGCAGCGCCGCAAGATGCTCGGGCGTACCGTACCCTTTGTGGCGGGCGAAGCCGTAGCCGGGCAGCGCGCGCTCGTAGCCCTCCATCAGTCGGTCGCGCAAGACCTTGGCGACTATCGAGGCCGCGGCGATCGTAAAACATCGCCGGTCACCTCCCACCAGGGCGGTCTGCTCGACGGCAAGGCCGGGTATTGCCCGGCCGTCGACAAGCAGATGCTGAGGCACCAAACCCAGCTCGCGCACCGCCCTGGCGCTGGCCGCAAGCGCGGCCTGATAAACGTTGCGCCGGTCGATCTCCTCGGGATCGGCGCTGCCGACCCCGACGGCAACGGCCCGGCCGATGATTTCGCCGAAAAGCTGGGCGCGGGCTTGGGCGCCGAGCAGCTTTGAGTCGCGCACGCCGGCAATTTCGATGGCCGGCGCAAAGACGACCGCAGCGGCAACCACCGGGCCGGCCAACGGTCCTATGCCGACCTCGTCTACGCCGGCGACCAGCCGTAGGCCAGCGCTCCACAGGCAGCTTTCAAAGTCCAGAGAAGGCTGCTCTTTGCCGGCGTTGCGCAGGAGGATAGCTGGTTTCGCGGCTTTGACCATTGTGCATCCCTGCTACGCAATTCTGCACTGTGTGGCGTCAAGCGTTAAGCGGAAGGCGTGCCTTGGTCTTGAGGCCCGGACGAGGGAGAAATGGGCAGTTTTGGCTTCCAGCCGCAGGGAAAGGGTGTCTTGCGTCCGACCGTTCTTTGACGCTCGCTCTCGCTCAACGTGTCAAAGTTTTGTCTTTGAGTTGCTTCTAAGGCAGCGCTTCTGCGGAAAATGGCCGGGGATTGGTCGTTTTCGCCCTAGCTATACGAAAGGCACGGTCCTTGCGTCAGCTCGCCATCGAGCCTGCTTATCTTAACTCATAACGACTTGACGTATGGGAGGCCGGTCAATGAATGGAGAAAGCAGCCGGGTGATGACGGTCAAGGAGCTGTCCGACTATCTGAAGGTGCATCCTTCGACGGTCTACCGCCAACTCAAGCGCGGTGCGCTACCCGCCTTCAAGGTGGGAAGCGACTGGCGCTTCAACGTGGAATCGATCGACCGATGGCGTCTGGGCCAGGACAATTTCCCGGCCTCGTAAACCTTAGGGCGGCGCTGCCTGGCCGGGTAAAGACGCCGCGCCGGCGCGCAGGGCCTTGCGCCGCGAGCGGGCGTGGCGGTGCGCCGGCGCAAGCCGAGGAGGCGGCGGCGCTAGCGCCGCTGGCCGCAGGCGCCCGGGGACAAGGTCTGCCGGTATTCGAGCGTCAGCGTACCGCGCAGCGGATCGATCCTGGCCAAGCGCACCAGGACAGGCGTGCCGGCGGTCACGTTGGGTGCACCGACCAGCGCGCCGCGCACGGCAAAAGCTTCGAGTTCGGCGCCAACGCCGTCGCGGCTCACAATTGCCGGCATCGGGCGGTCGGCCGGCTCCTGCTCGAGCCGACGCAGTATCCAGTAGCGTCGGGCGCGCCGTTCAAGCTCCTTGGCCTCGGCCTCGGCCGCCTCGGCCGTGGCGATCATTGCCAGGAGCTCCTCGCTGCGGTAAAGCCGGGAGCCGGCTGCGGCGAGCGCGCAGAGAAGCTGGCGCTGCACGGCGAGGTCGGCGTAGCGCCGAATCGGCGAACTCACCTGGGTGTAGCAGGGCAATCCCAGCCCCGCGTGTGGCTCCGGGTAAAGGGAAAGCCTGGCCCGCATCGGGGCAGGTTCTCGGCCCGCCGCCGGCTGAGTCCTATAGATGAGCGGCAGCTTCTGTTCGGTGGCAAAGCGTGCCGCCACGAAGTTGCTTAGCACCATCATTTCCGCCACCAGGGTGCGGCTAGGAGAGGCGGGGTCGATTATCGTCACCTCGACCCGGCCCTCGACGACTCGCACCTTGGGCTCGCGCCGGGAAACGGCGGTCGCTCCGGCCTGCTGGCGCCGTGCACGCAGGGTGGCGGCGGCTTGCGCCAGCCGCTTGAGCATCCGCGTCAGGTCGTCGCCCGGATCGTCGCCGGCCAGCAGCAGGTCGGCCCGGTCGTAGCTAAGGCGCGCGCCCACGCTAATCCGCGCCGGGTAGACCGCGCACTGCGCTATCGCGCCGTCTGGCTCCAGGACCACCTCGGTGACGAGCACCGGCCGTTCGGCGCCGGCGCGCAGGCTTGCCCGGTTGCAGGAGACCTCCTCGGGCAGCATCCGGATCGTTGTCTCAGGCAGGTAGACCGAAGTGGCCCGTGCCAGCGCTTGCCGGTCCATCGCTCCGTCGCGCGCCACGAAGTCGGCCACCAGGGCGATGAGCACACGGACCCTCATCCGGCCGCCGTCCAGAGGTTCAAGGCTGAGCGCGTCGTCAACTTCCAGGGTTTCGTCGTCATCGATAGTCACGGCGAGCGCTGCGTCGAGGGGCGGCCTGGGTCCGGGAACGACCGTTGCGGCCTCGAGCTCGGCCTCGGCGTCGAACTGTGTCTTAAGCCCCCGGATAACCGCAAAACGCGGGCCGGGCAGCGGCACACCCAGGCGGTCGAGGACTTCGAAGGCGACTTCGGCGGGATCGACTTCCGGCATCGCCTGGGAAAGGAGCGCGGTTAGTTCTGAGTTTCGGCTGAAGGGGTTTTCGAGGTAGCGGTGCAGCGCCGCGGCCAGCGCGGTAAGGTTCTCGTCGTTGGGCGGCAAGGGTTCACCGGCCAGGGCCGCGCGCAAAAGCTCGGCCTTGCGCCGGCCCTCTTCGCTGCGCAGTCGGACGCGCTGCTCCTGCAGCTTGAGCCGCTCCACCTGCTCGCGGCTGCGGGCGCGAAACTCGAGATGGCGGCGCACGAAGTAGACCCGGTCGCTCAGCAGCAGCTCGAAGACTACGGCGCAGGCGGCGGTCGAGGCGGTCCCAAAGAAAATCCCGGCTAGCTCCTCGACCCCAAAGGCCCTGCCCTGCTCCTCGACCACCTCCCAGAGAAGGGCGACCTCGAACTCGGCGGCCAGGCGGGCGCGTTCCTGTTTGAGCGCGGCCACCACCTCGGCCAGTTTTGCCGGGTCGTCGAGTTTTTCCCGATGGCGTAGGACGACCAGTTCGCGGGCGATGAGCTTGTCGCCCAGGCCGTGCTCGCGCACTCTGAGCTGTCCGTCCTGTTCGCCGACGACCAGGGCGGTGCGCAGCCGCTGGCCGTCGAGGTACTCGACGAGGGTTCCGATTTCTTTCACCTGCCGGTCCACGGTGAAGACCATTCTGGCCGTCCCGGGCCTCGGAAACCATCCCGCTGGCTGGCTTCCTGCCGGGCCCCCCCCACGGCGTATCGGCCTGCCGCGCCCGGCCTGCCTCTCTCTTCCGGCAGCCGAAGCGGGCACACAAAGCTCCCGCCTGCCCCTCGCCCGGTTGCGGGAGGGTGGCGCCAGCGCGGCGAGCGGCAGGCCAGCGCGCCCGCATCCGGCTCGCTTGCGCCCGGACAGACCCTGCGCCTTAATAAAGGACCGTGGCGCCCGCGCGCGAGCAGAGATTAACGACCCGGGCGTGGGGGCATTACCGAGCGCGCCAGCGGCGGCCGGCACGCGTTCGTAAGGTGTCCATTACCGCGGGCTTTAGGCGGCGATGACGACTCGGGGGGCGCCCGCCGGGGTGGTGGAATGGTAGACACAGAGGACTTAAAATCCTCTGGGAGGTAGCTCCCGTGCGGGTTCGACTCCCGCCCCCGGCATTCACAGGCGCGCGTCATGCCTGGGCGGTTTCGCTCGGAGCGCGAAGGATGTCAAGCGCGAGATGCGGTGGAGGACGGCGTTACTTTGGCTCTACTTTGGCCGTTCGTTCCGGAGAGGCTTTCGCTGCGAGGCGTGAACCCGATCGCTCTCCACCGAGCTTGAGCGGCGGGTCTTCAATTTTCCTCGTGCCGCGCACGAGGCATTTAGCAACTCTATGGCCTTCGAAATTCCCGCAGCTCTAGTAACCGCAGTCTCCGAGCAACGCGCGGTGCTCTTCTTGGGCGCGGGCGCAAGCAAAGGCGCCCTTCACCCGCGAGGCGCTCAGATTCCCTCTGGCACAGAGCTGCGCGACATGATCTGTGACCAATTTCTAGGTGGGAAGCTGAAGGACCATGCGCTTTCGCAAGCTACCGAGCTCGCCATCAGCGAAACAAGCATTGGCCACGTTCAGCTGTTCGTCGCGCAAGTGTTGAAAGATTTCAAGGCCGCGCCGTTCCATAAATTGATTCCGAGTTTCCGCTGGCACGCGATCGTCACAACGAACCTGGACCTGATCATCGAGGATGCTTACGATCAAGCTCCCGACAGGCTACAGCAGCTGATCCCCTTCTACAAAAACGGTCAGTTCGTTGAAACGGAGGCTAAGAAATATTCATTTCCGCTCGAATACGTGAAGCTTCATGGCTGCATAGCGCACGCACAGGACCATGACGTCCCGTTCATCCTGGCCGCGGAGCAGTACGCCAAGTGGTATCAGGGTCGAAGCCGATTGTTCGAGAGAATGAGAGACTGGGGACGCGAGTTTCCGTTTGTTTTCTGTGGGTACTCGGTGAGCGATCCACATATCCAGGCGATTCTGTTTGACCTATCCGATGAAAAGCTAAATCGTCCTGCCTACTTCGCCGTTGCTCCGGACTTAGATGAAATTGAGGCTCGGTACTGGACGCGGCAGAGAGTCATCCCAATTCGAACAGCTTTCGCAGACTTTCTGGGCGCCCTGGATACTGCAATTTCGAAAGTGCAGCGAACATTGCCGCGAACCATCGCTGGCGGTGAGTCATCGCTGAGCAAACATTACCGGGTCTCGCGTCCGACCGAGAGTGCTCAGCTTCAATCCTTTCTTTGCGACGACGTAGACCACGTCCGCTCGGGAATGCCGATCAACACTCAATCTCCTAGCGATTTTTACCGCGGCTATGACACAGGCTGGGGTTGCATTGCTCAGAATCTTGACGCGAAGAGGGGAGTCGTCGAGACTGTCTTGGTGGATGCGCTTCTGCTCGAAGAAGAGCAGAGATCGTCACGGGCGGACTTTTACGTCCTGAAGGGTCCCGCTGGCAACGGCAAGACCGTTAGCCTAAAGCGCATTGCCTGGGAGGCGGCGTACGAATTTGACAAGCTCGTCTTGTTTCTTAAGCCTGGCGGGTCTTTACGCTTTGAGGCGTGCCGCGAAATACATGCGCTGACTGGTAAGCGGACATTCGTTTTTGTCGATCGCATCGCGCTGAATCACGATGACCTTCGAGCATTCCTCCGAAACTGTCGGGCGGAGGCCCTGCCGGTCACAGTTGTCGGCGCGGAGAGAGATAACGAATGGAACATTAGATGCGGCGACCTCGATGCCTATGTTAGCGATGAATTTCCCGTAAGGTTTCTGAGTGAGCGAGAAATCCGAGAGCTCATCGAGCTACTTGAGACTCATCGAGCGTTGGGGCTCCTCGAGCAGGCCTCGCCCCAGGAGCGATTTGACGCATTCGCGAAGCGTGCGGAGAGGCAGCTCTTAGTGGCCCTCCATGAAACAACGTTAGGTCGTCCATTCGAAGAGATTGTTGTGGACGAGTACAAGGGTATCTCGCCGGATGACGCCCGCCTGTTGTATCTGGACGTTTGTGCCCTTAATCGGTTGGGTGTGGCGGTTCGAGCTGGCCTGATCTCACGCGTAAGTGGAATCCGATTCGAAGACTTCAGAGAACGATTTTTCGCTCCTCTCGAGCACGTGCTCATGGCCCGAAGGGATAAGTACACCGGCGACATGATGTACTTGGCACGGCATCAGCACGTTGCGGAGTTGGTGTTTGCACAAGCTCTAGCCGGTCCTGACGAGCGATTTGATGTCCTTCTGCGGCTGCTGAAGGGGCTTAACTTGGATTTCACGTGCGATCACCTCGCTTTTTGGCAACTCGTGCGGGGCCGTGTCGTAGCAGACACGTTCCCGTCCCAAGAGCTGGGAAGGCGCTTCTACAATGCCGCCCAGGAGGTTGCTCGCGATGATCCACATCTGCTTCAACAGCGCGCGATTTTCGAGATGAACCATGAAGGAGGGAGTTTAGAACTGGCCAAGCGTTATTTGGAATCCGCTGCCGCATCCCTTCCGCATGACCCACCGATACGGCATTCCCAGGCTGTGCTGTACCGTAAGCTCGCGCTGACCACCTCGAACACGCTCCTGCGTCGCCATTGTCGGCAGCTCGCTTTGGAAAGGCTCCAGAGCCCAACCGGTGAAGCCTCGCACCCGTACGCTTACCATACCAAAGCGCTATTGCTCGTGGACCAACTTCGGGATTCGCTGGATGAACTGGAAGCGAGGCCTGACGACGAATTAACCCAACGGAGACTTGTTGAATCGACTCGAGAGGCAGAAGCGGCCCTTCAGGGCGGCCTGCAGAGATTTCCAGACGATTCGGCGCTTCAGGCAACCGAGAGCGAGTTCAGAGACCTAATAGATCAGCACGACAAGGCTGAACGAGCGCTTCAGAAGGCATTCGAGCTCAATAAGAGGCTGGACTGGATTGCGGTCAGGCTGGCGCAGAAATCGGCCGCAAAAGGCGATCTTGATGGGGCCCTCAAGACTCTACACGAGTGTCTTAATCACAACCCGGGGAGCAAGCCGGCGCACCTCGAGATGGCGAAGCTTCTGAACGCGAAGGGGGCCGACAGAGCCTTGATACTCGAGCACCTCCGACGCAGCTTTACTGAAGGGGATACTAATTTCGACGCACAGTTCCGGTTTGGCAGGGAGCTATTTCTCGCATCAAACCACAAGGAGGCTGCGCGGATTTTCGAATCTTTGAAGCACGCCCCGATCGATCCGAAAAGTCGCCGCAAGACCCGCGCGTGGGTGCGCGACGCAGATGGTAGCATCACCAAATATCACGGCAGAGTACGTCGGAGAGAGGCTACTTATGTGTTGATCGAAAGCTCTGCTTTCGAACCGCCAATCTTCGGGCACGTTACGGGTTCCCAGCCGCGTCACTTTTCCTCGTTGCTAAACGGGACCAAGGTTGAATTCAACCTCGGATTTTCGATGGAAGGACCCCGCGCGGTGGCACTCCGCCCTATTCCGTAGATCCTGGAAACCGCAAATCGCGATCCCCGCGGGGGTGACCTGCTAATGCTCGAGGTGACCAAGTCGCTCGATTTTCCCTTTGTCCTGTGTGCGAATGCCGTCAAGCGCGGCGAGCTGCTCAGCTTCTTCGCGGAGCATCGCTTCGGCGACGATGGCGTAGCGGCGATAGATCGGTTCCGGAAGACCGGGCGAGATCCTTGTATATCTAAAATCGGGGATGAAGATGGGATTGAACAAGGGCGCGGCAGACCGGGAGATCCAGGGCCAGTAGAGGCCGAAGTGAAGCAGG
>JAJYRQ010000007.1 GCA_021794015.1 Deltaproteobacteria bacterium | reverse complement strand
GGGCCAAACCCGGAGGGGTGGCATCGGACGGGTTCTGGGAAGTTCGGCTGTGGTTGCCGGCGCCGCGCTGCTGGCCGGCGCCTTGCTGGGAGGCGCCGGCGCGGCCCGCGCAGCCGACGAAGTGGTTATCGGCGAATCGACCACGCTTAGCGGATCGATAAGCGAACTGGGCGAGACCGGCCGGCGCGGCATCCAGATGCTCGCCGAGCGGATCAACGCCGAGGGCGGCCTTTTGGGCAAGAAGGTCCGCGTGGTAAGCGCCGACGACGGCGCCTCGCCGGCCAACGGGGTCACCAACATGCGCCATATGATCCTGGCCGACAAGGCGGTGGCGATCTTCGGTCCGGTGAGCAGCGCGGTTGCCACGGCCGAGGAGAGCGTCGCCGCCCAGTACCACGAACTGTTCTTCACCCACACCTCCAACGACATCAAGATGACCACCAGCAACTTCACCAAGTATTACTTCCAGCTCGTGCCCAACACGGTGATGGAGCCGAGGGCCCCTGCCCTCTTCCTGGCCCAGCGGGTGGGCAAAGGGCCGATCACCCTGGGCACGATCACGCCGGATTACAGCTACGGCCGCGACACCGTGGACGCTTTTATCGAGGCGCTGCGCCGCGACGGAGTCGAGGTCAAGGTCGTGGTCCAGCAGTACCCGAAGCTGGGGGCGACCGATTTCACCTCCTACATCTCGGCGCTGCTGGCGGCGCGCCCGCAGTACGTCTTCATGGGCATCTACGGCGGCGATCTGATCACCTTCACCAAGCAGGCGCTCAACTTCGATTTCTTCAAGAAGACCAAGGCGATCACCGGCTATACGCGCTCGCCGCTTAAGGCGCTCGACGGGCAGGCGCCGGGCGGCAGCTATGCGCTCGGCCGCGCCCCCTTCTGGGCGGTCAAAGGGCCGGGAATGGAGGCCTTCAATCGGGCCTACTACGCCAAGTACAAGGACTGGCCGTCGGCCTGGGCGATCATGGCCTATACCGCCGGGCAGGCATGGGCCTACGGGGTTAGAAAGGCCGCCAGCTTCGACAGCGACAAGGTGGCCGCGGCGCTGGGCGGAGCAACCGTGCCGACGATTCGCGGGCCGCTTACGCTTCGGGCCTGCGACCACCAGGCCAACGTGCCGGAATATGTCGGCGTGGTGGCTGACGCGCCCGACCCCCGCTACGGCTATCCCATCTGGTCGCAGACCGAGGAGATTGCGGCTTCCAAGCTGATGCTGACCTGCGAAGAGGTCGAAAAGCTTCGGCGCCGGTGAGCCGCGCGGTATCTCCGCCAAGACGGCGCCCGGAGCGGCGCGCCAGCGGCAGCCTTCGCGCCGCCGCGCCGAGCTACGGCGGATGAGGCGCTAGGCCGATGAGTCTGCAAAGCCTTGCGCTTGAGCTGTTGAGCGCGCTTACCAGCGCCGCCGGGCTTTTCGTCGTTGCCTCGGGGATCACGCTGGTGTTCGGCGCGATGCGGATCATTAACCTGGCGCACGGCAGCTTCTACATGTATGGCGCCTTCTTTATGAGCACGCTCATCGGCGCGGCCTCGAGCGGTTGGTTCTGGCTGGCCTTGGTGGCGGTGCCGCTGGCCGTGGCGCTGCTCGGCGTGGCGGTTGATCTGCTGGTGCTGCGAAGGGTCTACGCCAAGGAGCATCTGCTGCAGCTTCTGGCCACCTATGCGCTGCTCTTGATTCTTGCCGACCTGGGCCTGCGCATCTGGGGCGTGGCCGAGCGCACGGTGTCGCCGCCGCCGCTGGTGGCCGGCAAGGTTGCGGTGCTCGAGGCCAGCTTTCCGGCCTATAACTTCTTCGTGGTGGGTGCGGCGCTGGTGGTAGGGCTGGGGCTCTGGCTGCTGCTCAAGCGCACGCTGCTTGGCTGGCATATCCGGGCCGCGGTCGAGGACCCCGAAACGCTGGCCGCCGGCGGCGCCAACGTGCCGATGCTTTTCACGGCGGTCTTTGGCCTGGGCGCGCTGCTGGCCGGCCTGGGCGGCGCGCTTATCGCGCCGCTCCAGGCGATCGCGCCGGGCATGGACGTGAGCATTATCGTTTCGGCCTTTATCGTGGCGGTCATCGGGGGTCTGGGCTCGGTTGCCGGCGCCGCCCTGGGGGCGGTGATTATCGGGCTGTTCGAGGCGCTCGGGACGCTGTGGGCGCCCACCTGGGCGTCGGCCTTTGTTTTCCTGGCGATGATAATTGTGCTGGTGGTGCGGCCCTCGGGGCTGCTCGGAACCGCGGGCAGCGAGTAGCACGGCAAGAGGGGCGCCGTGGAGAGAAGCCTCGAGATGCAGACGCCGGCGGGCGAGGGAAGCCCGGCCGCGGGCGGAAGCGATGAGCGGCCCGCCGGCGAGCGGATGCGGCTTGGCGGAGCGCTGCTGACCATGGCGGCGCTAGTGGCGGCGCTGGTGGTTGTCAGCCGGCTGGTGTCGATTCCCTGGCTTCTTACGCTGCAGAATATCGTCGGCCTGGCGCTTTTTGCCATCGCCACCAACCTGCTGATTGGGTACACCGGACTGGTGTCGTTTGGCCAGGCGGCTTTTTACGGTACCGGCGCCTACGCGGTCGCCATTGGCTGGCTGCATTTTAAGGCGTCTTTCTGGCTCGGCTTTGTAGCGGCGCCGTTGGTTGGGGCCGCGGCGGCGCTAGGCGTTGGCCTGCTGGCGCTTAGGGCGCGCAAGCTCTACTTCGCGCTGCTCACGCTTGCCTTCTCGCAGCTCTTCTACGTGGTGGCCGAGCAGGAGTACACCGTCACCAACGGCGCCAACGGCATTTTCGGCCCGATGATCCCGGCGGCGCTGACCGACCCGTACCTCGGCTTTTACTTTGTGCTGGCGGTCGGCGCGCTTTGCATGCTGGCGCTCTGGAAGATAACGGAGTCGCCCTTTGGGCTAACGCTGCGCGCGATCCGGGAAAACCGCGAGCGCGCCGAGGCGCTGGGAGTGAACGTTTTTCGCCACCAGTTGCTGGCCTTTGTCATTTCGGGCGTTTTCTGCGCGATCGCCGGCGTGCTGTTCGTCGTGCACGACCAGTCGGCCTACCCCGAGCTGCTCGATTGGACCAAGTCGGGTGACCCGGTGCTGATGGCGGTCATCGGCGGGATGTACGCCTTTCTCGGGCCGGCGGCGGGCGCTCTTTTCTACCAGCTCGCCCACGACTTTATCGTTCAGCAGACCAGGAGCTGGCAACTGGTGCTCGGCCTGGTGCTTTTGGCGGTGGTGCTGTTCGTTCCGGACGGTTTAAGCGGTCTTTTTGCCCGCCTGGGCGAGCGCCTGCGCGGCAGGCGGCAGCCTGGCCGGGACCGGCCGCGGGCCGCCGCTTAGGAGGGCCGGCGGTGGAAGCGCTTTTGGAGACGCGCGGTCTATGCCGTCAGTTCGGCGGCTTTCGGGCAGTTGACACCGTGTCGCTCAGCGTTGCCCCAGGCACGATTCATTCCGTCATCGGGCCCAACGGCGCCGGCAAGACGACCTTTTTCCGGCTGCTGACCGGGGGGCTGGCGCCCAGTGGCGGCCGGGTGCGATTTGCCGGCGAGGACATCACCGGGCTTGCGCCGCACAGCGTAACCCGCAAGGGGCTGGCGCAGTCGTTCCAGATAACCAACGTCTTTGCCCGGCTTACGGTGCTGGAGTCGGTGGTGATGGCGATCGTGGCGCGCCGGCGCCGCAGCGCCGACTTTTTCAGTTACTTTCACCGCTCGGCGCCGGTGCGCCGCGAGGCGCTGGAAATTATCGCGCAAATCGGACTCGGCGCTTTGGCCGGCCGCCAGGCGGGCACCCTTTCCCACGGCGATCAGCGCGCCCTCGAGGTGGCGCTTGCCCTGGCCACGCGCCCGCGCCTTCTGATGCTCGATGAGCCGACGGCCGGCATGTCGCCGTGGGAGACCGAGCGGATGACGGCGACGGTGCAGGCGCTGGCGCGCGAGCGCGGACTTACCGTGCTCTTCTCCGAGCATGACATGGACGTGGTCTTCGCCATTTCCGAGCGGGTGACCGTGATGCATCAGGGGCGGATTATCGCCGAAGGCCCGCCGCAGCAGGTGCGGGCCAACCCCGAGGTTACGGCGGTCTACCTGGGCAGCGAGGCCTGATGCTCGAGCTGGAAGGCGTTGACACCTTCTACGGCCAGAGCCACGTCCTGCAGGGCGTTGCGCTCGGCGTGGGCGACGGCGAGACGGTTGCGCTCCTGGGCCGCAACGGCGCCGGCAAAACCACCACCCTGCGCAGCATCCTGGGCCTTACACCCCCGCGTCGCGGCCGCATCGCCCTGGCTGGCCAGGAGATAACCGGTCGCCCGCCCTACGCGGTGGCCCGCCTGGGCGTGGCGCTGGTGCCCAGCGGCCGGCGCATCTTCAGTTCGCTTACCGTGCGCGAAAACCTCGAGCTTGCCGCCCGCGACGCTCATCGGCGCGGCCCGTGGACCGTCGAGCGCGTCTACGCAATGTTTCCCCGGCTGCGCGACCTTAAAAGCCGCCTCGCCGGCTTCTTAAGCGGCGGCGAGCAGCAGATGCTCAAGATCGGCCGCGCGCTGGTCGCCAACCCCCGGCTCTTGCTGCTCGATGAGCCGACCGAGGGGCTGGCGCCGGTGGTGGTGGGCGAGCTGGGACGCTGGCTTGAGCGGCTCAAGGCCGAGCGCATAAGCATCCTGCTTGCCGAGCAGAACGCGCTCTTTGCGCTGCGGCTTGCCGAGCGCGGCTACATCCTGGAAAAGGGACGCATCCGCGGCAGCGGACCCGCCGCGGCGCTGCGCGAGGACGCCAAGGTGCGAGCCTACCTGGGTGTTGCGGCGCGCGCGGCGGCGCCGGCCTAAAGCCGCCATGCCTTGCGCTGGCAGGCTGGCATAGTGGCCTGATGGCAGCGCCGCCGTCACGCTGGCATGCTGTGCCACCGGCATGCCAGCGTGACGGTAAGCTGCCGGCAATGTGCTGCGGGCGGCCCCGGCACGCGATGCCCGCCCGCAGCCGGGGGCGCGGCGGCTCTGCGCCAGCCTATCGGCGCCGCAGCGCAAGCAAGGACGGGCACGGCGCGGGAGAGGACGGCGGTCGGATACGTACCAATATAATGGTATACCGGTGTACTGTTATGCCGGGATAAGGCTGGAGGAGGGCGGCGCGGCCCGGGCGCAAAAGGGCGGCCGGCGCCTGGCCGATGGCCGTTCTGTTGCGCGCCGGCCTTAAAAAAGGTATTAGACAGGGGCGGTTGAATGGGAAGGGTCGTAACAGCCGCGGCAGACGGAGCGCGCCGTGGGGCTGCGTGGCCGGGCGGCGGCAGTACTTAGGGAGGAAGCAGAGTCATGAACAGGACCAAGAACAGGCTTTGGCTGGGCGGTCTGTTCGTGCTGGCGCTGGCGGCTTTGCTGGCGGCGCCCGCGTGGGCGGCCGGCGACTGGCCGATCTATGGCGGCAACTACTGGAACGACCGGTTCAGTCCGCTGGAGCAGATCAACACCGACAACGCGGGGCGCCTCCACGTCGCGTTCACCTTTCCGCTGGGGACGCTGGGAGACCACCAGTCGACGCCGCTGGCGGTGGGCGACACGCTCTATGTGACCAGCTCGGCCGGGCCCAAGTACGTTTGGGCGGTTGACGCGCGCAGCGGCGCGGTGCGCTGGGTGCATGAAAACCAGGTGCCGGCCGATATCGGCGCCTACAACTGCTGCGGCCTCAACAACCGCGGCGCGGCCTACTCCAACGGCCGGGTGTTCGTCGGCCGGCAGGACGCCTACCTGGTTGCGCTGGATGCGCGCAGCGGCCGCGAGCTGTGGAAGGCGCAGGTGGGCGACTACAAGGCGGGCACCGAGATCACCTCGCCCCCGCTGGTGGTCCACGACAAGGTGATCACCGGGATCAACGGCGGCGAGTTCGGCGGCCGCGGCTCGCTGCAGGCCTACGACGTCGCCACCGGGCGGCTGGTCTGGAGAACCTACACGGTTCCCGGCCCCGGCGAGCGGGGCAACGACACCTGGAAGGGCGATAGCTGGAAGCATGGCGGCGCCGTCATCTGGAACGTCGGCGCCTACGATCCCAAGCTTAACCTGGCCTACTGGGGCACCAGCAATCCGCAGCCGTGGGCCGATGCCCCGCGCGCGCCCGACAGCCCCAATTACGGCAAGTACCGAAACCTCTGGTCCTCCAGCGTGATCGCGGTCAACCCCGACACCGGCAAGATCGTCTGGGCCTTCCAGGAAGTGCCCGATGACGCCTGGGATTACGACGCCCTGGAGCCGCAGTTGGCCGACCTCAAGATCGGCGGCCACGAGGTGCCGGCGCTGCTCGACCTTGGCAAGGGCGGCTTCCTCTACGTGCTCGATCGCCGAAACGGCAAGCTTATCTCGGCCAAACCCTACGTCTACGTCAACTGGGCCAAGGGCGTGAACCAGGAGACCGGGCGGCCGATCGAGGTGCCCGACAAGCGGCCGACGCTCACCCATGTGGCCAAGAACGTTTGCCCGCATCTCTCCGGCGGCACCACCTGGATGCCCAAGTCCTGGAACCCGATGACCGGGCTGCTCTACATCCAGAGCGACAACATGTGCCAGGACGTCAAGGAGAACAAGATCGAGTACCATCGCGGCACGCTCTACCTGGGCACCGACAACAGCGCGCTGCCGGGTCCGGGCAACTTCCTGGGTGAGGTGATCGCCGTCGATCCGGTGACTCACAAGAAAGTCTGGGGCGCCAAGGAGTCGCTTCCCTACAACGGCGGCGTGCTCTCGACCGCAGGCGGCGTGGTCTTCTACGGCGACTGGGAGGGCTGGTTTTACGCCCGCGACGCCCGCACCGGCCGGCTGCTTTGGAAGTTCAATACCGGCAACGGAATCACCGCCGGGCCGGTCAGCTACGCGGTGGACGGCAAACAGTACGTTGCCGTGGTGGGCGGCCGGCTGGTGGCGATCCCGGGCTTTCTGGGCGACATCGGCAAGACGATGGTGGAGCGCAGCCCGCAGGTGGGCGGCTCGCTTTACGTTTTCAGCCTCGACTAAGCCCTTCCGTCAGGTCCGCGCCCCGGGGCCGCAGGCGCCGGGGCGCGGATTGGTTTGTTCCCCTAACCCACGGCTACGAGGCTTGCCATGAAGCAGGCGCTGCGGTCGTTTTTCAGCGTTTTTTTGCTGCTCTTCATGGCAGCGCCGGTGCCGGCCGCCGCGCCGCCGCTTAGGGTCTGCGCCGACCCGGAGGACATGCCCTTTAGCCAACGTGCCGGCTCGCCTGCCGGGTTTTACCTCGACCTGGCCGACGCCGTCGGCCGAAAGCTGGGGCGCCCGGTCGAGCGCGTCTGGACCGGCGGCACCGAGATGCGCGGCGTTAGGCTCGGCTTTAGCCAGGGCCGATGCGACGTTTACTTCGGCCTTCCGGCTACCGCCGATTTTCATCCCCCCTACCTTGTGCTGAGCAAGCCCTTCATGCGCGAGGGCTACGCCCTGGTGCTGCCCAAGGGGCGCGTGGTGAGATCGTTGAAGGGCCTAAAGGGGCAGCCGGTTGCGGTCCAGCACGGCACGCCGGCGCAGATTTTGCTGGCGATCCACGATATCGACATGCGCACCTACCGGACGCCGGAGCGGGCCATGGCCGCGCTCGCCCGGGGCGAGGCCAAGCTGGCTTTTCTCTGGGGCCCTTCAGCCGGCTACTACAATGCCGAGCTTCTGCGCGGCGCCTACGAGGTACGTCCCGTTTCCGCAAACGGCCTTGAGTGGCCGGTTGCCGCTGGCGTGCGCAAGGACGACCCTGCCCTGCTGGGCGCCCTTAACCGGGCGCTGGCTGAGCTTGGACCGACGCTGGCGGCGCTGGAAGAGCGCTACGGTTTTCCGCGCGGCAAGGCGATCGTCCTGCCGGGGCTGCCCGGCGCCGAGCCGGCAGAGGCCAAGGGCGCAGGCGGCGGCGATGCGGCCGACGATCCACCCGCTGGCGGCGCCGGGCAGGCGCTAGGCGCGGGCCCGGCAAAGACCACGGGGGCGGACCCGGCGCGCTCCGGCGCGCAAGACCCGCAGGCGGCTGAAGGGCGCGACCTTTTCAACTCCCGCTGCGCCCGCTGCCACGGCGAGAACGCCGACTCGCCGCTGGCCGAGCGCAGCATCCCCGACCTGCTCGGCAGGATACCGCCCAAGGAGCGCCAGAGCTTTTTCCTGACGGTAGTGACCAACGGCGAGCCCTCGCAGGGGATGCCGCCGTGGGGCGGCGCGCTAAGCCGTTCGGAGATGCTCAAGATTTTCGCCTTCATCACGACGGTCAGGCCGCAGCAGCGCTAGCCCGGCGGCCGCCGGCCGCACTCTGCCAGCACGCCAGTATACCAGCACGCCAGTACACGGCCCACGCGGCGCCAAATCCGGCGCCATGGTCCGCAGGTCGCCCCGCCGGGGCGGCTGCGCGGTCGGGTGCCTGCCGCCAGGCCGTAACTATGCCAGTGTAATGGTACAAAGGGGATAAGTCTCAAGGCCGGCCGGCAGCGGCGGGTTGGAAGGCCAGGCCGGTCTTTTGGGCACAACGGTGTGGCGCCGTCTCAGTATGCCCCCATGCTGGTACGCTGGCATGCTGGCTTGGTGGCGGACTGCGCCGGTGCGGGCGCCAGGCCGAGCGTTCGGCCAATGCAGGTACGCTGGCAACCCGGTACGCTGGTATCCGGGCGTACCAGTCTAGTGGTGCGCTGGTATAGCGGGCTGACAGCGTAATATCTCAATTACCCGCCCGCGTGCCGGCACGGCGCTCGGTCGCGCAGGCGCTAGAAGGGCCGTAGATTCTGGCAGCCCCAGCAGGTGGTGTCGGCCTGGGCGTTGAACGGGTCGGTGGTGAGATAAGGCGTCTGGTACATCTGGTAAGGGTCGAGCGTGACGTTGCTGCCGGCCGAATTGAAGGGATCGACAAACGGCTCGAAAGCCTGGCCGGTGGCGGCCGAAACGTCCGGCGGGTGAAGCCCCGGCCGATGAACCAGCGGAATGGCAAAATCCAGCCGGACCGGAATCTGGTAGTCGGCGCGGGTCGAGACCAGGCGCAGGCCCACGCCGGCCGAGGCCACCGGCCCGCTGGTGGCGGGAGAATGGGCGATGCCCCAGAGATCGCCGGCGTCGACAAAGCCGACCGCGCCCAGCGAAAGCAGGTGGGAAAGGTCCTCGAGCAGGAAGATGCGATCCTCGAGGTGTAGCAGCAGCCGGCGCGTGCCGAAGAAGTAGTTGATCGGATAGCCGCGCAGCATGCCGTCGGCGTCGCCCGCCAGCAACTGGTAGCCGGGGTAGACGTTTTTCTCCCAGTCGAAACGACCGTCCACCACCAGGGTCTGCTCGGGGTGGCTGGGCAAGAGCTGGTAGGCCACCGCCTCGGCGCTGGCGTAGGTCTCGCGCGCCGCGCCCGAGGTCTGCATCATGCTGGCGCCCTGGACGCCGTACCAGAGGTAGCCGCCAGGGTTGAATTGGAGACCGGAGATGAGCGCGCCCGCCAGCAGGGCGGCGTTGGTGGTTGCGCCAAGTCAGGTCGGCGAGTAACCGGCGTGAAAGTTGAACTGGGTGCCGAGGTCGCGGTCCTCGGCCCGTCCGAGCTGGTCCAAGAACCGGGCCACGACGAAGTCGGGATGCCAGTCGAGGTAGTCGACCATCAGGGCCGAGGTCCGGTAGTTGTCAAGGCCGAGCAGCGCGGCGCGCGTGGCCGGCACGATATGAAAGCTGTCGTACCACTGGGCGAAGCGAATCCCGATGCGCCGCACCACCTCGTCGCTGGTGGTAAGCGCGTGGGCCGCGGCCAGGCTTAGCACATACTGGGCGTGGTTAAAGGGCGTTTGGTTGAGCGAGAAAATCCGCTCCCGGTCGGCCGTGCTGACCAGCATCATGCTCGCCGCGTTCCGGGTCTCGAAGGAGTAGAACGGTCGTTCAAGCAGCAGGCTTGCGAGGTGGCCGTCGCCGTCAGCGCTGTAGTTGCCCTGCAGGTGCCAGTGGCTGTTGAAGAGCGTCGGGTCGTCCAGGCTTGCGATGTTCATCGTGCGGTAGGGATCGATGGCGCGTAGAAGTTCGAGCGACTGACCCAGCCCCAGCAGGTTGTTTTCGACAACGCCGCCGGCCACGGCAAACCGGCCGTGTCCCAGAAGCTCGAAGTTGAGCTCGGGATCGGTGGTCCAGCCGTCGCGGGTGAAGACTGTGACGTCGGCCCGGTTGGTCCCGGGGACAACCGTGCTCTCGACCCGGGCGTCGCTGATGAAAGGCAAAGTTCTAAGGTTGCGTTCGGTCTCGTAAAGACGCCAGGGATCGAGCGTATCGCCGGGGGCAAAGAGAAGTTGCCCCGCTACCACGCTGGGGCGGGTTTCAAAGTGTATCTCGTCGGCCAGGCCGGCAACGTCCAGCCGCTGCGGCCCGGTAAGCCGGATGAGCCCGGCGCCGTAGGGAAGATTGTTGAGCCAGGCGGCGTCGCAGAGAATGCCGGCGCGCGCTTGGGCCGGGGTGAAGACGTTCTCGCGTACGACCTTGATGCTGCGAATCACCAGGCCCGGGGAGGATCCGGCCCCGCTTGGACGATGAGCGTGAGCGGTGGTAGCGGCAGGCTTGGCGTTCCCGGCCTCTGGGGCGGTGGCGATGGTGCCCGCGCCGGCCGCAAAAGCGTCCGCGACCACCAGCCGCGCCACCATGGCAAGGGCGCCCAAGGCAACGGCTGCCCTTTGCCAGCGTGCGCGGCGGATGCTCTGCCGGCGGCCACGGTCCGGGCTCCTTCTCAAGGCGCGCGGGCCGACGGCCGAGCAGCTCTGCGGCGGCTCCGGCCGGCGTCTCGACCTTCTTTAAGGGCGCGCCGCGTTAGCGCGGGCGCCGCTCGCTGTCGGCGAGAAAGGCTTCCAGCGCGATGCGCACCAGGTCGGATTTTTTCACCTTGACGCCCCGGCGCCGCCGTTCCAGCCAGGCCTGTTCCAGCCGCTCGATGAGCGAGGCGGGCAGGTAGAAGGTGGCCTTGGGGTAGCGCGGGCCATGCTGGTGTACTGGTAGGCTGGTGTCCTGGTGAGATGGCGCGCCGGCCGACTGCGCGCCGGGTTCGAACAGCCGCGCCCCCAGACCCCTAAGACTGCTTCGCTTGGCCATGGTCTGCCTCGGATTCCTCAGATCGCGCGGGCAACCTCGCGGTACGCCTGGGCGGCCTCGGAGTTGCGCGCGTAGCTCACGATCGACTTGCCGGCAACCGTCGAGTCGGCAAACTTGACCGTGCGCCGGATGATCGGTGCCAGCACCCGGTCGGCGAAAATCCTGGCGATCTCCTCGGAAACCTCGCGCGAGTGCGTGGTGCGCGGATCGAACATGGTGCGCAAAATGCGCAGCTCCAGCCCCGGATTCGCCTTGCGCTTGACCTTGTCGAAAAGCTGCTGCAGGTGTTTTAACCCCCGCATCGCCAGATACTCGCACTGCAGCGGCACGATCACCACCTGGGCGGCCACCAGCGCGTTGGTGGTGAGCAGCCCCAGCGCCGGCGGACAGTCGAGCAGCACCCGGTCGTAGCCGCGGGCCACCGGCGAGAGCACGTCCTTGAGCGTACGGTCCCATCCGATCTCGCCCAGCAGTTCCGGCTCGGCCGCCGCCAGGTCGAGGTTGGCCGGCACCAGGTCGACCCCTTCCACGCCGCTGGGCACCACCGCGCGTTCCAGTGCCAGCTTGTCCAGGAGCACATGGTAGATGGTGACGTCGAAGCGTTCCGGTTCGAGCCCCAGGGCGCCGGTTAGACCCGCCTGCGGGTCGAGGTCAAGCAGCAGAACGTGTTGGCCAAGTTCGGCAAACGCGGCGGCCAGGCTGGCGGCGGTGGTGGTCTTGCCGACTCCGCCCTTTTGATTGGCGATTGCGTAGATTTTTGCCATCGGACCAGTTTGCCATCATACCAGCGTGTTGGCCTGGAGGCGAATCGGGCCGGCTTGCGGTGGCCGCTCTAAGCCGCGGCGCGGTCGCGCGCCGGTCCTGATTCCGATAGATCGTCTTAAGAGGGGTCCTCTGACGGCGCGGCGATGGTTAGGTTGCGCGCCGGGGAGCCACCGACCTGGGGTTCGCCATGCGCCGGCCCCCGCGGCTTACGCACGGATGCGCGGCTGCCGTTGTCTTTTAGGGGCGGCAGCGCGACGGCGGGGCCTGTCTGTTTGACGCGGCCGGCGCGGTTTGGCGCCGGTGCCTGTGTTGACGAAGGGGCGGGGCGTTTAACCGGCGCTGCCGCCATCTGTTATCTGCGGAGGATTAACGATGCGTTGGGTTTTGTGGCTAGCCTATACTTTGTTCGCCGGGGCGCTGCTTGAAGGATGCGCCCTGCTGGCGGCACCGGCCGTAATGGAAGGAGGGAGCCTGGTGGGCGACGTCGGCTTTGCGGCGCCGGCGCTTACCGCATCGTCCCAGATAACGCAAAGCAAGCTTGGCGCCAGAATGGCGGCGCTCCAGGCCGAGGCAATCAGAGAGCAGCTCCGCGATCAGCGGGCGCAAAAGGAGCAAAAGGCTACCGAGCGCGCGGTAACGGTTGGCCTTATCCATGAAATGGCCAGTTGGGAGCACGATCCGTTGCTCGCCGATCTAGCCGTGTGGGTTAAGGCGGGCGGCGATCCGCAGTTCGCGCTGAACTTCGCCCTCAAGCAGTCCAAGGAGGATGAAAAGCAGGCGCGCGCGGGCGCTGGCGCGCCCTGAACCTTCGGGGTCCGGTCTGTCGGGGCGCGGCCCGAGCCTCGCAAGACGCTAAAGGGTCCGGCCCCCCGGCGCCAATCTCGCGTGGCTCTGGGGCGGGCCGGGGCGCAACTCTGGGCAAGGGAGGCATTGGGCTGATGACCAACAAAGAACGCTGGCTATGGGCGGGACTGGTGCTGTTCGGCGCGGTGGCCGGCGGCGCGCTCGCCGGCCAGTTGGGGGCGCGTTGCGGGACCGGCTTTGCCGCCGAGCCGCAGCCGGGAACCATGGTGATCCACAGGCTTACCCTTTTGGGCCCCGATAACCGGATGCGCGCCGGCCTGCACACCACTGACGACGGCTCGGTCGTGCTGCGACTCTACGACAGCGCCGTCAAGCCGCGGCTTCAGCTCAAGGTCGCCCGCGACGGCCTGCCGGCTATCCGGCTTTACGACGAGCAAGGCAAGCCCCGCTTCCAGCTTGCGGCGATGCCCAACGGCGTGCCGGCCATGCGGCTCTACGATCTCCAGGGCAAGCCGTCGGTCCAGCTTGCGGTGCCGGATTCGGGGGGTCACGGGCTTACGCTCTACGACCACGCCGGCAAGCCGCGCATCGGCCTGATGGTGCTGGCGGGCGGATCGCCCGGTCTTGATCTCTACGATTCCGACGGGGTGGCGCGGGCGCTTTTGACGCTGGCCGATGACGGGTCGCCGCAGCTTACCTTTTCCGGTCCCAACGGCAAGGTGCTAAGCAGCCTGCCCTGAGGCCCGCAGCGCGCCGGCTCGGGGGTTTGACCGCGGCCGCACTCTCTTGCTACGAAGCCTAGCAGGGTGTTGAGAAACCCCTCAACCTCGCTATCAGGCGTGGTTCCATTCTCAACACCCTGCGTAAAAGATGGCTTCTTTCCTACACCTTCTCTCCCTCTGGGAGAGACAAGAGTGAGGGAGCAGGATGTTGAAAGGGCTTTTTCAACATCCTGCTAAGGAGCGCCGTTCACCAGGAGGTCGCGGCCGTGAGGCAGTTGAATCAGGAGCAGCTTTTGGACGCCTATCGCGCGATGCGTACTATCCGGGAGTTCGAGGAGCGGGTTCATCTGGAGTTTGCCAGCGGCGCGATTCCGGGCTTTGTTCACCTCTATGCCGGTGAGGAGGCCTGCGCCGTGGCCATCTGCATGAACCTGGGCGAGGACGACTATCTTGCCAGCACCCATCGAGGACACGGCCACTGCATCGCCAAGGGCTGCGACGTGGCCGCCATGATGCAGGAAATCTACGGCCGGCGCGGCGGGCTGTGCGGCGGCAAGGGCGGCTCGATGCACATCGCCGATATGTCCAAGGGCATGCTGGGCGCAAACGGCATCGTCGGCGGCGGTCCGCCGCTCATCTGCGGCGCGGCGCTGAGCGCCAAGCTGCGCAAGACCGCCGGCGTGGGCGTCAGCTTTTTCGGCGACGGCGGCTTCAACCAAGGCACCACGCTGGAGTCGATGAATCTGGCTTCGGTCTGGAGGCTGCCGGTGCTTTTCGTGCTCGAAGACAACGGCTATGCGGAAACGACCGCCAGCGCCTGGTCGATGGGCGGCTCGGACGCGCTCAAGCGGGCCGCCGGCTTCGGTATCGCCGGCATCGCGGTTGACGGCCACGACTTTTTTGCCGTTTACGACGCGGCGCACGACCTCATCGAGCGGGTACGCGCCAGCCAGGGGCCGGCTTTTCTTCATGTTCGGTTCAGCCGCTACTTCGGCCACTTCGAAGGTGACGCCGGCACTTATCGGCCCGCCGGTGAGGTCGAGCGGCTGCGCAGCGAGCGCGACTGCCTTCAGCGTTTCCGCGATCGGGTGATGCGCCAGGGCACGCTTGAGTCTTCGCAGCTTGACCGGATCGACGCCGAAGTCATCGCGCTTATCGATTCGACCGTGGCGGCGGCCAAAGCGGCGCCGCTGCCCGATCCGGCCGAATTGACTACCGATGTTTACAGCGCTTACTGAATCGCCAGGGCAGGGGAGACGGTTATGTCCAAGAAGTCCTTTCGCGAGGCGATCAATGAGGCGCTGCGGCTGGAGATGCGCCGCGATCCGCGGGTCATCCTGATGGGTGAAGACGTTGCCGGCGGAGTCGGCGCGGGCGGCGAGCAGGACGCCTGGGGCGGCCCGCTCGGGGTGACCAAGGGGCTGATGCCGGAGTTTGGCCGCGAGCGGGTGCTCGACACGCCAATCAGCGAGAGCGCCTTTATCGGCGCGGCGATTGGCGCAGCCGCCACCGGCTTAAGGCCGGTGGCCGAGCTGATGTTCATCGATTTCATGGGCGTCTGTTTCGACCAGATTCTCAACCAGGCGGCCAAGCTGCGCTACATGTTCGGCGGCAAAGCCACCGTGCCGGTGGTGGTCCGGACGATGTACGGCGCCGGCTTTCGCGCCGCCAGTCAGCACAGCCAGTCGCTCTATTCCATTTTCACCCATATCCCCGGGCTCAAGGTGGCCGTTCCTTCTTCACCCTATGAGGCCAAGGGGCTTCTCATCCAGGCGATCCGCGACGACGACCCGGTGATCTTCTGCGAGCACAAGATGCTCTATGACGACGTCGAGGAGGTGCCGGACGAAGCCTATGCGATACCCTTCGGCGAGGCGCGGGTAAGGCGCGAGGGTGGTGATGCGACTATCGTGGCCTTGGGCCGGATGGTCAAGTTCGCTGAGCAGGCGGCCGCTGAGCTTGCCGCGCGCGGCATCGAGTGCGCGGTCGTCGATCCGCGCACCACCTCGCCGCTGGACGAGGAGACCATCCTCGACCTGGTGCGCGCGAGCGGGCGCCTGGTGGTGGTCGACGAGAGCGGCCCGCGCTGCGGCATGGCCGCCGACCTCGCGGCGCTGGCGGCGGCCAGGGCCTTTGAGGCGCTCAAGGCTCCGGTCGCGATGGTTACTCCACCGCATACGCCGGTGCCGTTCTCGCCCGCGCTTGAGGATGCCTATGTTCCCGGCCCGGCTGCCATCGCGGCGGCCGTTTTAAGAGTCGTCGGAGCTGCTTGATGGCGGGTGCGATAGACGCGGTGACGATGCCCAAGTGGGGCCTGGCGATGACCGAGGGCAGGGTGGTTGCCTGGCGCAGGGCTGAAGGCGAAGCGATCGCCGCGGGCGCCGAGTTGGTGGAAATCGAGACCTCGAAGATTACCAATGTTTACGAGGCGCCCGTTTCGGGCGTGCTGCGCCGTTGCGTTGCGCGAGTTGGCGAGACCTTGCCGGTGGGCGGCCTTATTGCGGTGATTGCCGAGGCCGGCGTCGCGGAAAGCGAAGTTGACGCTTTCGTGGCGGAATTCAACGCCCGGCGCGCGGCGGCCTCGCCGGCCCGGGCGGAGGCGACGCCGGCAGCGCCGCAGACGCTGCCGGCGGGCGGCCGGCGCATGCGCTACCTGCGAATGGGCGCCGGCGCGCCGGTGGTCCTGGTCCACGGCTTTGGCGGCGATTTGGGCAGTTGGCTGCTTACGCAGCCGGTGCTTGCCGAGCGCTTCGAGGTCCTGGCTCCGGACCTGCCCGGCCATGGCGGCTCAACCAAGGAGGCGGGAGACGGGAGCCTCGATTTTTTGGCCAGCGCGCTCGCTGATCTGTTGGAGGCGCTCGAGATGCGGCGCGTCCATCTGGTGGGCCACTCGCTGGGAGGTGCCGTGGCGCTTAAGCTGGCCTTGCAGCGCGCCGAGCTGGCACGGTCGCTTACCTTGATTGCGCCGCTGGGGCTGGGGCCGGAAATTGACGCCGGATATATCGACGGCTTTATCCAGGCGAACCGCAATAGGCAGCTTAGGCCGCTGGTTGAGCGGCTGTTTGCCAATCCGGCGATGGTCGGACGCAAGATGGTCGATGAAATCCTGGATTATAAGCGGCTTGACGGCGTAGCGCAGGCGCTTAAGACAATTGCCGGGGCAGTGTGCAACGATGGCAGACAAGTTGTCGCCTTGCGGCCGCGGCTTGCCGAGATCGTCGTTCCGGTCCAGGTCATCTGGGGCGAGGCCGACCGAATCATTCCGGCCGCGCACGCCCGCGATCTGCCACCGTCGGTCGCAGTTCACCTCATGGCCGGAGCCGGCCACATGGTGCAGATGGAGAAGGCGATCGAAGTGAACCGGATTATCGAGCGGTTTATCGGGAACGTTGCCACTCAGCCTTGAAGGCGGCCCGTGCAGGGGCGCTACGCGCCGGCGCCGGTGGTGAAGAGGTGGTTGCTTATTGGTAATTGCATATTGCAGTGACAGAGTCGTCCTGAGCCGGCTCGTTTGGCGCATGATTCTCGGCTGCAGTTGCCACGCGGAGAATCGTAACGTTTCGCCCCCGCTATGTCAGCCGAACCCGGGATTCCCCTCGGCAGGGATACGCGTCGCGCATCCCCGCATTGCGCTCCCGTTGGTCGGGCAAGCCGCCGTGCGGCGACCACTGCGCGGGAATGACAGAGGTGGGGCATGGACCCCCTTTTCCTGATTCCTCTCCCCCGCCGGGGGAGAGGATCAAGGAGAGGGGGGACGCACCGCGCAAGCGGAGTCGAAGGCAGAGGGGGGACGCACCCAGAGGCTCGAGGTGGCGCCAGCAGCCCCCCTCACCCTCCCCTCTCCCCCCAAGGGGAGAGGGAGACAAGAACGAGCAGCGCGCGCGGGAATGACGGCAGTGGGGCGTCCGCCTCCTGCTTGTCACCCCAGCGCTCCCTTCTCTCTGTCACCCTGAGCGAAGCGAAGGGTCTGCGCGAAGCGATTTGTCCTCCAGCGGCGTGGCGAACCCACCTGCCTGCGCCGACGCGGCAGGCAGGTCGCTGCGCGTAGATTCTTCGCTCCGCAGACTCCGCTCAGAGTGACATCCGCGGTCGACGGTCACCTGTGAGGCTGCCTCCAGCACGAGCAGGGCTGCCCTGCAGCGAGCGCCGCGCGGGAATGACAGAGGTGGGGCATGGACCCCCTTTTCCTGATTCCTCTCCCCCGCCGGGGGAGAGGATCAAGGAGGGGGGGGACGCACCGCGCAAGCGGAGTCGAAGGGAGAGGGGGGACGCACCCAGAGGCTCGAGGTGGCGCCAGCAGCCCCCCTCACCCTTCCCTCTCCCCCCAAGGGGAGAGGGCGACAAGAACGAGCAGCGCGCGGGGGAATGACGGCAGCGCGCCCCGCTCGGGCGCGCTGGCAAACTGACCCGCTATCCCTGATAATCCCCAGTAAGAAGATTGGCCTGGGCGGCGAGGGACAGCGCGATGCAGAAATATCAGATGTACATCAACGGCGCCTTTACCGACCCGGTCTCCGGGCAATGGTTCGAGACGGACAATCCGTACACCGCAAAGCCCTGGGCGCTTATCCCGCGCGGCGGCGCGGAGGACGTCGAGCGGGCCGTAACCGCGGCCAGTCGGGCGTTTTCCGAGGGCGAGTGGTCGAAGCTAAAGCCGAGTCAGCGGGGCCATCTGATGCGCCGGCTGGGCGATCTCATCGCGCGCGACGCCGTGCGCCTGGCCGCGGTCGAGGTGCGCGACAACGGCAAGCTGATGGTCGAGATGCTCGGCCAGCTTCGCTACATTCCGCAGTGGTATTACTACTACGGTGGGCTGGCCGACAAGATCGAAGGCTCGGTCATCCCGATCGACAAGCCCGACGTTTTCAATTACACGCGCTACGAGCCGCTGGGGGTGGTGGCGGCGATAACGGCGTGGAATTCGCCGCTTTTCCTTGCCACGTTCAAGATCGCGCCAGCGCTTGCCGCCGGCAACACCGTGGTGTTGAAGCCGTCGGAATACGCCTCGGCTTCCGCGCTGGAGTTGGCCCCGCTTTTTGCCGAGGCCGGCTTTCCGCCCGGGGTGTTCAACGTGGTGACCGGCTTCGGCCCGGAGGTGGGCGAGCCGCTGGTAAGTCACCCGGGGGTGGCCAAGATCGCGTTCACCGGCAGCGAGGCGGGCGGCCAGCACGTCTACGAAGTTGCGGCACGGGGATTGAAGCGGGTGACGCTTGAGCTGGGCGGGAAATCGCCCAATATCATTTTCGACGACGCCAAGCTTGACGACGCGGTCAAGGGCGCCGTCTCAGGCATCTTTGCCGCCACCGGGCAGACCTGTATTGCCGGCTCCCGGCTGCTGGTGCAGCGCAAGCTGCACGACGAGCTGGTTGAGCGGCTGGTTGGCCTGGCGCGGACCGCGCGCATGGGCGATCCTGCCGACCCTGCCACCCAGGTCGGTCCGGTCACGACGCGCCCTCAGTTTGAGAAGGTCCTTAATTACATCGAAGTGGCGAAAAGGGAAGGCGGCAAATGCGTGCTCGGGGGCGGTCCCGCCAAGCGGCCCGAATGCGGCAGCGGATGGTTCGTCGAACCCACCATCTTCACCGCGGTGAGCAACGAAATGCGCATCGCCCAGGAGGAGGTCTTCGGCCCGGTGCTGGCCGTTATCCCGTTCGAGGACGAAGAAGGAGCGGCCCGCATCGCCAACCAGACCAAGTACGGCCTTGCCGCCGGCGTCTGGACGCAGAGTATCCGGCGGGCGATCCGGATGGCCGAGCTACTGCAGGCCGGGACCGTTTGGATCAACACCTACCGCGCCTTCAGCTACATGTCGCCGTTTGGCGGCTATAAGCGCAGCGGCCTTGGGCGCGAAAACGGGATCGAGGCGATGGGCGAGTACATGCAGGTAAAAAGCGTCTGGATCAATCTCAGCACCGAGGTGCCCAACCCGTTTGTGATGCGCTGAGCAAACCCGCCGGTGGGCGCCACTAAAAGTTGCGGGGCAGAGCGCGCTGCCGGCCGGAGAAGGAGAAGCGATGAAGTTGGAAAAAGCGCTCGCGGTTATCGCTTTGCTGGGCCTTGGCCTGGCAGGAGCTGCGCCCGCCCGCGCTCGCGTTGCGGCGCCGGCCTGCTCGGCCTGGACGCGGGCGGTGGCGCCGGTGGCGGCGCCTGGCGCTCCCGCTCTTCTTGCGCAGCAAGGAGGCGCCGGCCCGCAGCGCGAATACGACCCGGCCTCGGGTGCCGGACCCGCGGCGCCGAGCGCCGGCAACCCGGGCGCGCAACGTCGAGCCAAGCCGGGGCGGGGACACCACCACAAGCATCGGCATCATAAGAAACACCGCAAGCATCCTGAGCACGGCCGCAGACAGCCCTAACGACGGCCGCACCAAGGTCCGTCGCCACGGAGGTGCCGCACGCCGCTAAACGGAGCAGCCGGAGAAGGTGTCATTATGAAGATCACGTCTGCAGTGCTCGACAAGCTGGGAGCGGAGCAGCCTTACGCCAACAGTAAGCCGCTTAGCATCGCCGAGGTCGACCTTGACCGGCCCCAACAAGGAGAAGTGCTGGTCGAGGTAAAGGCGGCGGGCCTTTGCCATTCCGACCTGTCGGTGATAAACGGCGACCGGCCGCGGCCGACGCCGATGGCCCTTGGGCATGAAGCAGCCGGGGTGGTGGCCGAGGTCGGCCCGGGCGTGACCGACCTTGTCTCGGGCGACCATGTGGTGATGGTTTTCGTGCCAAGTTGTGGCGGATGTCTGCCCTGTGCCGAGGGGCGGCCGGCGCTGTGCGAGCCGGGCAACGCCGCCAACGGGCGCGGCGTCCTGGTCGGCGGCGGGCACCGTTTAAGCCGCAACGGCCAGCCGATAAATCACCACATGGGCGTGTCGGCGTTCTCCACGCATGTCGTGGTCTCGCGCCGTTCGTTGGTGAAGATCGAGCCGGCGATACCGCTGGAGCAGGCGGCGCTGTTCGGCTGCGCGGTGCTGTGCGGCGTCGGCGCCGTGGTCAACACGGCGCGTATTCCGGCCGGCGCGTCGGTGGCAATTGTTGGCCTGGGCGGGGTGGGATTAAGCGCGCTGCTGGGGGCGCGGCTGGCCGGCGCGTGCCAGATAATCGCGGTCGATCGCCTCGCGGAGAAGCTCGATTTCGCGCGCCAACTGGGGGCGACCGATGCTTTCAATGCCGGCTCGCAGGACTGTGCCGAGCAGATTCGGCAGGCCAGCGGCGGCGGCGTCGAGTTCGCCTTCGAAATGGCCGGTTCCGTTGCGGCGCTCGAACTCGCCTACCGAATCACCCGGCGGGGCGGTACGACGGTGACCGCCGGCCTGGCCCATCCGGAGAAAAAGTTGGCGCTCCAGCCGGTAAGCCTGGTCGCCGAGGAGCGTACGCTCAAAGGCAGTTATGTCGGGAGCTGCGTCCCGCAGCGCGACGTGCCGCGGTTCATCGCGTTGTTTCGTCGCGGCCTGCTGCCGGTCGATCGGCTGGTCACCGGCCAACTGGGCTTTGCAGACTTGAACGCGGCCTTCGACCGTCTGGCCGAGGGAAAGGCGGTGCGCCAGATTTTGCTGCCGTCGTAGACTGATAGTGCACGCGCTTGGGCGAGCCGGCACGGCCAGCGCGCAGGAAGCCGCAGGAAACAAAGATCGGGAGTTGCCGGCGGGCGCGGCCGGCGCATGTCGAGGGCCGATGCGTGCCGGGCCGCAAGGGGGACTTGGGAGGTGCTTATGGACGGTCAACAATCGACACATTCGCCCGGCCAGGCCGCGGCCGGCATGGGCGAAGGGGGACTTGCCAGGCTCGGACTTGCGATCGCCGACTGGAGCGAGCGTTGGTTTCCCGACGCATTTATTTTTGCCCTGCTTGCCCTGGTGATCGTGGCGCTGGGCGCGCTTTTGCTGGGGGCGCCGCTTAGCGCGGTGATGGTCAGCTTCGGTTCCGGCTTCTGGAGCCTGATCATTTTTACCATGCAGATGGCGCTCATTATCATTGGCGGCTACGTGGTGGCCAGTTCGCCGCCGGTGGCCCGTTTTGTTGAATGGCTGGCCACGCTGCCGCAAAGCGACCGGGGAGCGGTTGCTTTTGTGGCTCTGTGGAGCACGCTTAGCTCGTACCTAAGCTGGGGCTTTAGCCTGATCTTCAGCGGTCTTCTGGTGCGCGAGCTTACGCGCCGGCGCCCGCGCATGGACTACCGCGCCGCCGGGGCCGCGGCCTACCTGGGGCTGGGCAGCATCTGGGCGCTGGGGTTTTCGTCATCGGCCGCGCTGCTGCAGGCGAACAAGGGCAGTCTTCCGCCTGCGCTCTACAAGATAACTGGAGTGATTCCGTTTACCGAGACGATTTTTCTTTGGCAGAGCCTGGTGACCGCGCTGGTGTTGCTGGTGGTCTCGGTTACGGTCGCCTATTCGTCGGCGCCCTCGGAGGCTTCGGCGCGTCCGGCCTCCGAGTTTAACGTTAGCTTTGAGCCGCTGGTCAAGCCGCTGCCCGAGCGGAGCACGCCGGGCGAGTGGCTGGAGTACAGTCCGCTTTTGACGATTGTGATTTTTTTGTTGGCGGCCGGCTGGCTTCTGGACAACTTCGCGCGCCAGGGGGCGATTACGGCGATCGCCAACCTCAACACCTACAATTTCATTTTCCTGATGGTTGGGCTGCTTTTGCACTGGCGGCCCAAGCGCTTTCTCGAGGCGGTGGCTGCCTCGGTTCCCGCGACTGCCGGCGTGTTGATCCAGTTCCCGTTTTACGGCGGTATCGCGGCGATTTTGACCGGCGCCAAGACCGCCGGCGGGGCGACGCTGGCTTCCTGGCTGGCCCATCTGATGGTGACGGTGTCCAACCGGCATACGTTTCCGCTGCTGGTAACGGCCTACTCGGCGGTGTTGGGGCTTTTCGTTCCGTCGGGAGGCGGCAAGTGGGTGATTGAAGCGCCTTATATAATGCAAGCGGCGAACACGCTGCATGTTCACCTGGGATGGGTGGTCGAGATTTACAATGCGGCCGAGGCGCTGCCCAACCTGGTAAATCCGTTCTGGATGCTTCCTTTGTTGGGGTTGCTGGCGGTAAGGGCGCGCGAGCTGGTCGGCTACTCGATTCTGCAGGTGATGGTGCATATTCCGATTGTGTTCTTCCTGATGTGGCTCTTTGCCGAGACGCTGACCTATCATGCGCCGCTGATGGTCGGCTGAGACGTTGCAGGCGCTGACGCCGGGGCGGCAGGGCAAGTCGGTCTCGACGATGCGGCTGGTAAAACGCAGCTACTTGGTGGCCGCGGCAGGAGCGGCTACGCTGGCTTTGGCGCTGTGGTGGCCGTTTTCGCGGCCTGCCTGCGCCAGGGTAAGCGGCGCTGGCGAGATTGCGGTTGACGTAGCGGGGATCAGCAAAGGCCAGGCGAAGTTTTTCTGTTATCCCGACAAAAGCGGCAAGGAAATCCGCTTCGTAATTGCGCGTGGCCGCGACGGCAGCGTGCGCGTTGCCCTTGACGCCTGCCGGCAATGTTACGTCTACCGCGAGGGCTACATGGCGAGCCACGGTCGTCTGGTCTGCCGTTTTTGCGGTAATCGCTATCGAATCGAGCAAATGAATAGTGGCGAGGCCTCTTGCGTGCCGCTTGGCTTGCGCTACGCGCAGCAGGCCAATCTAGTGCGGATTTCCGTGGCCGAGCTTAGGGCCCACGAGGCGATGTTCTAGTCGTGAAGCGTCCCGACGCCCCGTGGGTGCGCGTCCTGGCCGCGCTCGTGCTGGCGGTCGCCAGCTTTCCACTCGCCTACGGTTTTACCGTTCAGGGTGAACGGCCGGCCTTCACCCTGAACATCTGTCATCCACCGCAGGTTGCGGGCCAGATGGGAGATCGAGTCCTTGTGCCGGCGCTGCCCTGGGCGACGGCCCGGCCGTTGGTCTACCTGTGCGGCGTGGTGCAGAGGCCAAGGCGCGAATTGCCCACACGGGTAGCCTTCGCGCCTGACCCGCCTCCTCCCAAAGCCTTCGTCTGACGGCGCGTTCTGCGCGCGCCGTTTTACCCTTCATTCAGTGAGCCGCTTGGCCACCCTGCTGCGCGCCAACGCGGTCGGCGGCGGTGCGCCGCTGCATGAGACGGAGGTGTAGGTGCGACGAATCGGCAGCCTGGTAACTTTGCTTTGGTTTGTGATGGCCGCCACCCAGGCTTGGGCCCACGGCGTGGTGGGGGATTATGTCTTTCTGGAACCGCTTATTGCGGAGGACCCGACGCCGGCCAACGAATTTGACGTCATCGAGCCTAATTGGACCAAGAGCGCCGGCGCCAGGACGTTTGCCCTGGGCTCGTCGATCGAGAAAGTTATCGGCGCGGGCGACGCCGGCGACGCCTGGGTGCCGCGCTGGAGTATCGGCGCCGGCAGCGCCTGGAACTATGAATCACCCGAGCGAGGCACTAACCTGAGCGGGTTTGGCGAGGTCCAGTTGTTTCTGAAGTATGCCTTCTGGGTGGTGCCGGAGCACGAATTTCTCATGGGCGCCATGGTTGACCTGGCGGTGCCGGCGGGGAACTCCGCCTTCGAAGCGCAAAGCCACGCCAGCGTTGGTCCCGAGCTTCTGTGGGAGAAAGGCCTGGGAGACCTGCCCGACTGGCCGATTGTGAAATTCCTGCGCCCGCTCGGCTTCCAGGGCGATTTCGGCTACCTGCCCGCCCTGGCTGGCCCTGCCAGCCATCTGCTGTTCGCCGACCAGGTGATCGAGTACTCGCTTATGTATCTCAGCAACTCGGTCTACGACTTGGGGCTAAAGTGGCCGCTGCGCAACGTTTTCCTGTTTACCGAGATCAACTATTCGCAGCTCGTGGCGGGGCCGGCGGGCCAGGTCTTTCCGACCCTGCTTGCAACGCCCGGGATCGCCTACGTTGGCTACCGCTTCGAGCTTAGCGTGGGCACCCAGTTTGCGCTCAATCGGGCCAGCATTCCCGGTACCCATGCCGCGGTCATCGCGCTGCTCGACATTTTTTACGACTCGATCATTGCGCAGGGCAATTGGACGCTGTTTGGCGGAGGGCATCCATGAGGGTTGCAAGCGCGCTTGTGGCGAGTTTCCTGCTGTTGGCGGCACCCGGCGTGCCGGCGGCGCAGGCGCACTCGTTTCCCGAGACCGAGAGCCCTGCGGCCGGGCAGACGCTCAGCGCGGCACCCGGCGAGGTGCGCATCAAGTATGATGCCCCGATCGAGAAGCTCTTTGCCGGTCTTAAGGTGCTGGACCAAAACGGCCGCAACGTGGCCGAAGGACCGCCCACGGTGGGACCCGATGGCTACACCCTGTCGGTGAAGCTTGCTCCCATCGGCCCAGGCCGCTATAGCGTCCGGTGGTCGGTAGTCTGCGTCGATACGCATCGTACGCAAGGCTCCTACGTCTTTAGCGTTGCGGGCGGGGCAGGGCGGTGAGCCAGCCGCTGGGTGACCAGATGGCGCATCTGGCTGGCGCAGGGCAGCTAGCGTGCGACTGGCTTTTACTGACAGCGATGCTGCCGCTTTTCGGTCTGGCGGTTTTTGCGCTTTGGGTTGCTCCCCCGGCGAGCGATGGTTGTCGGCTGCTGGTGCGCCGGCTTTGGGCGGCGCTTCGTTTCATGGCGCTGGCCCAACTCCTGTTCTTGTGCCTGGTGCTGTTGGCCAGGGTCAGTGCCATGGCAGGGGTTGGGTTTGGTGGCGCGGTCGGACTGGCGTCGCGGGTGGTGCGGCAGACGCATTTCGGTCGTATCTGGCTCGGCCAGGCGGCGCTGGCGCTGGCCGCGGGCGCGGTTGTCTTAAGCGGCGGCTTTGGGCGGCGGCGATCTTTTATGCTTGGGCTGCTCGGCGCAGGCGAACTGTCGCTTTGGGCGGCCTCGGGTCATGGCGCTGATTTCGGTTGGGTGGGGGTTGGCGTTTACTTCGTCCATGAAGCGGCGGCCGGCTTGTGGTTTAGTTCGCTGATGGGCCTGTGGCTGGCAGGGGAGCTCGCGGTTGATGCCTTTGGGCAGATTGCGGTCCGGGTCTCGCGGCTTGCCGGCTGGTGCGTAGGGCTCTTAATGCTAAGCGGGCTCTTTACGGCGTACAATGGCCTGGGACCGGACGTGACGCATCTTTTCTTCTCCCGTTACGGCCGTATTCTGCTGGTCAAGATTGCGGTCTTTGTCACGGTGCTGGCGATTGGCGGCCACAACCGCGCCAGGCTGATTCCGGTAGGAGGTGAGGTGGGGCGGCGCCGAGCCCTGATGCGCAACGTCGCCGCGGAATCGGTGCTTTTGCTTGGGGTGCTGGCTCTGGCGGCGCTGCTCGCCAACACTCCGCCCGCCCGCATGAGGCGCTGAACGGAGGCGAAAATGACGCGGCGATTGGCCGCCGGTACAGACGATAGCGGCGGCGGTTGGCGGATGGGCAGGGCAAGGTGGACCCTGGCAATTGTCGGCGGCGCCATGGCGGTGAGCTTGAGCCTGGCGGTCGGCGCCTGCCGGTCGCGGGTTGTGCAGCAGCCGGGAATCTACGACGCGGCGAATGAAGCCGATTGTCTGCCCAGCGTGCGCCTGACCGACCAGCATGGCCGCGTGCTCGATTTGGCCGTGCTCAAGGGCAAGGTGGTGCTGGCCGATTTCATCTATACCAGTTGCCCGGGGCCGTGCGAGGTGATGACGGCGCAACTGGCCCGGGTTGCCCGACACCTGGACGGCGCGCTCGGCAGCAAGGTCGAGATCGTGTCGATTACCCTTGACCCCGAGCACGACGGACCGGTCCAGATGCTCAACTTTGCCAAGACCCACGATGCCGAGCGCAAGGGCTGGCTTTTCTTAAGCGGCGCGCCCAAGGCGGTCGAGACGGTCATGGCGGCCTTCAAGGTCGAGCGCCGGCGCGAGCCCAACGGCATGATCGATCATGTGATCGAGTTCTTCTTGGTCGGCCCCGACGGGCGCGAACTGCGCCAGTACAGTCCGCAGCAGGCGGCGCCCAAGGCGGTGGCGCAGGACGTTTTGCGCTTTGCCGCGCGCTGATCGACAATGCTGCCAAAGCCGCAAGCAGGCGGCATGGCTTTTTCCCGGGAGGCGATTGGGATGGCGGCAACAGGCTGGTTTGCAAAAGATGAGGTCTATGTCGGACGCGACGTGCCGGGTCGCGCGCTGGAAATTACCCCGCAGATGGTACAGACCTTCGTCGAGGGTACCGGCGACGACCACCCCTGGTATCGCGGCCGCTCGCCGCAGGGCGGGCCGCTCGCCCCGGCAATGCTTCTTTATTCGGAGGTGTTTCGCGACCGGAGCTGGTACCTTCCGAATCTCTACGGCAATCTTCATGCGCGCCAGGAGTGGGAAAGCTTCGCCCCGGTCATGGTCGGCGAGCGGGTGACTACCCGCTGCACCGTGGTCGACCGCTACCTGCGGCGCGGCCGCGACTACGTGGTCGGCGAATTAATGGTGCTGGACGGCGACGGGCGCCTGGCTTGGCGTGGACGCACCCATCAGAGCTTTCTTATCGACGCCGAGCCCCAGGGCATGGCGGTCGACAAGACGCGCGAAAAAGCGACAGGCCGGGAGTTTGCCTTCCCGCAGCACGACGGCGAGTCGGTTAGCGGCCCGGTCCGGCGCGTTGACGAGGCGATGTGCCGGGCCTTCTCCGGACCCGAACGCAACTACCACAACGACCGGTCCAAGGCGCTCGAGCTGGGATTCCCCGAGATCGTCGTCCAGGGAATGCTCTCGGTCTGCTTGGTGGCCGAAATGATGACCCGGCGCTTCGGGCTCGGTTTCCTTTGCTCCGGCCGAATGGACCTCAAGCTGGTCAACGTGCTGTGGGTTAATGAAGTGACCAGTACCCATGGCGTCATCTTCGAGCGCCGCGCCGAGGGCAGGCGCCGGCGCGCCGAACTGGAAGTCTGGTGCCAGAAGGCCGACGGCACCAAGACCGTGGTCGGTACGGCCAGCGCGCTTGAGGGCGGCGATTGAGGCCAATTCTGATGAGCAGCGTAATTAAACTTACACTTGAAGATTGGCGGACGCCCGGCCGGCAAACGGCCTGAGCATGCGGCGTGAATATCTTCGAGCTGCGCGCGCAACCGATCGGATCGCTGCTGCGGCCGGCCTATCTCACGCAAGCCCGCAAGCAGGCGCGTAACGGTCGGTTGTCGGCGCCGCAGTTCAAGCGTGTCGAGGACCGGGCGGTCGATGAGGCCCTGGCGCTTCAGCAGGCGGCCGGTCTGGACGTGGTCAACGACGGGGAGCAGCGGCGGGCCAGCTTTCTCGGGTCGCTCAGTGAAACGGTGGACGGTTTGTCGCGCAGTCGCGGTCTGACCAAGCCCTGGCACGACGATCGGGAGGCTGTCGAGTTGTCCCTGGGGTTGGTTGTGACGGGCAGGCTTCGCCGGCGCCGCTCGCTGGTGGGCGAAGAGTTCGCCTATGCGCGGGCCAAGGCGCGCCGGCCGCTCAAGGTTACGCTGCCCAGTCCTCTGATGCTTTTCATGTTCTGGTCGCCCGATGAGTCGCGTGCCGTCTATCGCGATCCGTTCGAGCTGTTTGCCGACGGCGCCGCGGTCATTGGCGAGGAGATTGCCGAGCTGGCGCGCCTGGGCTGCGAGTACATCCAAATCGACGCGCCGGAGCTGGCGATGATGGTAGACGACTCGGCGCGCCGCCAGGTCTTCGAAGCGGCCGGCATCTCGCCGGCGCGCATCCTGGACGAGGGCGTCGATATGCTGAACGGACTGGCCGATGCCGCCGGGATTGTCTTCGGCCTGCACATGTGCCGCGGCAACAACGATGGCCGCTGGCTGAGCAGGGGAGGGTATGAGGGGATAGCGCGGCAAGTCTTCGCCCGGCTGCCTCGCTATCGCGTGCTGTTGCTTGAGTACGACGATGAACGTTCAGGCTCCTTCGAGCCGCTCGCCGCCGTCCCGCGCGACAAGCTGGTGGTGCTTGGCCTGGTGTCGACCAAGCGTAACGTGCTTGAGTCGGAGCAGGAGATTGCCGGCCGGATCGAAGCGGCCGGCCGTTACTTCCCGCGCGAGCAGCTTGGGCTTTCGCCCCAGTGCGGCTTCGCCTCGGGCATCAGGGGCAACCCGATCGATGCTTCGATGCAGGAGAAGAAGCTTAGGCTGGTGGCCGAGGTGGCCCGCCGGGTTTGGGGCTAGCGGTCGGCGCGCGGCGCGCCCCAAAAGCCTAAGCGGGAGGAACGTTTAGGCGGCGTGCGGGAGGTGCGACCCTCATCCGGGCGTCAACGACGACGGCGCCATCTCCCGGCGGTAAAACTTTGATCGGGTTAAGATCGAGCTCGAGAAGCTCGGGAATCGCCTCGACCAGGGCGGACACCTTCATGATGACCGCGGCCAGCGCCTGCCGGTCGCCGGGCGGCGCGCCGCGAAAACCCTCGAGCAGGCGGCGGGAGCGAAGTTGCGCGATCATTTCGCCGGCGTCGATGTCGGTCACCGGATGGAGCCGCAAGGCGACGTCGCCAAGCAGCTCGACCGCGCGGCCGCCGACGCCGCAGAGCAGAAGCGGCCCCAGCGTCGGGTCGGCCGTGGCGCCGACCATGAATTCGATTCCCTCGCCGATCTGACGCTGGAGCAGGATGCCGGTGAGTTCGATCGCGGCCTTTTGGGTCCGCGCCTGCAGGGTCCTGGCCGCGGCCGCGACCTCGGCGGCCGACTTTAGGTCCATGATGACGCCGCCGATCTCGCTTTTGTGGGGTGCGCCGGGGGCGACGATCTTTGCTACCAGGGGGTAGCCGAGCCGTTGGGCGGCGGCTTCGGCCTCTTCCACGGTGGTCACTTCGGCTGGGGCGAAGGAGATTTGCGCGGCGCGCAGCAGGCCGGCCAGTTCGGCCGGCGCCAGCCAGCGCGGCTTGGTGGCGTCTTTCAGGGCGCGGTCGATTATCGCGCGCACGGCGCTGTGGGCAAAAGGCGTCAGATTAAGCGGCGTGCCGCGCGGCCGTGCGCGCCAACGGGCGTAGCGGTGGGCCTTGGCCAGGGCGAGCGCGGCATTTTCCGGAAAGGTGAAGCTCGGGATCGGACCGTGCGGCCCTTGCGCCAGCGCCGGCGGCCATCCGCGCGCCGCCAGAAATACGCTTAGCACCGGCTTTTCGGCAGCAACGGCGCCGGCGCCGCGGGCGATGGCCGCGGCAACTTCCTCGGGGCGCGTTACCATCGGCGGTATGTAGATCGCCACCAGAGTATCGACCGCCGGGTCGTTGCCGACCGCCGCCACCGCCTGTTCGAAATGGGCGGCGGTGACCTGGGCGGTCATGTCGACGGGATTGGCGAAGCCGGACTGCGCCGGGAGAAATTCGCGCAGCCGCTCCACGGTCGCCGTGGACAGGCCGGGCAGCAGCAGGCCGTGCGCCTCGCAGGCGTCGGCAAAGAGAATCCCCGGGCCCCCGGCGTTGGTTACCACGCCCACGCGCGGGCCGGGCGGTATCGGCTGCGCCGATAAAAGCGCGCAGACATCGAACAGCTCCTCCAGCGTGGCGGTGCGAATCACCCCGGCCTGTTCGAACAGCGCATCGACCGCCACATCCAGCGTTGCCAGGGCCGCCGAGTGGCTCTGGGCCGCCCGCTGGCCGGCGGTCGAGCGCCCCGACTTGACCGCCACCACCGGCTTAAGCCGCGCCAGCTCGGGCGCCAGCCGCGCGAAGGTGCGCGGATTGCCCACGCTCTCCATGTAGAGCATCACGACCGCGGTCTGCGGGTCTTCGGTCCAGTAGGCCAGCAAATCGTTGTTCGACAGGTCGGCGCGGTTGCCGATCGAGACAAAGGTGGAGATGCCCAGGTTGCGCTCGCGCAGGTGGTCGAGGATGGCGATGCCGAGGGCGCCGCTTTGCGAAACCATCCCGATGTTGCCGCGGGTCGGCAGGATCGGCGCGAAGGTCGCATCCAGCCGCACCTGCGGGTCGGTATTGATGACGCCCAGGCAGTTGGGACCGACCATGCGCATGCCGGAACTGCGCACCAGCTCGAACAGCCGTTGCTCGAGGGCGGCGCCCTGCGGGGAAACCTCCGCGAAGCCGGCGCTTATCACCACCACGCCATGGACACCCGCCCGCGCGCAGTCCAGGATGGCCTGCTCGACCTGGGCAGCGGGGAGGGCGATCACGGCAAGATCAATCGGCGCGCCAACCGCGCTCACCGTGGGATAGGCCTTAAAGCCGTGGATTTGCCCGGCCGCGGGATTGATCGGGTAGATGGCCCCGGTAAAGCCGCCGTTTTTCAGGTTGGCGACGATGGCGCCGCCGATTTTGTCCGGCAGGCGCGAGGCGCCGACCACGGCGACGCTTGCGGGTCGGACCAGGCGTTCCACGCTGCGGGCCGCCGCGCGCCGCTCGCGCGCCAGGCTGGCTTCGCGCAGCTCCTCGGTTTCCCCGGTGGGAAAGCTGACATGGACGACGCCGGAGTCAAAAAAGCGCCGCACGTGGAATCCGCTGTGGGTAAAGACCTCGATCATCTGGCTGTTGTCGCCCAGGACGTCGGCCTCGAACTCGGTGATCGCCGACGCGCGCGCCAGGCGGCTTAGGTGATCGAGCAGCAGGGTGCCGATGCCGCGTCCCTGGTACTCGTCCAAAACGGCAAAGGCAACCTCGGCGCGGCGCGGCTCGGAGTCTTGGCGGATGTAGCGGCCGACTCCGATTAGCCGCTCGCGCTCGCCTTCGCGCAGCACGGCGACCAACGCCGCATGCTGGTGGAAGTCGAGCTCGGTGAGATGGCGCAGTTCCTGCTCCGAGAGCCCAGTCTTGGGGCCGAGAAAGCGCCGGTAGCGCGACAGCGCGCTTAGCCGGTTGAAATGCTCGAGCAAAAGCGCCTTGTCCGCCGGCCGAATCGCGCGGATCAGAATCGAGCCGCCGTCGCGCAGCAGCTCCTCAGCCGCGTATGAGGCCGGGTTATCGATGGCGCTACGGTCGGGCATCGCTTGCCTCAGCGCAGCCAGAGAATGAGCGGCGTCTCCAGGGGCACCGCCAGCATCGGGTAGTGCGGGCGCGCGCACGGAGTATAGTCGCCGGCCGGCCGGCTCAAGTCGGTGGCTGCCTCGTAAAGGTAGCTGCGCGCCGCGCCGGCGCCTTGCCCGCGCTCCATCTCGATCCAGACCGCGGCGCCGTCCGGTGTCAGCGGATCGGCGTAAAGGCCGACGCTTACCCGTTCGGGATCAATCGCGCCGAGCTCGAGAACGACCCTGAAGTGCCGGCCTGCGGCCCGCTCGCTGACCTCGAGCGGGCCGAAGCGCAAAGTATGCCAGTGGCGCTCGAGCTCGGCGAGCTCGGCCTCCAGGCTTTGGGCCAGTTCGCAGTTGCGCGCGGCGCGCGCCTGCAGCGCCGCCGCCGCCGGCAGGTAGTAGCGCTCGGTGTACTCGCGCACCATCCGGTTGCCCGCGAAAACCAGGCCCAGGCGCGTCATGCTCTGGCGCATCCGGGCGACCCACTGTTCCGGAATCCCGCGCGGGTTGCGGTTGTAGAAGGCGGGAACCACCTCCCGTTCGAGCAGCGCGTAGAGCTCTTCGGCGTCGGCGGCGTCCCGCGCCGGGTCGTCGTCTTCGCGCTGGCTGCCGAAGGCCCAGCCAAGTTGCGGCGCGTAGGCCTCGGCCCACCAGCCGTCAAGTGTCGACAAGTGAAGGCCGCCGTTGGCAATCACCTTCATGCCGCTGGTCCCGCAGGCCTCCCAGGGACGGCGCGGGGTGTTGATCCACAGGTCGATCCCCTGCAGCAGCCGGGCGGCGATCGCCATGTCGTAGTCGTCGACAAAGATCGCCCGGTCGGCCACCTCCGGCCGATGCATGTACTCGACCCAGCGACGCACCAGCGCGCGGCCGGCGTTGTCGTGGGGATGTGCCTTGCCGGCAACGATGAGCTGGACGGGACGCCGAGGATCGGTCACCAGGCGGGTAAGCCGTTCGGGATCGTGGAGCAGCAGGCAGGGGCGCTTATAGGCGGCAAAGCGGCGCGCAAGGCCCAGCGTGAGCGCCGCCGGGTCGAAGCGGAAAGCGGAGGCCAGCCGGCTGGAGGCCGGAGTGTACAGGCCGTGTTGGGCAAGCTGCACGGCGCTGCGCGCGCGCAGAAAATTCACCAGCGCCGCGCGCTGGCGGGAGCGAAACTCCCAAAGCGCCTCGTCGCTCGGCGCAGCGCCGCTCTGCCCCAGCGGGGCGGCGTTCTCGTGCCAGCGCAAGACGCCGGTCGATTCGCGCCATAGCCGCTCGGCAGCGCTCGAATCCCAGGTGGCCGCGTGAACGCCGTTGGTCACGCTGCCGACCGCAATCGCATGGGCGTGCCAGCGCGGGAAAAGCGGCTGAAAAATCCGCCGGCTCACCTGCGCGTGCAACCGGCTTACGGCGTTAACCGCCCCGCTTAAGCGGATCGCCAAGTAGCTCATGTTGAACGGCTCGTCGGCGCCGCCCTGCGGCGGCCGTCCCAGGGCCATGAGCTGGTCCAGGCCGATGCCCAGCCGGAGAGCATAGCCGCTAAAATAGGCGGCGAAAAGCGCCGGCGCAAAGCGGTCGAAGCCGGCCTCCACCGGCGTATGGGTGGTGAAGAGATTACCGGCCCGCGTAGCGCGCAGCGCAACCGCGAACGAGAGCCGATTGCGCTCCATGAACCAGCGCGCGCGCTCGAGCGCGGCAAACGCCGCGTGCCCCTCGTTCAGATGGCACACCTCGCAGTTGAGCTTGAGCCGTTCCAGCAGGCGCCAGCCGCCGATGCCGAGCGCGATCTCCTGGAGCAGCCGCGTCTCGGTGTTGCCGCCGTAAAGCTCGCCGGTGATGCCGCGGTCGGCCGGAAGATTGAGCGGATCGTTGCTGTCGAGCAGGTAAAGCCGCACCCGGCCGACCCGTACCTGCCAGGCGCGCAGGTTGAGCGTGCGGCCGGGAAGCTCGACCGCCACGCGCAGCCACTCGCCGTCGGCGCTGCGCAAAGGCGTAATCGGCAGCATCACCGGGTCGTTGTAGGGGAAGAAGGCGAGCTGCTCGCCCTCGGCGTCAAAAGCCTGGCGAAAATAGCCCCGCTGGTAGAGCAGGCCGACCCCGACCACCGGCACGCCCAGATCGCTGGCCGTCTTAAGGTAATCGCCGGCCAGAATGCCGAGCCCGCCCGAGTAAATCGGCAGCGCCTCGCTTAAGCCGAACTCCATGCTGAAGTAAGCCACCGCCGAAAGCTTGGCCTTGCCGTGGGCCGTGTCGAACCAGCTCAAACGCCCAAGCTGCTCGGCCCGCTCGCCCTGAAGACGCGCCAGTTCCTGGAGGAACCGGGCGTTGTGGGCGAGTTCTTCAAGGCGCGATTCGGAGACCGTCTCGAGAATCAGCCAGGGATTTTGCGTCGCCTCCCAGAGTTCCGAGTCAACCGCCTTCCACAGCGCGTCGGCGGCGTGGTCCCAGCTCCAGCGCAAGTCAAGCGCCAGGTCGACCAACGCCTCGATCGATTTGGGCAGCGCACGCGAGGTGTAACGCAGGATAGCCATACAGCACTGCTTCCAGTAAAGCACGGCTGGGCGTGGCGAACATCCCGGAACGTCGCGGTGTCCGGAGGGGAGGGGGATTCGATACCGCTCAGCGTGTCAGAGCGACCCGTCCGCGCGCCGCCTGCTGCAAATGAAACGGCGGCCCGTTCGTAAGGCGCTCGAAGTATGAAACATAAGCCGCGCTCCCCGCAGGCCAGCAGCGGAGAAAACGCGCCAACCAACGTCGCGGCGAAAACGCGACCGCCAGCGCGTCGCAGCGGAGACCGCCCTCAAGCCTGATACCGTACAGGCTTGCCGACGGCGGCTCGGGATTGGCCGAGATCCGCGTTATAACGCCGTAGCCGCTGCCGGCGAAGTTCGACATTCCGGCCGACCCGTTGTTGATGACCAGGTGCAAAGCGCCGTCGACCATGAAGTCCTGGGCAAACGGCAGACAAGTGTGGGTGCAGGCAAACACCCGCACCTTGGCCGCGCGAAACCACCGGGCCACGGTTGTGGCCGGCGTAAGCGCCAAAGCGGAACATCCCAGACGCGCGCGCAGTTCCCGGTCGGCTGGCGCAAGCGCCTCAACAGCAAAACTCCAGCCGGCCAGCGACTCCGGATCGCCGTGTAGAATCCCCACGCGCTCGCTGCCGACGGCCACCGTCATAAAGCGCGGCAGCGCGGCCAAGCGTCGGCTAAGCTCCGGGAAAAGGCGCGCGGTTACCCTTAGCCGCGCCATGATTTCGTTGGAGCGGGTGACCGTTTCGTCGCTTACGTACGGGGGATAGTTGCAGCCGCAGTCAGCCGCGCCGTCTTCCCGGGCAGTCATTTCGCTTTCGACGTTGCCGCGGATTGCCGTATGGGCCAGGACCGCCTCGTTAATGAGACGCATATCGTCAGGTTCGGCGTTGAACCAGTTGAAGTCGCCGTTGAAGACCAGCCGCACGTCGCCTTTTTCGCCGGCCGCCATGGCCAGGATCGTGTCGAGTGCCTCGGGATTGCCGTAAAGACCCCCGATGACGTAGACCGTCTCGGCGCGAAAGGCCGGCGGCCGGTTCAGCTCCTCTGCTCCGTAGCGATACGAAAGCGGGCAGCGCCGGCCCGGCGCTGCGATGGGGGCTGGCGCTGGCGCTTGTCTATCTTGGCGTCTCAACATTCGCCGCGGTTGCGTAAGAACCACCCCAATTCGGCACCCCGGCCCGGGATCCTATACTTGCGCTTGCCGGCGTTCTCCCCTCGGCGCCACCGCCGCCCTGGCGGGGGCCGCTGATGCCAGATACGCTCTCCTTCCAGCCGGTCCTCACCAGGAGGATCGACCCCGGCTTTAACTCCCTCATTATGCGCCTTGAGCGCCTCTTTGAGGTCGCCAAGGCTGTACTTTTCGTTCACCGGCTTAACGGGGCGATTCTTGTCCGTGGGTCAACACGCCGCGCCCGATCAACCGGTCGGCCCCGCTATGGGAGTATGACGCTTGACATTTGACGCTCTGCGTCATATCCTCCGCGTCATGGCCATACGTTCTTTTAAGGACGCGGACACCAAAGCCATCTTCGGCGATCAACCGGTAGGCCGATTTCAGGCGATCGAGCGGCTGGCTCGCCGCAAGCTTCTGGTGCTGGATGCCGCGACTGACCTCCGGGAGCTGGCGATCAATCGTGGTAACCATCTCGAAGCGCTTAAGAAAGAGCGGGCGGGTCAATACTGCATCCGGATCAACGACCAATGGCGGATCTGCTTCGTCTGGAAAGAAGGAGACGCGTTCAATGTAGAGATCACCGATTACCATTGATGCGGCGAGCGTGACCGCAAGTGCGCCTAAATTACTAATTATTAATGTGAGTATTCTTATGTCTAGCAAGCTGTCCCCAATTCACCCCGGCGAAATCCTGCTCGAGGAGTTCCTGAAGCCCCTCGATATGAACCCGCACCAGCTCGCGATGGCACTGCGCGTGCCGCCGAACCGGATCGCTCAGATCATCGAGGGCGAGCGCGGGATCAGCGCAGACACGGCCTTGCGTCTGGGCCGCTATTTCGGCGTGAATCCACAGTTTTGGCTGAACCTGCAGAGCAGCTACGATCTGCGCGCTGCAGCACGGGAACGCCAGGCCCAGATTGAGCGCGACGTTCAGCCGCGCTCGGAGTAGCCAGGGTGCACTTGAGGGCGAATTCTCTAGGCGCGACAATGTTATGGTGGGTGAGTTTCTGACGTAATCAGGGGAGCGAAGCAGCTCTGGCGCGGCGCCGCAGGGACGCTTCAACAGCCTCATGGAGGTTGAAGTCGGCGCGCCCGGCGATCAGCGCGCGCATAATCGCCGAGCGCACAGACCGGTGCTTGAAGTGCCAGGGCCAGGGAGTTGGGCGAATCCTGATGGCAAAGATGTTCTCGTACGGCTCGGGATACCAGCGCACCGTCGCCGGGCGGCGCGAGCGGTTGCGGGCGGCCCGGGAAAGCTGCTCGCCGGGGGCGGCTGGCGGGAGCTTCGGCGCGACGTTTACTGCAAGGCAGAGCCGGGTGGGGGCGGGCATAGGCGCGAGCGCAGGCGCTGGCGCCTATGCCATTTATTATCACCAAATGCCATCATATTAATGGGATCATGCGTGCCAGCGTGAAGGTGGATAAGGCCGGCCGGATCGTGCTCCCCAAGCCCGTGCGCGATAGGCTGGAGCTTGCCGCCGGGGACGAACTGGAGCTGGAAAGCCTCGAGGATCGGATTACGCTGCGCCCGCGGCGCGCCACCACGCAGCTCAGAGAAAAGCGCGGCGTGTGGGTCTTTTGTTGCGGCGCGCCGCTTTCGGCCGCAACAGTGCAGCAGACGATCGGCCAAGTGCGGGGCGAACGCGATGCTCGGCAGCTCGGAAAACACCGTTCAGGACGTTCTTGGACACCTCGGTGCTCGTTCCGGCCTTCCTTGAAGACCATGAGCATCACGAGCGAAGCCTGAGAGCCTTTGCCAGGGCCGACAAAAGGCAAGCCTGCTGCGCCGCTCACAGCCTGGCCGAGCTCTACGCGACGATGACCCGGCTGCCCGGACGCCACCGCTTAAGCGGTGAGCAGGTGCTGCTCTTTCTGGAGGATGTCCGCGAACGCCTTACGCCCGTCGCGCTCACCGGCGAAGAGTACCATGCAGCGCTCAGGGAGGCCGCCGCGGCGGGTGTCATCGGGGGCGCGGTCTATGACTTCTTGATTGCGCGTTGTGCCCTGAAGGCCAGGGCGAACGTGGTCTACACCTGGAACACCAGGCATTTCGAGCGGTTTGGAGCGGCAATTGCGCGGCGGCTGAGGACGCCATGAAGCGAGCCGGTCCGCTCGCGACGCGCAAGCGTCGCGGGAGAGGCATGGGCCCCCAAGCCGGCGCTATCCTCATGCATTTGACAGCATATGCTATTGCGAGCATAATAAGCCCAGGGGGCGGTGATGGTCGAAGTTGAAGGAACCGAGGAGTTTGAGGTCTGGTTCCTTGCGCTGGTTGAGAAAGAAGCAGCGGCCGTCGCCCGCGTGATTGGTCTTTTGGAGGAAAAGGGGCTGGCGCTCGGCTTCCCGTACAGCAGCGACATCAAGGGATCCCAGGCGCTCCGCGAACTGAGGGTTCAATCGAGCGGGCATCCGTTGCGCGTGTTCTATGCGTTCGACCCACTGCGTCGGGCGGTGCTGCTCCTCGGCGGAGACAAGACTGGCGATGACCGGTTCTACGAAAGATTTGTGCCGCGCGCAGAGCAGATATGGGCCGACTACTTGGCCGATCTGGCAAGAGAGGAGAAGAGAAAATGAGGACCAAGCCGTGGCGCGACGTCCGGGCACGGAAGTTTTCGCCCAAGAAGCTCAAAGAGATCGACCGCGCCGTAGCGGATCAACTGCTCGAAATGGACCTCAGGGAATTGCGCGAGGCTGCCGGAAAGACGCAGGAGGAGCTGGCGGAAGCCCTGAGGAAGGCGCAGTCGGAAATATCGCGGCTCGAAAGCCGGACAGACTACCGACTGTCCACATTGCAGCGGTACGTGGCCGCTCTCGGAGGCGAGATCGAAGTCGTCGCTAGCTTTGGGAACCGGCGCGTTCGCCTACGTGCAGCGTAGGAAAACCGGTAAGCCGTAAGTCGATTGCACCGCTCACGCTCGGAAGCAGCAGAGAAACAGTTTACTTATGCCAGTCGAGGTGACGCAGGATGGGCTATCACTATGAGTTTGACTCGACGCTTACCGGAGATTTCAGGCTTTCGCGCATGCGTTACCAAGTTGTCCAGGAAGGGCTGCGTCTTCTTTGCGACGAGCTCAAGGCGTGGAACCAGCGCGCGATCGAACATGGTGCGACATACCCACCATATGAACACGAAGTCGCTGACCTGACCCAGCTACTCGAATTTGGGGAGCAACAACTAGGCGAGGCGAACGCCCAGGGGATCGTCGTCAGGGGGATCTCGGTAGGGAACCTGCGATATGTGAAGGCTGCGCTGATGTTTGTGACGCAGAGGCGTCAACAGGAGTGTGCGAAAACAGCCCAAGATGGTTGGCCGGAGGGAGCGGTAAGTTCGCTCGCCGACGGCGTCGAAAAGGTGAAGAACCTTGCCGGAGCCGTCGACTGTGAACCCAGTGATATTCTCTGGGAGGCTCTGCCCAAAGAGCCTGTCATTCCGCGAGGCCAAGGGACACCCTACGCAGAGTGGGAGGTGTTCGTGAGCCACGCGAGCGAAGACAAGGAGGCTTTTGTGCGTCCGCTGGCTAAAGGGCTACAGGAGCGCGGGCTCAGGGTGTGGTTCGATGAAGCCACACTTAGGGTAGGAGACAGCTTGCGCCAGTCAATTGATCGGGGTTTGGCACGCTCCAAGTTCGGCGTGGTGGTAATTAGCCCAAGTTTTTTGCAGAAGAACTGGCCTCAAAAGGAATTGGACGGATTGGTTGCGCGCGAAGTTGGCGGGGCGAAAGTCTTACTGCCGGTATGGCATGAAATTGGCCCAAATGAGATAAGAGCCTACTCGCCAACATTGGCAGACCGGGTGGCTGTATCCTCTGCAAGGGGTCTCGAATACGTCATAGCGGAGTTAGTACGCGCGATTGCGCCGGAAGAGAGCACAGAGCTAGTCGAGCTTCCGAACACCGAAGCGCCCAAAGTGCCCGCGACCGCTGATGTCATCGATCGGTTGCAGAAATATCTGGTCGACGACATACATAGGATCGAACTTCACAAGCTTGTCATTGGCGAAACCGAGACGGTTCACACCAAGCTTACCGACGCTCGGTTTCCCGTTCTGGGCGTGCCGTTTAGGGTTCCGGAAATTGCCGGTCGGCTTAAAGAGTACGAGTCGCTCACCGGGCGTCTTCGCGCCATTGTTCTGACGGGATGCCGTTGGGGTGCGCCGAAGCATGCGGCATATTGGGCTGGGTGCCTCAGGCGGATCGCGAACCCTCCGGTAACGCATTTTGGCGATGGGGAGTGGTTCAACTTCAGGTGGTACCCGGCATTGCTCGTTTTATACGCTGGAGGAGTTGCAGCGGTGGCGGCGCCAGGGTACGAGGCGCTCGCGGCGTTGCTTTCCCCGCAAATTAAGGTGCGCTCCGTAGCGGGCGAACTTCCATTGATCCGGCTAGTGAATACGGGAATGATTCTCGATGAGCGCTTGGCGGTCAACCTGCCAGGGGTTAAGGGTGTTCTCCATTCCAAGCCGACACCATTCAGCCAGCACATTCACGCCGCACTCCGTGAATCATTTCAGGACCTGCTGCCTGAGGACGCTCAATATGACGCATGCTTCCACCGCTTCGAGTGCTTCCTCACGCTCGTCCATAGGGATGTTGCCCCTGACTGGCCGATAACGCTACCAGGGCGCTTCGCGTGGCAAGCTAAGGAGACATGGGTTGAGATCGTCCGAGAGGCCGCAGAGGCGAAAGAGGAATGGCCGGCACTCCGGGCAGGCCTCTTTGGCGGATCGATACGCAGATTCTCTCAGGCCGAAGCGTTCTGTCGGGAACGGCTGTGGGGAGTCTAATCGCGCGATCGTTTAGGACTCGGCGCGCCTTCCTTTTTTTCCTATCATAATGTCCTTTATGATGGATAAATCAGGCCCGAACAGCGGCTTGGCTCGCCCGATGTTCTCGTTGAGTCCTTCGATCACCTGGTCGAGCACCTCGGGTGCGGCACGGCCAGCGGGAGCGTAACGCCGCGCTGGTCGGCACACGAGCCAGGCGGCACGCGATGGCGTGGCGCCGTGGGCCCGGGACCCCTCGCGCGCGGTGCGTCCCCCCTCTTCCTTCGACTGCGCTTGCGCGGAGCGTCCCCCCTCTCCTTGATCCTCTCCCCCGGCGGGGGAGAGGAATCAGGAAAAGGGGATGCGCGACGCGTGTCCCTGCCGCGATGCAACGGCCACGCGCGGGGGTGACAAGCAGCAGCCGGACGCCCCACTGCCGTCATTTCCGCGCGGCGCTCGCTGCAGGGCAGCCCTGCTCGTGCTGGAGGCAGCCTCACCGGTGACCGTCGACCGCGGATGTCATTCTGAGCGCGGTCTGCGGAGCGAAGAATCTACGCGCAGCGACCTGCCTGGCGCGTCGGCGCAGGCAGGTGGGTTCGCCACGCCGCTGGAGGACAAATCGCTTCGCGTAGGCCCTTCGCTTCGCTCAGGGTGACAGGGAGAAGGGAGCGCGGGGGTGACAAGTAGGAGCCGCGCGCCCCACTGCCGTCATTCCCGCGCGCGGTGCTCGTTCTTGTCTCCCTCTCCCCTTGGGGGGAGAGGGAAGGGTGAGGGGGGCCGCTGGCGCCACCTCGAGCCTCTGGGTGCGCCCCCCTTCTGCCTTCGACTCCGCTTGCGCGGTGCGCCCCCCTCTCCTTGATCCTCTCCCCCGGCGGGGGAGAGGAATCAGGAAAAGGAGGTGCGCGCCCCACTGCTGTCACTCCCCCGCGCGGTGCTCGCCGCACGACAGCTTGCCCGGCCAGCGGGAGTGCAATGCGGGGATGCGCGACGCGTGTCCCTGCCGAGGGGAATCCCGGGTTATGCTGCCGCAGCGCGGGCGAAACGTTACGATTCTCCGCGTGGCAACTGCAGCCGAGAATCACGCACCAAACGAGCCGGCTCAGGACGACTCTGTCACTGCAATATGCAATTAGCAATAATGACGGCGCCGCCTGCGGCGCGGAAGCGGTGGTTGAGTCGATTGCCGGCCTCTGCGCTGGAAGCTGCCTGGCGAAGCCCGCGCTTTGCTCCTCGATGGTGGTGCGATCCGCCCGCTCACCAGACCACGCGCACCCGGTAGCGGCCAAGCGCCGGATCGGCGCTCAGGATCGCCAAGCCCTCAGCCATCGCTTGGGCAACCAGCATCCGGTCAAACGGGTCGCTGTGGTGTGGCGGCAGCCGGTGGGTTAAGAGCGCATGCTTGAGGTGGATTGGCAGCACCTCGAAGCCGTTGAGCCTTAGCTGCTCGAGCATAAACTCTTGCAGGTCGCCGGCCACTGTTAGCCGGCCCAGGCCCGTATTGATTGCTATTTCCCAGGCGCTGGCGGCGCTGAAGAAGACTTGGTTTGTGCCGGCGGCGATTAGCCGGCGCGCGCGAGGCGAGAGCTTGGGATTGTCGCTAACCCACCAAAGAAAGGCGTGCGTGTCGAGCAGAAGCTTCACCCGAGGAAGGCGCTTGCGAGTTCTTCGGAGAGCGGCGCGTCGAAGTCAGGCGCAACCGTGATTCGACCTTTGGCGGTACCGGGCCGCCGCAAGGCTCCGGCAAGTACAAACGGAACCAGGCGCGCCACCGGGCGGCCGGCTTTGGCAATTACCACCTCTTCGCCGAGTTCGACGCGCTTGAGCAGCTTCGAGAAGCGCGTTTTGGCTTCGTGTACGTTGACCGCTCGGCTCATGTCGCTGATCATAGACTTAGCCTCGGACTAAGTCCAATGCTTGCCCATGGTCGGCGAGGCGGTGGTTCCGGGCGGGAAAGCGGCGGCGCCCCCGGCGCTGGAAGTACTGCGCCGGCCGCAACACCATCGCGCCCTCGATGCGCTTGCCGAAAAGATGGCCGAAGTGGCGGCCGTCGCCGGTCAGCAGAAAATCAGCCTTGCCGTGGATCGCGGCCAGCAGGATCGGCTGATCGTTGAAGTCAAGCCGGACGCCTGCCGGCAGCTTGAGGTCGCGCGGCGGGTTGAGCAGTTTCAGCGCAAGGGTCAGCCGTTCAAGGCGGGCCAGCGCCGCGCGACGGTCCAAGGCCAGGTTGCGTCGCGCTTGCTCGACGGCGAAGGCCGAGCTCAGAAGCTCGGCATCTTCAAGCCGTCAGAGCCGGCCCAGCCGGGAATTCTTCAGGTATGCGGCCGAAGACAGTACGTTGGCGTCGAGAAATATCCGGTCCAGGAGAAAGCGAGGCGCCGGTGTGCTGAGCGCCTGTCCCGGGCGGGGAAAGCTCAAGGAATAATCTCGAAACGGCCGAGCCGATGCGGCCTGTAAACCTCGAAGTCTTGACGGTCCACGGTGAAAATGCGCCGCAGGCGTTCACGTTCAGCCAACCGGACCAAAGCGGCGTCCGCGAGGTCCATCGGCAAATCGCGATATTTCCACATTAGCTCACGGATGCGGGGACAGTCGTCGCTCCCGAGAGGCATGAAGCGCACCGCGCCCACATTGATCATGTCCCACAACGCACGCTGCGCCTGCGCGGATGATCTGAGCAAATACATCGCTTCCGTAAAAGCGGGCCACACGGTGCCGAGCGGGTCGTCGATCTCCCTCAGAGCTTCTCGACAGGCGTCGTGATAGGGATCGCTGCGATCAATCAGCGCGACGAGCGGGCCGGCGTCGACCAGTACGGTGCTCATGTCTTTGCTTTTGTAGCATCTGGGCGAAGCGCGCACCCGTGCGCTCGGAAAGCCGCATGCCGCCGCTGTCCCAACATCCGATCAGGCCAGTCATCGCCGCGGCCGGCCGCATGACCGGCTGAGCCTCCTGGTTACGCAGGGCCTCGAGCGCTTGGCGAACGAGTTCGGACTTGGTGCGACCGGTTTGGCGCGCCGCGCACTCAAGAAAAGCTGCGGTTTCCGGATCGACTCTGATGCTCAACGCGCTCATGCTTAAGATGTATCACAGCATGTAGTACGCAACAAGTGGTGGCTGGATGTAAGTCGTTCACGACCGATTTTCCGGCTTTCCGGACGCCAGGATTGATGGACGCAAGCGCTTTTATGGAATCTGCGCGAGGCCGGCCGTTCTCCGGCGGCCTTCCCCTTCTTCCATTGCTTGTCGCGTCTACCTGCCTCGGAAGATTACCCAGGGCGCCGGCGCCCTGCCCTACCCGCAGCGCCGGCTTGATTTTGCCGGCTTCGCGGCTTGGCCGCCTGGGGCCGGCGGTGCTTGGTGCGGTCGGGATCCAGCCCCAGCCGCTTCACTTCGGCGCGTGCACGCGGGTAATCCTCAGCATCGAGCGCGTTGTTAAGCAGGGACTCAGCCCTGCGCTCGGCTGTATAGACTTCGACCGGTAGCACGGCAGCCGGGCGGATCAGTATCCCATCCTCGCGCTCTTCGGTGACCACGAAGGACCCCTCTTCGATACCGAGGCGGCGGCGCAGCTTCGCCGGCAACACGACCGTTGCGCGCCGGCCCACCTTGTTGGCCAACGCTTCCATCATCTGCCAGAATGGCTGGAAGTCGGAATGTCAGGCAAAGCGCCGATTCTTCTGACGGACGAGGTTGCGCCGCCGCCGGCCCTTGTCCGGGCGGGAATGGAGGCCCTGCCGGCGGCGATCCGTGCCGGCGGCGAGCAGGCAAGCCGGCGGTTCATCGAGTTTTTCGCCGCCGCGATTCGCAACCGCAACACGCGCCTGGCCTACGCCCGCGCGGTAAGGCAGTTCTTTGATTTCTGCGATCGGCGCCGCTTCAGTCTGGACGATATCGGGCCGACCGTGGTGGCCGCCTACGTCGAAAGACTTCAGCAAAGGGCGGCCAAGCCAACCGTCAAGCAACACCTGGCGGCGATTCGCCGGCTTTTTGACTACCTGGTCACCGGCGGCATCCTGCGTTCCAATCCGGCCGGCTCGGTGCGCGGGCCGAAATACGTTATCAAGCGGGGCAAGACGCCGGTTTTAAGCGCCGAGGAGACCCGACGGCTGATCGATTCAATTGAAACCGATACGTTAATCGGCGTTCGCGACCGGGCGCTGATCGCAACCATGGTCTACAGCTTTGCCCGGGTCGGAGCGGTCGTGGCGATGCGGGTCGAGGACTACTTCAGCCAGGGCCGGCGCGCCTGGGTGCGGCTCCATGAGAAGGGCGGCAAGCGCCACGAGGTGCCCTGCCATCATAAGCTGGAGGAAGCGATCGACGCCTGGATCGCCGCAGCCGGGCTTAAGGCCGAGCGCAAGGGGCCGCTGTTCCGGACGGTGCGCAAGGGAGGACGGCTGGCGGCCAACCCGCTTACACGGATCGACGTCCTGCAAATGATCAAGCGGCGGGCATTAAAGGCCGGGCTGCCCTACTCGACTTGCTGCCACACCTTCCGCGCAACCGGCATCACCACCTACCTGCAAAACGGCGGTACGCTGGAGCACGCCCAGCAGATCGCCGCGCACGAGTCGCCGCGCACCACCAAGCTCTACGACCGCACCCGCGACGCGGTCGCACTCGACGAGGTTGAGCGGATTCGGATTTGACCCTGGCGGCACGGCCCGAGCGCGCAGCGCGACGACGATCCGCGGGCATGGACGATCCGGCCGGCGCTCTCAAGCAAGCGCGCCGGCTAGCGCGGGTCGGCAAGCTTAAGGAGCTGCTTGCCGAAGTTGTCGCCGGTAAAGAGCCGAATCAAGGTGCGCGGGGCGTTTTCCAGCCCGTGCTGCAGGTCGATCCTGTTCTTGAGCCGGCCCTGGCTGTGCCAGGCGGAAAGATCGGCCAGCGCCTCGGGAAAACGTGCGGCAAACTGAGTGACGAGAAAACCCTCCATCCGCGCGCCGCGCCAAATCAAGTAAAAGTAGTTGCGCGGCGGACGCGCCGCCGGGCCGGCCGGCTCGTTGTACTGCGAAATCGCCCCGCACAGCACCACCCGCGCCGCAGGCGCCAGCCGCTCCAGCGCGAGATCGAGAATGGCGCCGCCGACATTGTCGAAATAGACGTTGATTCCATCCGGGCAGTGGCGCGAAAGCGCCTGGCCGACGTCCTCGCGCTTGTAGTCGATGGCCAGATCGAAGCCCGCTTCGCTAATAAGCCAGTCGCACTTGGCCTGCCCGCCGGCGATCCCGACAACCCGGCATCCCTTGAGCTTGGCAATCATGCCGGCCACCGAGCCGGTGGCGCCCGCCGCGCCTGAGACCACGAAGCTCTCTCCCGGCCTGGGCCGCCCGATCTCGAGCGTGCCGAAGTAGGCGGTCAGGCCGGTTAAGCCAAGCAGCGAGAGCGCCAGCAGCGGATCGGTTCCCGGCGCCAGCTTGCGCAAGCCGAAGCGCCCGCGGCCGTCGGTCCGCGTATAGTCTTCCCAGCCGAACACGCCCTGTACCAGGTCGCCGGGGGCGAAGCCCTCCAGCCGCGATTCGACCACCTGCGCCACGGCCCCGGCGCGCATCACCTGCCCGAGCGGGACGGCCGGCACGTAAGTGTCGCGCGACATCCAGCCGCGCTGCGTCGGATCGAAGGAGAGCGCCAGGTTGCGCACCAATAGCTGCCCCTCGGCCGGCGCGTCGACGGTCGTCTCGTGCCAGCGGAAATCGCTTTCCTTGACCATGCCCTGCGGCCGCGCCGCCAGCAGCCACTGCCGATTCTTCAACGGTGCCATGCTCTCCTCTCCTGCGGTTGCAACGTCTTGGGCTGTAAGCTAGCCGAAGTCTTAGCCGATAGCGTCGGGGCCGGCAACCCGGGCCGCGCCGGCTTGTATATTGGCGCATTCCCTTGTATCCAAAGCAGAAGCTGCGGCCGGTGTCGTATCTGAGGATGACGTTATGAGCGAAACTGGAAAGGTGCTCTTCATCGGCGTTGGCCGGATGGGCAATCCCATGGCGCGCCGCCTGCTGGCTGCCGGCTTAAGCCTGGCGGTGTGCGACCTTTCTGAACAGGCGCTTGAGCCTTTTCGCCGGCAGGGGCTAAGCGTGGCGCGCTTTCCCGCCGAGCTGGCGGGCGAGGCGGTGATCACGATGCTGCCGACCGACGCCGAGGTGCGCGAGGCCGTGCTCGGCGAGCGCGGCGCGCTTAGCGGGCCGCATCGCCGCGCGGTGCTGATCGACATGTCCAGCTCGGCGCCGGGGCCGACGCGCCAACTCGGCCAGGAACTGGCGCGGGCCGGGGTGGCGATGCTGGATGCGCCGGTAAGCGGCGGCGTTTCCCGCGCACAAACCGGCGAGCTTACCACGATGGTGGGCGGCAGCGGCGAGGTCTTCGAGCGCTGGCGGCCGCTGCTGGCCCATATGTGCGCGACCATCCGGCAGGTCGGCGCCCTGGGCGCGGGCGATGCGATGAAAGCGCTCAACAACTACCTTTCGGCGGCTGCCTTCTGGGCCTCGTGCGAGGCGTTGGTGATCGGCGCACGGGCCGGCTTGGACCCGGCGGTGATGGTCGATGTGTGGAAGACCGGCACGGCGCGCTCGCATGCCCTCGAGGTGAAGATTCCCCGCGCCGTGTTGCCGCGCACTTTCGACTACGGCTTTTCGCTCGGTCTGATGGCCAAGGACCTCGGCATCGCGGCCCGGCTCGCCCGCTCCTGCGATGTGCCGGCGCCGCTGCTGGCGGCAACCGAAGGGCATCTCTTGCACGCCCGCGACGCGCTGGGTCCGCAGGCCGACCTCACCAGCCTGATAACGCTTATCGAGCGCTGGGCCGGATTTGAGCTGCCCGCCGGCGCTTGCGCATCCGACAAGGAGGAGAAATGAAACTGTTGCGACGCCTGAGGTGCGGGCCGCTTCTCACCGGCGCGCTGGCGCTGCTTGTCGCCGTCGTTTTCGCTCAGCCGGCAAACAGTGCCGGCGCGCCGGCCGTTGTGGTGGGCGTGGTGATGCCGCTTACCGGCAGCCTGGCCGCCTTCGGCAAGACCTCGCTTGCCGGGGTTGAGCTTGCCGCGCGCGAGATCAACGCGCGCGGCGGCGTCGCGGGCCTGGGCGGCGCGCCGGTCAAACTTGTCGTGCGCGACAGCACCAGCGAGCCGGCGGCGGCGGCCAACGCCACGGCCCGGCTGATCGAACAGGCCCATCCGGTGGCGATCATCGGCGCCTACGCCAGCGCGCTTAGCCTGACCGCTTCGTCGGTTTGCGAGCGGGCCGGCGTACCGTTTGTCACCATGTCCTTTACCGACGATCTGACCAGCCGGGGCTACCACTACACCTTTCAGGTAGTGCCCAAGGCCTCGGTCATCGGGGCGGCGCAGGTGTCCTACGCGGCGGCCATCGCGAACCGGGCCGGCACGCCGCTTAAGCGGATTGCGATTATCTATGAAAACACTGCCTACGGCACTTCGCAGGCGCAGGGGCTTAGGCGGCAGGCCGAGCGGCTGTCGCTTGAGGTGGCGCTGTTCGAGGCCTATCCGCACGGGCTGACCGACGCCATGGGGCTGGTGCAGAAGGTGCTGGCCAGCCGCCCCGAGGTGCTTTTCCCAGTCTCCTACTTTACCGACGCGGTGCTTATTGTGCGGGCACTTGCCCAAAGCCGCGCCAAGCCGCAGATCGTTGCCGGGGCCGCGGGCTTCGTCATCCCGGCTTTTCTCGAGGCGCTGGGGCCGCTCACCGAAGGCATCATGAGCGTCGACACCTCGAACTACGATCATTACGGAAAGTTCGAGGCCGCCTACCAGGCGGCCTATCACAGCTTTGCGCCGCACGAGGCCTATGAAAATGCGATCAGCCTTTACGTGATCGCGGCGGCGCTGAACGCCGCCCGCCGCCCTACGCCGGCGGCGCTGCACGCGGCCTTGAGCGCCATCGACGTGCATGGCGGGCCGTTTGCCGGTCTTCCCGGCGGCAGGGTCAAGTTCAACGCCAGCGGCCTCAACGAGAGCGCCTACCCGATCATGGTGCAGTGGCGCGCAGGCAACTTGGCGACCGTCTGGCCGAGGGAGGCGGCGCGGGCGGCGCTGGCCTGGCGCGGCCAGCCGCTTCGTTAGCGATGGCGCTGCTGCAGGCGCTGGTCAACGGAGTTTTGGTTGGCGGCGTTTACGCGCTCGTCAGCGTGGGACTTACGCTCGTCTTCGGCGTGATGGAGATCGTTAATTTCGCCCAGGGTGAGTTTCTGATGCTGGGGATGTATATCGCCTACCTGGGGTTTGTCGGCTTTCACCTGGATCCGTTGGTGTCGGCGCTGCTGGCCTTTGGCCTGCTGTTCGGCCTGGGCATGGCAATCGAAGCCGGGCTGGTGCGGCCGGTGCTCAAGGGCTCTCAGCTAGGCCACATTTTTCTGACGGTAGGCCTCTCGGTAGCGCTGCAAAACGGTGCGCTGGCGCTGTTCGGCGGCGACTTCCGCGCGGTGCAGACGCCCTACCAGGTGAGCGCGCTGGCGCTCGGCCCGGTGCGACTTTCAGTGCCTTACCTGTTGGCCTTCGGCTGGGCCGGGGCAGTCAGCGCGGCGCTGCACCTTTTTCTAACGCGCACCGGCTTTGGGCGCGCGATGCGGGCCGTGGCAGCCAATTCGACGGCCGCCACGCTTTGCGGGGTCAACGTGGCGCGGGTCAGGATGGTTGCCTTTGCGCTGGGCTGCGGTTTGGCGGGCCTGGCTGGCGCGGTGATCCTACCCTACGCTTACGTTTTCCCCACGGTCGGCTTTCAGTACATCGTAATCATGTTCACGGTGGTTGTGTTGGGCGGTTTGGGCAACGTCAACGGCGCGATAGCCGCGGCGCTTTTGGTCGGCGTCGTCCAGTCGGTATCCACGCTTTTTTTCCCGACGGTGCTGGAGAATCTGCTGGTATTCACGCTTTTCGTTTTAGTGCTGAGCATTCGCCCCGCGGGTCTGCTGGGCCGCGCGCATGCGCTCTGAGGGCCCGGGCTTGGGGGGCGCCGGCGCGCTAGCGGCCGGCGTGCTGGCGATTCTTGGCCTTCCGCTGCTGGGTCTTTCCGACTACGCGATGCGGGTGGCGACGCTGACGGCGCTTTACGCGGTGGCAGCGACCGGGTGGACGCTAATCGGCGGCTTTGCCAACCAGGTATCGCTTGGCCAGGCAACCATGTTCGGTATCGGGGGTTACGTTTCGACGCTGCTGTTTGCGCGCTGGGGCGTAACTCCCTGGCTGGGCGGTGCGGCCGGCGCGGCGCTGGCGGCGCTGGTGGCGATTGCGCTGGGCGGCGTCGCCTTTCGCTTGCGCGGTCATTACTTCGCGCTGATTACGCTGGCGCTGGCCGAGATGGTGCGAATCGTCGTCGAGTACGATCAGCCGCTGACCGGAGGGGCGCAGGGACTCTCCGTGCCGCTGGTGCGCAATTCGCTGGTGCTGCTTCAGTTTGCGCGGGCGCGTGACTACTACGAGATCGCCGCGCTGCTGCTGCTGGCGGCGCTCGCTCTCTCGCGCGCCATCGCCGGTTGGCCGCTGGGCTACGAGCTGCGCGCCGTTTACGACGACGAGATCGCCGCGGCCCTGGCCGGCGTCAACGTGCGGCGCGCCAAGATGCGCGCCTTCGTTGCCGGGGCGATCCTGACCGCGCTGGCCGGCACCGTGTACGCCCAGTTCACCGGCTTCATCGATCCCGATTCGGTGCTCTCAATTCCGCTTTCGATCCAGCTTGCGCTTTACGCGATCGTCGGCGGAGCACGCACCTGGTGGGGGCCGCTGGCCGGCGCCGCGCTGCTGGTGCCGCTTGGCGAACTCATGACTTCTTCCGAAGCGGGCGCCGGCGCGGGCATCACCAAGGTGCTCTATGGTCTCATCCTGGTCGCCATGGTGATCGTCGAACCCGACGGCTTGGCGGCCCTGCTTAACCGGCGCCGGCGCGGCGCGCGCGCCCAAGCTTAAGCCGGCAGGCGCTTTGCGATGCTGCAATTGACCCGGGTCTCGAAGCATTTTGGCGGTTTGGCCGTCCTGCGCGAGGTCTCCTTTACCATCGAACGCGGTGAAATCGTCGGCCTTATCGGACCCAACGGCGCCGGCAAAAGCACGCTGTTCAACCTGATTTGCGGCCTGGCGCGCCCTAACACGGGCGCCATCAGCTTTGCCGGCAGGCGCATCGACGGACTGCCGGCACATCGGGTTTGCGCCCTGGGACTGGCCAAAACCTCGCAACTCGTGCGCATCTTCCCCGGCATGAGCGTCACCGACAACGCCCTGGTCGGCGCCCTTTTGCGCACCCGCAATATCCGCCAAGCCCGCAGCATCGCCATGGCCGCGCTCGAACGGCTCGGCCTTGGCCATGCGGCGTACCTTTCGGCAAGCGATCTCGGCTTGGTCGACCGGATGCGGCTGGAGCTGGCCAGAGCATTGTGTACCGAGCCGGCGCTGCTCCTGGTGGACGAATTACTGGCTGGCCTGGGCCCCGCCGAAGTTAATGTGACGCTTGAGCTTTTGCGCCGACTTCACAGCCAGGGGCTCACCCTGGCCATAATCGAGCACAACCTGGGTGCGCTGATGCGGCTTTGCGGCCGCGTGCTGGCGCTGGACGCCGGTCGGTTGATTGCCGAGGGCAGCCCCGAAGCAGTGAGTCGCGATCCGCGCGTAGTTGAGTCGTACCTGGGCGGAGCCGCCGGCGATGCTTGAAATCCGGGAGCTTTTTGCCTGGTACGGGGTGATCGAGGCGCTGCACGGTGTTTCGCTTGCGGTACAAGCCGGCGAGCGCGTGGCGATCATCGGGCCCAACCGTGCCGGCAAGACAACCATTCTGCGCGCGATCTCGGGCCTGGTACGCCGGCAAGGCGCGCGGCTTCATTTTGACGGCCGCGATCTTTCGGCGCTTGCGCCGCATCTGATCCCCGCGCTCGGGATCGCCCACGTTCCCGAAGGACGGCAGGTGTTCGCCGGGATGAGCGTGGAAGACAACCTGCTTGCGGGCGCCCATGCCGCTCCTTGGGGCTCGGCCCAGCGCCGCCGGCGGCTGGATGAGGTTTTTGCGCTTTTTGCCCGGCTCAAGGAGCGCCGCCGGCAGGCGTCCGAGACGCTTTCCGGCGGCGAGCAGCAGATGCTTGCGATCGGCAGGGCCCTGATGCTGGGGCCGAGACTGCTGATGCTGGACGAGCCGTCGCAGGGTCTGGCGCCGCGCGCGATCGGGGAGCTTTACCAGGGTCTGGACACCATTGCCGCGCAGGGCACGACCGCAATCCTGCTGGTCGAACAGAGCGCGGCGCGGGCGCTTGAGTTTGCCTCGCGTGCCTACGTAATCGAAAATGGCATCGTTGCGCTGGAAGGACCCAGCGCCAGACTTGCCCGCGATGAGGCCGTACGGGCTTCTTACCTGGGCATTTAACCGTAGGGGAACCGCCAATGGATCGCATCAAAGAAGGTGCTCGCATTCGCCGGGAAGTGCTCGGCGCGGAATACGCGGCCCGGGCCGAAGCCGACGTCGATTCCTTTTATCGGCACTTCCTCGATTTCACGATTGAGCACTGCTGGGGCAATGTCTGGGTGCGTCCCGGTCTCGAGCGCAAAACGCGCAGCATGCTGAATTTGGCGATGCTGAGCGTGCTCGGCCGCTGGGAGGAGTTTGAAATCCACGTGCGCGGCGCGCTCAACAACGGCGTCACCCCGGACGAGATCGCCGAAGTGCTGCTCCAGGCCGGGGTCTACGGAGGCGTGCCGGTTGCCGCGCGCGGCTTCCAGGTCGCGCGCAAGGTCCTGCGCGAACAGGGACGGCTTAAGCCGGCCGCGCGCGCCTAAGCCGCCGGCACACGCCAAACTGCCGGCGCAACCTCTTCGAGCCGGAGCAGGATCGCGGGATCGTGGCCGGGAAACCACCGGCCTGCGCCCGCCTCGCGCTCGATGGTCTCAAAGCCGCGCTGGTAGGCCTCGTAGTCATGGATGATGGCCGTGGGCCGGCGCTCTTCCAGGTTGGCGTAGAAGTGCGAGGCGTCGCAGGCCAGCACGACGCGGCTTGCGCCCGCCTCGCAGACCACGATTTGCATGCCGGGCGTATGGCCGCCCACCGGTACAAGCCGGATGCCGGGCGCAAGCCGGGTTGCGCCGTCAAGCGCGCGCAGCCGCCCGGACGCGCCGAGACCGGCCAGCCTGGCCAGGCTCTCTTCGTCGGCCAGCGCGCGCGCCGGATGCTTGAGCCCCCGGCGATTGAAGTAGTCGAGGTCCTCGCGCTGCACGGCGAAGACCGCATTGGGATAACGCTCCGGCATCCCGAAATGGTCGTAGTGCAGGTGCGAGACCGCGACCAGTTCGATCTCCGCCGGCGAAATCCCGAGCGTGGCAAGCGCGCGGCCGGGATCGACATAGGCCCCCACCCCGCGCCGCAGAGCGACCTGCTCGGCAAACCCGGTATCGATCAGGATCGGCCGGGACGCTGCGTCTCTTATCACCCAAAACGGGTAGACCAGCTCCACCTCTCCCACTTCGTTCGAGAGGTGAAACATGAAATGGCGGCTGCGCAGCGCGCGCCCGATGATACAGGCAAAAATCTCCATGAGCGTCAAAAACCGTGGCGCTGCACGGCTCCGGCCGTCTTTTTCACGGCCGCCCCGGGCTCCCCGCTCGCGTCACGCTTGCGCCGGCGCTAACCGCGCTCGTGCACGTAGCGGCCGGGCGCCGGCTCAAGCGGCGCAAATCCGTTCCCCCCCAGCTTTCCAGGTGCCTCGCGCAACTCGCCGGAGCGCGGCCCAATCCACGCCAGCCAATGATCCCACCAACTGCCGCTGTGCGCGGCAGCCTCGTGAAGCCATGCGTCGGGATCGTCAGGCAACCGAGCGTTGGTGAAGTAGCGCGCCTTGGGATTGCCCGGGGGACACACCAGCGTTTGCACGTGGCCGCTTGAGTTGAGCACGAATTCGACCTTGCCGCCGAACATCCGGGCGCCATGGTAAGCCGCGCGCCAGGCGCAGATATGATCGGTCTGCCCGCCGGCCACGTAAAGATCACACTTGACCTCGCGCAGGTCGATCGGCGTGCCCAGGACGCGCCAGGCCCCCGCCCTCTGCAGCGGATTGTCGGTGAACAGCCGCATAAACCCGGCGTGAAGCCGCGCCGGCAGGTTGGTCGAATCATTGTTCCAGTAAAGAATGTCAAAGGCCGCCGGCCTCTCGCCCATCAAATAGTTGTTCACCCAGTAATTCCAGACCAAGTCGTTGGGCCTTAACCAGGCAAACAATCGCCCCATCTCGGCGGCCGACAACACTCCCTGGCGGCGCGAGCGCTCAACCGCCGACGCCACCAGTTCCTTGGTGGCAAACATGCCGGTCATCGAAGGCAGCTTCGTATCGAGCATCGCCACCAAAAGCGTGGCGGCATTGACCCGTTCATCGCCCAGCGCCGCCAAGTGGCCCAGCAGAATCGCCGTCGTGATTCCGCCGGCGCAGATGCCGAGCACATTGCACTGCGAGTTGCCGGTGATGGCGCAGGCCGCTGCCGTCGCCTCCTTGCAGGCGTCCACGTATTCGTCCAGCCCGCATTCGGACTGCGCGCGGCCGGGGTTTTTCCAGCTCACCACGAAAACCTGGATCCCGCGCCCCACCGCATACTCGACAAAACTGCGCCCGGGCGCCAGATCCATAATGTAAAACTTGTTGATCTGAGGCGGGATGATGACCAGCGGCCGCCCAAGCACTTTCTCGGTCAGAGGCTGATACTGAATCAACTCAAACAGCGGGCTGCGCCGGACGACCGCACCCCGGCTCACGGCCAGGGTCTTGCCCACCACAAACGGCCGCTTGTCCACCTGCGCAGGCATCCCGCCGTTCTCCAGCAGATCGCCGACGAAGTTGCGCAACCCGCGCGCCAGACTCAGCCCCGCGGTATCGAAGGCGCGCTTGAGCGCCGCCGGATTACCAATCAAGACGTTGGTGGGCGCCAGCGCCTCGGCCAAGAGCTTGGCCGCAAACTGCAACTGTTCGGCGGTCTTCCAATCGCCGGCCGCCGCCGATCCATCGGCCTTTACCAGGTCGTAGACCGCGGTCCGCCAGGCAAGATAGGTTTGCATCAAGCGCCGGTAGAACGGATTCCCCGTAAAGGCCGCGTCGGCGAACCGCCGATCCTCGGGCGCCGGCTCGAGCGATGACACGCCGGCCGCGATCTCGCCCAACTCAATCCCCAACCGCCCCAGGCGCGAGGCCAGCTCACCGGGACGGGCGAGGAACCGCTGCCCGACCGCCCCCAACAGCGAAACCACGTAGCGCAGGCTGGGGGCAACAAACGGATTGGCTCCCAAAATGGCGTCCAGGGCCGCCGGCTGCTCGGCGCCGGCTGCGCCTGGCGCCCGCGCGGACGCGTCATCTCCCTGCGCGCCCCGATCGGCGGCGGTCGAATCCCGCGCCCGCTCGGAAGCGGCCGCCTCGATTCCCCTTGGCGCGGCCTTGAGCGTCACGGCTGGGAGCCGTCGCGCCGGGCGCAGGAAGCATGCGGCTTGCAGGCCGTCGATGCTCCCATCGCCCGGGCGAGACTACCGAAGGTTACGCGCGCTGCCAGAGGTTGCGCGCGGTCTCGGATCCCTGCTTGACCAGCTTGCGCGCAAAGTCGTTCTGCGCCTCGAAGACCGGGCCGAGCGGCGTTTCCTTTGCCCACTTGGTCGTCGCGCTCTGCAAGTCAAGGACCGCGTTGGCGAACTTCTCGCCGGTGTCGATATACCAGGAAGCAAACTTCCTGGTGCCTTCGACAAACTCGGACCCGCTCAAGGGTTCTGTCATTGACATTCTCTTTGTCCTCCTCGTGTCATGAACGGCTCATTGTCCGCTCAAGTTGATATACCGATAGCGTCCTCGGCCGAGCGCTCGACGTCCGGCACGGGCTCAGCAGCCTACCACGAAAGCGCAACTGGTCGTTCCGCTGCCGCCGATGTTCAGCGTCGCCACCCGGCCGGCGCCCTCGACCTGGTAATCGCCCGCCTGCCCGGCGACCTGCCGGTAAGCGTCAAGCAACTGCCGAACGCCGGTGGCGCCCACCGGATGCCCGGCGCCAATCAAGCCGCCGCTGGGGTTTATCGGGATGCGTCCACCCGGTTCGATCCAGCCCTCCTCGATCGCCTTCCATGACTGGCCGGGCGCGGTGATGCCGAAATGATCGATAGCCATATATTCGGAGGTGGTAAAGCAATCGTGCGTCTCGATTGCCGAGATCTGTTCGACCGAAGCCACCCCTGCCCGCTGAAAAGCATCCAGGATCGCCTGCCTCGTATGTGGGAGAACGTAAGCACTCTCCCGGCTTTCCGCAACCTTGGTGTCAAATTCAAGCGGCGCCGTGTGGTGTCCCCAGCCTAAAATGCGGGGAATGCGCTCCAGCGCCACCCCATGGCGGCGGGCGTACCGCGCGGCCCAGCGCTCCGAGGCAAGGAAGAGGGCCACCGCGCCGTCGGTTATCTGCGAACAGTCGCTGACCTTGATTCGACCGGCCACCACGGCGTTGTACTTGTCGCTCTTGAGCGCGTGGCTGTCGCTCATGAACCAGTTGCGCGTCTGGGCCAGCGGGTTGCGCCGCGCGTTGGCGTAGTTGATGGCTGAAATGCGCGCCAGGTACTCGTCCTTGAGTCCGTAGCGCCGGTCGTATTCATCGCCCAACCGCCCGAAGAGCTTGGGAAAGGGAAACTCAATACCCTTGGATTCGCGCTCGTACCAGGCGGCAGTGCCGAGAAAATCGCCGCCGGTGACCGAATCGACGGTTTTCATCTGCTCGACGCCCACCACCGCGGCCAGATCGTAGCGGCCGGCCTCGATTTCGGCCGAGGCGGCGAGCGCCGCGATCGAGCCCGAGGCGCAGGCTGCCTCGTGCCGCGCCGTGGGCAGACCGCGAAAAGCCGGATCGATCTCGACGAAAAACGCCCCGACATGCCCCTGCTTGGCGTAGAGTTCGGCGGCGAAATTGCCGACGTGCGCCGTCTCCACTTCGTGCGGCTCAAGCTTCGCGGTCTCGAGCGCAGCCAGCACCACCTCGCGCATTATCGCCACGAAGTGCTTGCCCTCCTTGGTCCAGTTGCGGGCGAAATCGCTTTGCGCGCCGCCCAGAATATAAACCGCCGGTGCCTTGGCCATAATCGTAGCTCCTTTTTATCCCACTAGAGTGCGGCCGTATTCCATCGGGCCGCCCCCGCACAGTCGTTCTCCATTTGCCGCGGCGCGCTCGACCACCGCCGGCACCGCAAGCCGGTGGCGCTCAAGCAGCTCAACCGTGCGGCGCGCCCCCAGCAGATCGACCAACGCTCCCGGCGGCGCCCAGTTGAAACCGTAACCCATGATCGTATCGACGTCGGCCGCGGTGCGTGCAACCCCGCCGCACAGCCCAAGCCCGTAGCTTAGGTAGCCCAGAACCAGGCGGCGCAAAAGCTCCGCCTCGGCGCCCTGCGCGTCGGCCATCACCGCGACCGCTTCACGGTAGCGGCCGATCCGGTTGAGTCTTCGCATCGCCTCAACAAACCCGACGGGCGCAGGCGCCCGGTAGGGCCGGTACTCTGCGCTTGCCGGATCGAGCACGGTCAGGGTGCCGTTCGTCTCCTGGCGGTAGAACCCGCCGCCGGCCGGCGTCTTGACTCCGAGCCGCCCGGCCGCGACGCCGTGTTCGATAAACTGCGGCAGGCGAAATGAATCACGCGCCGGGTCCTCGGGGCAACGCGCATAAATGTTGGCAACAATCGCCTTGTGGACGTCCCATCCGATAAGGTCGATGGTCTTAAGCGGCGGCATCGAGCGTCCGGTGTGCGGCCCCACCAGGTAATCCATCAGCGCCACCCCATGTTCGACGGCAAGCTGCGCCACTTCGTTGAGCACCTTGAGGCCGACACGATTGCCTACGAAGCCCGGCTGGTCGCCCGCAACGATCACCTTGCGGCCCAGCCGCCGGGCCAGCAGGACCGCGGTTTGCTCAACCACCTCCGGGTCGGACTCGGGATTCGGCACCACCTCGGCGCCGACCACCAGGTGCGGCGGGTTGAAGAGATGAATGCCCAGAAAGCAACGGCGAAACGAAAGGCTGTGCCCGGCGGCCATCTCGGCCATCGAAAGCCCCGAGGAATTGCTCGCCACCAGCGCCTCGGGCTTGCGCCAGCGGTCTACCTCGGCGAAGAAAGCGCGCTTGAGTTCCAACTCCTCGGCCAGCGCCTCGAACACGATATCCGCCTGCGCCACTGCCCGCGCCAGATGCTCGCGATAGCTGCCGTACTCGATCCGTTCGGCAACCGCCTCCGAGCGGGCGACGCGCTTGGCCGCCTCGATCCCGGCGCGCGCCTTGGCCGGCTCGCGCGCCAGCATCACGACCTCGAATCCGGCGCCGGCAAAGACCACCGCCGCGCCGGCGCCCATCGTACCGTTACTGCCCAAAATGACGACCTTCCTGCGCTCTACCATTGGCATCCTTGCGCGGCTAATCCTACCGGCACCCCCAGCCTGTTCCAGCACAGCGCCTTTAACCGTTCGCAACCGAGGGCTACACAAGACATTTTAACCACCTTTCCCTTCGGCGGCGTACTCTCCGCATGAATCCTGAACGCTCTTGCTCGCCTACCGGCGAAACGATGCTCGGGTCGCCAGGCGCCGCTTCGCCGGTCTCCAGAGACAGACCGAACGGCCCAGCGCCCGCCGGCATGCCCGGCCGGATGGCTCTGCGGCGGCGGGCGAGGATGCCGCTCTGAGAAGTCGCCGAATTGGTCACGGTTTTTGCGGCGGCCCGAGCGCCGGCGCAGGCCAGAACCCGGCCGGGTTGCCTGCACTATCGACCAGGTTGGCTTCAACCAGCTCGACCGCGTTCTGGATGCCGGGCGCGTTAGTGGAGGTAGTCCCCATCTGTTGGCCGGTCGAGTCGGTAAATTGCGCCAACGCCCATTGCGCAGCCACCGTGGTCAACTCGTTGAGCGTCACCGACGCGGGCAGCGCGTTTGACAGGCCCGCAACGCCAATCAAACCGATCGCCGGGTTATTTCCCAAGCCGGCATCTCCGCCGAGCGCCACCAGGTAAAGCGTCGCCCGCCCCGTAGGAGGAACAAAAGCCATCGTGAAATTGCCGGCGCAATCGGTGGTCGCCCGGTCCAGGGCGGTCGCGCCAGTTCGGGCGCCCGCGTTCCCGGCCTGGTAAAGCGTCACCGCCGCCGCCGAAATGGGATTGGGCCCGCTCCTCACGGTTCCCGAAAGCGAAGCTGAATAATCGTTACCGCAGGCCGCAATCAGCGTCGCGAAGCCAATGGTAATCCCGGGGTCGAACCACCAAAATCCTGGCCGTCTCGGCCCCAACCCCGCCTCCGCCAACTGCACCTTTCGCTATTGTGTTTTCGCCCTATAAAGATTGGGAACCGGAAGCCACCTGGGTGCGCCAACGCCGTTTGGAAGTCGTGGCGGCACGGAGACTCGAATACCCGCTTTAGCCCACAATGCCGATTTTGACTTCTTCCCGCAAGGGTTGCAGGCCACGGGCGGTCCCGCTGTCAACTTGCCGCATGTCTGACGGCCGCGGCCGACTCTGGGCGGCCGCCAGTGGGGCCGGCTCTACTTCCTGCGGCCGCGCGCCGGAAAAGCTCTCGTGGCGGGTCGCCGGTCGCCTCTCCCCGCACCCATCGGGCCTGCCGGACATCTTGCCAAATTACTAGTCGACTGGGACACGTACATCCGGGCTCAATCCATCTCTGTCGGCCACACGAGCGCCCGCCCTCGCCCTTGCCGGTCACGATACCGCGGCCTTGACGCCGGAAATACAATGCTTAGGTTTCAAGCAGGCCGACTCGGTCTCGGCTTTGCAGGAGGTATTACCAACATGCCCGCCCTGGCAGCAAGATTAGAACTTAGCCCATGGATGGACCTGCGTTCCCTGGAAAACGCCCTTCAAGGCTTTTGGCAGAATCCGGCCCTGAGCTTGGGAGTGCCGGCTGCCAACGCCTATCCTCCGGTCAATATATTTGACCGCGGCGATGCCGCCGTGCTGACCTTCGAAGCACCCGGGCTCAAGCCGGGCGATTTTAGCGTATCAATTGAAGGCCGCACGCTTACCGTAAGCGGCGAGCGCAGCTCGCCCAACGGCGCCCGGCAACCGCTCGGCTTCCTGCGTCGTGAATGTCCGAGCGGAAGCTTCTCCCGCTCCTTTTTGCTGCCGCAGGAACTCGAGGCCGATAAGGCAAGCGCCAGGTACGAAGCCGGACTGCTCACCGTCGAGGTGCCGAAGGCGCAACCCGCGCGGCCGCAGCGGATCGCCGTTCAGAATGCCTGACCAACGACGCCAGCTTAGGGAGGTCCCAATCATGTTCGCCGGACAAAAACTCGCGGCCCCGGCCGCGAACCAACTTAAAGATGCGCCGAACAGCCGGCCGCAACACCGCCTGTCGCCGGATGTCGATATAGTCGAGTACGACGATCACCTGGTGCTATACGCCAACGTGCCCGGCGTTGCCGACGGCAGCCTCGAGGCGACCGTCGATGGCGATCTGCTGACTCTGAGCGCAATGTCCTCGCTCGAACAGGATAAGAAGCTGACGCCGCTTTATACCGAGTACGCCGTCGACGGCTACTACCGGCAATTTATCTTGGATGAGATGATTGATCGCTCGAAAATCCGCGCCGTTCTGCGCAGCGGCGTAGTCGAACTCTATCTGCCCAAGGTCGAGCAGGCCAGGACGCACCGGATCGAGGTCCAAGCCGCCTGACGGCCAAGGCGCGGCTGTGACGCCCCGAGCGGCTGGGTCCGGCAGCGTCCGGTACCATAAAAAGGTTCCTCACTCGATGCCTCGCACCGCCCTCTCCCTGCCGGGAGCAGGGCGGAAGGCGTTACGGCGCGGCGGGTCGCCTGGCTGCCGCGCCGCGGCCGGCCGGCACCGGCAACGACAGCGCGCGCTTAGTGGGCGCAGGTGTGAGGCAGCCCGCTAGCCGGCGGCGTCTTCGCGCCCTGCGCCCCGGCGAGCCATCAGCTCAAAAGTCTCGCCGAGCGTAGCGAAAACCTTGGCCAAGTCGGCCAGCTCGCCGTCGCCGGGATTGAGCTTGGCCTTGACAAGGCTGCGCACCGCGAAACGATGGAGGCTAAGTATCCGGCATGCCAGTTGGTAGTGGCGCGACACGTCGATGAGGCCGTCCATTATGCCGATGACGTAGATCGAGCGTTCGATCAAGGCGTCATAGCGCTGCAGTTCCTGAGCGCGGCAAAGGTCGAGCAACTCGCCGCACCAGCGGGCAAGGCGCACGTAAAGCTGAGCGAAGGCGCGCTCGCCCTCGGTGGTAATCGCCTGCATGCGTGAATAAGTCAGAGACGCTGCCATTTTACTCCTCTTTTCGGTTCGCGTGCCGGCTCGCCGGCTTGCTTCGTCCAGCGCTCGGAATTTTCCGGGTGAGACGCCCTTGCGGGGCGCCCCACCCTTGGCCGCTACCGGCCGGACCGCTCCCCCCTTTTCAGCACCGCCGAGCAACCGAGATTGCCCGCCGACGCGGTCGCAGTCAGCAGCGGCACTGACACCGCTTTTTCACGCTTCGGCGCACTCTACACCTGCCATGCCATCCGCGCGCCGCCCGAGATCGGCTTCCTCTGACGGCACCGGCACGACCGCGTCCGGCCCGTCGAAGAACGGGACAAAATCCTGGCAGCCGCACGATTCAAAGTGCGAACAGCCTCGGCGCGGTTCTTCCGCCGGCTTGCGCAACGCCAAAATCGCCGGCCGGCCCATAGTTCGCCCGGCGGCCGCGCAAATCGTGTAGCCCAGGTTGGTCTCGGCGTAACGAACCGTAAGATGCAGCGCGTCAAGCCAGGTATCGTCCAGCACGACGACTCCCCCGGCTGTCAGAAGCTCGTGGGCAAAGCGGAAATCGACAAAGGCGTAGTCGAAGCGATGGTTGCCGTCGACAAATATCAGATCGAAACGCCGGCCTTCGCCAACCATCCGGGGCAGCACGGCCAGCGACGACTCTTCGTAAAACTCGACCAGCTCCTCGACTCCAAGCAGCCTAAGCGAGCGCCGCGCTGCGTTGCGCCACTGGCTTTGCTGAAACGGGTCGATTACCACGTGGCGGCTGGCCATGGGGCCGCCTTCGAGAAGCGCTTCCAGAATAGTCAGGGTCGAGACGCCCAAGGCCATGCCCACTTCCAGGGTGGCCCGCGGCCGCGCGCTGCGGCACACCTCGACCAGAAGTCCGGCCCGCTCCGGGGTAAGGCCCACAGGATAGACGTCGTAGAGCCGGCCGTCGTCGGCCACCAGCTTGGGTGAAGCTGCAAGCGCGTCCAGGTAGGCATGCAGGCGGCGACTGGCCTGGGCGGCCCATTTAGGCGATATCGGTTGCATCGCTTCGCGACTGAGATTCTTGTTTCTCGGCTGTTTCAAGGAAAAATTCCTCCAGCGCCTCGATTCCGCCCTGGTCCTGCCAGAGCCGCGCTAGACGCTCCTCGACCGCGGCCTGCAGGACTTGCCTAAACGGCCGGTCGTTGGCAATCCGAACGTTGAGATCGACGAACTCATCACAGCTTTGGACCACCAGCTCGGCGATCCCCATCCTGCGGTAAAAGCCCAGCGTCAGCCTGCCGCGCAGGTACTCGCTCGCAAGCGTCGGCACCGGCACGCCACAGGCAAGCGCCTCGAGGGTCGTGTTGCCCCCCGACCAGTGAAACGGGTCGAGCACCGCGTCACTCGCCTTGAGCAGTGCCAGGTAGTCGCGCCGCGTAAGCTTCGGCAGCAAGAAAACCCGCGCGGCAACGTCGGGAAAAGCCTGCTCAAAACGCCGCCTAAAGAGCGCATCCCAGTGTGCCGCATTGCCGCTTAGCAACAGCACCACGCCCTTTGAGTCGCGCCTTAGAACTCCGGCCAACGCGGCGTCAAAATCAGGATGCAGCTTGAACAGGCTCTGCAGGCTGAGGTAAAGCCTGGCCTCCCTGTCCACCCCCAGGCGCTCGCGCTCGAAAGCCCTTTCCGGAACCGGCGGCCGCTCGAAGTACATCGGCAGCGCCTTTAGCCTTACCAGCCGCTCGGTATAGTGCGCCTCGGCGCCGGGCACCTCCCAGTCCTCAGCCGAAATGAAGTAATCCATGTTGGGCACGCCAGTGCTTAGCGGATGGCCCCAGGTCGTACACTGGATCGGCGCCAGCCGCGCAAAGCTAAGAAAATAGCTGAACGGGTCCATGAAGACGTCCAGGTGGAAAAGAACGTCGAGCCTCGCCTCGGCAATCGCTGCGCGGGCCGGCGCCAGCGCCGGCGCATAGCTCACAACTCCGTCCAGCTCAGGCGCAATGGACCGGGGATCTTTCGCCAAACGCGGCGAGTAAAGGCCAAAGACCTCGAAGCGCCGGCGATCGAACAGCCGCGCAATGGCCCGATACAGCTCGCCCACGATGTGCGTCTGCTCGAAAGCCGTAATCATTCCCAGGCGCAAATGCCTCGGCCGTTTCCAGTTCTGACAGTGCGGCGCCGTCCAGCCCAACTCGGGGCATGCCTTGAGGTAGACCTCTGCAAAGCGGCGGTTTAACCCTGCCTCGTTAAGTCCGTGGTACGCCCGATAGAAGCTCACCAGATTCACCTCCCGGTAGGGATCTGTGAGCTTTAGGCTGTCGTCTTTAACCAGTGCTGCAAGCCTCGTGTCGGCCCGCTTTCTCCAGGCAAGAATCTCGGCGGTCGATTCCGGTATCACCGGCGCCAAGGCGGCAAGCTTGAGTTTGATCGCGCTGGCCCGGGCGCCTGCTCCCACTTCGAGCGCCTTCAGGTAGGCGCCCTGCGCCGCCTGCGGCTTGCCCTGTTGCGCCAGCAGCGCGCCCAGGGTGTCGAGCGTCGCCGGGTTTCGAGGGTCAAACGCCAGCGCGCGGACCAGGTGCACGATCCCGGCGTCAGGTCCGTGCAGCACGCTCTGCACCGCACCCAGAAGCGCCTGCGCCTGGGGCGCAGCCGGATCGAGCGCCAGCGCCCGTTGACAGGATTTCAAGGCCAACTCGAACTCGCGGTTTTGCCACAGCAGGTCCGCCAGGTCCAGCCAGACACGGGCGCGGTTGGGCGCAAGCTTGGCCGCCTGCAACAAACATCGCTTGGCTTGCCCACTAAAGCCCGCGCCGGCGAAAGCCCCTCCCAAGTTGATCCATCCCTCGACGTGCGACGGCTTTAGCTCAAGGCAGCGCCGGGCGCTCTGGCCGGCCTCGCTAAAGCGCCCCAGCCGCACCAGCAGGCAGGCTTGGTTGGAATATGCGTCGGCCAGATCGGGCGCCAACTCGACCGCGCGGCTTAGGTGCAGGCCGGCTTCCGCCAGGGCGCCCAATCTGATGAGCACCGCGCCCAGGTTGGAATGAGCAACAGCGTCGTCGGGATTTATCTCCAGCACGCGCGCGTAAGCCTGGGCCGCAAGTTCAAGTTGTCCTTTAAGGGCAAGACGGTCGCCACGCGCCCGATAGCGCCCTGCCTCGTCGCTTACCGAGCTTAAGGCCGGCTGGCGCGCTGCGGCGGCGCTCCCCGCCGTCGGGGGCAATGGTGCTGCTCCGTTCAGCGCCGCGCCTGGTCCTTTCATACGACCCTATGCCACCGACGCCAGCGTGCCGCTGGAGAGACCGCTGCCGGAGCCGGTGGTGCTGCTGGTCAGGAAGAGCTGGGCGATATTGGCGTAGTAGGCCATTTCCGCCTGCACCTGGCCTGACTCGCTGATGAACATCTGCTCCTGCTGTTGGAGCTGAGAGGTCAGCGTGCCAATCTGCTGGTCTTGCTGATTGATCAGGTTGTTAAACGAGGTGGTTTCCGAAGGGATCAGGCCGGTAGTCGGCGTTTGCGCCGAGCTGACCATCGGATAAAGCGCGTTATAAACCTGGGAAAAGGCCTGCTGAACCCCGCTTGGGTCGGTCGAGACCGCGTTCAAGAACGATGTCTGGTCGAAGACCAACTGGCCGTTGTTGTTGGTGGTGGCATTGTTGTCGACGGTGATGCCGAGATCGGACAGGTTGATGCCGTCAAGGCCGATCTGAAGCCCCAGACCGATCGACTCGACTGCGCCGTTGCTGGCCAAGGGCGGCGGCGTCTGCCCCGGCTGCGTTTGCGTGTTCGAAGCCACGTCCGTGAGAAGCTTGTTGTAGGCGGAAACAAACGCCGAGATCGCCTGGCTCTCGCTTGCCGTGTCCTGCGCCACCGTAACGGTGTAAGGCCCGCCGGCGCCGCTCAGGCCCAGGGTTACCCCGGCGATCGCGTCGGTGACAGTGTTGCTCTGCGAGGCGAAAGCGACGCCGTTAACCGTTAGCGCTGCATTCTGCGCCGCCACGGTCGTGGTGAAAGCGGGCGCCGTGCCGCCGCTTAGGCTTGAGCTTACGCTGAAGGCATCGTTGGTCCCAGTTGCCGCGGCACTCAGCTCCAGAACGTAGGGAGTCGATCCGCTGCCGGTGTCCAGCACCTGGGCGGTAACCGGCGCTCCGGAACTGTTGACCGCATCGGCCAGCCCCTGCAGCGTGTCGTTCGAGCTGGTGAGCGTCACCGTGTAGTTGGTGCTTCCCACGGTAAGCGTGACCGTGCCCGTTCCGACGGCATCCGAGGCGCTGGAATACCCCTGCGAGACGCTTACCTGCGCCTGCGCAAGCTGGCTTACCGAGACGGAATAGCTGCCGGCCTGAGCGCCGCCGGTGGAGTCAACCGTGGCCGTAAGCGGCGCTCCGCTGGAGACCGTCGCAGCCATCGGCGTCTGCGCGCCCATGGTCTGGAATTGGGTGAGCGCGCTCTCCAGCGTGCTCAGATCGCTGCCTATCTGCCCCAAAGCCGTGACCGCCGAGTTCTCCGTGCTCACTTCCTGCTGGAGCTGGTCGATGGGGACCTGCCCGGCGGCCTCGATCGACTGCAGAATCTGGTTAAAGTCGACGCCCGCGTAGTTGGGGAGGCTTATTGGACCAATGCTTCCGGCCATCGCTTTCTCTGCTCGTTTTGCGCTGGCGGCGCGATATCAGACGGCCTGCGCTGATCTCCAGGGGGTTTCTCTCTTGGGTCTCAGGCGGTACGGCCTCCGCCTTGCGGCGGAAGCCGTACCTGTTCGCCTCAAGGCCGCCTGCGCCCGCCGCGCCCGCTACTGGAGCAGCGCTACGAGCTGTTGCGGCACCTGCTGCGCGTTTTTCAGCACCGACACGTCAGCCTGTTGCAGCACCAGGTACTGGGTGAAGCTCGCCATGGTCTGCGCGATGTTGGCGTCCTGGATGTTGGAGAGCGCGGAGGTCAGGTTTTGCTGCTCCGACTGCAGGTTGGCCGAGACCGTCTGCAACTGCTGCTCGTAGGCCCCCATGTTGCCCCGGTAGCCTGCAAGCGTCGACAGCCCGCTGGCGGTCTGCGTCACCTGCTGCTGCGCCGCGCTTTGCGTGGCAATGCTCACCTGGTTGCCGGAGGTGCCGAAGACAAAGCCCACCTGCTGGCCGACCGCGTAGGTATTGCCAGTCTTGAATTGGACGTCGAAGCCCAGATTGTCCAGGTTCTGCACCGTCATGTTGGTCGGGGTGATCGTAAAGGGCGACGAGGTCGTACCGTTGGAGTCGGTTAAGACAAAGGTGATGCTGTCGGTGCCGACCGTACCGGTGCCAGAGCTGTTGGTCGTGCCGGTAACGGTCAGGGTCACCTCATTGGGCGGCGTCGAGGAGAGCGTGCCGCTTACCGGCGCGGCCGACGTGACCGTGTTCGCCGCAATGCCGGAGTCAGCCGTCGCGCCTGTGCCGAGCGTCATCGTGTCGGTGCCGGGAGCGGTTACGGTAACGTTGGTGCCGCTGGTTAGCAGGGTGCCTGGGGTAAGCGGCGTCACGCCAAGAAGGCCGGCTGCCGTAACGTCAGGCATGGTCACCGCGAGTTGATTGGCAGAACTGTCGGTCGGACCGACCTGGAAGGTGACACTTGCGCCCTGGAGCAGGTTTATCGAGTTGAACTGGCTGCTCTGGGCGATGTTGTTGATCTCCTTGTAAAGCGCCTGATACTGCGAGTCGAGCGCCGACCGCTGGGTACTGTTAATCGTGCCGTCGGCCGCCTCGGTGGCAAGCTGCTGCATGGTGGCGAGCGAGTTGCCGATGTTGGCCAGCGCGCCGTCGGCGGTCTGCAGCATCCCCTGGGCGTTGGCCGTGTTGGTCGAGTTCTGGTTGAGCGCGCCGAGCAGGCCGGTTATCTCCATCGAAATGGCAAGACCGGCCGGGTCGTTGGCCGCGGTTACGATTCGCTTGCCGCTGGAAAGCTGGGCGATCGACTGGTTAAGTGAGAGTTCGTTGTTCTGCAGGGCGTTGGAGGCTTCGATGGCCCCCATGTTGGTGAGAATACTTAGCACCGCTCCCCTCCTTTTCTAATGTGGTTTGTTGCTCAACGTCTGCCGCGACGACGCTGCGCAACGTCGTTGTCGGCCGGGCGCAGCGTGGGTTGGGCGATTGCGCTTTTTTCGTTCTGCGGCGAGCGAATGTGGCCGCGCGCGCATCGCGCTAAGTTGCGCCGGCGTTGTTGTTGGTTGACCTTCGCGCATCACTCGTCTTGGTCGCCGGCCTCGGTGTGTGGCGCAGGGCCGGCTTGCTCCCTCCTGTCGAGGCAATTGCGGCGCGGGCCGGGTCAACGGGCGGCGGCCGGCAGGCCAAGGGAAGGTTTTTTCCCTGTGGGACATCAACTCTGTTTTACCGAGATGGGTTGAGCGAACGCTTCGGTGTCGCCGCTGCGACACCATGTCCCGCGCTGACGCATTCGAAGCCGCGGGTTTAGGGCGACACGGGCAGTGTTTTTTCCTTTCGCCTTCCTATGACGCCTTGACGTTCGCACCATCACCGGCGGCATCCTTCTTGCTGTTCCCGGCTGCGGTCATGGAAGCAACCGGACTAGCAGCATTGGCCGAGACCTACGCGCTCAAGCGCGAGGAGCTGACCCAGCTCAGGATACTGAGCGAGCGCTTTTTCGACGGTTTGCGCGCCGCTTTTGCGACGTTCACGGCGCGGCCGCCCACGATGCTGGATGCCGGCTTGAGAGTCGAATCCTACGCTGCCTTCACCGCTCGCCTGGGCGCAGGAGCACTGGCCGTCGCCGTCGAGGTGAATCTTCAGACCGTGGCGGTTTTGGCGCTGACGGAACAGCTTGCCCGGGCGTTGGTAGACGATCTCTTCAGCCGGGAGGTTCCCGCGCCGACAACCCCTGGAGACGCCGCGCGTCCTTTGACCGCGCTGGAAACGGCGGTATTGTTCGACACGCTCAACACCGCGACCCTTGACGGCTTCAATCGAGGTCTTGGAGAACTATTCGGCGCCGAGGGACGCGCCGTACGCCTGCAGTCCGACGGCAGCCTGCCGGCCGCGGGCGCCTCGGCGCCCGTTGCGCCCCAGGAACGAGTCGCCGCGCTGGTCGCGCAATGCACCCTCGGATTGCTCAGGGAGCCGTTGGGACTTGCGTTGCCGCTGCCGGCCCTGATGGGCGTGCGGGGACGTTTGCCCGCGTGCCAGCCTGGCCTCAAGAAGGAAACAGCGCCGGCATTGGCGATCGTGGGCGCGAGCACAAAAACCCGGATCGAGCTGCACGCCGTGCTGGCCACGGTTACGCTGCCGCTCGGCGATTTGGCCGGGCTTAGGCCCGGAAGCATGCTGGTACTGAACCGCGCGCAACAGGCGCCGATGCCGGTTGAGCTTGCCTGCAACGGGCACCCGGTGTTTTACGGCACCGTGGTCGAAGACCGGGGATGGCGCAAATTTCTCGTTCGGGAGAAGGCTTGGCAAAATGGAAGCACAGCAACCCACCCTTAAGCCGTCCTCCAGCCCGCCGCCGGGTGTGCTCGCCAAGGCGGCGAAGCGGCCCGCTGCGCCGCCGCCGCCGCTCGTGCAGGAGAGCGCTGCGGCCGCGTCAGAGGCAAAGCCGGCTGCGCCTCAGACCGCCCAACCGAGCGAACTGGGAGCCCTGTCCCAGGTGCCGATGACGGTGCACGTCGAGGTCGGGCGCACCACGCTCACCCTGGGCGAAGTGCTGAGCGAAATCGAGGTCGGCAACACACTGCGGCTCGACCGTCACGCCGGTGAGCCGGTCGATATCTACGTCAACGGCGCTCTTTTCGCCCGCGCCGAGGTCGTAGTGGTGCAGGATCAAATCGGCGTGCGCATAACCGAGGTGCTCGACGCAGCAGCGCAAGGGCACGCCGGGTCGCTGCGCTAGCAGATTTACGGCTAAACCGGGCCCATGCTGCGACCAGAGCCCAGGCCACGCAAAACGGCCTTTCGCCGCCCCGCCGGCCGCGCCTTAACTGCAACTGCTCGGCAAGGCGCGGGGCGCGGCCGCGAACGCGCCAAGGAGGCCATCGCCCCGTGAAGCTGACGTCAGCCCGTATCTGCCTCGGTCTTGGCGCGCCGGGCGAGCTGCCCGAGCTGCTAAGGCGCCTGGGACTGGAACCTCTGCCCTACGCCCAGAAGCAGCATGCAACGCTTTACATTGATTTCGTCGGCGCGCAGCCCGGCGGTATCCCGCTGCTCAGCCTTGACCTGGGCAAGCAGGTTCAGCGTGCGCCGCGTGCCGGAGCCAACTTTGCCGGCGACAATTTGCAGGCCGCGGCCTGTTTCATTCTCTGCCACGTGCTGGGACTTGCGCCGCCCCTGCTCACGGCTGACGCCGAAATGTTTCACGCGCTGCGCACCGCGCTGGCGGTTGCGCCCAGCCCCGTACCGGTCATCCTGGAAGGAGAGACCGGCAGCGGCAAGAAGACCTTGGCCCGCCTGATCCACCGGGCGAGCAACGCCCGCGGTCCGTTTCGGGTGCTCAACTGCGCCACGCTGGAAGGCGGCGGCGCCGAGCCGCCCGAGCTTGCGGCGAGCCAAAGCTTGCAGCCGGCTGACGACCCGCTGGCGCCGGCGCCGCAAGCTACCCTCTTTCTTGACGAGATTGCGGAACTCTCGTCCGCGGCGCAGGCGCGCTTTTTACGCCGGCTCGAGCTGGACGACGCGGCGCCAGCCGCGGCGGACGACGCGGGCGCAGAGCGGCGAACCCGCTACATCGGCGCGACCAACCGCTTGCTCAGCCAAAGCGTCGAGCGAGGCGAACTACGCCGCGACCTTTACTGGCGGCTTAACGTCTTCAGCATCAAGCTTCCGCCCCTGCGCGAGCGTCCTGCGGACATCACGCTTTTGGCCGCGCATTTCCTCAGGCAGGCCAACCCGCGCCGTTGGTTTACGGCCGGGGCTTTGCGGATGCTTGGCAGCTACCCATTTCCGGGCAACGTGCGCGAGTTGAGCAATCTGGCCGCGCGCCTGGCGATCGTCCCGCTTGCGGCGGCAAACCACCAGGTCGACCTTGCCGACTTGCGCCGCCAACTTGCCAACATCAAGGCGCCCGAGCCGGCGGCCGGCTCGGGCTGGAAAGTCAGCCGCGAGGAGGCGCGGCGCGAAATGGTGTTGCGCGTGATCACCGCCTGCGGCGGCAACCGGGCCGAGGCCGCCCACAAGCTCGGCATCACCACGCGCGCGCTGCAGTACCACATCACCAAGGCGGGGCTTTCGCGCAGGCGCGGCGCCCAGCGCATCTTCACCGGCCCGGCGGGCGCGCCCGCGCTGGCGCCGCAACCGATGCTCGAGCTGCCGCCTGCGCCGGGCCCGATGTCTTCGCATGTACCGTAGGCGGCACGCGCTGGGTGCCGGCGCCGCTCAAGCCGCGCTCTAACGCCATGCAAAAGGGTGGACGCATCGATTTCGCCAGCCTGCTCGGCCTTTTGGCCGGACCCGGCTTCATCCTGCTCGGCCAACATATGGAGGGCGGCAGCATCGGTGCGCTGTTACAGAAAAGCGCGGCGCTCATCGTGCTCGGCGCCACGGTTGCTTCGTGCGCGGTCTCTTTTTCCCAGAGCTACCTTTGGGCGGCGATGCGCGACCTGCGCAAGGTAATCAGCGAAGACACGCCCGACCCTTACGATCTCATCGAGCGCGTCGTCCGCTATGCCACCGTCCTGCGCAAGGAAGGCCCGATCGCCCTGCAAAAATACGCGCGCGAGGAACGTTACGCGATGCTGAGCACCGGCCTCAATCTGATTATCAGCAACACTCCCGAGGAATCGATGGCTACCATTATGGAGCGGGCCTTCCACGAACGGGTGCGGCTCAACAACGCCGGCGCCGAGGTCTTCGAGGCGGCCGGCGGCTACCTGCCCACTTTCGGCATCCTGGGCGCGGTGCTCGGCCTGATTCACACCATGGGCAACCTTGCCGACCCGAGCAAGGTCGGCGAGGGCATCGCCACGGCCTTTGTCGCCACGGTCTACGGCGTCGGGTTTGCCAACCTGATCGCCTACCCTGTAGCCCGCAAAATCCGCACCCGCGCGATAAGCGAGCGCCAACTCGACCGGCTCGTGGTGACCGGCATCGAGGGCCTGCGTGCAGGGATGATCGGCACGCCGCTTCGCCAACTGATGGCCGAAGGACTCCACTTCTCCAGCGGCGGGCAGACCACGGCGGCGGCCGAGGGGTCCGAAACCGGCCGTGCCCGGGCCGCCTGACGACAACCGGTGCAGGCTCTAAAGGGCGCCTAACCATGGCGGACGACGAACAGCAGGGCGGCGGGCACGTCGACGAGCGCTGGATCGTCTCCTACGCCGACTTCATCACGACGCTGTTCGCGCTCTTCGTGCTGCTTTACGCCGTGGCGATCTCATCGGCGAACGACCGCATCAAGATTTGGCGAGCGATGGCGGTGGCGCTCGGGGCCAAGCCGCTGATGGGCGGCGAGCGGCCGCAGTTGAACAATCCGATAGCCAAGGGAGCACGGCCAAGCGTCAAGAGGTACCACGACCGCGCTTTGGCCCGCGCTCAGCGCGCGCTCGAGGCCTCCCTAAGCCAATATCCCGTTTCGGGGGTGAGCCTGATAGCCGACGAGCACGGGCTTACCATACGGCTTGCCGCCTCGCCCTTTTTTGCCAGCGGGCAGGCCGACATCAACCCCGCTGAGAAGCCGGCCCTCGACCTGATCGTGGCGCCGCTGGTCAAGCTGCCCAATCCGCTGCGGATCGAGGGTTTTACCGACTCGATCCCGATCAGCAACAACCGCTTTGCCGACAACTGGGACCTTTCGGCGGCGCGTGCGGCCAACGTCTTGCGCTACATCGTCGACCATTGCGCGCTACCGGCCAGCCGCCTGTCGCTGGCCGGTTACGGTCCCTATCACCCGGTGGCCGGCAACGACACCGAGCAGGAGCGGGCGCGCAACCGGCGGGTGGACATCGTCATACCGGCGCTTTCGCGCCCGCCGTTAGAGAAGGCAACGGCTAATGCTCGCTGAACAGGGACAACCCTACGAAATCTGGCGCCCCACGCTCAGCGCCATCCAGCGGATGCGGCTGCTCGAACTGCACCACGCGGTGGGCGCCAAGCTGCGCAAATCGATGGGCAGCCTGGGCGGTTTTGAGCCGCAGCCCGGCGTCTTTGTGCGCGTCGCGCAAATTGATGCCGAAGACGACGCGCTGGTCCTGGCGCGCGCCTTTAGCCTGGAGAAGGCCCCCGCCGCCGGGCTGCTGGCGATCGACGCGGTCCTGGCGCGCCGCTTCGTTGACTTCAACCTGGGCCTTAGCGCCGGCGCGGGCGACCAGCCGCGCCGCACCTTCACCTCGATCGAAGCGGTAATCGCCGAAGAAGCCGCGACCCTGGTCTTTGAAGCGCTGGCCGAGGCCTGCGATCATGCCGGCTTGGGCCGGGCAACACTCACCCATCGCGCCAGCCGCCTGCACGATCTCACGCTTTTCTTCGATCCCGGCGACTACATGATAGTCACCCGCCTTGTCGGCGGTCCCGCCGGCAGCGAGGGCAGAATCCTGATCGCGCTGGAGACCGGCTTTCTCAACCTGTTGCGCGACAAGACCGAGGCCAACAAACCCCGGGAACAAATCCCGGGCCGCCCCGCCCTGGACGATCTCCCGGTCGATGCCGAGGTGGTGCTGGGCATTTGGCAAAGCGCGGTCGGCGAGCTGGGCCGGATGCGCCCCGGCGACCGCGTCCTGCTGCCCGATCCGGTCGAGTGCATCCTGCGCGCGCGCAACCACGACCTGATGCCTGTGGCGACCAGCTTTGGACCCGACGGCGTCAGGCTACGCCTGCGCCGCCGCTTTGCCGGCGATGAACAAGCTTAAGGCCGCAAGCAGGCTTCCCGTCGAGGTCTCGGCCGTGCTCTGCCGGCTAAGAATCCCGGTCAGCACGCTGGCCGCGCTTAAAACCGAGGACTGCCTGGAGATCGTCGAACCCTGCCGCTGGCCGCCGCGCATCGAGCTTTGGGCCAACGGCCGTCCCTTTGCCGAAGCAACCCTGATTCAAGAAGGCGGCGCAGCCTTCGCTGAAATCAACCGCATCCTGGAGGGCACACCGCCCAAGGTCTACGCGCGATGGCAGATAGCAAAACGGCCGACGGATACAGCCTGACCCGCGCAGTGTGGAGCATGGCTCCGGGGCAGGATCACAACGAAACCGCCAGGAGTCAACCGATCATGGCAGAAAGCGCACCTCCTGCCGATCCCGGCCTGACCAAGGCACTCTGGCTCATCCTGCACCTCGAACAGCCGGTGCTGGCCAAGCTGCTCCAACAGCTACAAGCGCCCGAGGTCCTGCGCATCATGCAGCAACTCGAAAGCGCCGGCGCCACCGAGCGGCCCAGCGAGGAACAGATGCGGACCGTGGCGCGCGAGTTCCTGCAAGCCGGCAGCAACGCCTCGACACTCGACATGATGCGCGAGGCGATGGCGCTCGCCTTCGGCGGCCAGACCGCCGAGCAGATGCTGCGCCTCGACCACTGGCGCACCATCGCCGCCCGCGTGCCGCCTCAGGCGCTCACCACGATGCTCCAGGACGAGCAGCCACAGACGCTGGCCATCGTGCTCTCCCACCTGCCTCCGCGCTACAGCGCCGAAGTGCTGGCGGGACTGCCCGAAGAGCTTAGGGCGCAAACCGTCACCCGGATCGCTGAAACCGAAGGCGTAAGCCCGCCCACGCTGGACGCCGTGCTGCGGGCGATCGAAACCAACCTGGCCGGCCATGCCTCCTTCGAGGCCGGCAAACGCAATCAGGGCGTGCAGCGCGCGGCGGCAGTGCTCAGCCAGCTCGACGGCGAGGTGGCGGGCAAGATAATCCAGGCGATCCGTGAAGGCGACGCCGCGCGCGCCAGCGCGATTGAGCAGGAAATGTTCAGCTTTCAGGACCTCTTCAGGCTCGACGGCCGCACCCTGCAGACCATTCTGGCCGCCGCGCGCCCGGAGCGCCTCGCGCTCGCCCTAAAGGGGCTGTCCGCCGACCAACAGCAGGCCATTTTCAGCGCCCTGCCCGAGGTGACCGTCAAGTCGATCCGCGAGGAGCTCGAGGCCATGGGACCCGTGCCCGTGCGCGACGTGCGCGCGGCGCGCCGAGAGCTAACCACGCTGGCCATGCAGCTCGAGCGCGAAGGCAAGATAACCGTGCGCGCCGCCGAAGAAATGGTCGCCTAGCCGCTCGTGCAAGCAAGCCCGCCAACACGCGCGCGGGGCTCATACCGGCAAGCACTGCTGGCCGCGCTGACAGCCGCCGTGGTGCTGCTTGGCATCGGCCCGCCAGCCGGCCCGCTCCGCGCACAGCCGCCTGCGGCGGCGGCTGCTGCGCCGGCCTCAGCCGCTTTGCAACAAGACCCCTACGTGGCTGCCGCCGATAGCACGGGCGTGCCGCTTGCCCTGCTGGCTGCGGTTGCAGGGGCGGAAAGCGGCTATCATCCCTGGGCCGTCAACTTCAACGGGCGCGAGATTTATTGCAGTTCCCGCGCCGAAGCGGCACGCCTGGTCGCGCTTTCCAACAATGTCGATATCGGCTTGATGCAAATCAACTGGGCGTTTTGGGGACGCCGTCTTGGCCTCTCCAAGGAGGAGCTGCTCGATCCGCGCACCAATCTCCTGGCCGGCGCGCGCATCCTGAAGCTTTGCCTCCAGGAAGGCGGAGACCTGTGGGAGCGAATCGGCGCCTACCATAGCCGCCGCCCGGCTGCCCGTGCCCATTACAACCAGCAGGTCTACGACTACTACCAACGCTATTTGCGGGGCGAGCTGCGCTAAAAGCACAAGCGCGGCTGTGCCCGAGCCCGCGGCCGCCACGGGGCGGCCGGGCGCTGCGACGCCTAACGTGCTCGCATCCCAACCCCGCACTCCAGCGCGCTCCCCTACACTCTGCCACTCTTGGATTGTCGAGTGACGCGCCATTGTGCCGCCTGCCCGCCCGGGCGCGTGTGGCCTTGTACCAAGACGCGACATTATGTGTACCAGGCCACGCCATGCCGCCCTTCAGGCAGGGGTCTGAGGCGCGACACTAAACGAGCGCTGCATGGAAAAGACCCGGCCGGTGCGGCGCCGGACCGTCCCACCCAGGCCGCTTTCCTTTGGGCGCGGCGGCGGCCTCACGGCAACCGAGTTTCCCTGGCGTTGCGCTTCACGGAAGCGCGGCGGAAAAGGGTTTTCCGCTGCTCGGCGCCCGGCAACTGGACCAGGCGGTTTTAGGTAATCCTTTTAGGCTGGGCGGCACGCCCGTTGCGTTGCAACGCCGGCGTGCAGGTTCTAACCGGAGAGCAAGCCCTGATGGAAGGCGCGCTTAGAGTACGCTCGCTACGCGCGCGCCTTCTGGCCGAGAACGTGGCCAACGCCGACACGCCCAACTACCTAGGCCGCGACGTGCGCTTTGAAGCGGCGCTCAAAGAGATGCTCGGGCGGCCGGCCGCCGACGGCCCGTCAGTCATTACCCGCGCGGTCGCGCCCGAAGACCTGCGGGCCGACGGCAACGGCATCGACGTCAACAAAGCGCTGGGCCGAGTCTACGAGAACGCGCTGGGCTACTTCGCCACACTCAAGCTCTACGGCGACTCGCTGGCGCGGCTCAAGGCCTCCGCGAACAGCGCCTAGGAGCTGCGAACGCCGGCTGGGGGAAACGCAAGCGGTGTCGATCCACGAGATTTTCGCCATATCCGCAAGCGCGCTCGGCGTGCAAGCAGAGCGGCTGACGCTGATTGCACAGAACCTTGCCAACGCCGACACGCTCAGCACGCCCGAGGGCGGCCCCTACCAGCGCCGCGTGCCGCTCATCGAAACGGCGCCGGTCAGCGACTCCGGCGCGCTCGGCGTGAAAGTGGCCGCGGTGGTGCGCGATCCAGCACCGGCACGCAAAAGCTACGATCCGGGCAACCCGATGGCCGACGCCTCGGGTTACGTCGCGAGCCCTGCGGTCAATCCGATCCTGGAAATGGTCGATCTCATGCAGGCGGCGCGTTCCTACCAGGCCAACGTCTCCACGCTCCAGAGCGCCGAATCGGTCGCCCTGCAGACGCTCAACATTTTAAAGGGCCCGTAGCCCCGAGCGGGAGCAAAAGCAACCGATGACGGTGAGTCTTCCCAGCAGCGCAAGCCTTCCTGAAGTGACGCTGCGTCCCCCGGCGGCGAGCGCCGACAGCGCCTCGCCGGGGGGCTTCGCCGCAATGCTCACAACCCTCGACCAGGCGCTCAGGCAGGCCGACCAGGCGGCCGCCGGCTATGCGCAAGGACGCACCGGACTTACCGAGGCCGCGCTTGCGGCCGAGCGCGCCGATATCACCTTCGGACTGGCGGTTGCGCTGCGCAACCGCGCGCTGGCGGCCTACCAGCAGATCGCCGCCATGTCGGTCTAAGGAACCGCGATGGAAGCGTTGCGCCAACAGCTTCGCCAGCTTTGGCTTAAGCTTGCCGTCTTGCGCGAGCAGAATCCGGCGCTTTTCAACCTGGGCGCTGCGCTGGCGCTCGTCGGACTGCTGCTGGGAGCGATGCTCTACTTGCTCGATCCCGGCGCCCCGCGCGTGCTGGCCGCCAATCTGGCGCCGGCCGACCGCACGGCGCTTGCCTTAAGGCTGCGCCGCCATCATCTGCCGTTTTCCCTGAGCGAAGACGCGATAAGCGTGCCGGAGCGCTACTTCGAGCAGGCGCGCGCCGTGCTCGAGGGCAGTCCGGGCTTTAGCGGAGGCGGCTACGACTTCGGCCTTTTCGACCACGCCAGCTTCGGCCAAAGCGACTTCGAGGCGCAAGTCAACTATCAGCGCTCCGTACAGGGCGAACTCGAACGCACCATCATGGACATCCGGGGCGTGGACAGCGCCCGGGTGATGATCGCGATGGAGCACCCCTCGCCGTTTGCGCTGGGCCCGGGCGAGGCCGGCCACGCCTCGGTGTTGCTCACCACCGCGCCGGGAGCGCAAATCGACGCAAGCGTAGCCGCCGCTATCGCGCACCTGGTGGCCGGCGCGGTGCGCGGGCTTAAACCCGAGCTGGTCATCGTGACCACCAGCGACGGCGCCACGCTCTTCCCGCCGCCCAACCGCAACGATCTCTCCCAGGCCACCGAGCTGCGCAACGACCTCGAGCACCGCCTCCAGGGCAAGGTCGCCCGCCTGCTCACCCGCGTCATGGGCGAGAACCGTTACGCGGCGGCCGTATCGGTGGCCTTGGACACCTCGCGGATTTCGCGGCAGGAAAGCATCTACGGCAGCGGCGGCGACCGGGTAATTCTCAGCGAAGAGCACAGCGTCGCGCCGGTCGAGCCGCCGGCCGCCGGTATCCCGGGGCTGACCTCGAATCTGCCCACCGCAACGCCGTCGCCCACCCCTGCCCCAGTGCAGGCAGCCGGCGCCGCGCCGCCCGCTGCCGCCGGTGCCGTAGTTCAGAAAACCATGCAGAGCGGCGAGCTTGCCCGCAAGGACATCATCAATTACCAGCCCTCCAAGCGCGAGGTGCGCAACGTCGGCGCGTCGATCAGAATCGAGCGCATCTCCGTGGCTGTGGTCCTGGACGGCACCTACGAGGGCGGCCGCTTCAAGCCGCTCGAGCCCGAACGTCTGGCAGCGATCAAGCACCTGATCACGGCCGCGGTCGGCGCCCAGCCGCAGCGCGGAGACACCGTTGATGTCCAGAGCGCGCCGCTTTCCCAGCCCTACATACCGCCGGTACCGAATCCCGTGACACAGTTGCGCAGCCTCTTGAGCAATCCGCTCTATCTCTACGGCGCCGTCGGCCTGGGCGCGCTGCTGGCGGTGGCGCTCGCCGCGCTGCTTACCTGGCGCGTGCGCCGCTGGCTTGCCCGGCGCAAGACCAGGACGCAAGCCCGCGCCCACACCCTGCTCGAACAGGTCCAGCAGCAGGTGGCCGCCGAGAACGGCGCCGGTGCCGACCGGGCGGAGCCCGACTTTGCCGAACTGCAGCGCCGCTTAAACGAGCACGTCGAGCGCAATCCCGCGGCGGCCGCCGCAGTCCTGCGCTCCTGGATTAGCGGCGGCAGGTCCGCTCCCAACCCGCCCGAACATCGGATTTCCCCATGAGCGAGCCGCTGCGCCTCTACAGCTTCCCGCGGCTGCACGACCTGCTGCTCCCCCCGCAGCAGGCCCACCGCGAAACCCCGGCGACGGCCGAGCCCCCCGCGGTCGCCGAAGCCGTCCGCCGGGGTTTCCAAGAAGGACTGGAAAGAGGACGCGCCGCGGCGCAGGCCGAGTTGACCCAACTGGCCGCCGCCGCACGTGCCCAAGGCATCGAACAGGGACACGGCGAAGGCTTGGCAGAGGCGGCTCAGGCCCTCGCAGCGCTAAAGGACGCGCTCACACAACTTGAGCAGGAGGCCAAAGCCCAGCGCGAGCAAGTCGAACAATTCGCCCTGGAAATCGCGCTGGCCGCCGCCGCACGCCTCATCGAGATCGACCGCGTTCGTGCCGAGTTCATAACCCGCCTGGTCCGCTTGGCGCAGAGCGCCCTGGCGCCCCAGGCGCCGACGCTAATTCGTATCAACCCGGCCGACCAGGCCCTGCTCGGCAAGGCGCTTGCCGACCTTCCGGTCGCCCCCGACGCAACCCTGGCGCCGGGCCACGCGGTGGTCGAGGCCGGTCCGGTCTTCGTCGAAGGCGGCATCGATGAGGCATTCGAGCAGATCAAAGGCGCCCTTTTGGCCGTGGCGCCGCGCCGCCCACGGCCGGCCGGGAGCCGGCGCCAATGATAGAGTCGGCGCGCTACCTCGCGGCCCTGCCCGAGCCGCACTTTTTGCCCAAGGGGCGGCTTATTCGCTCGGTCGGGATGCTGCTGGAATCGACCGGGCCGGCGCTGCCGGTCGGCGCACTGGCCGTGGTCGAGGACGGCAACGGCGGAGTCATTTGCGAGGTTGTCGGCTTTCGCGACGACCGTCTCTTGCTGCTGGCGATCGACAAGTTCCAGCACCTTGCGCCGCGCAGTCCGGTGGCGCCGCTGCATCTCACCTTCAAGGCCGGGCCCTGGATGCTCGGCCGGGTGCTCGACGGCCTGGGCCGCCCGCTGGACGGCGGACCGGCGCCAAGCCAAGGCGAAGCTATCGAGTTGGAGCCGCCGGCGCTGCAGCCGATGGCGCGCGGACTCAGCTCGGCGCCGCTGGACGTCGGCGTGCGGGCGATAAACGGGCTTTTCCCGATCGCGGTCGGACAAAAGATCGGGGTCTTCTCGATGCCCGGCGTGGGCAAGAGCGTGCTGCTCGGCATGATCGCGCGCGGCACCGCGGCCGACAGCAACGTCATCGCGCTGATTGGCGAGCGTGGGCGCGAGGCGCGCGAGTTTATCGAGGACATCCTCGGCCTCGAGGGGCTCAAGCGCTCGGTGGCGATCGTAGTGACCGGCGACATGCCGGCGCCGATGCGGCTTAAGGGAACCATCCTGGCAACCGCCATCGCCAACTACCTGCGCCGCCAGGGCAACAACGTGCTCCTGCTGATGGACAGCCTGACGCGTGTGGCGATGGCGCAGCGCGAGATTGGGCTGGCCAGCGGCGAGCCGCCCACCGCGCGCGGCTACCCGCCTTCGGTCTTCGCGTTGATCCCGCGGCTGGTCGAGACCGCCGGCACCCGGGAGGCCGGCGGCAGCATCACCGGTATCTACACCGTGCTTCTGCACGAGGAGAACGACACCGTTGGCGAGCTTGCCAAGTCGGTGCTGGACGGCCACATCGTGCTAAGCCGCGAGCTTGCCGGGCGCGGCCATTATCCGGCGATCGAGGTCAGCACCTCCGTCTCCCGGCTGGCCCCGCGCATTTCGAGTCCCGAGCACAACGGCGACCGCCTGCGCTTTCTTGAGCTCTATGTGCGCTGGCGCGAGGCCGAGGAGTTGATGGCACTCGGCACTTACCACGCGGGGCACGACCGGCGCGCCGACGAGGCGGTCCGCCTGCACGAGAAACTCGAGTCTTTCCTCAAGCAACCAATGGACGAACGGGTTTCGTTCGCCGCAAGTCTCAACCAACTCAGCGAGGCAATTCAGTAGATGGCGCACAGCAAGCTAATCCAACGGCTGCTCCGCATCCGCGAACTCGGACTCAAAGGAGCGCTTGCGGGACTCAAGGCCCGCGCCGCCGCGGTAGGCCAGGCGGAACAGGCGCGCGCGCAGGCGCTAAGCGCCGCGCAAGGCGCCGCTGCCGCCCCGGCCTCGGTCGCCGATCTCGGCCTGCTGGGAGCGGCGCGGCTGCGCCAGGCACGCCAGGTGCGCTCGCTTAGGGCGGAACTCGCCGCCGCGGCCCAGGCAACCGACCAGGCGCGCCGACTGCACCGCGCCGCCTTGCAGTCGCGGGCAGAGCTCTTGCGCCGCCAGGACCGGCAGCGCGAGCGCGACCAGGAAGGCGACGCCGAGTCTTTTTTCGGCTGGAAAAATCGTCCCCAAGGCAAATAGCCGATGGCGCTTGTCGCACCAAACCTAACCCCCCAGCTCGCCGGGCCGAACGACCAGTCCTCCGGCAAGGCGGCACGCAAAGGCGAGCATCAGGGCACCGACTTCGCAGCAGCGCTCCTGGGGTTCCTCGCCCTGCCGTCCAACCCGGCAGCGCCGGCTGGACCGGCAGCGCATGCCCGGCGGCCGAGCGGCGCGGCGGCGCAAACCTCCAGCGATCCGCCCGCCGGCAAAGCCCGGCAAGACCCCTCAGTCGCCAGCGCGCCGGCGCCAGCCAGTGGCGCCACCGTTGCGCCGCTGGCCGACAACGTCACGCCCTCTACCCCAGGCCGGACAACCTCGACGCTCGATGCCGGCGCGCAGCACAAGGGTGCATCGCCTGGCGCGCCCCGGGCGACCGTCCAGGCCGTTACCGACCCATCCGCGGTCTCTACCGGCAGACCTTCCAGCGACGCTGCACAGGCGCGGACTACGCCGCTGCCCCACGCCGCAGCCAAAGCCGGTTCCGCCGTACAACCCGGCACAACCGCGCAACCGGGCGCCAGCGCACAAGCCGGGGCTACTACTCAAGGCGGCGCCGGCGTTCAAGTCCGTGCCGCTCACACCCAGGCCGCTGCCGGCTCCGCCGCCAAAGCGGCGGCTTCTGTACCGCATTCGCAAGCCGTCTTGTCATCCGCTGGACAGGCGGATGCTTCACCGCCCAGACCTCAGGATTTTTCCGAAGCCGAGGTCACCTTGCCGCCGCCGCCGGCAAGCCTTGAGATCACTCCTCCGGCATCCCCTGCCGGCAGGACAACACAGACGGCGAGCGACACAAGCGCTACCGCAAGCGCAACGCCACCGACAGGCGAAGCGGCGAGTCCGCCGACCGGCAGCACCGGCGCACCGGACACGCCGGCAGCTTCAGGCGCCAACCTCGCGCAAGGCCGCAGCCAGCAAGACTCATCAGCGCCGGCGATCAGCTCCGATCCTGCGCCGTCGGCCTCGGATTCGGCTGCCAATCCCAATCCTGCGCAAACCAGCTCGGATGCGCCAGCTAACGCCACCGCCCAGCCAACCGGCGCTCGCGCCCAGGCAAAGACCCTGCTCCCTGATCTGCCGGCTTCGGCGACGGCCGGGCCCAAGACCGCACCGACGAAACTCGACGCTCTAGGCACGGGGCCGCAATCATCGGCGAGCACCGCGCCGGGCAACGCGTTGCCCGGCGGCAGCAACGCTCAACCAGGTGCCGCCGCCTCCGTGGCGGCGCCTCGACTGGCGCCGTCGATCCAAGCGGTAGAGCCTGCGGTGCGCGTGGCGCGCCTTAGCGTCAATCTGGCGCCGGAGGATTCCGCCCGGGCCACCGTGCGGGAGCGCAACGGCGCCGTCGATCTGCAGGTCTTCGCGCCCACTGCGCAGGCCGCCGAGCTTATCAGTGCCGGCCTGCCGGCCCTGCGGCGCGCGCTGCACGGCGCCGGCCTGCAGCTCGAGCATGCCGACGTAAGCTATCGAGACCCCGGCCGCGGCCGCCAGTCCGACGGCTTCGAATCGCCGGCGCAGGCCAAGCGCGGCGACTCCGGCGACCACGGCGTTTTCATCGTAGAGGAGGTGAAACAATGATCTCCGTCTCAAGTCTTGTCGGGCTGTTGGCGCCCAGCGTCAGAAGCTCGGTTTCTTCGCCGCCGACGGCTGCTGTCGCCGCTTCCGCGGCGGCCTCCGCGGCCTCTTCCGCGGCGGCTTCCAGCGGGACAGCCAGCGAGACCGATTTTCTTACGCTTCTTACCGCCGAGATGCAGAACCAGGACCCCACGGCGCCGGTCGATCCCACGGAGTTTGCCAGCCAACTGGCGCAGTTTGCCACGCTTGGTCAGCTACAAACGATAAGCCAGGAGGTACAGCCGTCGCCGCTGGCCGGCCTAAGCCAGGCGGCCTCCTTTATCGGGCAGCAGGTCGTCGCCCCCGGCAACGCCATCGGAGTGAGCGGCGGCAAGGCGACCTCGATCGTCTACACGCCGACGGCCGCCGACAACTACACCGCGCAAATCTACAACGCCCAAGGCGCGCAGGTGGGCAGCGTGTCACTCGGCCAACTCGGCGCCGGAACGCTTCAGACCTTTACCTGGCAGCCGCCGACCTCGATCGCCGACGGCTCCTACACGGTCCAGATCGTCGGCAGCAGCGCTGGCGCGCTCTCCGGACTGCTCGAACAGGGCGTGGTGCAAAACGTCACGATGTCGAGTTCCGGAATCAACCTTAACTTAGGCAACCTGGTCGTGCCCGGCTCCTCCGTAACGCAGGTGGCACAACCCTAGGTGAAGTAAAAAAGAGGACTACCCCGATGTCAGGAAATTCTCTAACGATCACCGAGACCGGCCTGCAAACCATCGATACCGCCCTCCAGGCCGTAAGCGACAACCTGGCCAACGCCGAGACGATCGGCTTCAAGGCCGAATCGGCCGAGTTCGGCACGCTGCTCGGCTCCCTGGTGGGGAACAACGCCTTGGGCGGCGGCGCCGAGATAACCGGGCTTTACCGCGATTTTTCCCAGGGGGCGATCGTGCAGAGCAACTCGCCGACCGACCTGGCGATCCAGGGCAACGGTTTTTTCATCTTCCAGGACAGCGCGGGAATCCAGGCCTACTCGCGCGACGGACAGCTAAGCATCGGTCCCAACGGCACGCTGGTCGGGAGCACCGGCGATCCCTTGCTCGGCTTTGCGCTCAACTCGGCCGGCGCCGCCAGCGGCGTGCTTGCGCCGCTCACGATTCCGCAGACCGTGGCAGCGCCGACCGCCTCGGCCAAGGTCGCCTTGAGCGGCAACCTGGACGCCGCCGATCCGGCGCTGACAGGCGCGATAAATCCCTCCAATGCGAGCAGCTACAGCGCCTCGGTAAGCGTTCAGGTCTTCGACAGCCTGGGGCAAAGCCACGTGCTGACCTTCTACTTCCAGAACGCCGGGCCGACCGCGGGCACTCCGCCCAACGAACAGTGGAACTGGCTGGCGACCCTCGACGGCAGCACAACCGGGCTCAGCAACAACACCGGCACGGTCGAATTCAACAGCGCCGGCGCGGTGGTCTCGGGCGCTACGCCGGCCGCGGCGCTGACCGCCACTGTCACCGGTGCGGCACCGCTTTCGCTTGCCCTCAACCTGGGCTCGCTCACCCAGTACGCGGCCACCAGTGCGGCCACCGGCACCGCCGACGGCAATCCCGTGGGCACGCCCGAGGGCGTGCAGGTCAGCTCAACCGGCGTGATATCGGTCTCCTACTCCAACGGCGAGACGAGCAACGTCGGCCAGGTGGCGCTGGCGACCTTGCCCTCGCTCGAGGGTCTATCGCTTACCGCCAGCGGGCTTTTGCAGGCGACCAGCGCGTCGGGGGCGCCGACGATTTCGACGCCCGGCGCCGGCAGCGCCGGGGTCATCCGGCCGAGCGCGCTGGAAAGCTCGAACGTTGATTCGACCAGCCAGCTCGTCAACCTGATCGCGCTGCAGCGCAGCTTCCAGGCCAACGCTCAGGCGCTCCAGACGGCGGCCAACATGGAGGCCGACATCGTACAGCTCCAGATTCAGCCATGAAGAAGCTGCTCTTACTGCTTGGGCCGACGGCGCTGGTGCTGGGCGGCGCGGGCTTTTTCGCCGGCCGTTACTACTACCCGGGCGGCCTGCGCGCAAGCGCGCACGCCGCCGCCGCCACCGAGGCGCAGGCGCCGGTCTACCTGCCCCTGGACAACTTCACGCTGCGGCTGGCCGACACCGGCGACGAGCATTACCTCAAGTTTGCGCCGGTGCTGGCCGTCAGGCCGGGAAGCCAGGACGAGCTGACCCGCCATCTGCCGATGGTGCGCGACGCCATTTTGCTGGTGGCAAGTTCGAGCACCTCGACCGAGCTGATGACGCCGGCCGGCGCCCGCAAGCTCAAGCACGACATCATTGAGGCGCTTAAGCGCCCGTTCCCCGGCGCCGTAAGCTCGCTCTACTTCAAGGACTACCTGGTCGAATGAAACCGCGGCAGGCCATATGCTTGGCCGGCGTGCCGGCGGCGTTGATTGCGGCGGCGCCGGCCTGCGCCTGGGCGTTCGACCTCAGCATCCAGAGCAAGCGCGCGGCCGAGCCGCTGGAGCTTGCCGCGCTGTTCGCGTTGGTCACGCTGGCTCCGGCGCTGCTCGTGATGCTGACCTCGTTCACCCGAATCGTGATTGTGCTGTCGCTTTTGCGCCAGGCGCTCGGCCTGCAGCAAACCCCGCCGAACATCGTGCTTACCGGGATCTCGCTGTTTCTCACCGTGCTGGTGATGGCGCCCACCTGGCAGCGCATCCGGCAGGGCGCGCTGGACCCTTATCTGGCGGGCAAGCTTGCCTCGGGCGAGGCCGCCGAGCGCGCGGCCGAGCCGCTAAGGGAGTTCATGCTGCGCCAGACCCGGCGCGAAGACTTGGCGATGGCGCGCGCGCTTTTGACCCATGCGCGCGGTGCGCCGGCGGATGCGCGGCCGGAGGCGATGCCGTTTTACGCGTTGGTGCCGGCTTTCGTTTCCAGCGAGTTGACCGCGGCCTTCCGGGTGGGCTTCCTGATTTACCTGCCTTTTCTGGCGATCGATCTGGTCACCTCGGCGGTGCTGATGGCCCTAGGCATGTTCATGCTGCCGCCGGCAATTATCTCGACGCCGCTAAAGCTGCTGGTCTTTGTGCTGGCCTCGGGCTGGCCGCTGTTGCTGGGCAATTTGGCTGGGAGCTTTGCCTGACCGGGGAGCAAGGAGGTTTACGACGATGACGCCGACGCTGGCTGCCGATCTGTTTCACTCGGCGCTCTGGCTGGCGGTCGAGCTGGGGGCGCCGATTCTGGGATGCGTCACGGCGGCCGCCGTGGTGATCGGGGTGCTGCAGGCCGCCACCCAGGTCCAGGACTCCAGCATCTCGTTTGCGCCCAAGCTGGCGGCAGCGCTGCTGGTAACGTGGCTGTGGGCCGGTCAGGCGGCCCGGCTGCTCAGCGGCTTTGTCGACAAGACCCTGGGAGCGATTCCGTGGATCGTCCGCCAGTGAACTTAAGCTTTGCCGACCAGCTCGCGCTGGCCTACGTGCTGCTGTTCGCGCGCGCGGGCACCGTGCTGCTGGCGCTGCCCGCGATGCTGGGCGTGGCGTTGCCGGTCCAGGTGCGGATTCTTTTGGCGGCACTGCTCTCGGCGGCGCTGCTGCCCGCGGCGCGTCTGGCTGCGGCGCCGGCCCAGGGGGCGCTGGGCGTGGCGCTGATGGTGGCGCCCGAGATCGTGCTGGGGCTTCTCATTTCATTTGCCACGGCGCTGGCGGTCGGCGCCGTGCTGATGGCGGGCGAGCTTATCGGCAACACCATGGAGCTGCAGGCAGGTGGTCTTTTGCGCGGGGTAAGCCAACTCAGCGCTGCCGCGCAGGCGCCCAACGTGCTGAGCGAGGCGCTGGCGGCGCTGGCCGGGCTGGTCTTTTTCGTCGCGGGCTTTCACCGCTCGCTGTTGCTCGCCCTGGGCAAGAGCCTGAGCACCATACCGCTGGGCGCAGCCGCCTTGCCCGGGCTGCACGCGGTGTTGGCCGCGGCGGGATCGATTTTCGTGATTTGCCTTGAACTGGCGCTGCCGCTGCTGGTGCCGCTTTTCGCGCTGGCGCTGGTCCAGGGCGTGCTCGCGCGCATCGCGCCGCAACTCAATCCCCTGATGGCCGCGCCGGCCGCCATGACGATCGCCGGGCTGCTTTTGATGCTCGGCTACTCCTACGGCTTGGTAACCGGGATTGAGCGGGTCTGGGAGGCGATGATGGACCAGGCGCTGGGTTGGCTCAATGGCTGAGCGCGAGGAAAAGATTTTCCCCGCGCTGCCGCAGCGCCGCCAGCGCGCTCGGGAACAGGGGCAGGTGGCGCGCAGCAGCGAGCTGACCGGGGCGTTTGCTTTTGCGGTTGTGGCGCTTGGCCTTTGCGCCGGCGTGCGGACATGGTCGGCCCTGGCGCTCAGCGGCTTTGGCGCGGTGATGAACGTCAGCGGGGCAAGCGACTTAGCGGGCGCGACGCGTTTTGCGCTGCTTAAGCCGCTGGCCTGGGCGATACTGTTCGGCCTTGTACTGGCGGCGGTTGCGCTCCTCGGGGCAACGCTTCAGGGCGGGTTTCTGTTTACTCCGGCAAGGCTGGTATTCGACCCGGCGCGCCTGAATCCGGCGAAGTACCTGGCGCGGACCTTTTCCTCGGCCAGTTGGGTCGAGCTTGGCCGGGCGCTGCTTAAAATCGTTCCCCTGCTTTTCGTCGGCTGGGCGGTGGCGCGCGATGCGCTGGAACGCTACCCGGCAGACGGCGGGGTGAGCAAAGGGCTGGCGCTTTGGGCGTGGAGCGCAAGCCGAGTGCTGCTGGCCGGGGCGGTGCTCGCTCTGGCGGTGGGAGTCATTGATTACCTCCACCGCTGGCACGAACAGGAAAGCGAGCTGCGGATGACGCGCCAGGAGTTCCGTGACGAATTGCGCCGCGAGGAAGGCGACCCGCACGTACGCCGCGTGCTGCGGCGGATGCTGTTCAAGCGGGTTCGGCGCTTCGGCGGGATGCACCAGGCGGCATCGGCCAGCGTGGTGCTGACCAACCCGACCCACCTGGCAGTGGCACTGCGCTACCGCCGGGGTTTCGACCCGGCGCCGCTGGTGGTGGCCAAGGGCGCCGGCGCCGGCGCGGCGCGCATCGTCGCCGTGGCGCGCCTGGCAGCCGTGCCGGTGGTCGAGAACCGCCCGCTCGCCCAGGCGCTGTTTCGCGCCGTCGAAGTGGGCGACTTCATTCCACGCGCCTTTTACCGGGCGATCGCCGAGGTCCTGGCCCTTATCATGCGCGGCCGCCCGCCGCGCGCATCCGAGACCGGCGCCGCCCAAAACGCGCCGGCACAGACCTAGCTCGGGAGAATACCAATGGCCGCGCCAACCAACACCGGACCGCTGATGACCGCCTCGGAGCTGGCGCTGCCGCTGGGCGCGGTGCTGGTGCTGGCCGGCATGATAGCGCCCATCAGCCCCGGCCTGCTCGACATGCTGCTGGCGCTCTCGCTGGCGTTGTCGCTAACGGTGCTGGTGGTAGCTGCGGCCAGCCGCCGGCCGCTGGACTTTTCGGCATTTCCCACGGTGCTGCTGGGCGCAACCCTGTTGCGGCTTTCGCTCAACGTCGCCTCGACGCGGCTCATCCTGCTGCATGGCGAGCGGGGCCCGGGCGCCGCCGGCGTGGTGATCGAGTCCTTCGGGCGCGCGGTAGTGGGCGGCAACTACGCGGTCGGCGTGGTGGTGTTCGTCGTGCTGGCGATCATCAATTTCGCCGTGGTCACCAAGGGCGCAAGCCGGGTGGCCGAGGTGGCGGCGCGCTTCGCGCTGGATGCCATGCCCGGCAAGCAGATGGCGATCGACGCCGACCTAAACGCCGGCATGATCGGCGAAGAGGAGTCGCGCCGGCGCCGGCGCGAGCTGGCGCGCGAGGGCGACTTCTACGCCGCCATGGACGGGATCGGCAAGTTCGTGCGGGGCGACGCGGTGGCAGCCATTCTCATCATGGCGATCAACCTGGTGGCCGGGCTGTTCATCGGCGTCTTTGAAAAGGGCCTGACGCTCAGCGCGGGGCTCCATACTTACACGGTGCTCACGGTAGGCGACGGCCTGGCCACGCAAATCCCGGCCCTGCTGACCTCAACCGCGGCGGGGATCATCGTGGCGCACGCCGGGAGCGATTCGGACCTGGCGCAGTCAATCGGTCATGAGCTTTTGCGCAGCCCGGGAACGCTTTTAGGAACCGCCGGCCTTTTGGGGCTCCTGGCACTCACGCCCGGGCTGCCCCATCTGCCGTTCATCCTGATGGCGGCAACGCTGGCGGCGCTGGCCCGGCGCGGCCGGCTAATTGCCGCCGCGGCCATCAGCGAGGCGCCGGCGGCCGCCAAAGCCGCGGCGGGCGACAAGAGCAGCCAAGGCCCCTGGCCGGAGCCGATCCGAATCGAGCTCGGCGCCGCGCTGGTGCCGTTTGTCAACGAGCCCTGGAAGCTGGTCGAACGCATCCAGGCGCTGCGGCCCAAGCTGCGCGACGAGTTGGGGCTTACGCTGCCGGCGGTACGCCTGGCCGACAACCTGGCGCTGGAGCCAAACAGCTACCGCATCCTGGTGCGCGCAACCGAAGTCGCCCGCTCCCAGCTACGCCCCACGATGAGCCTGGCGATCGCCGGCAGCCGCGGACCGCACCAAAGCGTCCAGGGGCTGGCCGCGGTCGAGCCGGCCTTCGGCCTGCCGGCGCTCTGGCTCACCACGGAACAGGCAACCAACGCGCGCCTGCGCGGCTACACGGTGGTCGACGCGCTCACCGCGCTGGTAACCCACTTTGCCGAGGTGGTGCGTAGCCACGGCGCGGAAATCCTGACCCGCAAGGAGACCGAAACGATGCTCGAGCAGGCGCAAAAGGTCGTGCCGCGCATCGTCGAGGAACTCTCCGGCCTCAACATCCATCTCGGTACGGTGCACCGGGTGCTGCAACTGCTGCTCTCCCAGCGCGTCGCGATCCGCGACCTCCCGGTCATCCTGGAGGCGCTGGCGGCCGAAGGTGCGGCCGCCAAGGAACCGAGCGAGCTGGCCGAGCGCATTCGGCCGCGCCTGGGCCGGATCATTTGCGAGCCGTTGCGCCGCAGCGACGGCACCCTGGCGGTCATCCTGCTTGACCCGGCGCTGGAAGAGCCGCTGTTCGCCGCTTTGGCCGCCGAGCAGCCGATACCCGCCGATCCCGAGGTTATCCAGCGCCTGACCGAAGCGATCCAACGTGCCGTTGAAGGGAGCGCGGCGTCGGCCGAGGCGCCGGTCATCGTGGTTTCACCCCAGGTACGCCGCATGTTCGAGCTGGTGGCCCGGCGCGTGTCGCGCCACCTGACGGTTCTGGGTGCCACCGACATCCCGGCCTATGTCACCCCGGTCGTGGTCGGGAGGATCAAGTGAAGGGCTACTCGACGATTCTGGCCGAGCCGCCCGCCGCCTGCGCCGGCGCCGATAGCGCGGCCCAGGAACGGATCAGGCAACTGGTGGAAAGCCATCTGCCGCTGGTGGCCAGAGCGGTTGCGCGGGTCTGGCTGTCGGCGCGCCTTGGGCTTACGCGCGACGACCTGCTATCGGCCGGCGGCTACGGACTTTTGCTCGCCGCCCGGCGCTTCGATCCGGGGCGCGGCGTGGCCTTCGCCGCCTTTGCGCACGCCCACATCCACGGCGCGCTGATGCGGGAGATAAATCTGGCCATCCAGGCCTCGGGACTTGGCCCGCAGGCCGCGCTGGTGGCGCCGGGCGATCCGGTCGAACCCGACTCGCTGCCCGACGAGCGCACGCCGAGCGCGGGCGCGTGCGCCGAAGCGGCCGAGGTCCGCCAACTCATGGAATACCTGCTTACCCCGGCCGAACGGCTTGTCCTGACGCTTTACTACTACGAGGAGCTGACCCTGGCCGAAATCGCCGCGGTGGTGGAACAGACGCCGGGCGCGCTGGTGCGGCTTATCCGGCAATCCCTGGCCAAGCTAAAAAAAGCACTGGAGGAAAAGGAGCGCCGATGAACGGGCTTTACCTCGCCGCCTCGGGCGCCGCCTTCCAGGCCGCGGTGCTCGAGGTCAAGGCCCACAACCTGGCCAACGCCTCGACCCCGGGCTTTCGCCGCCTCGAGATAGTGGCGCAGAGCGCAAGCGCGGCCGGCTCGCCCTACCAGTACGCGGCGCCGCCCCGCGCCGAGCCGGCCGGCGGCCCGGGCATGCTCGAACGCACCGCAAACCCGCTCGATGTCGCCATCGTGGGAGACGGCTACCTGGCCGTCGCAACCGACAACGGCGAAGCCTACACCCGCGACGGCCGTCTGGCAGTGGCCTCCGACGGCACGCTACTCAACGCTTCCGGTATGCCGCTGCTCAACCCCGACGGCGACCCGCTGGCGGTGCCGCCGGGCACGCTGCTTATCGACGGCGACGGCGCGGTGACGGTCAACGGCGTCTTCCAAGGCCATCTCAAACTGGCCGACGCCACCGATGCCAATCTCGAGCTGATCGGCAGCGGCCTGTACCAGAACGCCGACGGCTCGCCCCTGCCGGCAGAGGAGCCGGCCGTAAGCAGCCTGCAGCAGGGCTACCTGGAAAAATCGGCCGCCAGTCCGGTAACCGGCATGGTCGAACTCGTCAACGTGATGCGCAGCTACGAATCCGCGATGCACGCCGTCAGCACGATCGACCAGACCACTCAACAGGCCATTCAGGCCTTCACCTTCCAGGCATAACAGGAGGACCCGGAGCACCATGCTGCAGTCATTGTCGGTTGCCGCAACCGGAATGCAGGCCCAGGAAACTCGCACCGAGGTGATCGCCAACAACCTGGCCAACGCCTCGACGCCCGGCTTCAAGGTCTCGCGCGCCCGCTTCCAGGATCTCCTCTACATCAACGAGCGCGAGGCCGGCACCCAATCCTCGCCGGTAAGCTACGTGCCGACCGGCAAGTCGATCGGGCTGGGCACGCGCACGGCCGCGGTCGACCAGATTTTTACCGAGGGCGAGTTGGAGAACACCGGCAATCCGCTCGACCTGGCGGTCGAAGGCGACGGGCTGTTCCAGATCTCGATGCCCGACGGAAGTATCGCCTACACCCGCGACGGCAGCTTCCGGCTCGACCAAAACGGCCGCCTGGTGACGCTGGACGGCTATCCCCTGCTGCCGGGCATTAACATTCCGCAGGGAGCGCGCAACCCGACCGTCGGTCCCGACGGCACGGTGTCGGTCCAGGTCAACAACCAGACCGTGCCGACGCAAATCGGCCAAGTCCAACTCGTGCGCTTCCTTAACCCGGCCGGCTTAATGCCGATCGGACAGAACCTATATCTGGAAAGCGAAGGCGCTGGGCCGCCGCAGGTCGGCATCGCCAGCGAAAACGGCTTCGGCGTGATCATGCAGGGCTTTCTGGAGATGCCCAACGAAAGCGTAGTCCAGGAGATGGTCGGCCTGATTGAAGCGCAGCGCGCCTACGAGGCCAGCTCCAAGGCGGTGTCGATTGGCGACAACATGCAAAGCATCGCCAACAACCTGGTCAAGTAAGGTGCGCCGGCCTGCCGCTTCATCTGCCGGCCGCAGGGGCTGGCGCAAAGCGCCCGCGCGGCCTTGCCCGCAGGGTTCACAGCATCTGGTGCTTCCCTTTGCAGGCGCGCTTGCTCGACCGCCGCGCTATCAGTGGCTGCGCCGGCAAAAGCATACCCGGCTTGCCGTGGCGCTCTTCATCTGGCTGCTCATCACCGCGTTGTGGGTGTACGCCGCCCAGGCGGCCGGCAGGAGAGCCGCGCCATCAACCTCCGGCGACGTCCGGGAGGCCGCCCGCAAAGCGCTCGAGGCGCGCATCGGCGAACAGTTGCAGCCGCTGGTGCCGCCCGAGACCCGGCTTCGCAGCGTAAGTCTTGGCTGCTCGGCGGGACCCGACACGCAACTCAAGGCCGTTGCGCCCGGCGTCAGCCGGCTGAGCTCCCCCAGCATCACGGTCGAGCTGGAGCACAACGGCCGCACCCGCCTGTGCAGCGCCCTGGTGGCCTTGCAGCATCGCGTGCTGCGCGCCGCCCGCGACATTCCCCCCGGGCAGGAACTCAGCGCCGCCGATTTCACCTCGGGCTGGGCCGACGCCGCAAGCCTTGCCCCCGGCGCGCTGAGCAGCTTTTCACTACCCGCGCCCAGGATCGCCGCGGTCTTCATCCCGGCAGGCGCTCCGGTCTACGCCAATCAGTTGGTCCGCCCGGTTGCGATACGGGCGGGAGAGTTGGTGAGCGTGCTGGTCAGGAACGGTCCGGTAACGCTCAAAACAAGAATGCAGGCCCGCTCTAACGCCGCCGTCGGCGATAACACCGTCCTGCTCAACCCTGCCGGCGCCACCGCCGTGACGGTCCGCGTGACCGGACCGCACAGCGCCGAACTGCTGTTGCAATGAGCAGGACCCTGGGCACCGCAGCCGCGCTGCTTGTCCTGGCGGCAACGACCGCGGGATGCGCCGCGCTGCCTTTTCTGGGTTATCTGCCGACGGTGGCCCAACTGGCACCGCCTCTGTTCTCCGGCAGCCGCCGTTCCGAGCGATCCAACGCGCCGGCCGACAGTCCCGATCCGCCTGTTGCGGCGCAGCCGACGAGCCCGGCCGCGGGCGGCCCGGTGCAAGTTGCCAATGCCGGCAGCGCAAGCGGCGCCGCGGCATTGCCGCAGCCGGCGCCGGCCAATCCTTCTCGAATCGACCCGCCCAAGGAGGGCCCAGGCGCCGGGGCGATGCTCATGGCGCCGGCCGAGCTGGCCTACCCTGGCACGGCACAAGGCGCCGCCCAAGCCGACGGCACCATAGCACTGGCCGAGAACGACGTTGATCTAGCCGCCGACTACAAAGCCCGCGCAGTCGGCGATCTCATCACCGTCAAAGTGAGCGAGTCGATAAGCGGGGCCAGCTCGGCGCAGACTACGCTCGCCGACAAGCGCGCGCTGCAAAGCGCGGCGCCCAATTTGCTCACCGGAACCGAGTCACTGGCGGCTCACAATCCGCTGCTCAACCTGGGCAGCCTCATCAACACGTCATCCCAGAACAACACCGCCGGCCAGGGCAACATGACCGCCGGCGACACCTTCACCGCCAACATAAGCGCCCTGGTGGTCGCCATGACGCCCGCCGGCGACCTGGTGGTTAAGGGCGAACGCGAGGTTCACATCAACGGCGAAACCGACACTGTCCGGGTAAGCGGCATCGTCCGGATCGAAGACCTGGACTCGAACAACAACGTGCCGTCGTACAAGGTCGCCAACCTGCACGTAAGCCTGGCCGGCAAGGGGCTGATCCGCGACAAGCAGGGAGTCGGCGCCGGCAGCCGCCTCTTCGACTGGCTCTGGCCGTTCTAGCGGCGATGGCAAAGAAACTGCGGAGACGGCGCGCACAGGCGCGCAGTGAAAATTGAGGGTGCACCCTACAACAACCGGCAGACAAGTACCGCTTAGCCCTCGCTTACCCGGAGCAAGAGCCCGGTCGCGCGGCCTACCGTTGCCCGGCCGGCCTTCTCTCGCAAAGCGCAACCGCGAAGTCGGGGCTCTGGCCGCCACTCTGATCTTTGCCGCCGTCGTGCTGGCGCTGCTTGCCTGCCGGGCGCCCGCCGCTTACGCGCAGCCGGCCGGCGCGCAGGCAATGCTCCTGCCCCAGCTAATGCCGCCCTCGCCCAGGCTGTTGCCTCCCGGCGGCGCGATGCTCGGCTACCGGCGCGGAAACGGCAGCGGCCTGGTCTCCCTGACCACGCTCGTCCACGTTCACGGCCTGCGGGTGAATCACCTGGTGGGTATGGGGATGGTCGCCGGGCTGCAGAATACCGGCGACACGCAGGAAACCATGTTCTCGATTCAGCTCCTGATAAACCTGCTCGCTCACGCCGGCGTGACGCTGCCTTCGGCGCTCAACCCGCTGGACATCCAAACGCGCAACCTGGCCGCGGTAATGGTAACCGCCGACTTGCCGCCCTTTGCCCGGCGCGGCTCGCGCATCGACGCGCTGGTCTCCTCGATGGGCGACGCCCGATCGCTGCAGGGCGGGACGCTAATCATGACTCCGCTGCGCGGCGCCGACGGAAAAATCTACGCGCTGGCCGAGGGACCGATCACCATCGAAGGGTATTTTGCGGGAGCGATGGGCGGCGCCGCCGCACGCAAGAATTTCCAGACCGCCGGTCAGATACCCAACGGCGTTACGGTCGAGCGCGAGGTCGCCAGCAGCTTCAGCAACCTGCGCCAACTGCAACTCGACCTCGACCAACCCAATGCGACGCTGGTGATGCGCGTGGCGCAGGAGATCGGAACGCAACTGACCAGCGCGCGGGTCCGCGTCGACGACCCGGGCACGCTAACCGTCGATCTCCCACCCTGGATGACCCCGGTGGCCTTTGCCGCCAAGCTGCACACGATGGCCGTCGAGACGGTTGAGTCCGACCGCGTCGTGGTCGACGAGCGCACCGGCACCGTAGTTATCGGCGGCGAAGTCACCGTCGGCAAGGCGGCCATCACCCACGGCAACCTCACGATCACCATCCAGCCGCAGCTTACCGTCTCGCAGCCGGGAGCGCTCAGCGCCGGCACTACCGTGGCGATGAAAACCGGCCGCATCCGGGCCAAGCAGCATCGCGGCCAATTTTTCATGACACCCGAGGCCGCCAGCGTCGAGCAGATCGCCGACACGCTCAATGCCGTGGGGACGGAGCCCGGCGACGTGATCGCGATTTTCGAAGGTCTGCGCGCCGCCGGCGCGCTCCACGGGCAGTTAATCATTCGTTAAGCGCAAAGGGGAGCATCCATGCCGTCAATTGCGAATCCGACTTTCACCCGGGGCCTTTTCGCCATCGGCGCCGAGCGTCATCCCGGCCGGAAAATTGCAGTAGAGGGTTTCTCGCAGATACTGACTTCGCTCGTGACGAGGGAGCTCAGGCGGTCGATGACTACCGGCAGCACAGGCGCTGCCCTGGGAATGGGTGACAGCGCGGCGGGCGCCGTCTACGGCTCGCTTTTCGACCAGGCACTGGGCAAGAGCCTGGCCAAGTCCTCCGCCATGAAACCTCTCAATGCGATGCTCAGCAAGGAAATTGGACGCTTAAGCGCCTTGCGCAACACCAATGGGCCGGCGCTCCGGCCCCGAGCGACGGCCCGAAGTAAGCCGGCCTTGGCGCAACCGCTGGCCAGCGCGCAGCCGGGGCTGACGATGCTTAAGCCGGCGCGCCTTCAGCCGCCAATGCCAACCAACGGGCGCGGGCCGCGCCTGCTGCCGCCATCGCCGACACAGTCCGGCCAGGCGGCCTTTCTGCCGCGCCCGCACGCCGGCAGGTCCACGGAGTAAAACCAATGGCCAACACCATCAACGGCGCCAATAATTTGCCGCTCGACTTACGCCCCGTGCCGGCAGCCGCAAGCAAAAAGCCGGCCTCCGCGACCGCCGCGCAGCCCGCGCAACCAGCCGGCGGCAACGGACCTTCCGAAAGCGCGCCACCCGTCGACCAGACGACGCTTTCGTCGCAGGGGCAAATGGCCGCTCGGCTCAGCCAAGCGCTCAAGGCGGTGCCGGCCTTTCGCCCTGCGGTCGTGGGCGCCATAAAACAGGCAGTTAACAGCGGGAGCTACCAGCCAGACCCGCTGGCGGTCGGCGCCGCAGTGGCAAAGGCGCTGGGCCCCGTCACGCGATGAGCCTGGAGCAGATAAGGCCGGCCCTGATGGCGGCGCGGCTCGGCATCAAGGTCGAACTGTCGAGCGTGGCGGAGGAACTTGCCGCGCTTAAGGCATCGCTCGAAACTGCCGACCCCGCCGAGCGGGCGCGCGAGGCCCCGCGCCTGGCACGCGAGCTCGGCGCGCTGACGACGACCATTGCCCGGTTGCAACAGGCGGTCGCGCTGCGGATCGCCTTATTGAGGAGCGGATTACGCGATGAGCGTGAATCTTCTGGCAATAGGCCTTAGCGGAATCGAGGCGGCGCAGGCCGAGATCGCCACTACCGCAGCCAACATCAGCAACGCCGACAACCCCAACTATGCGGTCGAGTCGGTGCCGCTCAGCGCCCTGGCCGGCCCGCAGGGCAATTCCGTCGGCGTCGAGGTCGGAACCGCCCAAGCCGCGCAGGCGCCATTCCTTACCGCCGATATCAACCAGCTCAGCGGCGTGCAGGCGTTCAACACGGCGCTGACGCAAACGACCCAGGCGGCACAAGTCTATCTGGAGCCCGGCTCAGGCACCGATCTTGGACAAAGCCTGCAGAATCTGTTCAACGCCTTCAGCAACCTTTCCGCTTCACCCACCGACCCGGCCACGCGCCAGGCGGTAATCGCCGCGGCGGGCCAGTTCGCTAGCCTGGCCCAGCAGCTTTCCGGCAACCTGAACCAGACGGCCGACACGGCGCTAACCCAACTCGCACCGCTGGTGCAACAGGTCAACAGCCTCAGTCAACAGGTCGCCACGCTCAACGCCCAGATTACCGCCGCCGGGTCCAACGGCGGCAGCACGGCGGCCCTGGTCGATCAGCGCAACGCTCTGGTCAGCCAACTGGCCGGGTTGATTGGCGCGACCGGCGACGCCAGCGGCAACGTTGCGGTGGCGGGTGTGCCCCTAGTCTCGGGAACCACGCCGCTTACGCTTTCGCTTACCGGGACCATCGGCGGCCCCACGGTAGGCGTTGGGCTCGAGGTCTCGCTGGCCAACGGCACCGTGCCGGTGCCGAGCACCTCGCTGGGCGGCACGATCGGCGGCCTTTTTACCGGCGCTTCCGACATCCTGGCAACGCGCAGCGCGGTCGACAACTTCACCGCTTCGGTGGCAACGGCGATCAACAGCCAGAGCGCGCTCGGCTACGGGCTGGACGGCTCGACCGGCAACGACCTGTTTTTGATTCCCGGCGGCAACGGCCCGATCGCGCTCAACCCGGCAATCACCGTGCAGAACCTGCCGGCCGCTTCAACCGCCGCAGGCGTGCCGGGCGACGGCTCGAACGCCAGCGCGATTGCGGCGCTGGCCGGCGCAACCGGGCTCGACAGCTCTTTTCCGAGCAGCACGCCGAGCCAGTCCTATGCCGACATTGCCAGCAATTTCGGCTCGCAGATCGCCAACGCCCAGAGCGGCCAGCAGCAGGCGCAGGCCTCGCTCGACTCGCTCAACACGCTGGCGGGGTCGATCACCGGCGTCTCGGTCAACCAACAGCTCACCGAGCTCATTCAGTACCAGCAGACCCTCCAGGCGGCCGGCCGCGCCGTCCAGGCGGCCAGCGACTCGCTCTCCTTTCTGCTGACGCAGCTTACCTACTAACGGAGTTTAGCCAATGACGGTCTCCGACATCGGATTTTTCAATTCCCTGGCCGACTCGATTACCAACACGTACCAGGCCCTGCAGACGACCGAAGGGCAATTGGCCACCGGCAAACAGGTCGTCGAGCCGTCGGACAACCCGTCGTCCTTCGCTGGCGCCGCCGAGCTGCAAACGACCGTTTCGGCGATCAATAACGACAACGCGCTGGCCAGCGACGCGCAGAACCAGCTCAACGCGACCGACGGCGCCCTCAGCCAGGCGGCAAGCGCGCTCGACTCCGCGATTGCCAGCGCCAACGAAGGAGCCAACGGCACGCTGACCGCAGCCCAGATGACCGACATTGCCGCCAGCGTGCAAAACGACCTGACCCAAGTGCTGGCGAGCGCCAACTTCAGCTACAACGGCGTCTACGTCTTCGGCGGCGACCGAACCCTGAGCGCACCTTTCGACTCGGCCGGCAACTATGCGGGCGGCGGCCCCGGCAACTCGGTTACGCTCAGCAACGGCGCGCAACTGCAACTTACCTTCGACGGCCAGAGCGTCTTCGGCAACGCAACCGGGGGGCTAATCGGCACCCTGCAAAGCCTCGCAACCGCCCTCTCCAGCGGCAACACCTCAGCCGTCTCCGCCACCCTGGCGCAACTCAATACCGCGGTCGACCAGCTTGCCCAGACCCGCGCCGTCATAGGCGCCGCCAGCCAGTTTGCGCAAACGCTTTCCCAGAACGCGCAGGCGCAAGCGACTTCGTTGACCGACTCGATCGGCCAGCTCGTGGACGTCAACCTCGCCCAGGCCTCGCTGCAGGCCTCCCAGGAGACGACGCAGGCCAACGCTCTGGTGTCGCTGGCGTCGGCCGCGGCCAAGATTTCCCTGGTCAACGTCCTCGCCTGAATCGGCGCCGCCCCGCAACCCCTGTTCGGCCGCCGACACCCGCGCGGCCTCGGCTACGGGTATGCTAGCTTACGCTGAGGGGCCGCAAGGCCGGCCGCAGAAACGGCGCAGGCGCCGGCAAGCGAGGAAGCCACAATGTCGGTCGTAATTGTCCCGCAGCTTAGCGATAACTTTGCCTACCTCGTCGTTGACCAAGCGGCGCGCCGATGCGTGGCGGTGGATTGCGCCGAAGCCGACAAGGTACTCGGCGCCGCCGCCGAGCGCGGCCTCAAGCTGGCCGCCGCGCTCTGCACCCACTGGCATGGCGATCACGTGGGGGGCAACCAGGCGCTTGCGCAAGCCGTTCCGGGAATCGAAATTTATGGCGGGCACGCTGAGAACGGTCGGATTCCCGCCCTGACCCATCCCGTCGGCGATGGCGACACGATAAGGCTCGATTCACTTGAGGCGCGCGTGATCGCCGTGCCAGGCCACACCCGCGGGCATGTCGCCTATTACCTTGCCGCGCTGGGCGCGGTTTTCACCGGCGACACGCTGTTTGCCGGTGGATGCGGCCGGCTCTTCGAGGGCGACGCGGCAACCATGCTCGCATCGCTTAAGCGGCTGGCGGCGCTGCCCGAGGCGACCCGGGTTTTCTGCGGCCACGAGTACACGGTAAACAATCTCAAGTTCGCGCTCACGCTGGAGCCCGACAACGCCGCGCTTAACGCCCGCTACGCGCGCGCCGTTACCGCACGCGCCGAGGGACGCTGGACCGTTCCCTCGACGATCGCCGAGGAAAAGGCCACCAACCCCTTTCTGCGCGCGGACAGCGCCGAACTGCGCGCCGCCTTGAAGGCGCGCGCGCCGGCGCTCGGCGAAGACCCGGTGAGCGTCTTCGCGCTGGCACGCGCGCTGAAAGACCGCTTCTAGGCCTCATTCCCCGGACTTGCGGGAAAGGCCTCAGCCAGCTCCCGGGCGATACGCAGCAGGTCGGTCGTCACCGAGCCCAGCCAAATCCACCGCGCGCGGCCCAACGCCTGCGGCTCAGCCTCGACCGCGCCGCTCAGGGCAAGCCGTGCCGTACCAACCGCCGCCAGCGAAGCGCACCCCGGCGGGCATCCCGGCGCCGCAAGATGCTGCTCGACCGCCGCCAGGGCGGCGCGGCACGACTCGATAAGCGCGACCACGGCCGCACGCAAGCGCGGCGGTCCTGTGCGCAGCGCCTCGCACGCCGAAGCGGGGCCTGCGCTGTCGGCCCGCTCGCTGAGCGTCCGGATGATGCCGCGCAGCATGATGAGCACGCGTTCGAGCGTCTCGGATATCTGTTTGCAGCGCGCCAGCCTGGGCTGTTTGGAGGCGCCGAAGTAATTCCATTTAAGGCCCTGCGCGGCCAGCGCCAGGGCCTCGTGCACCGCCGCCACCTCCTGGCTGTGGAGCGCCCGGGCGCGCGCCAGCAGCGCGGCGGCATTATCGCCGCTCTCGGCCGGACCGACCAGCCCTCCCAGCTCCTCGAAGAGGCGCCCCAGTCCTGCGGCCAATCTGGCCAGCGCCTGCTCGACCGTGTCGAGGTGATCGGCCGGCGCTATGGCCGCGTTGATCGCCACCGCCAAGGCAGCGCCGATAACGGTCTCAACTATCCGGTGCCAGGCATAGCCCGGTATTCCGGCGCCTACCGTGGCGACCAGCAGCCCGCTTATCGCCACTTGGACGGCGGCGGCAGGCGGCATCCGCAAGGCCGCCGCCCCGCTAAGCGCAACGAAGACCAGGGCTGCGACGCTCAAGCCGCTAAGGCCGGCAAGCCGCGCCAGGAAAAGCGCCAGGGCAACGCCGACCACCACGCCGAGGATGCGCTGGGCGCTGGCGCGCAGCGATTCGGCCACGGTGATTTGCAGCGCCAGGATCGCGGCCAGCGGGGCAAAGTAAGGCCGCGCATCGGACAAAAGCCAGCCGGCAAGCGACCAGGAGCCGCCGGCCGCAAGCGCGGTCTTGAAGATACGCCGGCGCGCGCTCACCACAACCAGCAGTTGCCTCGCCTTTTGGCGCAAAGCCACGCTTTCGCCCCGCTCGCTGCCCGCCACCAAACCCCAAAGCGCCGCTCCCCGGCCGCTATGCCGGGCGCACACTCACCGCCAGCACCACCAGACCGAGCGCGATAATCAAGGCCGAAACGAGGACCAGCGTGCGGATGAGCACGCCCCGGCCCGTCTGCTGGTAAACCAACGGCAGGTTCATCAGCACGCTGCCGATGGAGGCCAGCACCGCCGCGGTTGCCGCGCTCTTTTGCGAAATCCTACCCACCGCGCAAAGCTCGGCTGCGGTCGCCGTGCTGCTGGCGCTGCTCACCAGACCGCCCAACAAGCTCACCCCGAGAAACCCCAATTCGCTTAAGTAGCGCTTGGCCAGCGTGCCGGCCGCCGACAGCCCCACGAACAGCAGGGCAAACTTCGCCACCCGCACAAGCGAGAGCGGGGAGGCCAGCTGAATTTCGCGCCGCACCGCCTCCGAGCGGTCCCAGCCAAGCCAGACAAACGCGCCGGCCGCAAGCGCCATCGCGCCCAGCGGAGCAAGCGCCAGCAGCGCGGCGCCCGGCGCAAAAATCGCCAGCACCACCAGGTTGCGCACCAGCATCGCCTCGCGCGTCAGCACCAGCACCGAAAGCGCCGGCGAGCGCCAGCGCCGCGCGCCGCCCACGCTGCCCGACAACTCGGCCGCCGCCGCCGTGCTGTTCACCAGACCCCCAAGAAACGCCGCATAGTAGGCGCCGCTCGGGCCGTAAAGCCGGAACATTACGTAGTTGAAGAACCCCAACCCAGCGATCGCCACCACGACCATCCAGGCCCGGTGGAGATTCACCAACCCCCAAGGATCGACAAAACGATCGGGCAGCAGCGGATAGATCACAAAGGCCAGCAGCCCGAGCAGCAGCGCGCTGCGGATTTCCTCGGGCAAAAGCACGCTCGCAAACCGCGACAGCTCCGCCTTCCAGGCAAGCAACATCGCGACCAGGATGGCCGCCATCACCGCGGTGAAGTAGTGACCCCAGCCTACCAGCACCCCGATGAGCAGCGTGGCGAGCAGCGCCGCCGAAGTCGTCATCTCGAGCGAGCCGTCACGCATCAGCGAACGCGCATTGAGCAGGCCGACCAACAGGAACATGCCGCCCAGGGCGACCGGCACCAGCGCGGCCCCGAGCAGCGCGGCCAGCGTGCCGAGCAGCGCCGTGATCGCAAAGGTGCGCGCACCGACCTCCTTGTGCGCCCACTCGCGCTCCAGCCCGACCAGCAACCCCACGCCGAGCGCGACAGCTATCTTGGTGGCAACTTCGGTGTAGGGAAAACTGCCCGACATCACGCAACCGCTGCTGAACGGTCCATCTGCCCAAGCGCACGGGCGACCCGGCGCGCCTCGCAGGCCCGCATCCGCGCAGACGGCGCGGCGCCCGGCTGAAACGCGCGCCGGTCTACGGTGTGGCGCCCGACGCCCGAGCTTCGCCGCCGGCCACGGCGAGGTAGCGATGCAAGATTTCCGCGCTTGCGCCCAGCTCCGCGCTCGAGGCCTCGAATTGCACCCGCCCCTTCTCCAGAATATAGAGCCGGTCGGCGGCCGTGCCGGCAAAGGCGGCATTCTGCTCGGCCATCAGGATGCTCACGCCTTGCGCGCGAATTCTGGCGACGGCCTCGCCGAGCATCCGCACCACCGGCGGCGCCAGCCCCTCCGAAGCCTCATCGAGCAGGAGCACCTCGGGGTTGCCCATGAGCGCGCGCCCGATGGCGAGCATCTTCTGTTGTCCGCCGCTCAACTGATCGCCGCGCAGGTGCGCCAGCCGCGCCAGGTCGGGGAAAAGCGCGTAAACCTGATCGATGGGCCACAGGCGCGGCCTGGAGCGTTGATGGTTGCGGCGCGCGAGCTGGTCGGCAACGGCAAGATTGTCGCGCACCGTGAGTTCGGCAAAGATGCGCCGTTCCTCGGGGGCGTAGCCGATGCCCGCGGCCGCGACCCGGTGCGGGGCCAGCCCCGTAAGCCGGCGCCCCGCCAGCTCGACTTCGCCCGCGCTGGGCCGGACCAGCCCCATGATGCTTTTTAGCGTGGTAGTCTTGCCGGCGCCGTTGCGGCCGAGCAGCGCCACGACCTCGGCGCGGTGTACCGTCAGCGAAACGCCCTGAACGACGCGGCCCAGGCCGTAGCCTGCCTCGAGGCCGCGCACGGTGAGCAGGGCTTGCGCGGGCCCTGGCGCGCGCTCCCGGCGCTGTGACGGCGCCGCTTCGAGCGCTGCGCCCAGGTAGACCTCGCGCACCCGGCCATCATCGCGAATCACCTCGGGCGCGCCGTCAGCCAGCACCATGCCCTGATGCATCACGACGATGCGCGAGGCCAGCGAGAAGACGATATCCATGTCGTGTTCGACCAGCACCATGGTGGCATGCGCCCGGGCGGCCAGGCGGCGCAGGTGGACCAGCACTTCCGGCTTTTCGGCCAGGCTTAGACCCGAGGTGGGTTCGTCCAGGATGAGCAGGCGCGGCTCGCCCGCCATGGCTACAGCGATTTCGAGCAGCCGCTGGCTGCCGTGCGACAGGCTGGCTGCCGGGAGCGGGCCGTAATCGGCAAGCTGCCACTCATCCAGGTACTTGCGCACGCTCTCGGCCACGCCCGGCACCTTCCAGGCGCGCCGCGCCGGCGCCGCGGCGCGTCCCATCCGGGCGAGCACCGGGATGGCGAGATTTTCCGCCACCGACAGGCCCGGAAAAATGCTGGTGATCTGGAAGGAGCGACCCAGTCCAAGGCGCACGCGGTCATGCGGCGCAAGCCGCGTGATGTCGCCTCCGGCAAACACGATCCGACCGGCATCGGGCGCCAACCGCCCGCTCAAAAGGTTGACCAGGGTGGTTTTCCCGGCTCCGTTGGGCCCGATGACGCAAACCAACTCGCCGGGGAAAAAGCTCAGACTTACGTCGCTGACCGCCCGCAGCTCACCGAACGCCTTGGTAAGGTTGTGCGCCGCGAGCAGCGGCTCTTTGCCGGCGCCCGCGCTTAGGGTCGCGCCGGCGCTCACCGCGCTGCCTCGCCGCCGCGCCGGCCCGGCGCTACCCGGCGCGCCAGCGCCAGCACCGTGCCCGTCACGCCGCCGCGAAACCCTAAAACCAACACCAGCATCACGCCTCCCATCGCCAGCAGCCAGTACTGCGTGTACCGCTCGACAAGCTCCCTGATGCCAACTATCAGGAAGGCGCCGACCAGCGGGCCGCCGAAGCTGGCCGCGCCGCCCAAAAGGGCCGCCAAAAGCGGTTCAGCCGAAGTCGCCCAATGGGCCGTGTCGGGACCGACCGTGTTCTCCAGCGGTCCGACCAACGACCCGGCCAGCCCCGCCACCGCAGCCGAGATTATAAAGGCCGCCAGCCGATAGCGGCGCATCGGCACCCCGGCAAACTCCACCCGTTCCGCGTTCTCCCGAATACCCTGGAGCATCAGTCCAAACGGCGAGCGCACCAGCCGGTAGAGCGCCCAGACCACCACCACGCTCAGCACCACGGTAAACTCGTAGTAGCGCTCTATCGGCATCATGTTCAGTCCGTGCTTGAACCCGATCATCGCCAGCGGCGCGCGCGGCACCCCAATCAGGCCGTTGTCACCCCCGGTCACCGCGTCCCACTTCCACACGATGGAATAGACGAACATGCCGAAGGCCAGCGTCAGCATCGAAAAGTACACATCGATGTGCCGCACCGAAAAGAAGCCCACGCCGAACCCCAGCAGCGCCGCCATCGCGACACCGCCCGCCACTCCCACCAACAGCGACGGATAAGCCTTGAGGATGAGACCGGCGGTGTAGGCGCCGGCCGAATAGAAAGCGGCGTGCCCGAAGGAAAGCAGCCCGCCGTAGCCGAACAAAAGATTGAACCCCATCGCAAAGAGCGCCAAAATCGCCACCCGCACCAGCAAAAAAAGCTGAAACTGCGTCAGCCAAAACGGCATCAGCAGCAACACCACAACCACCGCCGACACGGCGCCCAGCCCAGCCCCAGCCTTCCCATAAGGAGCCGTCACCCGCTTCTCCCAAACAGTCCGGCCGGCCGCCAAATCAGCACCGCCGCCATCACAATAAAGGCAAGCGCCAGGTCAAAAACCGGAACGAACAGCGTGCCGTAAGCCTGCAGCAGGCCGACCAGCAGCGCGCCGACAAACGCTCCCCACAGATTGCCCAAGCCGCCGATGACTACGACCACGAAGGCGTCCACCACCACATTTTCCCCCATCCCGGGCGAGACCGTCTGCATCGGCACCGTCAGCGCGCCGCCCAACCCCGCCAGCCCCGCGCCAACCCCAAAGACCTGGGAGAAGAGCCGGGGCACGTTCACCCCCAGCGCCGCCGCCATCTCCCGGTCGCTGGCTGCAGCCCGTACCGCCCTACCCCAGGGCGTAAGATCAAAGACCAGCCACAGCGCTGCCGCCACCACCACGCCGGCGAGCAGAATGAAAAGGTTGTATACCGGATACGGTCTGCCCAAAACGACCACCGAGCCTCCCAAACCCGCAGGCATCGGCGGCGCCTGGTAAAGCGGCCCCCACACCATCTTCACCGCATCGTTGAAGATCAGAACGAACGCAAACGTCAGCAGCAACTGGTAGGCAATTGCCAGCCGGTAGATCGGCCGGACGAAAACCACCTCCAGCAACACCCCTAAGACACCCACCCCAACCGCCGCGACCGCCAGCGCCGGCCAAAACCCCTGGTGCATCCAGAGACTGGCGCTCAGCGCAAAGTACGCACCCAACATGTAGAGACTGCCGTGCGCGAAGTTAAGCACCCGCAAGACGCCGAAAATAAGCGTCAGACCGGCAGCGATAAGCCACAGATACATCGCGCCGGTCAGGCCGACCAGCCCCTGAAACAACAGGTTTTGCACCACTACGCAGGCCGCGCGCCCGGCTCAGACCCCAAACAGCTTGGTAAAAGGCGGCCAGCGGTAGTACTCGGTCGTCGGCGACACCTTGAGGTTCGCTATGATCGGCATCGGGTAGGCCGGGTCGTGCGTGATCTGGCCCCACGGCACGGGATAGACCGCCTGATGGTCCTCGGCGCGGAAGAGGCGCTTGCCCGCCGGCGTATCCAGCTCCATGCCCTGCAGTGCGGCTATCAGGTCGGCGGTTTTGGTGCTGTGGGCCTTTTCCATCGCCGCCTTGGCCGTGTTGACGCAGCTATACATCATTTCCGACGGGTAGCTGGGATAATGGCCCCAGCGCTTGTGGTAGCGCTCGACGAACGCCTTGTTGCGCTCGGTCTCGGGGTAACGGAACCAGTAGCGGCACGACGCCCAGACGCCGTCGGGATACTCGGCCCCAAGGCCCTCCAGAACGTCCATCGCCGCGCCCATGCCGATCATCATCGCCCCGATGTTCTGGAAAACGCCGAAGCGCTTGGCCTGGCGTACGAAGGCAACCGCCTCGCCACCCCACTGCGTGCTGAAAATCCCCTCCGGCTTTTGCGCCATCACCTTGCTGATATAGGGTGCAAAATCGGCGGTGTTGAACTTGCACCACGCTTCGCCCACGTACTGCACGTCCGGGCGAAAGTGGCTCAGCACTTGCCGGAAAAACTTCCAGCAAGTGTAGCCGTACTCGTAGTCGGGAGAGATGGTCGCCCAGCGCTTGACGTGGTGAAAATCCTTGGCGATCAGCGCCGAGGCGATGCCGTCCTGGTAGACCGGCACGCAGACCCGGAAGACGTACTGGTTGTGCTTCTGGTAGACGTCGATCTCGTTGAGCTTCTCGGTGGCGGCGTGATGCACGATCAGTACGCGGTCGAGCTGGGGCATCACCTCGGCAGCGGCCAGCACGTCGTTGCTGGCGTCGATCCCGATGGCCACATCGGCGCCCCAGTCCTGGACGAAGTAGCGCAGGTTGCTGACCGTAATCGGCGGCTTAAGTTCTTCGTCGCGGAAGCGGATTTCGACCTCGCGTCCCAGGATTCCGCCGTTATGGTTGATCTCCTCGACCGCGAGCAGCCCTCCCTGCCTGCCGAACTCGCCGTAGCCTCCGTAAGGGCCCGACAAGATACCCTGGGCCCCGATTCGTATCGGCGGCTTGGTCTGCGCGTAAAGCGCGGGGCCAAGGCGATCGATCGCCGTTCCCAGGGCAACCACACCACCCGCCGCTGCCAGCCCCTTCTTGATGAATCGTCGCCGCGAGATTCTTCCGGCCATTTGAGCCACCTCCGTAAAGCGCCCCGGCGCTCGGCCGCGTGGTCCTGCGAGCCGCGTATCCGGCGCGCAATTGAGCCCCCTGCCCTTCTCTAGTGTGGTACACCAAAGCGCCCCGCGATGCCAAGTTCCCGTTGGCGCCGCTTGACGCAGCCTCGCTACTCGTTGGACTGCGGCCGCGGCGCCAAGGTTACGTTGCTCTCGGCAGCCAGGCGTTTAACCAGGAAGGTAAAGTAGCGCGCCGCGCTGGTGCGCACCTCACCTGCGCGCAGCGCCACGCGGGTTTGGCTGAGCGCCCGGTAGACCAACTCGCGTTCCAGCGTGAGCACCGCCAGGCGGTAAAAATTCCGGCTGTAGCGATCTCCGGTAAGCTCCATGATCTCGTCAAGCAGGAGTTGTTGCTCGGTCGAAAGCGGCTCCCGGGCGCGTTCGCTACGGCCCGGCCGGGCAAACTGAACCACCAGCTTTGGCCCCGCCTTGCCCCGCTCAAAGGCGTAGCCGAGCAGAAAGGCGCGCTCCTTCAGGGCCGCAAGGGCGGGTGTCAGAAGCTGGCGCAGCTTGCCGCTTTTGTACTTCGCCAGAGCGGTCTGCGCCAGGCCCAGCTTAAGGGCAAGGTTATAGGTGCCGATGGCGAACGACGCTCCAAGGTAACGCTTTTTGTCGAGGTAGCGATAAAGGCGGCGCGCCAGCGGCGTCGGCAGGCTGCGATAAAGCAGAAGATCGAGGTCCTTGAGATTCCCGTCCCTCACACTTTGCCAGAAGAAATCGCTGGCCCGCACGTGGCCCAACGGCAGGTAGGGCTTGCGCTGCCCCTTAACCACCCGCTCGATCAGCTCGTAGGTTTCAAAGATGTGAAAGCCCCTGCGGCTGATGTAGCACTGGCGCCCTCGGTCCCAGAAAGCGTTCTCGGCCACGATATAGGTTCCCGTGATGCGATCCAGCGCTGCCCGTAGCCGGCGATAATTCTGGCCCTTGTCCGGCAACCCTATTTTGCGCAGCAACTGGTAGGCGCTGGAGATCGGAATGGTGCGGTCTTTAAAGCTGTGTTCGCGCCAGACCTCCATGATCGCAACACAGATATCCTGGTCGCCGGCCGTTGGCAGACCAAATCTATCGCTTCCCGTAACCAACCAAGAAACCGGCCGCCGCTCACCATTAATCGTCGTCCAACCGCGATACTCCAGGGTCTTGATCGGCTGGCGTACGCCGTTGACCAAAATTGACGGCACTCGGCGAGCCATCAGCGTAAACGGGTACTCGGCAAGGTTGAGTTCGTCCTTGGTAATGAGTTCCTCGGACACACCCTGGAAGGCGATTTTTTCTCTGCGTAGCACAGGCTTTTCTAAAAAACGTTTGTGAGAACGGTCCAAGATTGATGACGTTTGTTAGAATCTTGGAAAAACCGTGATTTCATCGCTAGTTACGGTTCGGCCGGATACCTCAAAGGTCGGTAAGTGATACCTCAAGGGTCGGGTTTCGATACCTTGAAGGTCGGGTTAGTGAACAACCGGCGGATACCTCAAGGGTCGGGAAACGGAGCGGTTGCCGGATGGCTGTGGACAAGCGGCGAGTTGGCGGATTCTCTTGGCTTCGGAGCAGTGCGAAGCTGTTGGGTGCGCCCTCGCTGGGTGTGGCTGAGCGGCAGCATGGCGATGCTACGTGCTTCGGGGTTGGCGCGGATTGGGGCGCGGCCTGGGTCGAGGCCGATGTTTGGACAGCGCGCAAGCTGGCGCGAACGGCGTGCAGGCCAGGTTGCGGGCGGACGCCGGTCTGTTGAGGCGGACGAGTTGCAGGGTGTCGGCTTGTCATGGGTGTCAGTGTCCGCTCGCCATGTTGGGGCTGGTAAACAAATAGACGAGTGCTAGTGGTGGCCGCAAGCCGCCCCGGTGATTTGGCATTGGTGTAGGCCATTGGAGCGGTTGCTTCCGGTGCGGATGGCGCTGCGGTTGGCGTTGATAGCGTTGCTTGCCTTGGCGGTGCGCCTGTACCTGGCGCTTACCAGCTTTTGCATATCGGGCGACGGGCCGGAGTATCTGCGGATGGCGCGGGAGTTTGCCGCGGGCCGTCCCCTAGGGGCGTTGGGGTCGGTTTTTTCGCCGCTCTATCCGTTGCTGGTTGCGTGGTTGCATCCACTGGTAGGGGACTGGGAACTTGCCGGCGAGTTGGTTTCAGTTGCCTGGGGGACGCTGTCGGTGGTGACGATCGGCGCTTTGGTGCGCGAGGTCTTTGACGATGACGCCGTGGCGCTGGGGGCGGCCCTGCTGGCGGCGATCCATCCGGAGCTTGCCGAGTATGCCGCTTCGGTGCGCACCGAGGCGGGGTTTGTCTGCCTGATGACTGGCGCGGCGTGGTTGTTCGTGGCCGGCGGGCGCCGTCGTCGGCTTGCGTGCTTTGTTGGTGCGGGGGTGGTGGGCGGCCTGGCGTACCTTTACCGGGCCGAAGGGATTGGGCTGCTGATGGTTTGCGAGGCAGCGCTGCTGGCGGGCGCCGTACGAGCGCGCTGGGGGTGGAGGCAGGCCGTTCTCTGGGCCGGCGCGCTGGCTGCCTCGTTTTTGGCCGTTGGGTCTCCTTATCTGGGCTACTTGCGCTGGGCGACGGGGCACTGGAGCGTCAGCCGCGAGCTAAACGTGGCGGCCGCCTCCAGCGTGATGGAGCTTACCCGAAACCGAGGGCCGTGGCTTGCCCTGGCAGGGTCGGGCGATGTGTCGCTTCTGGCGCCATGGTTGGTCGATCCGTGGCTCTACCTGCGCAAGATTGGCCGTGATTCGGCGATGTCGGTCTACTACTTCAGCCAGGCGATGGAGCCGGTACTAACGGTATTTTTGCTCGCCGGCTTATGGACGCGCGGCAGGACGCTGTGGCGCCGGCAAAGAGAGCTGTTTCTGTTGGGCTTGGCGGGCTTCTACTTGGTTGGCTTTTCGCTGTTCAACACGGGCCCGCGCTTTATGACACATCTCATCCCTTACGGCTTCGGTTGGGTTGTGCTGGGTCTTGGACGGGCGAGCCAATGGCTTGAAGGTGTCGGCCGAGGGTGGCGCTCCGGGCTGGGCCGTGCGCTAGTGGGAACGGCGGTGGCGTTACTGTTGCTGCCGCGCACGCTCTGGCCGCTCGGCTACGACCAGCGTGGATTGCGCTACGCCGGGAGAGAAGTGGCGCGCCGGGCGAACGGCGCTGCCGTGGCGCTTGCCAGCTCGGACGCGCGCGCGGCTTTCTATGCCGGGGCACGCTATGAGGCCTTGCCTGGAGACGGTCGGGTGGACCTCTGTGCGTGGCTCTGCGGGCGCCCGCAAGTCGCCTACCTGCTGCTGTCAAGCCGCGATGAGCGGCGGCTTGGGCTTGGCGGTAAAGCGGCGTGCCTCTCGCTCTTAAAGCGCTACCCGCGCTATGGCAACGGACGCTTTGATCTCTTCGTGGTGGTGGGCCGCGGCCTGGCAGACAGGACGGGGCCTGCGCGTGCGGGCGATCGCGCGCCTTGCGCCGGCGCAAGCGCGCACTAGATACTCATTATGTGTGCCGCAGCGTTGGCGACGGCGCTGCCGGCGCAAAGCGCCCCGGGGAGAGCAGGCGCGCGTGCTTGCCGGCCCCGACTGAAGCCCGCCCGGGGGCGATTGGAGGGATGAGCAAGGCCGTAGAGCAAGCGGGCGGCTTGGCGGCGAAATTCCCGGCTGGTCGAATGGGCCACGTTTATCAGAGGGCGCCCTCCCGTAGAATAGATGGCGGCGTTGTCCGAGTCGTGGCGGCCGCTGGCGCAGCGAAGCCGGGGCCTGTATGTGGGGCTGAAACACGGGGTGGGGCGGCTGCAAGCGCGAACCTTGCGGCGGCAGCGATGGGAAAGGCGATGCGTGAAGAGACCTGGCCGAATTTCTTCATTGTGGGCGCGGTCAAAAGCGGCACCACGTCGCTCTATGCCTACCTGGCGCAGCATCCCGACGTTTTCATGCCGGCGATTAAGGAGCCGCACTTTTTCGCCCAGGCGCAGCCCTCAGCGGAACAGCGCTACCTGGTCACCGTGATTAACGACCGCTCCGCTTACCTGCGGCTGTTCCGTAAGGCGCGCGGGTTTCGAGCGATCGGCGACGCCAGTCCGTCTTATCTCTGGGACCCCCAAGCGCCGTACCGCATCCGCCAGGCAGTGCCCGAGGCGCGGATAATCATCCTGCTGCGCGATCCGGTGGAGCGCGCCTTCGCCCATTACCTGATGGATTTTCACGAGGGGGTGCAGGACCTGCCCTTCTACGAAGCGCTCAAGCGCGACATGGGGCGCGCGCGCAAGGGCTGGGGCGTCTCCCAACTCTACGTCGAACTGGGACAGTACGCCGATCAGGTTGCGCGCTACCTGGACGTTTTCGGTCCGCCACAGGTCCAGGTGCTGCTCTTTAATGAACTTCAGCAGGACGCCCGGCTGGTGGTGGAACGCACAGTCCGGTTCCTGGCGCTGCCCGCCGCGCCCGCGGCGGCGATCGATACCTCCAAGATTCACAACGGCTACAGCGAGACGCGCGGTGCATGGGCGCGCCGGCTGGCGGGCCGCCCGTGGGCGCGCGTCATCGGCCAGCGGCTGCTTCCCGTGGGGCTTCAACAGTTCTTGTGGACCCGTCTGTTCTCCAGGCCGGGGCGCAAGCCCGTCATTGACCCCAGGGCTAGGGAGCTTCTCTGTTCCATCTACCGGCCCGAGATGGAGCGGCTGGAAAGCGTGCTTGGCCGCGCACTGCCCGAGATGCGCTGTTCGTGGTAGGCCGCGTCGAGACCCCCGCGCCCGCTGCCGCTCCGTTAGGGAATGAGCACGGTTGAGCCAACGGTGCCGCGCGCGGCCAGCGCCCGATGGGCGTCGCCCGCCTGGGAAAGCGGGAAGCGCTGTTTGACCTCGCAGCGCACGAGGCCGCGCCCGATCACGTCGAACAGGTCCTTGGCCCGCGCGAGCAGTTCCTCACGCCGCACCGCGTAGCTCGCCAGCGTCGGCCGGGTGAGGTAGAGCGACCCCTTGCCGCTTAGAATGTTGATGCTAAAGGGAGGGACCACGCCGGAGGACTGTCCGTAGCTGACCATCAGGCCGCGGGTTTTCAAGCAGTCAAGCGAACCATTGAAAGTTGCCTGGCCCACCGAATCGTAGACTACGGGCACGCCCTCGCCGCGGGTTATCTCGCGCACGCGCGCGATGAAATCCTCGCGGCTGTAGTTGATGGTATGGTGGCAGCCGTGCTCGGCCGCAATGCGCGCTTTCTCCTCGCTGCCTACGGTCCCGATGACCGTGGCGCCGAGTTGTCTCGCCCATTGGCACAAGAGCAGCCCCACCCCGCCGGCCGCGGCATGCACAAGAATCGTATCGCCGGGTTTTACCGCGTAGGTCGAAAAGATGAGGTAATGGGCGGTCAGCCCCTTGAGCATCGCTCCGGCCGCCGTCGCCTCGTCGATCGCTGCCGGCAGCGGCACCAGCAGCCGAGCGTCCATGACCCTGGCCCCGGCGTAGGCGCCCAGCGGGCCGCCGGCGTAGACCACGCGCGCTCCCGGCTGCAGATCGGTTACGCCGGGCCCCACGGCTTCCACCACGCCGGCCGCCTCGCTGCCCGGCGTAAACGGAAATGAAGGCGCCGGGTAGACGCCGGTGCGGTAGTAAATGTCGATGAAGTTAAGACCGACGGCGCGGTGACGAACCAGCGCCTGCCCGGGGCCGGGCTCGCCAAGGGGCCGCTCTTCGAGCTTGAGCACCTCGGGGCCGCCGATCTGATGGACGACGATTGCCTTTGTGTTGGCCATGGGGTCACCTCGCATGGCTTCAAATTCTACACGAAAACCCGCGGCTGCAAGCGGCCCGGAGCGGCGCGCACGCGCCGGCGGCTGGCCGCGCAAGCCGGGATGCGGCGGGCTTTTTGCCGGGCCGGCTGGAGTGTGCTAAGGAAAAGCAGCATTCATTCACCGGGCGGTGGCAAGCCTAAGGCGAAACCGCAAACGAGCGGAGAAAGGGTCATACCATGAAAGCTGGCATCGGACGGGTTCTGGGAAGTTCGGCTGTGGTTGCCGGCGCCGCGCTGCTGGCCGGCGCCTTGCTGGGAGGCGCCGGCGCGGCCCGCGCAGCCGACGAAGTGGTTATCGGCGAATCGACCAC
>JAJYRQ010000036.1 GCA_021794015.1 Deltaproteobacteria bacterium | reverse complement strand
CCCTCCCCTCTCCCCCCAAGGGGAGAGGGAAAGAAGAACGCGCACCACGCGGGAATGACGGCAGTGGGGCGTCCGGCTGCTGCTTGTCACCCCCGCGCGTGGCCATTGCATGGCGGCAGGGACGCGCGTCGCGCATCCCCTTTTCCTGATTCCTCTCCCCCAACGGGGGAGAGCATCAAGGAGAGGGGGACGCTCCGCGCAAGCGCAGTCGAAGGAAGAGCGGGGACGCACCCAGAGGCTCGAGGTGGCGCCAGCGGTCCCCCCTCACCCTCCCCTCTCCCCCCAAGGGGAGAGGGAAAGAAGAACGCGCATCGCCCGCGAGGATGACAGAAGCGAAGGAACCGCGCAGGGGCATGGCAAGGCCATCCGCGCCGGCGCGCGGATGGCCTTGATTAACGGCCGCGCCAGACCGGATTGCCCTTGGCGAGAAAGGCGCGCACGCCCTCGCGCGCATCTTCGCTGGCGCGCACCTCGGTCGCCAGCTTGAGCAGGTCTTCATGGTAGGCGTCGAACGCCTCGCTCATGCAGCGGCGCAGCGTGAGCTTCATCGCGCGCAACGCGAGCGGCGCGTTGGCCGCAATTCCGGCCGCCAAGGCAGCCGCAGCGTGGTCAAGCGCCGCCTCGGCGACCACTTCGTGGACAAGGCCGAGTTCCCGTGCCCGCCGCGCCTCCAACACCTCCGCCGTGTAAAGGATATAGGCCGTGTTGGCCGCGCCGCACACTTCGATTAGCTTGCGGATGAAGTCGTAAGGCACGACCAGCCCCAAACGCCCCACCGGCATGCCGAAGCGGGTCTCCTCGGCGGCAAGCCGGATGTCACAGTGCAGGGCCAGTTCAAGGCCGCCTGCCAGCGCGGCGCCCTGTATGGCGGCGACGGTGGGAACGGGAAAGTCCTCGATCCGGTCGAAGACGTGCTCCAGGCGCGCCGGCTCGCGCGCCGCCTCGCTGCGGTCCATTTCGGCGAGGTCAACGCCGGCGCAAAAGGTCCGGCCCTCGCCTCGCACGAGCAAGGCGCGGACCTCGGCATCGCCCGCCAACGCCTCCAGCGCGCCTTCCAACTCGTCGAGCAGTGCCACGTTCAGGGCGTTTCGTTTGTCCGGCCGGTTGAGAGTCAGGACGGCGTAGTTTTGACGCTTCTCGACGCGTAGAATTGCTTGACCCATCGGTTTCCTCCTGTCGGACGCTCAGGACGCTTTGCCCGGCGGGCACCTGCCGGCGCGATTGCGCGTTCCGGCGCGCGGGCGCTGCAGCCGAGAGCGGCTTTGTCCGGGCCATGCTCTGCGCGCCGCGGCCTGCTACGCTAGCAAGCTTCCAGCAACACGACCGCCGAGGCGGCCATTCCTTCGCCTCGGCCAAGGGCGCCCATCGCCTCGGGGCTGGACGCTTTAACGTTCAGCAGGGCGGGCTCGACGCCAACTGCCTTGGCCAGCTTGGCCCGCATCGTTTCCAGCAGCGGAGCAAGCCTGGGGCGCTGCGCGATAATCGTCAGGTCGGCGTTAACCAGCCGCATCTTTCTTTGCGCGGCCATTGCGGCGACCTCGGCCAGCAGTGCCAGGCTGTCTGCGTCCTTGAACCTTGGATCGGTGTCGGGGAAGCGCCGGCCAAGGTCGCCTTCGCCGAGCGCTCCCAGGATGGCGTTGGCCAGCGCATGCGCCGCCACGTCGGCGTCGGAATGGCCCGCAAGGCCGGTCTCGTGCGCCACCTCGACGCCGCCCAGGACCAAGCGGCGGCCGGGAGCCGCGGGATGGAAATCAAAGCCCTGGCCAACCCGGATCATCGCCTGCTTGAACGGTCTCCACCGAGCGCGGAAAGTTGACAGCGCCCGAGCGGGTGTCCAAGCTCAGAGGAGACCGCTTGAATTTCTTGAGGGGACAGGGCGATGCCTGGGTTTCTGAAACGGCCCAAATTCTGGGTAGTTCTGCTGCTGGTCTTGTGGCTTGCATCCGTGATGTACGCCAATGCTCGGCAGAGCTCGGTCACGTTTTACCTCCTGCCCGGCCTGTCGTTCCCCATTGACCAGTTGGCGATCATAGGCGCTTCGGCGCTGTTCGGGGTTCTTGTTACGCTTGCGGTGCAGCACCAGTGGCGCCGCTGGCGCGCTCAGAGAAAAGCCGCGGCGGCTGCGCCGTCCCCGCCCGGCGGAGCAAGCAGCAGCACCGGCGCCTGATCGCCGGGGCGCAGCAGCGCCTTTTCCGGCCCCGCCACCAGAAGGCCGTCGGCACGGCTGAGCGAGCCGACCAGGCCCGAGCCCTGGCTCCCGGCCGGCCCGGCGAACCATTGATCGCCGCTTTGCCTGAGCGTCACCCGGACGAAGCTGGTAAGGCCGCCACCGGCTTTGATTTCCACCTCGCAACGCGCGCTCAGCGCCGGCAGGTGCGGCCGTGGATGACCGCCCATCCTGCGCAGCGCCGGCCAGGCATAAACGTAAAAGCAGACCAGCGTCGAGGTCGGATTGCCCGGCATCCCGAAGACCGGCTTACCGCCGAGCAGGCCAAACTTGAGCGGCTTGCCCGGACGCTGCGCTACGCCGTGGAAGAGCGAGCGCATGCCGAGCTCGTCGAGCACCGTCTTGACGTGGTCGAAGTCACCGACCGAAACGCCGCCGGTCGAGATGACCGCGTCGAAGGCCAGCGCCTCGCTAAAACGCCGGCGAATCTCATCAGGCCTGTCGGGCGCAACGCGCAGGACAATCGGTAGCCCACCGGCTTCGCTGACCGCAGCAGCCAACGCATAGGCGCTCGAATTGACAACTTGACCGTGGGCGGGCGCCTCGTCGACTTCCACCAGCTCATCGCCCGTGCAAACCAAGCCCACCGTTGGCCGCCGGTAGACGCCGAGCGTGGAACGGCCCAGCGCGGCGAGCAATCCGATGTCGGCCGCGCGCAGCAGGCGCGGCGGCTCGAAGACGACCTCACCCCGGCGCACATCCTCGCCGCTGGGACGTACACAGAACCCCGCTAGCACGGGCGCAAAGATTTCGACTTCGTCGCCGGCAAACCGTGTCTGCTCGACCGGGATCACGGCGTCCGCGCCGGCGCAGATGGGCGCCCCGGTCATCGTACGCGCCGCCTCTCCGGGCTGCAGATCGGGAAGGTTGCTGCTGCCGGCGGCCACGGTACCGACCACCTTGAGCTTTAGCGGCTTTAATCTGCTGGCCTCGCGCAGGTCGGCGGAGCGCACGGCGAAACCGTCCATCGCCGAGTTGTCGAAGCCCGGAATGTCTCGCCCGCTAAGAACTTTCTCGGCAAGAACTCGCCCCAGAGCTGCGCCGGCCGGGACCCGCTCGACGCCCAGCGGCTCGACGCTTGAAAGAATCAGCGACAACGCCTCCCCTGCACCGACCATTACAGAAGGCAAGCATAGCCGGACTCGCGCGGCAAAAAAACCGGCCGCCGGCCGGCAAAGCAAGGCCATACCTGCTATGACGCGACCGGGCGAGGCGGGAAGCGAACAGCTTAGATTCGAGGTCCGGACCCGGGCAGCGCGATCAGCCGCAGCGCCGGGGCGGAGCCTGGCTCTGCGCCTTGGCGATCGGGAACCCTCAGCGTGTAGCGCCGCGTGCTTGACGGCAGCCGGTCGCGCAGCAGCGCCGGATTTAACTCCCGCAGCTTGCGCACCGTCGTGTGATAGCGCGCCGCCACCTGGCGAAGCGCCGTTCCGCCTCCTACCGGCACAAGCCGCACGCGAAGCGGCTCGTAATAAAGGGCCGGCCCAAAGCCATAGGCGCGGGCGTCGGCCGCAATGATGGCCACCGCCATGAAGCGATTAAGCAGCGCCCGCGTCCGCTTGGGCATATGGCGCATCAGATGGTCGTAGTCGCGCCGCGGCAGCCTCAGGAAAGAAGGAACAAACCCTTCACCCTCGTTCCAGCAGGCCATCGCAACGTGCCAGTTGCCCGCCCTTTGGTGGAGTTGGGCAAGGTAGCGCGCAGCCGCTCGGGTGGACTTTATCGGGTCGCGCCGTTCGTCGACCAAGCGGTTCACCGTTAAGCCAAAGCGCCGCGCGGTGGCGCGACTCATCTGCCACGGGCCGGCTCCCCTGGGCGAAAAGGCGCTCTCGGCAAAGGACAGATAGACCAACTCCCCCGGCACCCCGGCGCCCTCGAGCTCTCTCACCATCTCGGCCAGGTAGGGAGCGCTCCTGCGGAACGAAGCGGCGAGCATCCCGGGATGACGAACGTACTGGTTGACGTAGTGTTGCACGGTGCGGTTAAGGGCGATCGGGAAGGGCTCTGCCGGCACAGGCTGGCTGCGAACGAACTGCTGCGCCTCCAGTTCAGGCAATGCAACGGGGGCGCCATAGGAGACAGCCGGCTCTAGGTAGCGGCGTGCTTCTGACGCCGAGGCAGCCGCGTTAGGGGCCGAAACGCTCTCTCTGGCGAGGCTGTTAGGAGCCGCGTCAGCAGCGGGCAAACCCGCCGCCTGCTGTGTAACAGGCGGGGCTAGCGCGCATGCGCCGGCTGCAAAAGCGGAAAAGATGGCCAGAAGCCAGCTTTTTTTACCAGTGCTGCTCACAACAACTTTGCCGAAGGTAGCTTGTTACCCAACCTTAAAGCAACCCCTAAAAGGTGGCTAAGGCGCCAAAAAAACTTATGCTAGAGCAAAACAGCATAAAACCTCCGCACAAAAACCGCGCCACGGAGCCCCAGAAAGGCGCGCGGCCTGGAAGCGAAGGCCCGCATCGCGCTACGATGGACGCTGCTCGGTACGCCACGCAGAGTATCTCACCGGTGTTTGTCTTAGCGTCGTCTTTTTACGCGATCGTCGACCCTTATGCTGGGCACGAACCCGTACAGCTGGCCAAGCTGCTCCTTGGCGGGGGTGCCGAGGTCTTGCAGTTGAGGCTCAAACAAGCATCGGGCCGGGAGTTCCTTGCCAAGGCACGCCAGATAGCGTCTTTATGCCGAGGGTGCGGGGCGCTCTTCATCGTCAACGACCGCGCCGACGTCGCTCTTTTGGCCGGCGCGGACGGGGTGCATCTGGGGCAGGAGGACCTTCCGCTCGAGGCGGCACGCAAGCTTCTGGGTTCATCGCGGTTGGTCGGGATATCGACTCACAGCATCCAGCAGGCGGTTGAAGCGGAACGGGACGGCGCCGACTATATTGGCTTTGGCCCGCTGTTCGCCGGCGGCGCGCGCAATACCGCGACGGGACAGGGCCTTGACCTGCTGCGCCAAGTTCGAGCGTCGGTGAAGCTTCCCATCGTCGCAATCGGCGCAATAACAGAGGAGCGCCTCCCGGAGGTGCTGGCCGCGGGCGCCGATGCGGCGGCAATTATTAGCGACGTGGTCACGGCACCTGACGTACGCGCCAAAGTCCGCTCGATCGTGACGCAGTGCGCGGCGCGCGAGGCCGGCCGGGCAGGCGCGCCAGCCGGCGGTGAGAAGACAGCCAAACCACCCAAGGAACCGGCTTAAGACACCTGCGGCCCGGCCGCCGGCCCGCCTAACCCAGGTTAGGCCGCAATGCTCTCTCACAGGAAGGAGGCGGCCGACGAGGCTCACGGACTTGCCGGGACGAAGGCTGCCCTCTTCACCGCAAGCGGCAGAACCGGCTACTCTTCAAATCGGCCATCATGCGAATCCTGAAGATTGCGCCGTCGATCCTATCGGCGGACTTTAGCCGGTTGGGTGAAGAGATTCGCCGCGTCGAGGAAGCCGGCGCCGACCTGATTCATTTCGACGTGATGGACGGCCACTTCGTGCCGAATCTGTCCATCGGGCTGCCGGTGCTCGAGTCGATACGGCGGGTCACGCGAATTCCCATCGACGTCCACCTGATGATTGAGGAACCGCAGCGATACGTCGAGGGATTCGTGCGAGCCGGGGCCAACCTTGTCTCGGTACACATCGAGGTCTGCTCGGAGCCGCGGGCCATGGCGGCGTTAATCCGCCGACGCGGCGCGAAGGCCTCGCTGGCCGTCAATCCGGAGACATCCCTGGCGCCAGTGCTGGAGGTTGCCGACGCCTTCGACATGATCCTGGTGATGAGCGTGCATCCCGGCTTTGGCGGGCAGGGATTCATACCCGAGAGCATCGGCAAGCTGGAGGCGGTAAGGCGTGAACTCGACCGGCGCGGTCTTCAGAAGATCGACCTGGAGGTTGACGGCGGAATAAAGCTGGATAATGCTGCAGCGGTCTCTGCCGCGGGAGCCAACGTTCTAGTCTCCGGGTCGGGCATCTTCGACCACGACGATTACCGGAGAGTCATCGCCGAGATGCGCCAGCCGGGCGGCTCAGCCGGCACCGCCGCATAAGTTGCCCGGCCTGGGGAGACTGCGTTTGCCGGTAGCATGGCGGCAGGCTCGCATTGCAGCCGGCCGGAGTTAATAATACAGGAGGTCGTTTCGGCAGTTGCGGGAGTAACGGGGTGTAGCTCAGCCTGGCTAGAGCACTGCGTTCGGGACGCAGGAGTCGCTGGTTCAAATCCAGTCACCCCGACCAAAACCGCCAGGAAGGCTGTCACAGCTTAGGATGCTTGGAACGATCTTTTTGATTTGCGCCGCGTACCTCGTGGGTGCGCTCCCGGTGGGGGTGCTTTTGGGGCGGCGCATGGGTTTTGACCCGCGTCTTGGCGGCTCCGGGAACATCGGCATGACCAACGTGACGCGGGTGGGGGGCAAGGCAGCCGGCGCCCTCACGTTTGCCGGCGATTTTTTGAAGGGTTTTCTGCCGGTGGTCTGCGGGCGTCTTCTCGGTTACGGCGCGGACGCCTTAATTCTGACCGGTTTGGCTGCCTTTGCAGGATCGCTATGGTCGGTTTTCCTTGCCTTTCGCGGAGGGCGTGGGGTTTCCACTTCGTTAGGGGTGTGGTTGGCGCTGGCTCCGGCGCCGGTGGCGGTGAGTGTTACCGTATTCGTTGCGGTCCTGACCCTTGCGCGGATCGTGTCGCTGGCCTCGGTCAGCGCCGCGCTGGTCTTGCCCGTGGCGACTGCGGCGTTCGGGATGCCAGTCAAGTATCTGCTGCTGGCTCTGGTGATGAGCGCGACCGTGATAATCCGGCATCGACCGAACCTAAAGCGCCTGCTGCGGGGCGAAGAGTTAGCCATCGGGCTGCTTAAGAAGCGCTCCTCGCCGCGATGACGCCTAAGACCATGCAACTCCAGCCCTGTAGCGCCGAAATGGCGCGCTCGACCAGGGGCCGCGGCGAGGGCGAAGCGAGCGCAAAGCTTCGAACGGCGGCTGATGGCCCGCTTGTTGCGTAACCGGTCTATCGGAGGCAACGGCGGCTCCTCGGAGCATAATTTTTAGGCAACCGCGCCGGCGCCGGCCAGGAGGGTCAAATGAAAAAGATCGAGGCGATCATCAAGCCGTTCAAGCTTGACGAGGTCAAGGAAGCCCTCTCGGGCATCGGCATCCAGGGCCTGACGGTAACCGAAGTCAAAGGCTTCGGCAGGCAAAAAGGCCATACCGAACTCTACCGCGGCGCCGAATACGTGGTCGATTTTCTGCCCAAGGTCAAACTAGAGATCATCGTTGGCGACGAAATGGCCGCCCACGTGGTCGACACCATCGAGCGGACGGCCCGCACCGGACGAATCGGCGACGGCAAAATATTTGTTACCGCAATCGAGGAAGTTATCAGAATCCGCACCGGCGAACGCGGTCCCAATGCGCTCTAGGCCGGGCCTCGCCCCTACCCGACTTCTGCGCTGGCGCCTTGGGCCTTATAGCCGCCCGCAGGCTGGGCCCGGCAGGCCCCCCCGAGCACCTCGAACTGCGAAAACCTAGCGGCCCGAGTGCCAAGCCGCCACTATTGAGAGACGAGGCGCCACCCACTTGCTTTCGAGGGCGCTACCGCCAGCACAGACCCTGCCCCGGCGCTGGCCGCGCCCGTCGACCTTAACAGAGGCCGGCCGCTCGCGCACGGAAGTTAGCGAACGTTGGCGGGGGTAACAAAGCCTCTAAGCCCCGCCTGGGAACCCGCGGTCACCTCGATTTCGCATGCCTTGGGGTCGCGCCGCAGGATTTTGACCGGGGTCCCCTCGGGCAGGCGCGGGGCTGCTAATTTTTCGCCCAGATTGCCGAGCATGGCAGCCGCACCGCCCTCGCGTCTGAGTTCGTTTATTTGTTCCAACACCGAGGCATCCGAGTAAACCGCTACGCTATGCTGACCCGGGTCGGCAACCAGCTTGTGCCCGCACGCGCCAAGCGCGAACGCTGCAAGCAGCACAAGTAGTCGGAGCCCGGACCCAAGGCGCGACCTCGACTGCCACATTTGCGCACCTCCCTCTTTTTCTTACTTCCCTTCTCACCACTATCCCAGAGCCGCCGCGGGGCAAGAAGCGTCCGGCGCCGGCGGCTCACAGGCCCGGCCAAATTGCCCGCGCAAAGGCCGCGTGCTACCTTCGAGCTAACGCTTAGACGGCCGGGACTGCGGCCGAGCGCCCGGCAAGCGCGGTTCAAGCGGCAGTGCGCCTGCGGCAAAGCGTCGGGCGGCCGGCCGCTACCTTGGCGCGGATTGCCCGGGGCGGACGGCGGCGGCGCCAGCCCATGGGCGTTGCGAGTGTTTGCGGGCGTCCCAGGGCGAGTTGGCCTCGCCCGGAGAGGAATCGGCAAGATTGTCAACTTCCAAGGCTTCCAAGCATGGCGAGGACGCGCCGACTGCGCTAACGCCCGACGCAGAGACCGGCTCCGTCACGATGGACAAGCTGGTGGCGCTGTGCAAACGGCGCGGGATTGTTTTTCCGTCGAGTGAAATCTACGGGGGACTCGGCTCGACCTTCGACTACGGTCCGCTCGGCACGGAACTCAAGCGCAACGTCAAAGAGGCGTGGTGGCGCAGCACGGTCCAAGAGCGCGCCGATGTTGTCGGGCTCGACAGCGCCATCCTGCTGCATCCGCGCACCTGGGCCGCCTCGGGGCATCTGGCCAGCTTCGCCGACCCCATGGTGGACTGCAAGGGCTGCAAGCAGCGTTTCAGGGCCGACGACGCGGGGGGGCCGCGCTGCCCGCGATGCGGGGGCGAGTTGACCGAGGCGCGCAGCTTCAACCTGATGTTCAAGACGTTCATGGGGCCGGTCGAAGACACCGCGGCAACGGTTTACTTGCGGCCGGAGACCGCCCAGGGCATCTTTCTCGATTTCGCGGAGGTGGTTGACACGCAGCGGGCTAAGCTGCCCTTTGGCGTGGCGCAGATTGGCAAGGCCTTTCGCAACGAGATCACGCCCGGCAACTTCATCTTTCGCACGCGCGAATTCGAACAGATGGAGCTTGAGTTTTTCGTCCGGCCCGACCCGCAGGAAGAGGCCCGCTGGTTCGAGCACTGGGTCAACGCACGCTTCGAATGGTATGTGCGCTACGGCATCTCGCGCGAGCGCCTGCGCCTTCGACCTCACGCGCAGAGCGAGCTTGCGCACTATTCCCGCGGCACCACCGATATCGAGTACCGCTACCCCTTCGGCTGGGGCGAACTGGAAGGCGTGGCCAAGCGCGGCAGCTTCGACCTCGACCGGCATTCCGAGTTTAGCGGCCGCGACCTCAGCTACTTCGACGAGGCGACACGCCAGCGTTACCGGCCGTGGGTGATCGAGCCTTCGGCCGGGGTCGACCGGTCGATCCTAGCCTTTCTCCTTGACGCCTACGCCGAGGACGTGGTGGAAGACGAAAAGCGGGTGGTGCTGCGGCTCGACCCGCGCTTGGCGCCGGTAAAGGTCGGAGTCTTCCCGCTTTTGCGCAAAGCCGGGCAACCCGAAAAGGCGCACGCCGTCTTCGACCTGCTAAAGCGCCGGTGCATGGTCGTCTTCGACGCGGCCGGCTCGATCGGCAGGCGCTACCGGCGCCAGGACGAGGTGGGCACACCCTTTGGCGTTACGATCGACCATGAAACGATGCAGGACGATACGGTCACGCTGCGCTACCGCGACTCGACTAAGCAGGACCGGGTTGCGATCGCGGCCCTGCCGGCGCGGATTGACGAATTGATAGGCTGGGAAGACTAGCAGCCGCAACCGCCGAGCGACAGGCTGCTGGCGCCACGCCGCCGGGCCGCTGGCGAGCTGCCCGGCGGCGCGGCTTTAGGACAGCTAACACTACCAGGGAGCGAGTAAATGGCACGGCTGCATCCGGACATCTACTTCTTTGGCGCGGGAACGAGCGAGGGCAAGGCCCAGATGCGCGATCTTCTGGGCGGCAAGGGGGCGAACCTGGCGGAGATGGCCTCCCTGAAGCTTCCGGTCCCTCCCGGCTTTACCATCTCGACGCGGGTCTGCGCCTATTTCTACGACCACGCAGGCAAGTATCCCAAGGGACTTGAGCAGGCGGTCGCCAAGAGCGTGGGGCGAATCGAAAAGGCGATTGGCCGCCGCTTTGGCGACTCGGCCAATCCCCTGCTGGTTTCGGTGCGCTCGGGAGCGCGGGTTTCGATGCCCGGCATGATGGACACTGTGCTCAACCTGGGGCTGAACGACCGGACCGTCGAAGGACTGGCAACGGCCAGCGGCAATCCGCGCTTCGCCTGGGACTCGTACCGGCGCTTCTGCCAGATGTACGGCGACGTGGTGCTGGGGCTCAAGCCGCAAAGCTCCAGCCAGCGAGACCCGTTCGAAGAGCTGATCGAGGCCAAAAAGCAGAGCCGCCGTGTGAGCCAGGACCTCGAACTTACGACCGACGACCTCAAGCAGTTGGTTGGCGAATTTCGCGCGCTCATCCGCTCTCGCACCGGAGGCGACCTGCCGCAGGACCCGCAAAAGCAACTCTGGGGCGCCATCGGCGCCGTCTTCGCCTCCTGGCAGAACGAACGGGCGGTGGCCTACCGCAAGCTCAATGCGATCCCCGAACAGTGGGGCACCGCGGTGACCGTCCAGGCGATGGTCTTCGGCAATCTCGGCGCCGACTGCGCCACCGGCGTGGCGTTTAGTCGCGACCCCTCGACCGGCGCCAAGGGCATCTACGGCGAATACCTGCCCAACGCCCAGGGCGAGGACGTGGTGGCGGGCATCAGAACCCCGCTGCAGATAAGCCTCGGCGCCTCGCGCGCCTGGGCCGGGCGGGCTGCTATCAGCGAGCAAGAGCGGCGGCGGCGCTTTGCCTCGCTCGAGGAGACCATGCCCAAGGTCTACCGCCAGCTCCTCCAGGTTGCCGGCCGGCTGGAGAAGCATTTCACCGACATGCAGGACATGGAATTCACCGTCGAGCGCAGCCGGCTGTTCATGCTGCAAACGCGCATGGGCAAACGCACCGCCGAGGCGGCGGTCCGGATCGCGGTCGAGATGGCGGCCGAGCGGCTCATCGACCGGCGCACGGCGCTGACCAGGGTCGAGCCGGCGCAGATCGAGCAGCTTCTGCATCCGCAACTCGACCCGGCAAGTCCGAAGCGGCTTTTCGCCCGCGGTCTGCCGGCCTCGCCAGGGGCGGTTTGGGGTGAGGCGGTCTTTTCGCCCGAGGAAGCGGTCGGCGCCAGCCAGGCGGGGCGCCATACAATCCTGGTCCGCGTCGAGACCTCGCCCGAGGACATCGAGGGAATGCACGCGGCAGAGGGCATTCTGACCGCCCGCGGAGGGATGACGAGCCACGCCGCGGTGGTCGCCCGGGGCATGGGCAAATGCTGCGTTGCCGGCTGTTCGGACCTGCACATCGATTACGCGGCCGGGACCATGACCGCCAACGGCGTAAGCGTAAGCCGCGGCCAGGAGATTACCCTTGACGGCTTTGCCGGCGAGGTCTTCCTGGGACGGGTGCCGACGGTGCAGCCGCAGATGTCGCCCGCTTTCAAGAAGCTGCTGGAGTGGGCCGACCTCGAGCGCCGGCTCGGCGTGCGCGCCAACGCCGACACGCCGGAAGACGCTCGCGCCGCCCGCAGCATGGGAGCCGAAGGCATCGGCCTTTGCCGCACCGAGCACATGTTCTTCCATCCCGAGCGGATCGCCGCGATGCGCGAGATGATTTTGGCCGAGACCGCGGCCGAACGGGCGCGCGCCCTGGAAAAAATCCTGCCGATGCAGCGCGGCGATTTCGTGGCCATCCTGCGCGAAATGAAAGGACTGCCGGTCACGGTCAGACTGCTCGACCCGCCGCTGCACGAATTTCTCCCCCATGGCGAAGCGGAAATCGAGAAGCTCGCCCGCGACCTTGGCGTCAGCCCGCAGCACCTGCAGGAGGTGCGCGACGGGCTAATCGAATTCAATCCGATGCTGGGCCATCGCGGCTCGCGCCTGGGCATCAGCTACCCCGAAATTTACCAGACCCAGGTCCGTGCCATCTTCGAGGCGGTGCTCGAGCTGCGCGCCGAGGGGATCAAAGTCGCCCCCGAAATCATGCTCCCGCTGATCGGCGACCGGCGCGAGTTCGATCTTCTTGCCGAGCGCATCCGCGAGGTCGCCCGCAGGCTGGAGGCTCAAAGCGGCGCGCGCCTGCACTTTCTCGTCGGAACGATGATCGAGGTCCCGCGCGCCTGCGTCGAGGCGGGGCGCATCGGGGCGGCCGCCGATTTCTTTTCCTTCGGCACCAATGACCTGACGCAGATGGCCTACGGGCTGTCGCGCGACGACTCGGCGAAATTTCTCCACGAATACCTCGACCAGGGCATCTACCGCGCCGACCCGTTCCGCGAGCTGGACGATGAGGGAGTCGGAGACCTGATGAAGATCGCCGTCGAGCGTGGGCGCGCCGCCAATCCCAAGCTGAAGCTCGGCATCTGCGGCGAGCACGGCGGTGACCCGGCAAGCGTCAAGTTCTGTCACCGCCTGGGGCTCGACTACGTTTCGTGCTCGCCGTTTCGGCTGCCGGTGGCGCGCCTGGCCGCGGCCCAGGCCGCGGTCGAAGAGCGACGCGCAAGAAAGGTCTTCAAGGATGTTTGAGGCCGGCGCGGCCGGCGGCTGATGCCGGCGCCCCCGAACGGCGCGGGCGCGCCGCTCAGGCCATGAACTCCTCGACCCTTATCGGCGTAAGCTTGACGGCCGCAACGTCCCGGTTGCGGCGCAACTTGAGCGCCAGCGCATCGCCCGGCTGGCGGCGGCTTATCGCCTCGTACAACGCCCGGCGATGGCGAATCTCCACCCCGTCGACCGCCAGAACGAGATCGCCGGGCTTAAGCCCGGCCTTCTCCGCCGGGCTTCCCGGCACCACGCCGGCAATCACGACGAAGTCGTGCAACGTGTAGCAGAGCAGCCCCAGCCAGAGCCTGGGCGCCCCGGTCACCCGCCGGCCAAAACGCAGCAGCTCATCGCGCGCCGCGATGAAATACTCGGCGGGAATCGCCAGCATCGCCCGGCTTAAGTCGCCAAAGTTCAAGTACGAAACACCGATCATCTGCCCCCTGGCATTGCACAGCGGCCCGCCGTTGTAACCCAGGTTGAGCGACGTGGCCGTAACGCATACGGCGCGGTCGAGCACGAACTCCCAGGCGGCGTCGAACGGTCCCAGGTAGCTGATAACGCCGGTGTCGGCGCAGCGCTTCTCGCCGCCCAGACTCGCCACCATGAAGACCTCTTCGCCCGGCACGCAGTCGGCCGACGAAGCCGGTTCGATGGCGCCCAAGCCGCCGCCCCCGACTTGCAGCAGCGCAATGCTCGTGGCGTAATCCTGGGCAACGACCGCCGCTTCGAGCTGGCGGCCGTCGCTCAGCGTCACGATAACGTTTTGCGCTCCGATGACGATATAGTTGGCCGTGATGACCAGGCCGTCCGGCCCCACGATTGTGCCGCTGCCGTGGCGATCAGCACCCAGTCCGACGGCCACCGACGGATGCGACTGCGGAACCACGGCATGGATGCCGACCGTGGCCTGAGCGACCTTTTGCAGCAGCGATACTCTTGCGTTCACGGTCAACGCGCGCCAAGCGCACCCCAGAAGCCTACGGTACAGCGGCCCGCGCCGGAAGTGCCGGCCGGCACCGCCCGCTGCGAGCTTGCTCCCGGCCGCGCACGCCGGGGCGCCATGGCCGCTTAGGCGGCGCGCCGATGCCGAGGCAGGCAACGGGGCCCCCTTTACCAGGCAGCCAGATTATGCTGTCCACTTGCTCTGGCGCCTTGCAAGCGCGCAAAACCTCCGATGAAACAAGGACTCGAACGCTTTTTTGACCTGCCCGGCCTGGGCACCAACTGGCGCGTCGAGGTGATGGCCGGACTGACCACCTTCGCCACGATGTCGTACATCGTATTGGTCAATCCGGCAATCCTCAAGGTAGCGGGAATCCCCGCCGGGCCCTCGATGGTAGCCACGGCGCTGACGGCGGCCTTTGGCTCGTTGCTGATGGGGCTTTACGCCAAGCGTCCGTTCGCGATCGCTCCTTACATGGGGGAAAACGCCTTTGTTGCCTACACCGTGGTACAGGCGATGGGCTACGACTGGCGCCAGGCCTTGGGAGCGGTTTTTCTGGCCGGAGTGCTGTTTGCGGCGCTTACCAGGGCCGGCGTGCGACAATGGATGGTCGAGGCGATTCCTCCGGCGCTCACCCACAGCTTCGCCGCAGGGATCGGGCTCTTCCTTGCTTTCATAGGTCTGTCGGAGTCGGGGCTCATAGCCCTGGGTGTTCCGGGAGCACCAGTCAGAATAGGGGCGCTGAACAGCGCCGGGGCATTAGTGGCGATCGCCGGTTTTCTGGTGATCTCGCTGCTTTACGCCGCGCGGGTACCGGGCGCGCTTTTGCTTGGCATCCTGGGCGCCGCGCTGCTGGCCTTCGCGCTCAAGGTCGCACCCGCCCCGGCCAACTGGCTTAGCCTGCCGCCCAGTCCGGCCCCGATTGTCTTCCAGTTGAGCCTCGGCGCGGCGCTAAAGCCGGCGTTCGTTGGCGTCCTGCTCTGCATTTTCGTCATGGCTCTGGTCGACACTATGGGCTCGCTCATCGGAGTGGCCGCGCTCGGCGGCCTGCTCGACCGGGAGGGCAAGCTGGCGCAGATCGAGCGCCCGATGCTGGTCGACGCGCTGGCGACCGTCTTCGCCGCGCTGTGCGGGACCACGACTGCGGGTGTCTTCGTGGAGTCGGCCGCGGGCGTGGCTGCCGGAGGCCGAAGCGGTCTGAGCGCCGTGGTGGTGGGGGTTCTTTTCCTGCTTGCGCTCTTCGCTGCGCCGCTGGCCGCGGCCATTCCGCCTCAGGCATACGGGCCGGCCCTCGTAATGGTTGGAATTCTCATGGTGCCCCCGGTTGCAAAGATCGACTTTTCCGACCTCACCGAGCTGATCCCGGCCTTCGCGGTGATCGCCTTCATGAACTTTACTTTCAACATAGGCGCGGGAATCACCGCGGGTTTCGTGCTCTACCCGCTGTTCAAGACTGTTTCCGGGCGGGTGCGCCAGGTGAGGCCGGGGCTCTGGGCACTGTTTGCGCTCTCGCTGCTCTTCTTCGCCTCTTACCCTTACCGGTAGGGGCGCGGCCTGAGCAGCCACCAAGCGCTTAACGGAAGGCCGCGGTCGCTAGCGGGCCGCGGCCTTCCGGCCATCATCGTTTCCTAAGGCTCGGCGCGGAAAATCCCCTCGGCCCCCTTGTAGGCGCGCCCCATCCCGTGGTCCAGGAACGGGTATTCGCCGGCCCTGTCAACGCGGAATTCCAGCACCGCGGCGTCGCCGGGACCCAGCTCGAAGGTCTGAACGTTATGCAGCGCATCGGCCGGGTTACCGCTGCGATAAACGGTGCTGAACAGCGCCCCGATCACGTGAAAACTGCTGAAGCCGTTGGGACCGATATTAACCAGGAAGACGCGCACCAGCTTGCCCACCTTAATCTTGATCGGATGCCCCAGGTCGTAGCGGTTGACCACGCCGTTGAAAACCACGAAATGAGGACGCCCGCTGACCATCCGGGCGTGGTCGGGGCGGATGCGGCCGTGGGCGTCGGGCAGCCCGTAAATCTCGCTTTCGATCAGCATCACTTCCTCGGCCTCGCCGTTGGGCCAGCCGCCCACCGGGTCGACAATCATCATGCCGAACATCCCGCTGGCGATATGGTCAAGCACCGGCTGCGCCGTGCAGTGGTAGTCGAACACCCCGGGCACGAGCGCCTTGAAGCTGTAGCTCAGACGCTTTTGTCCAAGATGCCCTGTGAACGACCCGAAGTCTATCTGTGCTGCGTGAGTATAGATGCCGTGCGCATCCGTGGTGTTGTTGATCAGCGTGATATCGACCTGGTCGCCCTGGCGCACGCGAAGCAGAGGCCCCGGCACGGTGCCGTCGTAGGTCCAGGCATTGTAGGTTAAGCCCCGGCCAACCGAAACGACATGGTGCTTGGCGTTGAGGGTAAAGTTCCTGGTCTCGGCAGCAGCCGCGGTCGGCCCTGCCAGGCCGGCCGCCGCCAAGGCCGCCAGCGCGCTCAAGGCGCAGACCAAGCGCGCCGTCCCGGCCGGTTTGCGCCCGCCCGTTGTCCAGGTGTCTGAAGCCTGCTGATCCATCTCGTCTCTCCTTCCGGCTCGTTGCTCCTTGCGGTTCACTCGCTAAGACCCAACACCGTGCGGGCGGGGCCCTTTTCCGCCGACCCGGCATACAACCTTGCCCGGCATTCGGTCCTCATGCCAACATCGGTGCGTCGCCGCCCGGCGGCTTCCTCCTGGCAGGCCGCCGGGCGCGCGCTAAAGGGCTGTGCGGCCCTGTCCGACGCTTCGCGATCGCCGGCCTCTGTTGCCGAAAAGGTATCGCCCCCCGCGCCAAGGTGCAAGCCTAAAAAAGCCCCACCCCCTAGCTCGCTGCCGGGCGCAGCAGCCGCTCTGCGCGCCTAATCAGCCTCGGCATGGATAAGGCGATCTCCTCCCATTTGGCGTCGGGCCGCTTGCCGGCGCGGTGAAGCATCAGATTGAACGCCGTAATCACGGCGAAACGATAGGCGGCAAAGGCCCGAAACCAGCAAAGCTCCTCAAAGGCCCGCGGCCGCTCCTGATGCGCGTTGTAGAGCTCGAGGAGGTCGCGCGGCCCCGGCGCCCCCTGCGGCACCAGATCGCTCCCGTCCCAGCTCTCTACATCCGAAAAAAGCATCAGCCATCCCAGGTCGACCGGGGCCTGCCCGAGGTGCGCCAGCTCCCAGTCAAGCACCGCGCTCAACCTGCCCGAGTCGAAAAGCAGGTTGGACCACTGGAAATCGCCGTGGACACAGCGAAAATCCTCCTCCTGCGGTACTCTCGCAGTTATCTGTTCGCCCAGCCGGCGCGCCAATACGGCAATCTCCGGCTCCAGGCGCGGTCGCTTAAGCAGCCCGGAAAGCCGCTCCAGCTCGGCCCTCAGACTCACAGGCGCGCCCCAAACGCCGGCAAGCTCGCGCCACTCCAAGCTGTGCAGCAGGGCCATCGCGCCTATCGCTTGCGGGGCAAGCCCGCGGACCTCGCCCGGCCCGAAGCTGCGCGGACCGAGCACAAGCCTCTCACCAGGCATAAACCCAACCACGCAGAAGGCTGTGCCGAACCAGCGCGCATCGTCGTCATACCATCTGACCGGCGGCACCGGGATCCCCCGCTGCGCCATCGACTCCATTATCTTTCCCAGCCGCACGACGTCGTTTGGACCCGAGGCGGGGACGCCCGGCGGGGCAAGCCGCAAGACTTGCTTTTCCGCCGCGGCCTGCCCACCCGACCGATAATGAACCTCGAAGCTGTAAGTCAACCCAGAGTGACCCGGCAAGGAAGTGACATCGACCACGCACGCATCGGAGCGCCCGCTTCGCGCACGCACCAACGCTTCGAGCCGCTCGCCGAGTTCCGCAATCAAAGCCATGACAGCAACCCGCCAAGTAAGAAAGCCGCCGCCGCCAAACCGCGTCACGGCCGGAGCTGTCTCGCGCTTTGGCCGCGACCGCTCGCCCGCGCAGCGAAACTCCAGCCCGGGCACCTCTGCTACCGGCCATGACGCCGAGCAATCCCCGAGCCAATCATCGTACATCCGGCCACAGATTCGCTCAAAACCGGCCGCCACGGCCCGGGGCGACCGTCGCGGCTGCCGCCTGTTACCAGGTCGGATCCATTGCTAAGCTTGATTGGAGGGGGGAAGACGACATGGCCTTGGCCGGGAAAACGACAACCTTAGCCGCGAAGCCCAGCGCGGCTTCGGCGAACCGAAAGACAGCGCGTGCGGTCCCGCGCTGAACGCGCCGGCCGACGGCCCGGCCGCGCCGGCGCAAAAGCCACGTAAGTGTCATCAGCCGGCCAAAGTGAAATGCCTCGTTGCCCGGCCTGTGGAGAGCCGGTGCTGCGGCAGGCGCATTTCTGCCACGCTTGCGGGGCGCGACTTCTCGAGCCTACGCCGGGCCAGCCTTCTGCAACCGCCGCGCCGGTCGGGGCGGGAGCGTCCGAACCAAGCGGGCGAACCGCGCCAGCACCCGTTGCGCCAGGAAAGTCGGCTCTACTGACGCGTCGCTTTCAGGCGGTCTTTGCTGCAATCTTCGTTGCCGGCGGGGCGTTGGTTTGGTTCGTCACCCGAGATTTACCCGGAACTGCCAACCGTGCCCCATCGGCTGGCGATTCGACCGCCGCCGGCCAGCTTCCACCGGGCCATCCGCCGGTGAACGTTCCCAAGGAGGCACGCGATTACATCCAAGGCCTGAAGCTGGAAGCCAACGCTCATCCGACCGAGATCGATCGCTGGAAGCGACTCGGCGAGGCCGCCAGCCGCGCCGCCGTTTTTGACCCCAGCTACTATGCCGTCGCGCGTCAGGCCTACGCTCGCGCGCTCGCCCTTGGACCGGACGACCCGGAAGCACTGCGCGGCGCCGGCAACATCGACTACGACCAGCAGCGCTACGATGAGGCGATCGCAGCCTACGAACACTACCTGCGGCTTAAGCCTGACGACCCAGATGTACGGACCGACCTCGGCACGATGTACCTCTCCACCGGTAACGCCACGATGGCGGTGGGCCAATACCGCGCCGTTCTGGCGGGCCATCCCGACTTTTTCCAGGCCCGCTTCAACCTGGCGGTTGCCTACCTGGAAGAGAAAAAGCTTGACCAGGCGCGCCGGCAGGCGCGCCGAGCACTCGCCTTGGCGCCCAACGAACAGGCGCGCAGCGCCGTCACCAACTTCATGACCGGCACGCTCGGCGAGCCGGCGCAGCCCGAGGCCGGCGCTGCCCCATCGAAACCGGCAACGACCGCTAAGGTGCCCGGCAGCGCCGCTTCGAGCTCGGCTGACGACGCGGCGGCGTTTCGCTCGGCCATCGAGCACTACCTACGCCAGATGCCTGTTGTTGGCGCTAAAGTCGAGGCGGTCCGCTGGCCGTCGCCACTCGCCGCCACGGTGCTGACCAGGGACTTTCCGATGGACCGGATGCCGCCGTTTGCGCGCGCGAAATTCATCGACGACGTGAAGTCAGGCATCTCAGCCGCCAAGAGCCGCTACCGCGTCGAGGCCAAGGTGGTGCTGCAAATCGCCGACGCCGCCTCCGGCCGGGTCATGGAAACGGTTAGCGAATAGCTCCTGTGGCCTGACCGGCCCCTGCCCCAGGCGGCAACCGGGGCGGGACCGGGAAACCCGGTCCCGCCCTCGCCACTTCCACCACCCCTCCACCGCCGTCTTTGCGGAGGTGCGCCGAGTTGACGTGCGGCGCGAATCCCGGCGGCATTGGCACGCTTTGCGCCTTTGCCTGCGCTCCCGCGGTCTGGTTCCCGCCTTTCGCGGCCGCGCAATCCCAGCCTTGCGCACACCCGGTTCTCGTCGCTGGTGCCGCCCGGCGGGCTTACCCCCTTTGACCTCTCGGCGCCGCTACCCCTCGCGGCGTCGCCTGCCGCCTCGGCTACGAGCAGCCGCTGGTTGTTCCGCAGCTCGGGCATATGTAGCACGAGCCGTTTCGCACCATAATGCCGCCGCAGTCGGGGCAAGCCGGCGCGTCAGCCTGATTGACAAAGGTCGTCTTGGCCGAGCCGTTGGGCCAGGCGGCGCCCGCCGCCGTTAGCGGCGCCGCCTGCGGGCTTTGCTCGGCGCCCGCCAAAGCGCTTGCCGTCGGCCCGGGCGTCTGTGCCGGAGGTGTTGCCGGCCCGCGCAGCGTGCTCAGCACGCCCACTTCGCGCCGCGCCTCCTCGTCCAGGAATTTGGAAGCAAGCCAGCGAAAGAGATAGTCCACAATTGACTTGGCGTGCGGTATCTCCGGATTCTTGGTGAAGCCCGAGGGCTCGAAACGCATGTGCGCGAACTTGTCGACCAGGAACCTTAACGGCACGCCATACTGCAGCGCGTACGAGATGGCGGTCGCAAACGAGTCCATCAGGCCCGAGATGGTCGAGCCCTGCTTCGACATCAGCACAAAAATCTCGCCCGGCGTGCCGTCCTCGTACATCCCGACAGTGATGTAGCCTTCGTGGCCGGCGATGTCAAACTTGTGCGTGATCGAGCGGCGCTCGGCGGGCAGCTTGCGCCTCATCGGGCGAAACTCGGCGGCGCCGACGGCCTGCTGCTGGGCGGCGCTCGCCGCCTGCGCTTCTGCCGGACCCGTCTTTGCGGCGCCGCCCGTGCTGAGCGGCTGCGTCCGCTTCGAGCCGTCGCGGTAGATAGCAACCGCCTTAAGGCCGAGCCTCCAGCCGGTTGTATAAACCTCCTCGACCTCCTCGACGGTCGCTTCGGCGGGCATGTTGACGGTTTTCGAGATCGCGCCCGAGATGAAAGGCTGGACCGCTCCCATCATCTTCAGATGGCCCATGTAATCGATGGAACGCGAGCCGGCGCGCGGCTTGAAGGCGCAGTCGAACACCGGCAGGTGGACCTCCTTGAGGTGCGGCGCGCCTTCAATTGTCTCGTTTTCGTCGAGATATTCGACGATCGCCTCGATCTCCTTGGACTCGTAGCCCAAACGCTTAAGCGCTCGCGGCACGGTGCCGTTGACCATCTTGAGCACCCCGCCGCCGACCAGTTTCTTGTACTTGACCAGGGCGATGTCGGGTTCGATGCCGGTGGTGTCGCAGTCCATCATGAAGGCTATCGTGCCGGTCGGGGCAATCACGGTGGCCTGGGAGTTGCGGTAGCCGGAGCGCGCGCCCGCCTTGAGCGCCTCATCCCAGCTCTCGCGGGCCGCCGCCAGCAGCTCCAGCGGCACGTAAGTCGGGTCCAGCTTGTAGGCGCTGGTCCGATGGCGCTCAATTACTCGCAGCATCGCTTCTCGATTCGGCGCATAACCGGCAAACGGGCCCAACGTGGACGCCAGCCGGCTCGACTGCAGGTAAGCCTCGCCCGTCATAAGCGCCGTCAGCGCCGCGGCGTAGCTTCGTCCCTGCGCCGAGTCATACGGCATGCCGAGCGCCATCAGCAGCGCCCCAAGGTTGGCATAGCCCAGCCCCAGTTCCCTAAAGGCGCCGGCGTTGCGCCCAATCTCGGCGGTCGGGTAGGACGACTTGTCCACGATGATGTCCTGCGCCGTAATCATTACGGCCACGGCCTGCCGAAAGGCGCGGACGTCGAATTCGCCCCGCTCGTCGACGAAGCGCAAGAGGTTGATCGAGGCGAGGTTGCACGCGGAGTTGTCCAGATGCATGTACTCGCTGCACGGGTTGGAGGCGTTTATTCGGCCGGTGGCCGGGCAGGTGTGCCACAGGTTTATGGTGGTGTCATACTGGACGCCGGGGTCACCGCAGGCGTGCGCCGCCTCGGCCATCATCCTGAGCAGCTCGCGCGCCCGGTAGCTGTGCGCCACCTCTTTGGTGGTTACGTAGCGCGTCTGCCAGGGGCCGTCCTCGACCACCGCGCGCATGAAATCGTCCGTGACCCGCACCGAGTTGTTGGCGTTCTGAAAGAAGACCGAAGCATAGGCCGGCCCGTCGAGCGACCCGTCGTAGCCCGCGTCGATCAACGCCCAGGCCTTTTTTTCTTCCTCCTGCTTGCACCGGATAAAGTCGACGATATCCGGATGGTCGGCGTTGAGCACAACCATCTTCGCCGCCCGCCGCGTCTTGCCGCCCGACTTGATCGCCCCCGCCGAGGCGTCGGCCGCCTTCATGAACGACAGCGGCCCGGAGGCCGTTCCCCCCGAGGAAAGCCGCTCGCGCGAGGAACGCAGCGCCGACAGATTAACCCCCGAACCCGAGCCGCCTTTGAAGATCAGCCCCTCGTTGCGATACCAGTCGAGAATCGAGCCCATGTTGTCCTCAACCCTAAGGATGAAGCAGGCCGAACATTGAGGCCGCGGCTCGATTCCAACGTTGAAATAGACCGGGCTGTTGAAGGCGGCTTTTTGCTCGACCAGGAGATGCCCCAGCTCCGCCCGGAAAGCCTCGCGCTCCTCGGCGTCGGCAAAGTAACCCTGCTCTGCGCCCCAGCCCGAGATCGTCTCTACCACGCGGCCGACAACCTGGCGCACGCTGGTCTCGCGCTGCGGGCTGCCCAGCGGGCCGCGAAAGTATTTCGAGACCACAACATTGGTGGCGGTCTGCGACCACGAGCGCGGAACCTCCACGTCCCGCTGCTCGAAAACCACCGCGCCGTTCTCACCGGCGATCATGGCCACCCTTCGCGCCCACTCGACCTGTGCCATGGGGTCTTCCCCAGGCCGCGTGAAAAAGCGACGAATCCCGCTGCCCCGCTGACGCTCTTCGCCCTTCTGCGACGCCGGCTGCGCCTTCACTTCAGAACCCGCCATCGTCCATCCCCTCGCCTCGTCCATGCGCGCGCCACACCCCTTACAGCCCTCCCAAGGCCATCTCTCCATTGCGCGGCTGGCTGGAAGCTCTTTCCCATGGAACCCGCACGCCCGCTGCCCCACCTAAACCCGCTGACCTCCAGGGTAGCTCGGCGCTCAGCCCTCCAACCTTCTCTCGGCACCAAAACCAGAGGAAATTTACAACGACACGGCTGCGCCTGTCAATACCTGACCTCAAGATATAGGGGTTGAAGCCTGTGGATAACCTATATGCAGGGGTTGCCCATAACTCGAAGCCAGTAACGCATCAGGACAGCTAATTTCCATTATCGCGCTTTCATCTGTCACGCCGACTTGCGCTTTATCACTCTCAAGCGGGCCGCCTGCCTCTGGCCAGCGTCCGACTTCCACCCGCCTGGATAGCTGTGGACAATCGACACTCGCAGGCAGCCGCAGCCCTTGCCGCAGGAGGCGCAAGCGCTAAGGTCAAAAGCATGGCGCGCATCAAACCGGCCGGTCCCGAGCCGATCGCAAAGACGCTCGGGGCTCTGCTCGACCGGTTCGACAAAGGAGACCATTTCGATCTTGTACGCGTGGTCGGAGCTTGGCCCGGGGTCGCCGGCGAGCATATCGCCCGCCGCAGCGCGGTGGTGGAAGTGAAGTTCCATACCGCCGTGATACGAGTCTCCACGGCGATGTGGCTGCAGGAACTGAGCCTGATGAAGACCGAACTCCTGCAGCGTCTTCAGGCCCAAGTCGGCAGTGATGTGGTGCGAGACCTGCGCTTCGTTCTCGGCCGGCTCAAGGGGCCGTCCGGCAGGCGGCTGCGCTCGGTACCTCGACTGCCGCGCCAGGCGGTGGAACTGCCGGAACTTCACGACGAAGCCCTCAAGCGCGCCTTCGCAAGCCTGATCGAGGCCTGGGGACGGGCGGCGCGTTAGCGGAAGTCGAAAACGGCTGCGCGGTGTAAGGCACGGCCGCATCAGGCGGCAGGAGAGGGACCGCCAGCTCTGCGGGGGACTTCCACTGCTCGCGCGCCGGAGCGGTTCAGTCCAAGACCGCTAATTGCGGCCCTGCGCCGATCTCCATCCGGGAGCCCTTAACAGCCAGGCTGGCGGCGCGCCAAAGCGCCGCACTTACTGCCCCGGGCCACCGAGGGTGCGAGGCGGAGTCGGGCCGTTTTGCTGGTCGAACATTGCCCGAAGATTCGCCAGCCGCTGGTCGGTAGGCTGCAGCTCGCTGATCTGGCGGTCCACAGCGCGCACGGCGTGGCGCGACGGCGCTTCTCCGTCGACCTTGGCCAGCGCCTCGCGCGTCAGTTGCTTGATACGCGGGTTGTGGTCGCTGTTAAAGGCTTCGATAAGCACGTCGCTGGCCCGCGGGTCGGCCAGTTCACCCAAGGCGTAGATCGCGGTGCCGCGGCTATCGGTGTCCTTGGCCAGTCTGAGGAATTCGATCACCGCTAGGGTGGCCTTGCGGTCGCCGACTCGGCCCAGGGCGGCAACGATATGGCGCTTTTCGACCAGGGATGTGCCCTGAAGGAACAGCAGCTTGGTCATCGGACTGACTGCCGCGTCGGTGGCATGTGCTCCGAGCAGGTCGATCGCTTTGATACGGATGTTTTCGTCCTTGTTGCCCATCTGGCGGATGAGGAATTGGGCTATGTCGGGACTGTCAACCTTGCGCAGTTTGTCAAGGGCCTCGAAACGTGTCACCGGGTTTTTGTTGTTAAGCTCGCTGCGCGCCGTGTCAAGCGCCTGGCTGGCCGTGGGATTGTTCTCGAGCGAGGAGAAACTGTGCTGAGACTGAAAGTCGGAGAGCGCGTTGTTGAACTGCGGGCTCATCATGCCGCCCATCATTCCGGGCCCCGCTGCGCCGCCGCTGGACATCGTACTGTTGGGCGAGCCCGCCATCCCGCCCGCCCCGTAGCCGGTAGAGCCGGCGCCCATCATCGGCGCCCCCGCCATCGGGGAGCCTCCCATGCCGAGCAACTGGGCGTGCGCCGGCGCCGCCGCCAAGGCCAGAAGCACCAAGCCAACGACCCCTGCCGCAAGCCAATGCGGCGGCATTATCAGTCTGGTGACCGCGACGCTCATTCTGATGTAATCATCGGGTAGTGGGCGTCCAGATGCAAGCCTGTGCGGTAGCCGGGGTCCGGCGCCGCGCCGGCAGCAGCAGCGAGCTGGCCAGGCGCCGGGCTTCGGCGCCAGCGCGGGAGGCGGCATACGGCAATGACTCCTCGGCTTGAGTTTTTCTACGATTGTTCGAGTCCCTGGACTTACCTTGCCTTTAGCCGAATCGAAACGATCGCCGCGCGCCACCGGGCCGAGTTGGTGTGGAAGCCGATTCTGGTGGGGGGCGTGTTTAACGCGGTCAATCCGTCGGTCTACGAGTTTCGGCAAAGACCGGTCAAGCCCAAGCAGGACTATTACCGCAAGGACCTTCAGGATTGGGCGCGGCTCTACGGTCTTAAAATCCTGGCCGAGCCCGCGGTTTTCCCGGTAAATTCGGTCAAGGCGATGCGCGGCGCGCTGGTGGCGCTGGACGACGGCCTGGTTTCGCCCTACACGCGCCGGGTCTTCGAGAGCTACTGGGCATCCGACCGCGACATCAGCCGCGACGAGGTGCTGCGCGACATCGTACGAGAGGTGGGACTCGACGAGCGAAGTTTCTTCGAGCGTATCGGCAGTCCCGCCTGCAAAGAACGTCTGCGCGCCAACACCGACGAGCTTATTGCGCGGGGCGGGTTCGGCTCGCCGACGATCTTCGTCAACGGTTCCATCTTTTTCGGCAACGACCGGCTGGTCCTGGTCGAAGCGGAACTGGCGCGTGCGGCCGGCGACTAGCAGCATGGCCTTAGTGCTCGGATGCGGCCTCGGCCCGCCTATCCAGTGGGTGCGGGAGACAGCCGCGCCTGCGCGCGCAGCAGCCGCCTGCGCGCCTGCCGCCCTGCCATGAAGGAAGAGGCGAAGCTGCGGGCATTTATCGCCTTGCGCCTGGGCAGCGCCCTGGAACAGCAACTCGGCCGGCTCATCGAGGAGTTGCGCCGCCCGGGCGACGGCGTGCGCTGGGTTGACCGCGAGAAGCTGCACGTGACGCTCTTTTTTCTGGGCGAGGCGGTTTCAGCAGCTCGGCTTACCCGGCTTTGCGACGAGTTGGCGGCAGCCGCGCAAAAGCTGGCGCCGTTTGAGGTTACGGCGCGCGGCCTGGGCGGCTTTCCCACCATGACGCGCGCGCGGGTCATCTGGATCGGGCTGGACAGCCCCGAGCTGGTCGCAACAGCGCGCGCGGTGCGCGCCGCCGCGGTGCGCTGCGCTTTCACTCCCGAGCGCAGGCCGTACGCGCCCCACCTGACTATCGGCCGCGTAGCCGACCCGGGGCGCCTGCGTCTGCCGCCAGGGGCACTGCAGGATAGCCTCGACCGGGTCTTCGGCACGGCGCGCGTGTGCTGGTTTTCGCTCGTTGAGAGCACGCTCACGCCGGCGGGGGCCAACTACCGGGAGCTGCAGCGCTTTGAGTTGGGACCTGGTTTGGAGCGGGCCCCAGCCGATGCCTTGGTAGGGCCTGCGACGGGCGGCCCTGGCTGCACCGAGCCACAGGACCGCGGCGGCACGCGCTGAAAGCGCGCGCCATGAGCGGCCCTGCGCCGCGCTCGGGGGCTGCACGCCATGGCCGCCCTACTCCGCGCCGGCCTTTTATGCCAAGATTCGGCTGACAGCGAAAGGACCGCAGTCAACGGTGGGAAGACGATGGCTCAAGAGATCAGAAACAAGGCGCTCGACCTAGCGCTCAGTCAGATTGAAAAGCAATTCGGCAAAGGCTCCATCATGAAACTGGGCGAGCGCGCCGTGGACTCCGACGTGCAAGTCATATCAACCGGATCGATCGGTCTCGACGCCGCCCTGGGGGTGGGCGGCATGCCGCGCGGCAGAGTGGTCGAGATTTACGGCCCCGAGGCCTCGGGCAAGACCACGCTGGCGCTCGAATGCATCGCCGAGGCGCAGCACCACGGGGGTATCGGCGCTTTCATCGACGCCGAGCATGCGCTGGACGCCGGCTACGCCGCCAAGCTCGGGGTCAACATCGACGAGTTGCTCATCGCGCAGCCGGACAACGGCGAGCAGGCCCTCGAGATTGCCGAGACCCTGGTGCAGTCGGGCGCCGTGGACGTATTGGCCATCGACTCGGTGGCCGCGCTGGTGCCGCGCGCCGAGATCGAGGGAGAAATGGGCGAGCCGCAGATGGGCCTGCAGGCGCGGCTGATGTCGCAGGCGCTGCGCAAGCTGACCTCGATCATCGCCCGCTCGCGGACCATTGTCGTCTTTATCAACCAGATACGGATGAAGATCGGCGTAATCTTCGGCAACCCCGAAACCACTACCGGCGGCAACGCGCTTAAGTTTTACGCTTCCCTGCGCATCGATATCCGGCGCATCGGGACGATCAAGAGCGGCAACGAGGTCGTCGGCTCGCGCACCAAAGTGAAGGTGGTAAAAAACAAGGTCGCCCCGCCGTTCAGGGAGGCCGAGTTCGACATTCTTTACGGCTCCGGCATCTCCAAGGAAGGCGAACTCGTCGACCTCGGCGTCGAGCACAACCTTATCGAGAAGCTTGGCGCCTGGTACTCCTATGGCGGCGAACGAATCGGCCAGGGTCGCGAAAACACGCGCGACATCCTCAAAACCAGCCCCGAGCTGGCCGCCGAGATCGAGGCCAAGCTGCGCGCCAAACTGGGACTACCCGCGCCGCCCGCCGCCAAGGCGGCGCCGGCCGACGGCCGCTCCACCCACGCGCCCGCCGGCGCCAAGGCCAAGTCCTAGGGCTCCCGGGCGCCCGCGCCGTTACGTAACCGGCGCCTGGTCGGTCTCCAGAGCGCCGACCGCCGAGGGCCGCAGCAGACCCTTGGCCAGCGCGCGCTCCTTGACCATGGCGAAAAGCACCGGCACCAGAATGAGCACCGCGATCGCCGAAGTAGCCATTCCGCCGACGATCGGCACCGCGATCGGTTCCATGACATCGTTCCCGATCTCGCTCCCGAAGAAGAAGATCGGCGCCAGGCTCAGAATGACCACCAGCACGGTCATCAGCTTGGGCCGCAACCGGTGGACCGCGCCCTCAATTGTGGCCGCCTCAATTTCATGATGGGCGACCGGTCCCCGGCCCAGCCGCAAATCCAGCGCCTCGTCGAGGAAGATGATCATGACGACTCCGGTCTCGACCGCGATCCCGAACAGGTCGATGTAGCCGACCGCCACGGCGACGCTGAAATTGACGCCCATCAGGTATTGAAGGAGCAGCCCCCCGGTCAGCGCAAAGGCGCAGGGAAATAGCAGGATCAGCGTTTCCGAGATCGAGTTGAACAACATGTACAGGAGCACAAAAATCAGCACAAACACCACCGGCAGAATCACCGCCAGCCGCTTGCGGGCGCGCAGCTCGAACTCGTATTCGCCCGACCATTTGAGACTGTACCCGGACGGCAGATGGAGCTTGGCGTCGAGCGCCCTTTGCGCGCGCGCGACGTAACCGCCGTAGTCGCTGGTCGTTAGGTCGATGAAGACATATGCGGTAAGGCGCGCATCCTCATCCCGTATCCCCGAGGGTCCCCTGCTGAGTGCTACGTCGGCCACCTCGGCCAGCGGGATTTGCGCGCCGCTCGGCGTTGGCACCAGCATCCGGCGCAGCGCCTGCAAGTCGTTGCGGTAATCGCGCAGGTAGCGAACGTTGATCGGAAAGCGATTGCGGCCCTGGACGGTCACCGCGATATTTTCGCCGCCGATTCCCGAGGTCACCAGCCGCTGCACGTCGCCAACGGTCAATCCGTAGCGCGCGGCCTCGGCCCGGCGCACATCGACGTTGACGTAGAACCCTTCGGCGACCCGCTCGGCAAACACACCGCGCGTGCCGGGTACGGTGCGAAGAATTTCGTCGACTGCGTTGCCCACGCGCTGGATTCCATCCAGGTCGGGCCCCTGAATCTTGAGCCCGACCGGCGTCTTGATTCCGGTCAACTCCATATCGAGCCGGTTCTCAACCGGCATCGTCCAGGTATTCGAAAGCCCGGGGAACTTGAGCTTTGCGTCCATCTCCTGCAACAGCCGGCCGTGGGTCATCCCCGCCGGCCACAGGCGGCGCGGCTTTAACATCACCGTGGTGTCGTACATATCGAGCGGCGCATTATCGGTGGCGCTGTTGGAACGCCCCACGGTGCCGAAGACCGACTCCACTTCCGGAAACGACTTCAGAATCCGATCCTGTTCCTGCAAAAGACGGCTCGCTGAAGTGATCGATATCCCCGGCAGCGCGGTCGGCATGTAGAGCATCGAGCCCTCGAAAAGAGGCGGCATGAACTGGCTGCCAATTTTGAAGCCAAGCGGGAAGGTCGCCACCAGAAAAACCACCCCCAGCCCAAGCGTCAGCACCCGGTGGCCCAGGCAAAAACGCACCACCGGCAGGTAAAGCCACTGGAAAAAGCGCGCCACCGGATTCTCGGCCTCCAGCCGGTAGCGCCTGGCCCGCACCAGCAGAACCATCAGAACCGGGACGACCGTGATGGCGAGCAGCGAGGAAAACGTGATCGCGAAGGTTTTCGTGTAGGCTAGCGGCTTGAACATCCTGCCCTCCTGCGCCTCCAGCAGAAAAACCGGCAGAAAGGACACAATGATGATTGCCAGCGAGTAGAAAAGCGGACGTCCAACCTGCTTGGCCGCGGCCAACACGATCTGCTTATGCGCGCTCGGCTCAAGCGCCCTCCCGCCCCTGCCCCGCTCGGCAAGATGCCGATAGGCGTTTTCCACCATGACGATCGAGGCGTCGATGAGCACGCCGATGGCCAGCGCAAAGCCGCCCAGCGACATGATGTTCGAGCTGACCCCCAGGTAGTACATCGGGATGAACGAAGCGAGCAGCGCGATCGGTATGCTCACGATCGGGATTAGCGCCGAACGAAAGTGAAACAAAAAGACGACGATCACGAGGCTTACGATGATCGCCTCGTCGATCAGGTCCCACTCAAGCGTCTCGATTGAGGCGCTGATAAGGCCGGCGCGGTCGTAGCCCGAGACGATTTCAACGCCGGGCGGCAGGCTCCTTTTTAGCTCCTTTAGCTTGCGTTTTATCCCCTCGATCACGTTGAGCGCGTTCTCGCCGTAACGCATAACGACGATGCCGCCGACCGTCTGCCCCTCGCCGTTCCACTCGGCGACCCCGTTGCGCAGGTCGGGACCGAAGCTAACCACGCCGAGATCGCGCACCAGGATCGGCGTGCCGTCGTGGCTCCCGACCGGGACGTTCTCGAGATCGCTAAGGCGCCTCACGTAGCCCAGGCCGCGCACCAGGTAGTCGGCGCCGGTCATCTCGAGCACCCGTCCGCCGACCTCGTTGTTGCTGTCGCGAATCTTATCGATAACCGTCTCAAGCGGGACGCGGAGAGCAAGCAGCCGATTGGGATCAAGCTTCACCTGGTACTGGCGGACGAACCCGCCGATACTGGCGACTTCGGCGACCCCCGGCACCGTCTCAAGCTGGTAGCGCACATACCAGTCCTGCAGCGTGTCGAGGTCGGCCAGACTCAGGTTGTGCCGCCGGTCGAGCAGGACGTACTCGTAGACCCAGCCCGCGCCCGTGGCGTCCGGCCCGATGACGGGGTGAACCCCTTGCGGCAGCACCCCTTCGAGCTGCTGCATGTATTCCAGAACCCGGCTGCGCGCCCAATACAGGTCCGTGCCGTCCTGGAAAACCACGAAGACATAGGAATCGTTGAACATGGTCTGGGCGCGCACCGCTTTGACGTGCGGCGCCGCCAGCATCGTCGTCACGATCGGATAGGTGACCTGGTCCTCGATAATGTCCGGTGGCTCGCCCATCCACTGGGTATGAACGATCACCTGGACGTCGGAAATGTCGGGAAGGGCGTCAAGCGCAATCCGCTTGAGCGACCAGGCGCCCGCCAGCACCACGCCGAACAGAAAGAAGACGACCAGGAAACGGTTGCTGTTACACCAGTCGATCGTCCTTGCGATCATGGCGCTGCCCTCTTACATTCCACCGGTGGCCGTAACGTTGAGTTGCTTGCTGGCGATTTGCTGCCCGGCGCGGCTGGCCGCCACCGTGACGTTCCAGGTCCCGCCGCTTTCCAGCACGATGGTCGCCGCATAGAGGCCGTCGCCCACCGGCTCGCATTTGGCTTCGGCGCGCATCGCCGCCATCCCCATCGCCGGCATCGCGGGCATAATGAAAACCACCCTTACCTCGGCGCCGGTCACCGGCTTTCGCGCCGCATCGCGTACGCTTATCAGCACCTGGTTGGTCCCTTTGCGGGGCGGGCTCGGCTTGGTGGACAGTTCGATGGTGGCCGAAGGAGCGTTGGCCGCCACGCTCACCCCGGGCGGCGGGGGGACGTAGCCGCCCAGCGCGGCTTGCAGCTGGCTTTCCGAGTCGACGAGGAAGTTGGCCGAGCTGACAACCCGCTCTCCGGCGCGCAGGCCCTTGCGCACAACGAATCGCCCGCCGGCATGCGCGCCGAGTTCGACTTCGGCCGGCTCCAGGTAGCCCTCGCCGCGGTCGATGAAGACGACGTTGTGCAGACCGGTTCGGAAAACAGCCGAGTCCGGAATGGTAAGCGCCCGCCCCAGGCGCGGCCGCAACTCCATCCGAACGTACATTCCAAGCTTGAGCAGTCCTTGCCGGTTGTCAAAGGCGCAGCGCACCCGGGCCGTGCGCGTGGCTGTGTCCAAGGCCGGCCAGATGAAATCCACGCGCCCCTGAAACGTGCGCCCGGGATAGGCGTCAACCGTCAGCGTCACCGGGTCGCCGACCTTGACCTCGCCGAGCTGATCCTGGTAGACCGCGGCATACACCCAGACCGTCGAGAGCTGGGTGATCACATAAAGCCGGGTCGCCGGCTGCACGTACATGTTGGGTAGGACCGCGCGGTCGACGACATAGCCGCTCATCGGAGCGTCGATCGCCACCGCCTCGCGCACCGTGCGCTCCCGGCGCAGGCGCCCGATCTCGCCCGGCGCCACGCCGAACAGCCGCAGCCGGGTGAGCGCGCCATCAACCAGCGCCTGCGCGCCGTTGGCCACGCCGTCGACGGAGCTGCGGTCCATCTGCCGCGCCGCCTCGAGGGCCAGAAGATAATCATTTTCGGCGTTGACCAGCTCCGGGCTGTAAACTGTGAATAGCGGCTGCCCCTTTTTCACGTGCTGGTAGGTCTGGTTGACCAGGAGCTGCCGAATCCACCCGGCAAACCGGGTTTGCACGTAGGCCTCGAGCTGCTCGTCCGGCTCGACGTAGCCGGTCGCGTCGATCCGATCGCTCAGTTCTTCCTGGCGCGCCGTGGCAAACTGGACCCCGATAAGCTGGCGGGCGCGCCCTGAAAGCACAACCGGCGCAAGCCCCGGTGGGAGGGCCGGCGCACTGGCTGGCGGGATCGGCTGGACGCTCGGCTGCGCGGTTGAGACGGCCTCGGCCGCCCACACCGGCATCTGCGCGCCGCCCGCCCAAAGGCTGGCGATGAAGGCGAGGACCACGGTTGCACCCGCCCGCCGCCGGCTCGCACCAACCCCAGGCCCCGCTCTCCAAGCACGGGCCTTGCTCCTGCCGGACCTCACGCGCCGGTTCTTTTGCTGGCGCGGCGCTTCGAGCGTCCCAAAGAAAAACTCTGCTGTCATCCGATTTATCGTCATGGCTTTGTCCCCGCGATTTCCTTGAGCCTTGCAATTGCGATTTCGTGGTCCGCCAGGCTGCGGTAGTACTGGTCCCGCACCTGCAAATACTCGATGAAGGCGCTCAGCACCGTCTGGAAATCGACCCTGGCCACACGGTAGGCGGCAAGCGCCGAGGCGTAGCCCGCCCGGGCCTGGGGAACCAGGCCGTCGCGGTAGATGGCGATGACCTGCTCGGCGTTGGTAAAGCCGATCCATTCTTTTTCGACCGCGCCGGTAAGGTCGAGGCGGGTTGCGTAGGTCGTCAGCCGGGCTGCGCCCAACTCTGCGCTGGCCTGCTCGATCGCCGGGGTCTGTTTGCGCCAGAAGTAGAGCGGGACGGTTGCCCCGAACTGGAGAAAGTACATGTTCTGGAAATTGGGCGCCGGCTTCATGAACATGTAGCCGACCGTGAAGTCCGGCTTGTAGCCCTCCTTGGCGAGCCGCAGGTTCTCGGTCTCGCGCGCCTGCTGCGCCTTGGCCTGCTTGAGGCGCGGTGAGGCCGCCAGCGCGAGCTCTCTCAGTTCGGCTTCGCCGGCTTTGAGCGCCGAGGGCCTTAGGCGGCCGACGGGAATCTCGCCAGAATCCTGCTCGCGGCCCAAGAGCGTCTTCAGTTCGGCCTGGCCCTGGCCGATGGCGCGCTCGGTCAGCGCAAGCTGCTCGAGCACCGCGGTGCGCTCGGTTTGCGCCCTGATGACGTCCTGCTGCTGAGCCTCGCCGACCCGGTATCGCGCCTCGGCCGTCTGCCTGAGGCGGTCGAGTTCGTCGCGGCTTTCGCGCAACAGTGCCAGCCGCTGCTGGTAGTAAAAAAGCTCCAGGTAAGCTTCGCGCACTTCCCGGGCCACCTCCCTGCGCCTGGCCTCGTACTGATGGCGCGCGTACTCTGCCTCTCTGCGAGCCCGGCGCGCCTTAAGCGTAAGCTTGGTCGGCCAAGGGACGGGTTGGGTCACCGAAAATACGCTCATCGCGAGTTGCTGGCTCCCGTAGCCGGCCGCAGGCGAGATGCCTCCCATGGAAAGCTGCGAGGCACCTACCTCCGGGTCGGGCAGAGTCGAGGCCTGTATGATGGTTTTCGTTTCGGCGCTCCAGTGTGCTTGCGCCGCCGCGATAAGCGGGCTTTGCACCATTGCTTCAGCGACCAGCGCCGAGAGCGCCCGGCCACCCGGCTCGACCTCGTCCAGCGCTTTGGCCCCGTCGCGGCCTTTAGGCGCTGCGCCCAGACTCTGCGCTGAAGCATCCGTCTGAGCGCCGCTGTGCGCCGCCGACTGCCATCGGGCCGGCGTCGCGCCGCTTGGCCTCTGGGAAATCGAGGCCGTGGAGCTTGGCGCGCCTGCCGGCAGGCCCGCCGGCCATCCTTGCGGGGCTGTCAGCGGCCCCTGCGCCAAAGCCAACCCTGCCGGCAAACACAGCAAGCCGCCAACGATTGTGAGCAGCGGGCTAACACCGACCTGCAGCATCCCGGCCCGCGCCATGCGCCCGAAAAAAGTTCCCGCCTTGAAACAAAGCATCAGCCTAACCGCCTGAGTCGCGGCTCTGGCGGCGGATGCGAACACTGACCACCGCGCAAAGCCGGCTTCCACCGCGTTGCCTTCAGCGAGCGGATGTCCGATGGACACCGCAGCTACGCTCCTGGCCGGAGACGCGCGCCCTACAACCTCAACGATACTCCCCCCTAGTAAGGGTGACAAAAGGAACAGGCATCGGTCCGGCGCTGCCGACAGCGAAATCCGGCCGAACCAGGATACAAACGGTGGGCGATTAAATCTGAAGAGAGCAGAGACGCTCGCGCGTAGGCGCGGGCGGCGAGTTTCCGGAAAGGAGCCGCGCCGCGGCAGCGATTGCAACGCCGGCGGGCCTCGCCCACCAAGCGGCTGCCGTG
>JAJYRQ010000035.1:20000-35082 GCA_021794015.1 Deltaproteobacteria bacterium | reverse complement strand
TGAACCCCGGATCGTGTTTGCGCCTAATCGCTGACATCTCCTGCCTCCTGCTGCCCGCTACTCACCGGGCTTGTTACGGGGCAGGTTCCACCTTAGCCAACTGTCTAAATTTTGGGGTCCACCTCAGTCAGGTACTTGAACCCCGAGAAAGCAAGCGTGGTCGATAACTTTCTGCGTAAGATGCGGCAACTCGATGTTATTCGCACAGACCCCGAAGGCGGCCCTGGCGCCTATAGGTTCGTCAACATGCTGCACGCCTTTTACATTTGGATGGAGGCCAAGGGACTTGCCAAGGCTTGAATCCCGCTTGGGCTGACCGGCTTGGCACCCGCGGGCATTGGCCCACCTCAGCTACTACTACCGTGTTATAAAAAGGGAGCGCCGGATGTTACCGGCGGGCGATGGCAGTAGGGGCAGTGAGCGAGGGACTGGAGCAAGCAAGTGGCGAGTAACAGGCGCAGGGTAGCGCTCGAGGCAGGCTCATGGCGCTGGGGCCGTAGCCGGCGCGCCGCGCGGGTGAAACTTGGCCGGCAGATGGATGGGCGTGCGGCGTGGGCAGCCGGAGGGAAAGCACTTGTCCTGAGCGAAGCCGAAAGAAGCGCAGCGCTCGGCGACCAGCAGGCAGCAAGCGGCAATGCAGAGTGTGGCGTGATGGTGGAAGCCGTGCCGGGAGCAGCGCAACCGAGTCGGGGCCGCCGGAGACCGCGACCAGTACCGTCTCGCCGCGGCTTATTGCGGCGCGCCTAAGCGCCCCGGCCACGACCGTCAGCAAGCGCCGCTGTGCACCGCGCTGGTCTAGCAGGATGTTGAAAAAGTCCTTTCAACATCCTGCTCCCTCACTCTTATCTCTCCCAGAGGGAGAGAAGGTGTAGGAAAGAAGCCATCTTTTACCCAGGGCGTTGAGAATGGAACCACGCCTGATAGCGAGCTTGAGGGGTTTCTCAATACCCTGCTAGGGGCTTTGTTCGCTGGCCCATAAGCAGCCGCCGAGCCGGAAGCGCTTGCTCGCCGAGCTTCTCACGGGCTCGGCAAGCACGGGGAGAGGTCGGCGCTCTGTCTCAAAGCCCGAGCTTTCCTGCCGCGTAGGCAAACGACCCGTTCCTTTTCCGCGCCTCCGAAACGACAAAAACCTTCAAAACATCCACTTTCCAATCGGCTGCCGATGTGTACCGTTTGGGGATCAGTTGCTCGAACTGTTCCTTGGTCAGCTCCACGGTACGGCCTGTTCGCTCCAGCCCCAGACGTTTCTGGTGGCGTGCCGGTACACCGGCGGCATACCAGGCCTCGATTTCCGGCGCCACGACGAGCGCTCTGGCTGGATCGAGCCCTCTTATCGCGTTTTTGATGCGCGATTTGGCGGCCGAAACGCATGGCTCGCTGTTGCGGTCCGCAAGAAGCCAATAGTCCGCCCGCATGCTTCTGATGGCTGTGATAAAGCGCGAAACCCACTCCCACCTGTCCTTCTTGCGGGCGTACCGAATCGTTTGCACGTGATCCCAGCGCGCCACAAGAGCCGGCACCAATTGCCGTCCGGCGAAGCGCTCGTCGTCGGCACCTTCGACAAAGACGAACAACCTTCGGTACTGAGCGACGGCCCCGCTGGAATCCCGGGCTTGCTTCATGCCCCGTACTGCCTTACGGGCCAAGCACGCCAACCTCGTGGAGGTCGGCCAACTCCAGCCCGCCTTCAAGGAACGCGCGGACCTGCTGGCTTTCCGCGGGCCTCGTGACCTGGCAGAAGCCCTCCTTGTCGCGCGAGACGAAGAGCAGATCTTCAACGTCGCAATGTCTGACCAGCTCCGCGCTTTGCGTGGTGACGATAACCTGCCTTTGCTTGGCCGCCTCCTTCATCATGCTGACGACCCGCTCGATAAGTTTCGGATGGATGCTTCTTTCGGGCTCCTCGATGACCACCACGGACTTGGCCTCGAAGTAGAGCGCCACGAGGAGCGCAATAATGTTGATTGTACCGTCGGAGAGCGACGATGCCGGAAGCATCTCCTTAAAAAAGTGTTCTTTAACCTTGAGAAGCAGAGACTTGTCCGCCACGCTCTCGACCGCCAGCGAACGGACAAAGTCCAACAGGTCCGATGCCAGATTCTCGAGGGCGCGTTTCTTGCCCTTGTCTCGGAGAATTGACTTGAGCACCAAGGCCAGGTTGCTTCCGTTTTCCTCCAACTCTGCCCTGGCTGTGATCGGGGCAGCCCGCCGAGGAAGCTTCGGGTCAAAGTCGTAGATCCCCAAGGCTGTTGGCAGGGACCACGATGTTCGAGGATGTTCCATGGGTAGGAAAAAGAAGGATCTCGTCATTCCGAACGCCACACTTTCTCGTTCCGGAACCTCTAGCTCGCCGGAGAAAGGCGCCAAGCCGACCTGGCTTAGGTCCAACCCTTTCGGCGGGGCCGTCGTAACGCGCAGTCGGCCGCGCACCTGCTCGAGTTTCGACGACCCATTCCCCAGCTCCTCGCGCTCGGCTGCTCCCGGCCCGGAGCCGCCGTTGGCATGGCGACCGCGGCGGTAAAATCGGAGCGGAGCGCATACGCTGTCTTCGGCCAATTCGAAGCCGCGCTCTCCTTTCTTAAACCGCAGTGACAGCGTGTGCGTGAATCGGGATGCGTCAGCATAGACTCGAGCCTCGTGCACCTCTAGTAGTCGCCCCGCGAAGAGGAAGCGGCTCGGCGAATCGGTCTCCAAGACAAATTTGAACTCCTCGGAGTCGCCAAGCTTAAGGTTACGGAGGTACTTGACGCCCCCTTGCAATGAGACTGCATTATCCAGCCCCTGGAACGCCACGTCGCGGACAAAGCGCAATGCCTCCACCACGCTGCTCTTGCCCGAAGCGTTGGGGCCGACCAGAACGTTGAACTCGCGCAGCGGCGCGTCCAAGTGGCGAAAGCCCTTGAAGTTCCGCACTTGCAGCCGCGCGATCGTTAATGGACGTCCTGCCGCCATGGCATCCGCGCTCCTCTGGGGCGACAGCGTTGCGCCCCGCACAACACGCACCGGCAGTTCTCCCGGCGCCGTGCCTACTTAGCATTTTGCCGCGCTTGCGGCCATCTTGACAGCGTAGGCCCGCAGAGGCAGCCACACGGTCTCCCATCGCTCCCGCCGGTCACGGAAGCGGCATGTCGCAATTTAGCGGGCAGGGCGGGGGCGGCGGCGGGAGCGCGGCGCTGCCGGCGCGGCGAACCGGTCCAGCAGACGGAGCGCAACGGCAATCCCGGGCAGGTTCACGCCCAACTCTCGCTCGAGCGTCCGGATGATCCGGATACGGGCAATCGCCCGACGGTCGTAAAGCGGCTCGGGCCGGCCGTCGAACTCGGCCACGCGGGCCGGCACGATAAGCTCCTCCCGCTCCCAGAGCTCGAACTTGCGCTCGCTGATTTTGCCAAGCCTAAGCAGCGCTGAGCGGCAGAAAAAGACGCTTGCGCTGACCCGGACCGCGGCTGAGCTCTCGGTTTTGCGCCTGGCCATGTCGCCTATCCCGCGCTGGCGCGCATCAACTCGGCCCTGGGATCGGCGGCACCGCGCGCCCGGCGCCGCTCGGCAAACTGCTCCATCAGGCGGCGCTCCTCCAGGCTCAAGTCAACCGGGGCGAGCACCTTGAGCTCGTACAGGAGATCGCCGGCCGGCTCTTTGCCGCGGCCGGGGATACCGCGCCCCTTGAGCCTTAGAACCTGGCCGCTTTGGCTTGCGGGGGGAATCTTAACCGCGACGCGGCCCTCCAGCGTCGGCGCCGTAACCTCGGCGCCCAGCACCGCCTCGTAGTCCCAGACCGGCAGCACACAGCGGACATCGTGCCCGGCGACCCGGAAGACCGGGTCCGGCGCCAGCCGCACGGTCAGGTAAAGCGAGCCGCTCAACTCCGGCCGAGCAGCGCGTCCGCCCTGTCCTTTGAGGCGAATTCGAGAGCCGTCGGTTACGCCGGCGGGGATCGAAACCTCCAGGGTGCGCCGAATGGGGATGGCCCCGCTGCCTGCGCACCGGCTGCAGCGCTCGGCCGCGCGCACGACGCGGCGCGTTCCATGTTGCTCGTGGCGGGCGATTATTCCACTGCCGCCGCATTCGGGGCAGGCGTCGTGCGCGGTCAGCTCGATGCGCCGGCGCGTGCCCTTGGCCGCCTCGCGCAGGCCGAGGGTGACCTCCGCCTCGAAGTTTGCCGCCGCACTCGTCTCGCGTTCGAAACCGAAGCCGCCGCCGCGCGCGCCAAATCCCGTGCCGGCAAAGCCGAAAAACCGCTCGAAGAAGTCCTCGCCGTCGTGCGGGCCCGCGCTTTGCCCGCCTTCGCCGCTCCATCCGTAGCGGCGCAAAATCTCCTCTTCAGCGGTACCGCGTTCCCAGTCGGCGCCCAGGCGGTCGTACTTTTCGCGCTTGGCCGGGTCGCTGAGCACCTGGTAGGCTTCGTTGATTTCCTTGAAGCGCGGCTCGGCCTGCGTGTCGCCAGGGTTGAGGTCAGGATGGTGCTTGCGGGCAAGCTTGCGGTAAGCGCTCTTGATTTCGGCCTCCGAGGCGTTGCGCTCGACCCCGAGCGTCTTGTAGTAATCCCGGAACTCCATGGCAGGGCTCAACTCCCAAAATGGCCACGCAAGGGGGCGCCGGCAACCCGTAGCGTGCCGGTGCAGGCCAGGCTTGCCCCGGCTTTACTGCGCGCCCTGACCCAGGCCGGTGCGAAGCGCTTCAACGCGGGCCGAGAGCCTTTTCAGCTCCGCCTCGTTGCCGGCCTGCCTTCGCTGGAGAAACCAAAGGTAAAGGAAAAGCGCCACAAAGACCAAGGTGTAAGCCCAAAAGAGATAGATGAGCGGTCCCATTCAGTTCTCCTCAGAAGCTCTCTCTAAGGCAAGCAGCTCGGCGGCCAGCCCGCGCAGCCGGGCCTCGGCGCGCAAGGTCGCCACCCGGAGCGCAAGCAGCCAGCCGAACACCGCCGTCACGGCGACCATCGAGACCAAAAGCGTGGCCACCATCCGCGCATCGGCCAGCCCGTGGCTTCCTTCTCGTGTGACGAGCACCGCCGGATGGATCGTCCTCCACAGCCGCACCGATACCACCACCACCGGCACGTCGGCGGCCGCCACCAGGCCGAAGACGGCGCCCATGCGGGCGCCCTGCTCGCCGTCGGCCAGGGCGGCGCGCAGCGCCAAGTATCCGACATAAAGCAACCACAGGATAAAAGTCGAGGTCAGCCGCGAATCCCAGGTCCACCAGGTGCCCCAGATTGGACGCGCCCATAGCGACCCGGTAACCAGCACCAGGGTGCAGAAGACAACCCCCGCCTCGGCCGCCGCGTAGGCAAGCTGGTCGAAGACCGGGTAGCCGAGCCAGAGGTAGAAAAGGCCTGCCACCGCGGTTATCGCAAAGGCGGCAAAAGCCACCCACGCCAGCGGTACGTGAAAATAGAAAATCCGCTGCACGTCGCCCTGGGTCGCCTCCGCCGGCGCGTAGACGAAGACCATGAAAAGCGCCGCCACCATCAGGCCAAGCGTGGCTGCTCCCAGAAGCTTTGTCGCGTTTCCTTTGCTCACGGCGCGCTCACTCCGAGCCGGCCACTACTTGCTCAAAAAGCAGCAGGCCGGCAGCAACGAAAATCGCATCACAGCTAAGCAGCACCTTAAGCCAGAGCGCGATCTCACCCAGCCGGGCGCCGCCCAACGCATCCGCGCTCGCCTTCACCCCGGCGATAAGCGCCGGCACATAAAGCGGCACCGCCAGAAGCGGCACCAGAAAGTCTCGGCCTTTCGCCCGCCCCCCAACCGCACCCACCAGAGTTACCAAGCCCGCAAAGCCGACCGCACCCAAGGCTAGCACCGCAGCAGTTCTGGCCAGCGCCGCATCTGCGGCCAGATTGAAAAAAAGCAGCGCGACGATCAGTGAAAACCCCTCGGCCACCAGGATAAAAACGAACGCGGCTGCCGACTTCGCCACAAACAGGCCGCCCCGATCCAGCGGACTCAGCACCAACGCGTCGATACAGCGCCGCTCACGCTCAACCGCGACCACCCGGCCGCCGCCCAGCGTACCCGAGACGACCAGGGCGACCCAGAGCGCGCCGGCCGCAGCCGTCGGCTCGCTCTGGCCCCAGACCGGCCCGAAGGCAAAGACCAGCACCACCAGGACCAGAAGCGATACCGTGGCCAGCGCGGTCGTCGTCATCGGCCCGCGCAACTCGACGACGACGTCCTTCAGCAGCACAGCGGCCATCGCGCGCATCGTCCGCCCCCGTTGCCGCCGCTAACCGGCAGCCTGCGCCGCTTGCGCCGGCCATCCGCGCGCCGGCGCTTCGGCCAGGCGCCCGGCGAAAAGCCGCCGGACGCCAAAGCCGGCGCCCGCCACCAGCGCGGAGCCCTGGTGAGCCGTGGCGATGGCCGAGGCGCCGCGCTCAAGCGCCTCGCGCACCAGGCCGACCGCAAGATCGACTCCGCCAGCGTCAAGGCCCGCAAACGGCTCGTCCAGCAGCAGGACTTCCGGCGCCGGCAGCAGCACCCGAGCCAGCGCCAAGCGCTGCTCCATCCCGCGCGAGAGATGGCACACGGCGGTGTCCGCGTGCGCCTCGATCCCCACCCGTTCAAGCCAGCCATCGGCCGTCGCGCGCCGCCTCTCGAGGCCGTAAAGGGCGGCAAAGAACTCGAGGTTTTCGCGCGCTGTCAACTCGGGATAAAGCGAGCTTTCATGGCCGAGAAAGCCGACGCGGCGGCGCCACTCGGGACCCAGCCCAACACTGGGCCGGCCGAACAATCGCGCCTGGCCTGCGCTCGGGCGCGCCAGTCCCGCGGCCAGCCGCAAAAGCGTGCTCTTGCCCGACCCGTTGGCCCCGAAGACGACCACTCCCTCCCCCGCACCCAGCTCAAGACTTGCGTCGACCAGCACCGGCGTCAGGCCGTAGACCTTACGCAAGCGGCAAAGTTCAACCCGGGCGTTTTCCATCGCTCAGCCCCGCTCGCGCGAGGAGGCCGAGGGCCCTGCCGCTGCTCCGGCCGCGCTCCCCGGCTCGGACTCGGCGCCGTTGGCGGTGGTTTCCCGGGGCTCAGCCGTAGCCGGGCCGAGAGCGCGGCCGCCGGCGCTATCCGTACCCGCCGCAGCATCGCGCAAGGCCGCCTCGGGAGCCGCTTGCAGCCGGCCAGCCAAGACGCGCCCGCTTTGAGGTTTGCCGAAACCGGCGACTGCCTCGGCGGTGCCGGGCGCGCGCGCCTGGCCGCCGTTGGCGGCTGGCGCCCCGGCCGGGCGGCCAAGCGGGGCACCCGGCTGGCGCATCCGGGCGATCCCCTGGAGCGCGGCGATAGCTCGGGCCTCGAGGTCGGCGCCGAGCGCCTGGGCGTCGGCCTCGCCAATCTTGCCCATTTCGCGGTCGAAGCGCAGCTCTCTCAGCCCTTGCACGGCAAGGGCGCGTTCGTGCTCGAGCCGGTCCAGTTCCCGCTCGGCAAACGACTCGCGCTGCCGGCGCCGGCCGCTTTCGGCAAGCGGCGCGGCCACGAACAGAGCCACGCCGGCGACGATCAGCAGCGCCGCCAAGTCAACCCCGATCATAGGTTCTCCCCGACTTCGCGCTCCAGTTCTCGGCGCAGCGCGGCCGCCCACGGCGGCTTGCCGCCGGAGGAATCGCCAACCGGCGCGCTCTCATCCGCGTGCGCGGTTCGCCAGCGCCGCGCCGCAGCCAACAAGGCCAGCAGCCCGCCACCCATGGCTGCGAAAGGGGTAATCCAGGCCAGGAGGTTGAATCCCTGCGTGGTAGGTGCCGAGAGGACTTTTTCGCCGTAGATTTTGCGGAACTCCTCGATGATCGCGGCGGCGCTCATCCCGCGCGCGGCCATCGCCGCGATCTTCTCCCGCGCCGGCACGGCGAAGCTGCAGTTCGGATGGTTGCAGTTGGCCACGGTGAGGCCGCATCCGCACTGGCAGGTGAGCCCCTCGGCCGCCTCTTCGGCGACGATTCCGCTGCCCGCGCCAAATCCGGCAGAAGGCGCAAACACCAGCGCCAGAGCCCAGGCCGACAAACCCAGCGCCGCCGTCCTGGCAAAAAGCGCCCGGCGCGCACGGCCTCGGCGCCGCGCCGGCTCACCCATCTGCAGCCACCGTTGCCGTCCCGGTCTCCTCGAAGCGCAGCGGACGCAGCCCTGCGGCAATGGCGGCGCGCTCGCGCACGTTGGGCCACATCGCAACCACTGTTCCCAGAGCCATCACGAGGCCGCCCAGCCAGAGCCACGATACCAGCGGCGTCAAAAAGACCTGGAACGTGGCAAGTCCGCTTCGATCGTCGACGCCCGCCAGCACCACGTAAAGGTCGGCCGCAAGCGTCGACCTGATGGCAACCTCGGTGGCCGGCTGTTCGGGCCGGCGATAGAAGAGCTTGGCGGGACGCAGCGCGGCGATCGTCCGCCCGCCCCGCATCACCTCCACCCGGGCCGCGGCGCGTTCGAGATGGATCGTCTCGGACTCGTCCAGGCCGAGGTACTTGAGCCGGTAGGGGCCGACGGCAAAGCTCTGGCCAACGCCTACGCTGCGCTTGACTTCGGTGCGGAAGAAGGAAGACGCGATGATCCCGATAAAGGCGAGCGCCACGCCGACATGGACCAGGTAGCCGCCGTAGCGGCGATTGTTTTTCGCCACCAGGCTGACCAGCGCGCGCGCCGGCGGCTCGGCGACCATGTGGCGGCGGGCGCCGACCCCTTTGCGAAACTCCTCGAAGACGCTGCCCAGCGCGAAGGCCGAGAGCGAAAAGCCCGCCAGCACGTACCAACTGCGAAGCCCGGCCAGCGCCGCTGCCAGCCCGGTGGCAACGCCCGCCCCGGCCGGCGACAGGCAGGTCCGCGCCAGCGCCCGCATCGTGGTGCGGCGCCAGGCAATCAGCGGCCCCGCCCCCATCAGCAGCATCAGCGCCAGCGCCAGAGGCCCGTTGACCTTGTCGAAAAACGGCGGCCCCACGGTTATCTTCACCCCGCGCACCGCCTCCGAAAGCACCGGGAAGAGCGTCCCCCAGAAAACCGCAAAGGCGATCCCGACCAGCACCAGATTGTTGAAAAGGAAGGCTGCCTCGCGCGACAGGTACGACTCAAGCTGCGCCGGCCCACGCAGCATCCGAAACCGCCACGCCACCAGCGCCGTATACGCCCCGACCACCGCCAGCAGAAAGGTCAGAAAATACGGGCCAAGCCCCGACTCAGTGAACGAATGGACCGACGAGATAATCCCGCTGCGCGTCACAAACGTGCCGAAAAGCGTAAGCGCAAAGGCCAGCCCAACCAGCGCCAGGTTCCATACCTTGAGCATGTCCTTGCGCTCCTGGATCATCACCGAATGCAGATAGGCCGTCATCACCAGCCACGGCATCAGCGCCGCGTTCTCCACCGGGTCCCAGGCCCAGTAGCCGCCCCAGCCCAGCACCTCGTACGCCCAGCGCGCGCCGAACAGATTGCCCAGCGTCAAAAAGAACCAGGAAAAGACCGCCCAACGCCGCGTGCTCCGTATCCAGCCGTCGTCCAGTCGCCCCGTGATGAGCGCGCCGCAGGCAAAGGCAAACGGTACCGAGGCGCTCACGTAGCCGGTGTAAAGCGACGGCGGATGGATCGCCATCCAGTAGTTCTGCAGCAAAGGGTTTAGGTCGGCGCCCTCGGCCGGCGCCGAGCTGAGCAGCGCAAACGGCGGCGTCACGAAGTTGAGCATCCCGAAGAAAAAAGCTGCCAGCAGCCCCAGCACGCCCAGCGCGTAAGGCGCCACCTCGGGATTACGCCCGCGGTTCTGCAGCGCCACCAGCACGGTAAACAGCGAGAGCAGCCAGCTCCAGAAAAGCAGCGAGCCTTCCTGCCCGCCCCAAAGCGCCGTTACCTGGTAAACCGGCGGCAGGGACGAACTGGAGTAGGAAGCAACGTAGGCCAGCGAAAAGTCGTGGGTGAAAAGCCCGCCCCACAAAACCGCCATCGCCACGCTCACCATCGCGGCCATCGCCCAGATCGCATGCCGACCGCTGGCGATAAACCCCTCCTCCCGCCGGCGCGCGCCGTAAAAGTTGGCCGCCGCCGAGTAGAGCGCCAGCACCAGGGCAAGCGCGAGCGAAAGCCGGCCGAGCGCAACCATAACTTACTTTTTTGCCTCCTGGGCCGGCACGTACTTCGACGGACAACTGGTCAGCACCTGGCGAGCCTCGATCTTCGAGCCGTCCACCAGCCGCCCCTCGACAATAACATCACGCCCCGCGGCGAACATGTCCGGCTTGGGCTGGCCCCGGCAGACCACGCTAAGCCGCGCGCCGGCGGCCGCGCCCGACGCCGGCGCCTGCCCTGCCGCCGCCGGCGTCGGCTCAAGCAGAAAGCGCAGGGTGAGCGACCGGGGATCCCAGCTAACCGTGTCAGATACAACCCGGCCGGCCACGCGCAGGTCGCTACCGCCGAGCTCGGCAGCCCTGGCTCGCACCTCGCCTACCGTGAGGTAGTACTCGGCCGTGCTCCTGATCGCGGTTTCGATCAGATAGCCGACGGCCAGCACGATAACCGCGACGCCGGCGATCATTCGAATCTTACCTTTGATCATTGGCCAGCGCCTTCGCCTCAAACGCCTTTCGGCGTGGGTTCGAGCTCAACGTCCGCAGGGGGCCTCGGCCGGACGGTCCGAGCCGTCCGCGGGCCTTCGTCTCCGGCCCTTGCTCGCCCCTTGCAGGGCGGCTTGCAATTCAAGCAGAACTTCTTTTTCTTCAAGGCGAATATTACCATCACTTAGGTCGGAATCGCCAATGCATAAAATCGCCTGAGCGCGGCCCGCTCGCTATGCCGGCTCTGGCTCCTCCCGCGCCGCGGCTTTGCGTCCGAAGGCAACGCCGCGGCGCGAGCTGCGGATAAAGGCTGCCAGCTCCTCGACTTCCGGTGCGAGCCCGCCCGGCTCGCCAAGCTGTTCGAGCGCGATCCGGAGGTTTCGCCGCGTGCCAAAAAGCAACGCGAAGGCGCGCCGCAAGGCGGCAATCGATTGCGCGCTAAAGCCGGCACGCCTTACCCCGACGACATTTATACCGCGAAGCGTGTGCGTTTGGTCAGCCACGCAAAAGGGCGGGATATCACGGCTGGTGCGGCTCAGGCCCCGCATCAGGGCAAGCCGCCCGATCCGCACGAACTGATGGACCACGCAGTTGCCCGAGATAAGCGCCATGTCTCCCACCTCGACCCAGCCGGCCAACAGCGCTCCTCCGCCCAGGATTACCGAATTGCCAACGCGGCAGTCGTGCGCGACATGGGAGTTTTGCATCAGGAAATTGTCATTGCCGACAACGGTCACCTCGCCGCGTTCGCTGCCGCGATGGACCGTTACGCCTTCGCGCAGGACGTTGCGGTCGCCGATCCGCACCCGGCGCGGGCCGCCGCGGTAGGAGATATCCTGCGGCTCATCCCCGACCACCGCGAAGGGATGAAGGACATTGTTGCAGCCGATTTCGGTGTCGCCGAAGACGGCGACGTGGCTTATCAGGCGCGTCCCGGCGCCGATTCGGATTTTGCCCCGGAGCAGGCAGAACGGGCCCACCTCGACGCCTTCGGACAACTCGACCTCGGGGCCGACGACCGCCGTGGGATGGATAAGCGTGGGCGGCTTGTACGCGTTGTCGTCGGTTTTCGGCCAGCCCGCACCCAAGCTAGTCTTTCCTGTCGGCGGGCCGCGGTTCACGCACCCGCTCGCCGGGTGCGTCCGGCGCGCGGTAGTCTTCACCCATCCAGCGGCCGAAATCGATAAGGCGGCAGCGCTCGCAGCAAAATGGCCGCCAGCGATTAGCCGCCGAGCCGTCGGTCGGCTTCTTGCAGATAGGGCAGCGCATAGCGCCCGCCTCGGGCCAACCTTAGCGCAACGACCCCCCGCTCGCAACCTTTGGGAAGCTCTCCCGGCCGCCTGGGAGGTCCCGTAATGCCGTTACCCGGCGCGGCATTGCGAGTCCTTGAGCTGCCGGCGCAGGGCTGCGCGGCGAACCTTGACGCCGGTCTGCGGCCGTAGCAATGTCAACTGACGGCGCGGCCCTGGAGCCTGCCCGCAAGGGCGCCGCGGCGCGCGGGAATGGTCGGAGACCTGGGCGCGCGGATTGCAGTCAAAGCCACGGGCGGTCTCGAGCCCCACCAACAGGCCGAATCTATGACTGCGACCGGTTCCCCGGGGTTATCGCCTCACGCCTTGCACGCGGGCGGAGCCCCCATATGTGACAGAAAGAGCGGCGGCTGAGCGGCGGCGGTTTGGCTATCGCAGGCTGGGTTGGCTGCTCAGGCGCGAGGGGCATGCGATGGAACACAAGAAGCTCTACCGGCTCTACCGCGAGGAGCGGTTGATCGTGCGCCGGCGGGGTGGGCGCAAGCGCGCGCTGGGAACGCGCGCGCCGATGGAAGCGCCCCGCGCGATCAACCAGCGCTGGTCGCTCGACTTCGTGTCCGACGCACTCGCCGATGGGCGGCGGTTGCGCATCCTGTGCGTGGTCGATGACTTCAGCCGCGAGTGCCTGGCGACGGTGGCGGATAGTTCATTGAGCGGGGTCCGAGTGGCGCGGGAGTTGGAACGGTTGGTGCTCGAACGCGCCACCCCCGGGGCGATCGTCAGCGATAATGGAACCGAACTGACCAGCATGGCAATCTTGCGCTGGGCTGCGGGCCGCGTGGCTTGGCGCTACATCGCGCCCGGCAAGCCGGTGCAGAACGCCTTCATCGAATCGTTCAACAGCAAGCTGCGCGACGAGTGCCTCAACGAGCAGCTGTTTTTAAGCCTGGCCGAAGCACGCCAGATCATCGAGACGTGGCGGCACGACTACAACCATGTCCGCCCGCATTCGAGCCTCGGCGCGCTCACGCCAGTGGAGTTCAGAGACCGGCAAGGGGACGGTCCGCTTGAGCCACTTATGGCTCCACGGACCGTCCCCTTGCTCCACCGCCCCACCTCGGGCAAACATCAACCGACTCTACTTATGACTGCGGCTAAGTTGGGGAGCAGGCCACACGCCTTCTTCTTTCCCTCTCCCCTCGGGGGGAGAGGGAAGGGTGAGGGGGGGCAGTTGCCACAGCCGCGGCACTGGACGCGGCCCCCCTCTCTCGCTTCGACTCGGCTTGCGCTCCGCTCAGGGCGGCCAGAAACGACGCGGGCGAAGCATGCTGCTTCGCCCGCGAAGAACTCCCGGCCGCGACCTACTCTGCCGTGCCGCCTACAGGCACAGTACCATCGGCGCTGGAGGGCTTAACTGCCGTGTTCGGGATGGGAACGGGTGTTTCACCTCCGCTATGGCGGCCGGAAACTCTGCGCCGGCGCTCAGGCGAGCCAGCGCCTAATTAGCATGACAACTGAATGCAGGGACTCGAGCGCGGCGCTGACGACCTTGAAGGCGGCCACGGTAAAGTCAGCTTTCCCAGCGACAAACTTGGTGTTCAAGCCGCACGGCCGATTAGTACCGGTCAGCTCAACGCCTTGCAGCGCTTACACCTCCGGCCTATCAACCTCCTTGTCTTGGAGGGGCCTTTAGGACTTGCGTCGGGATACCTCATCTTGGGGTGGGCTTCCCGCTTATATGCTTTCAGCGGTTATCCGATCCGCACATAGCTACCCGGCGATGCGGCTGGCGCCACAACCGGAACACCAGCGGTGCGTTCGTCCCGGTCCTCTCGTACTAGGGACAACTCCCCTCAAGTATCCTGCGCCCACGGCGGATAGGGACCGAACTGTCTCACGACGTTCTGAACCCAGCTCGCGTGCCACTTTAATCGGCGAACAGCCGAACCCTTGGGAGCTACTTCACCCCCAGGATGTGACGAGCCGACATCGAGGTGCCAAACCTCCCCGTCTATGTGAACTATTGGGAGAGATAAGCCTGTTATCCCCGGCGTACCTTTTGTCCGATTAGCGATGGCCCTTCCATGCGGGACCACCGGATCACTATGACCTGCTTTCGCACCTGCTCGAGCCGTCGCTCTTGCAGTCAAGCCCTCTTATGCCATTACGCTCGACGGCTGGTTTCCACTCAGCCTGAGAGGACCTTCGCGCGCCTCCGTTACCTTTTGGGAGGCGACCGCCCCAGTCAAACTACCCGCCATACAGTGTCCCACGCCCGGTAAGAGCGCTGGTTAGAACCCAGGAACCACAAGGGTGGTATTTCAAGGGTGGCTCCGCCGCGGCTGGCGCCGCGGTTTCACAGCCTCCCACCTATCCTACACATGCGATCCCTAAGTTCACTGTAAAGCTGCAGTAAAGGTGCACAGGGTCTTTCCGTCCTGCCGCGGGTACCCGGTATCTTCACCGAGAGTGCAGTTTCGCTGAGTCTGCGGTCGAGACAGTTGGGAAGTCGTTACGCCATTCGTGCAGGTCGGAACTTACCCGACAAGGAATTTCGCTACCTTAGGACCGTTATAGTTACGGCCGCCGTTTACCGGGGCTTCGGTTCCCCGCCTCGCCCTTGCGGGCTAACGGGTCCCCTTAACCTTCCGGCACCGGGCAGGCGTCAGACCCTATACTTCGCCTTGCGGCTTGGCAGAGTCCTGTGTTTTTGCTAAACAGTCGCCACCCACTGCTCTCTGCGACCCGCCGGCGCTTTGCGGCGCGAGGCCGCTCACGCCAGCAGGCACACCTTCTTCCGAAGTTACGGTGTCAATTTGCCGAGTTCCTTAACCGCAGTTCTCTCAAGCGCCTTGGTATGCTCTACCCGTCCACCTGAGTCGGTTTGTAGTACGGTCACCCGACAGACTCGCGTAGAGGTTTTTCTCGGGAGCCTGGGCTCAGCCACTTCGCGAAAGCTTACGCAGTCGCTCGTCGTCACCTCTCGGCGTTAACGAAGCGGCGGATTTACCTACCGCTTCCGCCTACCGGCTTGAACCGGGACGTCCAACACCCGGCTGGCCTACCCTTCTCCGTCACCCCGTAGCTCAAACGTCTGCCCGGTGGTGCGGGAATATTAACCCGCTTGCCATCGCCTACGCTTTTCAGCCTCGGCTTAGGAACCGACTAACCCTGAGCAGTTTAACTTTACCCAGGAAACCTTGGACTCACGGCGAGAGGGTTTCTAACCCTCTTTATCGCTACTCGTGTCTGCATAATCGCTTCCAGGGCCTCCATGCGTCCTTGCCGGTCGCACTTCGCAGGCAACTGGAACGCTCCT
>JAJYRQ010000035.1:0-15000 GCA_021794015.1 Deltaproteobacteria bacterium | reverse complement strand
GAGCCGCGCGTGGTCGTCGACTGCTCGCATGCGCAAACCAACAAGGATTACCGCAAGCAGCCCGAGGTGCTGGCCGCGCTGGTCGACCAGATGCGGCAGGAAGGCCCCGCCGTGATGGGCGTAATGCTCGAAAGCAACATCCAGCAGGGCAGTCAGCCGTTGAAGCCCGACCTCTCCCAGCTCCGTTACGGCGTCTCCGTCACCGACCCCTGCATCGATTGGGCCACCACCGAGGCGTGTCTGCTGGACACCGCCGAGACGCTCAGAGCCATCGCGGCCGAGCAAGGGGGCCACCGGGCCAGCTCGGCGGGCGCCCCCGAACGCTACGCCTGAGCCGGCCGGCCGGTTCCAACCCTGCCGCCCACCTTCAATCCTGGCGGCGGTCGAGGCTTTCCCTTTCGCGCTTTAGCAGCGCCTCCAGCGCCGCGCTGCAGCGCACCGGGTAGGAAGCGGGACGGTCGAGGTCCTGGTAGCGGCGGTCGAGTTTCTCCAGCTCGGCAAGGAAACGCGCGCGCAGTGCGGCCAAGTCCGGCGCCGGGCGCAGGCGCCGCCCAGCGCGCATCTGCTCTTCCAAGAGCGGCCGCACCACGGCCGGCTCGGGCCGGAACTCCCCGCGCAACTGGTCGGCCCGCTCGTTGAAAAGTCCAATCAGGTCCGAGACGGGACGGCCCTCGCTGTCGCAAGCCCGAAAGACCTGCTTGCGGCCCGGCAGGCTCATCTTACCTTCGGAGGTCTTGAGCCGGGCCTGCCCGCCGTACTCGACCAGTTTGTAGGCAACGTCGAGCGCCGGAGCGTCGGCGCTGACGCCGATCGCCGTGCCCACGCCGAAAGCGTCGATCGGCGCCTTGGCCTCGGCCAGTTCGCGCACCCGATACTCGTCGAGGTTGCCGCTGGCCAGGATGGAGACTGCCTTTAGCCCGCGGCGGTCCAGCGTCGCCCGCGCGGCGCGGCTGAGCGCGGCGAGGTCGCCGCTGTCGAGTCTGATGCCGTTTACCTTGATCGAGCGCCGGCCAAGCTCCAGGGCAACCCGCGCGGCGTTGTCCACTCCCTTGGCGACGTCGTAGGTATCGACCAGCAGCGTGGTCTGATTGGGAAAGGCCTCGGCGTAGCGCGCGAAGGCTTCGCGCTCGTGGTCGTGCACCATGACAAAGCTGTGGGCCATCGTGCCGTAGAGCGGGAGGCCGTAGCGCAGGCCGGCCAACACGTTCGAGGTGCCTGCGAAACCCGCCAGGTAGCTCGAACGCGCGGCCACCAAACCGGCGTCCGCCCCCTGCGTGCGCCTGAGCCCGAACTCGACCAGCCGCCGCCCTCCGGCAACCGCCGTGACCCGTGCCGCCTTGCTGGCGATAAGCGTTGCCAGCCCGATCTGGTTGAGCGCCAGCGTCTCAACGAGCTGGGCCTCGATCAGCGGGGCGCGCAGTTCGAGCAGCGGCTCCTGTCCGAAGAAAATCGTTCCCTCGGGCAGCGCCCAGACCTCGCCGCTAAACCGCAAGCCCGCAAGCCAGGAGAGAAAATCGCTGCCGAACATATGGAGCGAATCCAGGTAGTCCAGCGCGGGCTGGCTAAAGTGGAACTGTTCGAGCACCTCGAGTACGCGCTCGAGGCCCGCGGCGACCAGAAAGCCGCGCCGCTTTGGCAGCCGGCGCACCCACAGACTGAAACAGGCGCTATCGTTGCGCCCCTGCTTAAAGTAGGCAGCCGCCATCGTAAGCTCGTAGAGGTCGAGCAAAAGCGGCACTTCATCGGGATTAAGTCTGAGGTCGATGGTCATTGGCTCTCCGGCAATCGACGAAGCTTGGCTACCCGGCTTAGCGGCCAGACTTGAGGCCGGCTCACTACGGCCTGCCGGCTGGTTGGTCCCGGATGCGCCGGGACCGGCGCATGCCTGGCGGCGCAAAGGCGGCAGGCGCCGCGCAAGCCAAGGCGGGACACGTCACGGCTGTTCGGCGTGCGGCTCACCCGGATACGTCCGCAGGCGGCGCCCCGCCGGGCCCGCGTGCCGGCGGGCGCGGCGGCGCCGGCGGCCCGGGCGGCAACGGCCCGGCTGCCGAAGCCGAAACCATCCGGCTCTCGCCCTGCGGCCGGTCGCGCAGGACATCCGAAATCTCCCTGAAACGCCGCGCAACCAGGTAGTTCATCGTTCCCGCCTGAGCCGGCGTGCCCGCCGGCACCCCCGACAGCAGCTCGATCCCCTGGTCCACATGCTCGACGGCATAGACATGGAAAAGGCCCCTGGACACCGCCTCGACCGTCTCGCGCTCGAGCATCAGGTGGGCAACGTTGGCGCGCGGGATCAACACCCCCTGCGTGCCGCTAAGTCCAACCGCCTTGCACACGCGGTAAAAGCCTTCGATCTTTTCATTGACCCCGCCGATCGCCTGGACGCGGCCGTGCTGATCGATCGAGCCGGTCACGGCCAAGTCCTGGCGCAGCGGCAAGCCGCTGAGCGCCGACAGCAGCGCGTAGAGTTCGGCCGAGCTGGCGCTGTCGCCGTCGATTCCCGAGTAAGACTGCTCGAAACAGATGCTGGCGGTCATCGCGGCCGGCAGCTCCTGACCGAAGCGCCCGCGCAAAAAACCGCTCAGGATCATGACCCCCTTGTCGTGGGTTGAGCCCGAAAGCCTTACCTCGCGCTCGATGTTGATCACCCCGGCCTGCCCGAGCGCCACCGCGGCCGTCACCCGGGAGGGCCGCCCGAAGCTGTAGCCGCCGACATCGAGCACCGCCAGGCCGTTGACCTGGCCGACCCGGCGCCCTTCCAGCTCAACGACCAGGACCTGGTCGGCGACGAGCCGGCGGATTTCCTCTTCGATGAAGTTAAGGCGCAATATGCGCTCGCCAAGGGCGCGGTCGACGTGCGCGGCGCTCACGCGGGAGGCGCCCTCGCCGCGCGCGTAGAAAGCGGCCTCGCGCCCGAGGTCCTCGATCGGCTCCATCACCGCCAGCAGGCGGCGCCGATCGCCCGCCAGCCGCATCCCGTACTCGACCACGCGGCCAATCGCCTCGGCCTCAAAGCCGGGCAGCCCCTCGCTGCGCGAGAGGCTCCCCAGGCAGGCCGCGTAGTGGAGGATCGCCTCATCATGCAAATCAACCACCGGACGTATCTCGGCCTTGACCTTCCACAGGCCGGCAAAATCCGGGTCGTAGAAATAAAGCAGGTTGTAAACGTAGTCGCTCCCGAGCGCGATCACCTTGGTGGTCACCTCGATCGGCTCGGGCTTAAGCCCGGCCGGCGCGAAAAAGGAAATCGGTTCGTAGGTCTCGAGGGTGAGCCGCCCGGTTTTGAGCGCCCGCTTGAGCGTCTTCGGGCCGCCCGGTTCGACCAGCGCGTCGTCGAGGTCAAGTACCAGGAAGCCGCCGGCCGCCCGCAGGAACGAACCGGCCATTATCTGGGTAAAGTCGGTCGATACGCGGCCGAAGGCGTCGACCTTCCGCTCGATGGTGCCGAACAGGTTGCGGTAGCTCGGTGCGTCTTCCCAGATGACGGGCGCGCCCTTGAGGGCGGAATTGTCCACCAGCAGATTGACCTCATACTCGACGAAACGCGGCGGCCGGGGCGCAACCGGTCCCGCAGCGCCGCCCTCGCCGGCCCGGGCGTCAAGTTCCTGGCGAAAGCGGTCCAGGTTGTCCAGGATATTTTCCTGCACCCGATCCAGGTAGCTCTCAATGCTCGGGCCGGCCAGGCGGCCTTTCAGCTCCTGGATGGCGGGGCCGACCGCGCGGGCGGCAAAGGCGCGCTCGATCGCGCGCACGTCGGCGACCAGCTCGCGCATCATTTCCTGCTGGCGCACCACCAGGCGGGCCAACTCTTCCTGGAGTTCCAACTGGGCGCGGCCGATCCGCGCCTGTTCGGCCTCGGGCAGCGCCTCCAGCTCGCGGCTCAGCTCCTCGGGCGACTGCGGCACTCGGCCTGCGACGACCGGGACGGCGATTACCTGCCCGCCGGCAAGCGTCCGCACGGCAAATCCGCGCTGGCGCGCCTGGGTCTCGAGATTGGCGAACAATTCCTGCGCGCGCTGGTTATACTTGTCGCGCAGCGCGGCGCGCTCGCGTTCGAACTCCTCCCGGCGGAAGGCCTTGGGAAGCTGCTCGACGACGAATTCGACCAGATCGCGCATCGCCTGGCGCAGGACCGCGCCCTGGCCGGCGCCGAGCCGGATCGCCAGCGGCGACTCGGGCTGGCGGAAGTTGTAGACGTAGACCCAGTCGCCGGGGGTGGTCATCGTGGCCGCTTTTTCCCGCAGCAGGGCCAGGACCGACTCGCGCTCCTGGCGCCCGCGAAGACCGCTGACAAACACGTTGTAGCCGGGCGTGCCGATACCCGCGCCCAGCCTAAGCGCCTCAAGCGCGCGCTCCTGGCCCAAAAGCGCCTTAGTTCTCGCCCCCTCGCTTGCGCGCACAAGCGCCTCGGCAGCGATGACCGGCTCGGTCCTGAGCTCGGCAGCCGCCAGCTCGAGGGTGGGCGCATCCGCCGGCGCCCGCCCTGCGGCTTGCGGCTGCTCGTCAGAATGTGGGTTTGCCGGCTCGCTCACTCAGCCTCCTGCCAGTTAAGCTTGGCAACGGTCACCGTGAGCATATTGCCTTTCCAGCGCGCCACGGCGCGCTCGGGGTCAACCGCGGCGCCGAAGCAGACCACGCTGTGCACGACCCGCCCGTCGCGCGCCCCGAGCGAAATCCTGAGCTCCTCGGAACCGACCGACACCGCGCTTAGCTCCGGCGCGAAGCCGGCCGCGTCGAGCACGACTTCAAAGCGCGCGGCAAGCTCGCGAACCTGCGCGCGAGCGCGGCGCAAAGCGGGCCGTTGCGCCCGCCAGCGCCGAAGCGGGCGCTCGCATATCCCCTCGATGGCCGCGACAAACTCATCGAGCGGCGAAACTTCCAACCACGGTTCAACCGCCATGAGCCTGATTGTAGGCGCGGCCTGGGTCTGCCGTCGATAGTCGGGCGGATCCTGAGGGGCGGGCGCGCAACGCTTAGGCAGCCGCCTTGGGCCGCGGCAAAGCCTGCAACCCGGATGAGAGGTAAGCCCGCCTTTGGCCGGCCCGACGCCGCCGGTGCGCCGAGCAACAGATCGCGTCCTTCGGGGTCTTGCCGTTAGAGCCGGTGCGCGGTATTGTTCGCACCGTGCCGACCTTCAGCCGGATTTTGTTCGCCGCCGACTTCTCCGAGGACAGCGAGTACGCCCTTGGCTACGCCCAGGAGATCGCCACGCGCTTTTCCTGCGAGATCGTCGTGCTGCACGTGGCTCAGCCGTTGCCGCCGCTGATCCTGGGAGAGCCGGAGACGGCCCTGGACGCCGGAACCATCAACCAGATCGTCGAAGAACAGCGGCTGCTTGCCGTGCGCGAACTCGACAAGCGGGTCGAACGCCTGCGCCAGGCGGGGTTAAGAGCGCGCAGCATCGTTAGGATCGGCGCGCCCTTCCTCGAGATCGCCGGGGCCGCCAAAACCGAAAAGGCCGACCTTATCGTACTGGCAACCCACGGCCGCGGCGGCTTGGCGCACGTGCTTTTGGGCAGCGTGGCCGAGCGCGTGGTGCGAAAGGCCCCTTGCCCGGTGCTCACGGTGCGCCACCCCGACCGCAACACCAAGCATTCATCCTGAAAAAAGCCGCGGCCCAAAGCGTGAGCGGTCGCTTAAAGCGCGTGGCAGCCGGCGCTAAAGTCCAGCTTTATCTGACTGCCAAACCGGCGAAGCCCGGCGCCAAGAACTGTGGCCGGCGCGCCTGGGCGCGCAGGCCGGCCGGGCAGCTCGGTCAGCCGCGCCTGTTTCTCGCCTTAGGGCTGCTGCTCGCGCATCTCCTCGCCGGCGCGGGCCCGGCCCGAGCAGCCTCGCCGCGATCGGCGGCACTACCGGCGCCGATAGCCGTGGTTGCGGAAAGCGCGCTTGCGGCGCAGGCCGGAATCGAGGTGATGAAACAGGGCGGCAACGCCGTCGACGCGGCCGTTGCCACCTCGCTTGCGCTGGGCGTTGCCCGTCCCGCCTCGTGCGGAATCGGCGGCGGCGGCTTTATGGTCATCTACCTGGCGCGCACCGGCCGCGTCTACTTGCTTGACTACCGCGAGCGGGCGCCGTTACGGGCGCTGCCGAGCCTTTACCTGCGCGGCGGCAAGGTCGAGCAGGCACTTGCCCGACTCGGGCCTCTGGCCGTCGCCGTGCCGGGAGAACTGGCCGGCCTGGAGCAAGCCCGCCGGCGCTTCGGCACGATGCCGTTTTCGGCACTGGCCGCTCCAGCCGCTGCCCTCGCCCGCCAGGGCGTACCGATCGACCGCCTGCTGGCGCGTGAGATCGCAATCGCCAGCGCTGAGCTTCGCAACGACCCCTACCTGGCCGCCAAGTTCCTCGACGCCACGGGCGCCGCCCGCAACACCGGCACGGTGCGCGAGGCGGAGCTGGCCCAGACGCTTTTGCGCCTGGGCGACCACCCGGTCGAACGCTTTTACCGGGGCCGGGTCGGGCAAGCGATGGTCCGCTACCTGCGTTTACGGCACGGAGTAATGAGCCGGCGCGACTTGCGGTCGTACCGTCCGATCTGGCGCCGGCCGCTCTCCCTTAACTACCACGCTCTGACGGTCTACGTGCCGTCGCCTCCTTCCGCTGCCGGCGTGGTGCTCGAGATGCTTGGTATGCTTCAGGGCGGCGAAGCGGCGGGGCTTGGGCTTAACTCGGCGCCCTACCTGGCGCGTCTTATCGCCGTCATACGCCAGGGTTTCGCCGATCGGTCCTACTTTGGCGACCCGGGCTTCGTGTCGGTGCCGACCGAGCGGCTTTTGTCGCCGGCCCATCTTGCCGAAGCGCGCCGGCGTGCCTTCGGGCTTCGCCAGCCCGCGCCGGCGGCCGCCTCAGAAGACCACGGCACCTCGAACTTCATCGTGGCCGACGCCGCCGGCAACGTCGTTGTCGCCACGACCACGATCAACCGGTTTTTCGGAGCCAAGCTGGCCGTACCTGAACTCGGGATCATCCTCAACGACGAGATGGACGATTTCACGCTCGGCGAAGGCCGCGCCAACGGCAAGGCCGCCGACCGCGCCAACCGGATCGCTCCCGGAAAGCGGCCCCGGTCGAGCATGACGCCGACGATTGTGCTCAAAGATGGCCGTCCGGTGCTGGCGCTGGGAGGTTCGGGCGGTCCGACGATTCTAACCGGCGTGCTCCAGGTTTTTCTCAACCTGGTTGATTTCCACCTGCCGCCCGCCCAGGCGGTGGCAAGCCCGCGTATTTTCGAGTTCCCCGGCTCTCCGGTCGTTGCGGTCGAAAGCGGCATCCCGGCATCGACCGCGCAGGAGTTAGGGCGGATGGGCTATGAGATCGGCACGCCTTGGTTCACGGGTGCGGTCGAGGCGCTGCGCATCTCTCCAGCAAAACTGGAAGGGGCAGTTGACCCGCGCAAGGGCGGCGCCGCCCTCGTCAGATAAGCAGCCGTGCCCGGTCCTCTGGCCGGCGCTTTCCGGACTGCTGTCTTCGCGACGTGTGAAAATCCACAGACCCCGGCAACGCTAGCCAAACGTGCCAGGTTGGGCAACAATATAAAGTTGGAGGTCGTAATGGCCGGCAAAATCGACGCGACGGTACGGTTGGCTTCCTTCGATTACCGCGCTATCTACAAAGAGCCGATGATTCGCGCGTGGTCGCAGAGGAGCGGCGAGATCGGGCAGGCCTTATACGCCGCGTTCCGTAGATGGGATATCTCCCTGGAACAGGCTTCTGCGGCGCAACTCGAATTCGCAGGTCAGGAAGTTACCCTCGAGATGCACCTGAGTCCGGCCGGCGCTACCGCGGGCGAGTTAACCCACGGCTTCGTTCCATCGCGACCCGAAGACCTGGGGCGCCGAGCTAAAAGCCTGCGGATTCTCCTTGCACACTAGCGATCGCCTTTGGCAGGTAGATCTATCGGCGGCAGCCGAAGCGGGCGAGGCTGGGCGCTTCGATGCGATTTGCCGGCAGATCGACTGGTCGTCACGTTCGCCCGAGGACTTCATCCGGGCGATCAAGCTCGCGCTACTGGCGGGCGCCTTTATGACCGCCCGCCGGCTTTCTGAGAAAGGAGTCGAGCGGTTTCCCGACCACCAGCTAATACGGCGATATGCGGAGCTGGAGGCGCCCGCCAAGGTGATAAGGTCCAACCTTCCGGCTGAGCCCGAGATGGGATTGAACATGGACTGGCTCAAGCGAAACCGAACCCGCCACAGGAGCAAGTGGGTCGCAGTTAAGAACGGCATATTGGCCGGCGAGGCCGACTCGCTTGAGGCCTTGGTCGAACTCGTTGGGCCGATCAAAGGGGTCCGAGGGCTCCTAGTCACCTACATTCAGTGATTCCGCTAACGCTAACGTTTCAAGGGGGGGCGAAGTACGACTACGGGGCGCAGTCCGACGCGCGCATATCAGTTCCTCTCGAAATAGAGGGAGTACAGACCACGGCAATTGTAGACACCGGGGCACCGTACCTGATTTGCTCTCCGGACATTGCCGAACGGATCGTCTTCTCCGACGGTCTCGGCAGCGTACGCTTGAACACGCACGCTGGCATCCTAACCGGGCAGCGCTATCGCGGTCGTGCTAAGCTCGTCCCGGAAAAGGGAGAAGGGACGGAGTTCGAAGCCACCATCTTTGTCCCTGAGAATGAAGAGTGGCGAGGGAAGCCGTCGTTTCTCGGCTTCCATTGCTGCCTGGAGCGAATTCGCTTCGCCGTCGATCCGAGCAAGGAGATGTTCTACTTCGCCGACGCCGGGGCCGACTGATAGCCGAACGGACCACCGGCGACGCGCGTAGCCTTGATTTAGCAGACCGCTTGCTTCGCGCGACGGACCGGCGCCGGCGCAGCCGGCTTCGCACGCCTGACCCGGTTAAGCGCACGCGGTCGGCTCGGCTCGCGCCCGCCGGCTGCCATTTCTGAGGCTTCAGCCGCTAGCCGCACCAGAAAAAAAGGCTTGCGAATCCTGTCCGCTGCTATCAGTCTGTGCAGTAGAAGCGCTGACGGCGAGGGCCAAACGGACCCGCGGGGCAGGAGCCCTTGTATATTGCCGGAGAGTTCGCCAAGGGATTTGAGCAATGGGCGCGCCAGCTCTGCTCCCCTCGCCTCGCCCGCGAAGCGGGAGAGGCCGCGCAGCGTCTCTCGCTGCGCGGGTGAGGGTGCAGGCCTGCCGCATCGGCACCCCCGCCCTCTCACGGTGCTGACAAATTTACGCTGCCGGGTCTTCTACGCCATGCTTAAGCCCGCCAGCCGATTCGGTCTTGGCCGGGAGGCTCGCCATTGAGTTTTGTCCCGCCGCAAGCGCAAAAGGAACGTGGCGATGACGGTCCGCCTGCACCCTGTCGGACCTGGAGAGCCGCACCGGCACGAAAGGAGAAGCGTCATGAAGGCGATGGTCTTTGAAAAGCACGGCGGGCCCGAGGTGCTGCACTACGCCGACGTAGCCGAGCCCAAAGCCGGCCCCGACGAAGCCGTCATCCGGGTCAGGGCGTCGGCCTGCAATTATAACGACATCTGGGCGCGGCGGGGACTGCCGGGCATGAAGACGATTCTCCCGCACATTTCCGGCTCGGACGCGGCCGGCCAGGTGATCGAGGTCGGCTCCGAAGTCACAACGGTTAAGAGCGGCGACGAAGTGGTTGTCCATCCGGGAATCGCCTGCCGGCGATGCTACAACTGTCTGCGCGGCGAGGAGTACTTCTGTCCGGACTTCAAAATCTGGGGTTTTCAGACCGGCCCACTGGACGGTGCGCACGCGCAGTACGCCAAGGTGCCGGCGGTCAACCTGCTGCCCAAGCCGAGCAACCTGAGCTTCGAGGAAGCCGCAAGCATCCCGTTGGTGCTCCTTACCACGTGGCGGATGCTGGTTTCGCGGGCGCGGGTGCAGGTGGGTGATTTCGTGCTGATCTGGGGTGCCAGCGGCGGTCTGGGCGTGATGGCGGTGCAGGTGGCGCGTCTGTTCAACGCCCGACCGATCGCCGTTGCCTCCAGCGAGCAGAAGCTTGAGCTGGCGCGCCGCCTGGGCGCCGAGTTCACCATCAACCGCAAGAAACAGGACGTTTTCCAGGAGGTCAGGAAGATTACCGGGGGTCGGCGCGCCGATATCGTCTTCGAACACGCCGGCTCGCAGACCTGGCCGATCTCGCTGCAGTGCCTCAGGTGGGGCGGCACGGTGGTCATCTGCGGCGCCACCTCCGGCTACGAAGCCGTCACCGACCTGCGCCTGCTGTGGAACAAGCAGCAAAACTACCTCGGCTCGCACCAGGGCAACAAGGCCGAACTGGTCGACGCGATGCGCTGCGTCGAGCGAGGCTTGATAAAACCAGTGGTGGACCGCGTGATGCCGCTTGCCGAGCTGACCCGCGCACAGGAGCTGCTGGAGAACGACCAGGTGCAAGGCAAGGTCGTAATCGTCCCGCCCGAGTAAGCCGCCTGGTTGCGCGCGCGGCGAGCCTGTGGCGCTGGCGTCTCGCACGAAGAGCACCTTTGCGTCTTCGTCTGCTGGTTCGTTGCGATCGCACCGCCCAGGGGGCAAAGCCGATGCCACCTTAAGAGGCGACCCGAAACTGTCACGATCATCAGGCCTGAAGGAGGCCAGCGCCGGGATTTTCAACACCAGCACGCCCCGCCCATCAGGCGGCTGATATTGGCCAGGAACAGTGGTCCCGCCGAGGCTCAACCGCTGACTATCAAATGGGAGCCACTCAGGCAGCAATCATGGGAGTCGAGCGATGGCACTGAAAACCAGAAAGGAATACCTGGAATCCCTTAGGGCGTTGAGGCCGAATATTTACAAATTCGGCAATCTCATTCAGGACGTAACCACCGATCCTGTGACCAGGAGAACCGTTGAGAGCCACGCGCGCGCATTCGACGCCTCCAACGATCCGCAGTACGAGCATGATTTCACGACGACTTCCTCGTTCACCGGAGAGAAAATTCACCGCTGGAACGGCCTGATGGAAACCCTGGACGATATCATCGCCAATTCGAAGCTTAAGCGCTGGATGTTCCGCTTCACCGGTACCTGCAATGGCGGCGTATGTGTCGGATGGAACGCCCAGAACGTCATGTGGAATGTTACCGCCGTGATGGACAAGGAATGCGGCACCAATTACCGGGAAAGACTCAAAAAGTGGCTCGTCGATTGCCAGGAAAGAGGAACGGTGGTGGCCGGCGCGCTGACCGACGCCAAGGGCGACCGCAGCCTGAGGCCCTCCCAGCAAGCCAACCCCGACAGCCACGTGCACATCAAGGAGGTGCGGCCAGAAGGCGTGGTGATAAGCGGCGTGAAAACGATGATCGCCGGTGTTGCAGCCTCCAACGAGATTTTCCTGCTGCCGGGCAGCGCCTACCGCGAGCAAGACCAGGACTATGCTGTCGCGTGCGCGGTGCCAAGGGACATCGAGGGCCTTACCGTGGTGGAAACCCGCCGTCCCAGCGACGGCAGGGAACTTGACCAAGGCTGGGACATCCCCGACACCGGCATCACCCAGGCCTACCTGATCTTTCAAGACTGCTTTGTGCCGAACGAAAGAGTCTTCATGTGCAGGGAGTTCAAGTACACCGGCAAAATAATCGAGCATTTCACCGCCAATTACCGGGCCTGCATCGGGGCATGCGTGGCGGGCCAGGGAGACGTCATGATTGGCGCGGCTGCGCTCATGGCCAGGATCAACGGGCTGGCCGCCGACACTTTTGCCAACAAGACAGCAGAAATGGCGGTCAACAACGAAGCCACCTACGCAATGGGGATTGGCGCCATGGCCCTTGGGAATAAAGGCCCTGGCGGCGCCTGGGTGTCCGACTCGCTGGCTGCTCATGCCAATAAAGTCCTGGTGGCCACGCTGCCCTACGAGACCAAGCGCCTTTGCCAGGAGATCGGAGGCGGCATCGCCGAGACCGGCTGTTTGCCGTCTTACCAGGATTTCAAGAACCCCGAGTACGGCCACTTGGTGGAAAAAGCGGTCCAGGCCTGCGACAAGTTCAGCGCAGAGGCAAGGGCGCGCGCGGCCAGACTCACCGAATGGCTTACCTTGGGCGCCGGCGTACCCGGCACCATGCACGGCGGCGGCTCGCCGGATGGCGCCAAGCTGGTGGTGCGCGCACTCACCCCGGTTAACGAGTTTGCGGACTATGCCAGGAAGCTCGCCGGTATAACCGGGGAGATTCCCGAACCTGAAAAAAAGAAGAGGTAAGCCGCGCAGTCGAGCGCCACGTCGGTATCAGCAACCCAGCAGCCTGGAGCATGAACCGGCTCGCTAGCGTCTGTCAAGTAAGTGTAGCAGGGCAGCGGTCCGAAAGGACTGGATTGTCGCCGCAAGCGGCGCATTTCCCAGCAACTGATCGTGTCCTTCGCTATAGATATTTACGCGACGGCACACTGATATGGAACGACCGTGTCAAGTCGCAGCGCAGAGGTTTGCTGGCGCGAGGCGTGCAAGTGACGGCCTTAGGCGACGGTGAATCACTCTGATATTCGCGGGTCGAGCGCGCAGGCTCTCCGTCATAGTCGTGATCCGTGGAGGATCCGCCTCGGACTAGAGTGGCGGGTCCGGCTGCGAGGCCGACCGCAGGTCCTCAGACCCCCGCAAGAGGTCTGGATCACCCCCCTGCTCCGGCCACCCTGGAGGTCGCTTGCTCGGCTAATTGCGGAACCCAAGTGTCTCAATTCCGTTGACACGTTCCGAAGCGATTTACCGGCTGCGCACGGCCGTGAGATGGCGGATGAGGAAGCTCACCGCGACTGAGGCAACCGACAGCGCCAGGCACAGTTCGGCGAACAGGTCCCCCGCCGTGGTGTACACGGTTCGCAGTTGGCGCCAAGCGACGTTTTCGACCTCGACCGTTCGCGTAAAGAGGGGCGTCGCGGCGGCAACCTCACCGAGCGGGGTTACCAGGGCGCTTATCCCTGAGTTGGTGACTCGAACCATGGGCGTGCGATTCTCGACCGCCCGGAAGACCGACATTGCGAGCACCTGGTAAGGCTCGGCGCTACGGCCGAAGGAGGCGTCATTGCTCAGGTTCACAAGCACGTTGGCACCCGCAGCAACCGCCTTGCGGCTGAGGTCGGGAAACAGCGACTCGTAGCAGATCAGTACCGCCAGACGCACGCCGCCTATGTCGAAGATGGTCCGTCGGTTGCCGGCGGCGACATCGAGACCCCCCACGGTCTGAACCAGGCGCCGAACAAAGTGACCCAGTACGGGTCGCAGGGGCACATACTCCGCAATCGGCACCAGCCGCATCTTGTCGTAGTACCCGCCGAGTTGTCCATCAGCCCGCACCAGGTAGGCACGGTTGCGCAAAGTCAGTTCACGGGCGAAGCGCAGACTTGGAGCACCGAATAAGAGCGGCCTGTGAAGCGTGCGAGCAAGTTGCAGTAGCCGGCGGCGGTAGGTTCGATCCCGTTGCATTCCCGCAGGGTAAAACTCCGTGCGTTGGAAAAGAAATGGCGCGGCCGTCTCCGGCCAGATGATAAGATCCGCGCGCTCCCTCACGGCCGCCCTGCTCCCCTCGACATAGACCTTGAACGAAGGCTCCAGAGAGGCGCGATCCCATTTGCTATCCTGCACGATGTTGCCTTGAATCATCTACAACTCGGCCGGCTATCTCACGGTGGCCGCCGATCCCCTGGGGCACTCAACGGACTTCTCCTATGATGCGCTGGGGCGCGTAACCGGCAGGGTTGACCCGCTCGGCAACGCAACCAGCATGAGCTATGATGCCGCCGACGAGGCCACCTCGGTTACCGATCCCCTGGGCCACACGACGAGCTTCCAGTACGATGCGCTCGGCCGGCGCACGCAAATCACCGATGCCAACGGCCATAGCAGCACGACGAGCTTCTCCAACCTGTTCGGCACCCGCACCGAATGCGACGCGCTCAACAACTGCGCCAACTACGCCTACAATAGCTTGGGGGAGTTGACCCAGTCCCAGGGCCCGCTCGGCGCCACCCTCGACTTCAGCTACGATGGCCTTAACCGGGTGACCACGGTGAGTTCTTCGGGCAGTTCTTCGAGCAGCTTCAGTTACGATGTCTTGAACCGCGTCACGCAAATGACGGGCGCACCGCTGGGTAATCTGAGTTTCTCGTGGGACCTGCTCGACCGCCTGACCCAGGAGCAGCAGTATGCCGGCACGGTGCGCTATGCCTACGACGCCGCCGGCAACCGGACCTCGATGGCAGCCGGCGACCAGGCTACCGTCACCTACGCCTATGACCGCGCAAACCGGCTTACCAGCCTCTCCAACGGGACGATGGGCGCGTCCATAGCCTATGACGGCGACGGTCGGCGCCTTCAGCTTAACCTGCCCGACGCCGTCACGGCAAACTATGCCTACGACGCCGATTCCCACCTGACTTCGATCAGCTATTCGCAAAGTGGCGCGTCATTGGGCAACCTAAGCTACAGCTACGACCCGGACGGCCGCAGGGCTTCGCTCAGCGGCAGCCTGGCCAACGTGCAAGCTCCCACCGGCATGACGGCGACCTATGCCGCCAACAACCAGATTGCAACCTACAATGGCCAAGCGGTGGGGAGCGACGCCGCCGGCCACATCACCGCCGACCCCTCCACCGGCGACAGCTTCACCTGGAGCGACGGCGCGCTCTCGGTGGTACAGAACCCCGGCTCCAGCAGCGTGGGGTTTCAGTACGACGAACTCGGACGGCGGGTCAACCAAAGCTTCGGGGCGTACTGCCTCCCGGGTTGGGGTCTGATGTATGCGACCAGCACTCTTTACGACGGGCTGGTACCGGTGCAACAGCGGTATTCTTCGGGGTGGGCCGAGTTCTGCCCCTCTGATAATCCTCCCACCGAGACCAATCTGCTGACCCTGCCGGGCAGCGGCGAGGTACTGGGGCTTACCGAATCGGGGGATATCGAGGTGCCCTTGCACGACGCGCTGGGCTCGACCGTGGCGCTTGCCGGGAGCAGCACGTACAATTACACCTACAGTGCGTTCGGAAGCTCGACGCAGTCCGGCGGCCCGTGGTGCGACTCATTGGACCCCTGCCCCCC
>JAJYRQ010000034.1 GCA_021794015.1 Deltaproteobacteria bacterium | reverse complement strand
CTCTTTCCCGCCTCCCCGCGAGAAGGGAGGAAGCCATCCTCTCCCGGCGGGGAGAGGGACGGAAGGCGGGCCGAGGCCCGCCCCCTTTCTTGTTCCTCGCCCCCAGCGGGGGAGAGGACGCCGCGAGCAAAGCTCGCGGCTGGTGAGGGGGGCTACAGGCGTTGCAATCGATGGCACTTCATTTATAAAAGCTGCTTGTGGACTCTTCGCTGCAGAGGGCGGTCAACATGACCCGCGGCACGGTAGTCTGCGAACGGCTGACGCGTGCGCAAGGAGTGCTCGGGCGCAGCCGCGGTTTGATAGGTCGCGACGCCCTTGCGCGGGATGAGGGGCTGCTGTTCGAGGCCGGGCGCTTTGCGCCTTTTATGTGGATGCACATGTTTTTCATGCGCTTTCCGATCGACATCGTTTTCCTGGACGCGCGCGATGTGGTGCTGAAGATCGACGGCGAGCTAAGACCGTGGCGTCTTTCATCGATCGTCTTCGGGGCGCGACGGGCCCTCGAACTTTCCGCCGGTGCTGCGGCCCGCAGCCGCACCCAGGTTGGGGACTGCTGTCGCCTCGAGGCTGGCTAGGGAACCTCAGCACAAGCCTCCCAGCGCGCCTTCTGGGGTTGTCCCTCGCCCACACTTTTGTGTGAGAGAGGGGCAGGTGGCGCCCTGAGCGGAGTGCAAGGGGTGAGGAGGCCCTGAGACGGGCCCTCGGCCTGCGGCGTCGCGGGGAGACCGTGGGACAGGCTTTCAGCCTGCGGCGCGGCGGGAGCGGGGCCGCGTGCCGGCGCGGCGTGCGCCGCGAGGTCCTTCGACTGCGCTCGCCCAGAGGGTCCTTCGCCTTCGGCTCAGGATGGCCGCAGCGGCCAACTCGCTCCGCTCAGGATGACGGAGGGACGGGGCGCGGCCAACGCGGCGGCGAGACCGTGGAACGGACCTTCGGCCTCTCGACCAAGCTCGGGGCAGCCCCCGCTCAGGGTCCGCTCCGAGCCTGCCGAGGGGGCGGGGGCGGGTGCCGGCGCGGCGTGCGCCGCGCCGCAATGACAGAGCCACCAGCCGGGCAAGCAACCTTTGCACAAGCCTCCGAGTGCGCCTTCTGGGGTTGTCCCTCTCCCACACTTTTGTGTGGGAGAGGGCGCGCGGAGCGGCGATTGCTCTTTCTCGCAATCGCCGTGACGCGCGGGTGAGGGTGCAGAAGAGCCTTGGCGCGCAAGGTCTTCGGCACTTTCTCCCAGCTTGCGCCTTTCGCCTGCGGCGTTAGGCGCGGCAGACGCAGCTCACGGCGCTTCGTCCTACGTGAGCAGAGCTTCCTTAGCCGCGCGCTTGCAAAGCGGGCGCGGGCCGGTCCAGCCGCGCGCGCCGGCGGCTCTCGTTTGCGGATCGCAGAACCCGATGGGACAATGATGGCGTCACAAGGAGGCGTGGGTTCCAAATGGTCGATTTCCAACTTGCGCCGGAGCAGGAAATTCTTCGTCAGACGCTGGCCGAATTCGCGCGCGAGCGGGTCCGCCCCGCCGCGCGCGCTGCCGACGAGGCGGGCGCCATTGACCCGCAACTCGTGCGCGAGGGCTGGGAGCTGGGCCTCATCTCGGCGCCGGTTGCCGAATGGATGGCTGGCGAGACCAGCACGCGGAGCGCGTTGACCGGCGCGATCGCGGCCGAGGAGTTGGCCTGGGGTGACTTGGCGATTGCGCTGCGGATGCTGGTGAGTTCGCTTTTGACGTTGCCGCTTATCGAGATGGGCACCGACGCACAGCGCCGCGCCTTGCTGCCGCGCTTTGCCGGCCAGAACCCGGCGCTGGCCAGCGCCGCGGTGGTGGAAGCGCGCTTCGACTATTCCCCCGGCGAACTGCAGACCCGCGCGCGGCGAATCGACGACGGCTTTGTCCTGGACGGAAAGAAGTGCCTGGTGCCGGCGGTCGAGGGCGCCGAGCTTATCCTGGTTTACGCCGCCAGCGAAGAGGACGCCGGCCGGCGCCGCCACGACGCCTTCATCGTGCCCGCCGACAGCGCCGGCGTCGCGCGCCGCCGCGAGCGCAACATGGGCCTCAAGGCGCTGGAGACCTACGAACTGACCTTTGACGGTGTGCGGGTCGAGGCTTCGGGACGCCTGGGCGGGGAGCGCGCAGTGAACTACCCGCGCCTTATCAGCCAATGGCGGGCCGGACTGGCGGCGATGGCGGTTGGCGTGGCGCGGGCCGCCTTCGAGTACGCCCGCGACTACGCGCGTGAGCGTAAGGCCTTCGGCGCGCCGATCGCCACCAAGCAGGCGGTCGCCTTTATGCTGGCCGACATGGCAATCGAGGTGGACGCCAGCCGGCTGCTTGCTTGGGAGACGGCTTGGCGGCTCGACCGCGGCCAGGACGCTGCCGTGGAGAGCGAGCTGATGCGCCGCTACGTCGCCAACGCGACGCTGCAGGTGACGGACAGCGCCGTGCAGGTACTGGGCGGCCACGGTTACATCCGCGAGCATCCGGTGGAACTCTGGTTGCGCAACGCGCGGGGCTTTTGCGCCTTCGAAGGGCTGACGATGGTCTGACACGAGGGCGGGCCGTCGCGCCGGGAGCTTGCCGCAAATGATCGACTTCGAACTGGAACCGCAGGTCGTAAAGCGCGCCGAACTGTACCACGCCGTCGCGCTCAACATGATGCGCTCCATCGCGCGCAAGTACGACGAAGAGGAGCACACCCAGCCGTGGGATTTTTTCGAGGCGATGTGGGCCGCCTCCCGCCAGGAAGCCGGCGCGCAGCCCGACTCTGCCGAGCGCCAGGGCGCCCGAGCGGGGGGGCGCAGCGTTGAGACCGCGGTGCTGGTCGAGGAGATGTGCTGGGGCGACGCCGGCCTGTTCCTGACGATTCCGGGACCCGGCCTGGGAGGGGCCGCAGTGCGCGCCGCCGGCACCCCGGCACAGCAGGAGCGCTTCCTGGCCCGCTTCAAGGGCGAACGTCCGGTCTGGGGCGCCATGGCGATAACCGAGCCCGGCTGCGGCTCCGACTCAGCCGCCGTTACCACCAGCGCGGTCAGGCAGGGAGATTACTGGGTGCTCAACGGCACCAAGATTTTCTGCACCGCCGGTCAGCTCGCCGCCGAGAAGTCCGACGGCTTGGTGGTGGTTTGGGCCACGCTCGACCGCAGCCTGGGACGCGCCGGCATTCGGCCGTTCGTGGTCGAGCGCGGCACGCCCGGGATGTCCGTGGTACGCGTCGAAAACAAGCTCGGCATCCGCGCCTCCGACACCGCGGCGATCGTCTTCGAGGACTGTCGCGTTCCGCTCGACCACCTGCTGGGCGATCCCGAGCTCAAGCGCAGCGCCGGCTTCAAAGAGGTGATGGCGACCTTCGACGCCACCCGGCCGATTGTGGCCGCCATGGCGATCGGGGTGGGGCGTGCGGCGCTCGACTTTGTGCGGGAATTTCTCGCCGCGCACGGCGCTCCGATTCGCTACGGACTGCCGGCTTCGCGCCAGACCGCGCTCGAAGCCGAGGTCGTGGAGATGGAAGTTCAGCTCAAGGCAGCGCGCCTGCTCACCTGGCGCGCCGCCTGGATGTTCGACCGCGGGATGCGCAACAACCTGGAAGCGTCGATGGCCAAGGCCAAGGCGGGCCGGGTCGTCACCAGGATCACGCAAAAGGCGGTCGAGTTGCTCGGCCCGTTGGGCTACTCGCGCGAACTGCTGGTCGAGAAGTGGATGCGCGATGCGAAGATAAACGACATCTTCGAGGGCACCCAGCAGATTAACATGCTCATCGTGGCGCGGCGCGTCCTGGGCTACTCGAGCGCCGAGCTGAGCTGACGCCCCGCGGCCGGCAAGGCGCCGGGCAGCGCCCGGCCCAGAGAGCCGGGCGAGCCGGGCGCCGCAAAAGAGAACCGGCGGCCGTCCTGCCTGCTACGAGGCGGTGGGGTAGAGGTCCCGTCTGGAGGTCGAGGCTTGGTAGTGGAGCAAGGCGGCGCTTGCAGCAGCGGCACAAGCGCGAGCGGACTGCTTACGGCCAGTCGCTACCGGGTCGTTTTCGTCGCCAGAGCCCCGGTCGATCTGCCGTCGTACCTGGGTTCGACCCTGCGCGGCGCCTTTGGCCATGCCTTTCGCGCCGTGGCCTGTCCGGCGGCGCCCGGTTTCGACTGTCCTGCGCCGGCCGGGTGCCCGTATCATCTAATTTTCGAGACCTCGCCGCCGCCGGGTTCCGGGGCGCTCAGAACGCACGAAGAGATTCCGCGCCCATTTGTGATCGCTCCCGCCGATGTCTTGGGTGACGCCGCCGAGGCTCAAGCGAGGCGGCTGCTAGCGGCCGGAGACGAGCTTGCCTTTGAGTTGGTCCTGATCGGTCGGGCGCAGGAGTTTTTTCCCTACTTTGTCGTGGCGCTGCGCGAGGTGGACCGTATCGGCCGCGGCAGGCAGGCGGTCGAGCTGCGGCGAATCGACGCGCTGGGAGCGGGTTCGGCCGCGCCCCGCCCGGTTTACGACGCCAGCGACAACCTGGTGCGCGCCGCGGCACAGCCGGTGAGCCTCGGGGAGTGCGCGGGCGAGCCGCCCGGCGGGCGGCTGGCAATCGAGTTTCTTACCCAGACGCGGCTTAAGCACGAGGGTCGGTTCGTGAGCAGGCCGGAGTTCCAGATTTTCTTTCGCCGGCTTTTGGGACGGCTTTCGTCGTTATCGCGGTTCCACTGCGGCGCGCCGCTGGAAGTAGACTTTCGCGGCCTTATCGACCAGGCGGCGTCGGTTCGTTTAGTGCGGGACGATACCAGGTGGACGAGCTGGCAGCGCTACAGTTCGCGCCAGGGCCGCCGGATGGAATGGGAGGGGATGGTCGGCCGTGCGCTGTACGCCGGCGACTTCGCCCCGTTCTGGAGCTTTCTCTGCTTCGGCCAGTTGGTGCACGTCGGCCACGGCGCCACCTTCGGCCTGGGCAGGTACCGAGTCCACGGCCCGGCCGGATGATCCCCGGGCCAGCATCAAGCCGAGCGTTGACGCGGCGGCATTTAACGTGGAATCAAACCATGCGAAGGATATTGGCGACCGGGTCTCGCGATATAGGCGATCGACGGCGGCGGGATGGATGGCGTCGTACCGTCGAAGTGCGAATCTCTCCGCCGGCCACCCGCCGGTGGTGCGATTTCAAGGTCAACCGGCGATTTGAAGAAGCCCGCCCAATGAAGCTCGAATTCGGCCTGGGTCGCGCCGCTGGCGCCTCGAGTGATCCGGCGCGTTCGATACTTGCGCGCCAATGCCGCGCCTGTTTCAGCATAGGCAAACAGGTTGCTGGCGATTCGCTTGGCCTTGGCAACCAGCCGCCCGGTCTCGGCACTGCCCGGCTCGGAGGCGTAGAGCTTCACCACCGCCGAGGTGTCAAGGTATAGAATCACCGGCGGTTTTCGAGAACCGTTTCGGCCAGCGTTTTTTCGCCCTTGCGGATTCGCATCGGACGCCTTGAGCCTTTGATTTTGCCCGGCTCGCCCAGGATGATGCCGGGTGTCGCGGCGAGGCGGCGGCGGACCTTCTCTTCGGTCGGCTCCTGCTCGCTTTGCGGCTCCGCCCGAACCCGGCGCGCCACGGGCCGCCGGCGCAAGGTGACTGTCACCTCTTGGCCGCCAGCCACCCGCCCGAGATAGGCGGAGAGCCTTGCCTTAAGCTCACGCACCGGAACATCCATGATGACTACGCCTTAGTCGATGCGGTCACCTATCGAGGATTGCATATTATAGCGACAGTTTCATTGCTGCCGGACTACTGTGGCGTGTCGTTCTCGCGCGCATGGAGTCCCTCGGCGGCCTTGAGCACGCCGAGGACGGCGGCTGGCGCGCGCGAGGGGTGTCGGAAACTTGACACGAATGGGGGAGTAGTTATCCTCCCCCTGAAGTAGTGGTACAAACAGGCCGGCGGCCGAATGGCAAGGCAGCCGACTCAAAATCGGTGCGATCCGCGCACACGGATCATGTGGGTTCGAGTCCCACCCGCCCCGTCGGCCCACACCAATAGCAGCCGTAAGCGGTGCTGACAGGCAGGGGCTGCGACCCCGATGAGGAGGGGACTGAAAGGCGGGGAGTATTGGCAAGTGCAGGGGAGTTTCACCGTTGCAGACCGCTCCCCGATGAGGAGGAGATTAGTCGCGCCCTGCCACGTAGGCCGAGTTGCCGGTTGCACTGACCATCCCTGCCTCCGCAGGTCGTCCTACTCGGCTGCCTTCCCACCTGCCGGGCCGCGGCCGCGCCGCTCGGGTAGTGACGCGCGCAGGCCCGCGCGAGTTCCTTCGACTTCGCGTGCGGACGCGCTACGCTCAGGATGACGGAAGAGAGGCGGTCGCTGGGTGGCCGCGGCGGTGGCGCGCTAGGCCCGCGCGCAATCCCGATCTTCCCCTCACGCGCTGAGCCTTTCTTCTGTTACCCTGCACCCGCCTCCCTGTCACCCTTGGCGAGGCGAAGGGATTGGGCGAAGCGATCTCCCCGCGAACGCGACCTTGGCGGAGGCAAGGAATCCTCGACATTTGAGAGGTGGGGACTGAAAGAGCAGCCGGCGCGAGCGCACCCTCTTTTCCTGATTCCTCTCCCCCACCGGGGGAGAGGATCAAGGCGCCGCTCTGAGCGGAGCGCAAGCGGAGCCGAAGGGAGAGGGGGGGCGCACCCAGAGGCTCGAGGTGGCGCCAGCAGCCCCCCTCACCCTTCCCTCTCCCCCAAGGGGAGAGGGAGACAAGAACGAGCACCGCGCGGGGATTACAGAGGGACCAGGGACCGAGCGGAACCTGTGTAACTATATAGTGCAGTAGTTAAGAGCGCGTGGATGGGGAGCGTCTGCCGATGAGGACTCCAAAAGCGATGGACGGTCTGGCGGTCATCGAGCGAAGCCGGATGCCGTTTGCCGAGCTGCTCGGCATCAAATTGATCGACGCGGCACCTGAGCGGGTGGCGGCGACGATGCTGGTACGCGCCGATCTCTGTACGCAGCCGGCGGTATTGCACGGTGGGGCGCTGATGGCGTTCGCCGACACGCTTGGCGCATGGGCCACGGTCCTCAACCTTCGTGAAGGCCAGGCTACCACGACTCTCGAGTCGAAAACCAACTTTCTTGCGCCCGCGCCGCTCGGGGCCACGCTTCGCGGCGAATGCACTCCGTTGCATCGCGGCCGGCGCACCATGGTGTGGCAAACGCGGGTCATCGGCGCCGACGGCGGTCTGCTCGGGATCGTCACGCAGACCCAGATGGTGCTCGAGGCGCCGGTGCCCGGCTGACAACGCCGCAATTGAGGGCTGGTTGGCTGCCTGCCTCCTGGAAGAGGCGTTTGCCTCGATGATAGCCGCCGGCGAAATGCTGAAGGTGCGGATTGGCGCGCAGCGCCGGCGCAAGAGGGAACCGCAGGCAGCGTCCGCAGCCGGGCAGGCCAAGCCTTGTGTGCTGCCGGAGGGTTCGCCAGGGGATTCGAGGAACCGACGGATCAGCTCGAAGCTCTCGCAAGCGCTGGCGCGGTGAGGAAGGAGGAATCGGTGGGGTGGGGGCCGGAAACGCGGGAGCGCGCGAGAACAGGCCGCGCATCTGCCGAACGACTGCTCGAGGCATCGGGCCGCTGCTTTCCGGGTCTGCGCTCCGCTGGCCGATTCGGTGGCCGGGGCGGGCGTGCTACGATCCCGGCGTAGGATGCTTCACGGGGCGCGCAGCAAGACCGGTTCTTTCCGTCTGGTGTCGAGTTACTTGCCGCAGGGCGACCAGCCGGCGGCGATTGAGGCGCTGGTGCGCAACCTGGAGGCGGGGGCGCGTCATCAAGTACTGCTCGGCGTTACCGGATCGGGCAAGACCTTCACGATGGCCAACGTCGTCGCGCAGGCCAACCTGCCGGCGCTGGTGTTGGCGCCCAACAAGACGCTCGCCGCCCAGCTTTACAACGAGTTCAAGAGCCTCTTTCCCGACAACGCGGTCCGCTACTTCGTTTCCTACTACGACTACTATCAGCCGGAAGCCTACGTGCCGTCCACCGACACTTACATCGAGAAGGACGCCAGCATCAACGACGAGATCGACAAGCTGCGCCACTCGGCCACCAAGGCGCTGCTCGAGCGCAACGACACGCTGATCGTCGCCTCGGTCTCCTGCATCTACGGGCTGGGCGAGCCGGAGGTTTACTTCGAGATGCTGGTCTTCCTGGAGGAGGGCCAGACGGTGGAGCGCGACCGGGTGCTGCGCAAGCTGGTCGACATACAGTACCAGCGCAACGACTACGATTTCCACCGCGGTACGTTCCGGGTGCGGGGCGACACGGTGGAGGTCTTCCCGGCCTACGAAGAAAGCCGCGCCGTGCGCATTGAGTTCTTGGGCGAGGAGGTTGAGGCGCTCTGGGAGATCGACCCGCTGCGCGGGCGGCCGATTCGCCGGCTGGCAAGCGTCGCGATCTACCCCGCTTCGCACTACGTGACGACGCCCGAGCGGATGGAAACCGCGGTGAAAAACATCCGGGCTGAGCTCAAGGCGCGGCTCGAATTTTTCCGGCAGAACAACCGGCTGCTCGAGGCGCAGCGACTCGAGCAGCGCACGCTCTACGACCTGGAACTGCTGGCCGAGATGGGCTTCTGCCCGGGAATCGAGAACTACTCGCGCCATCTCACCGGCCGCGCGCCCGGCCAGCCGCCGCCCACGCTGCTCGACTACTTTCCCCGCCCCTATCTTCTTTTCGTCGATGAAAGCCACATTACGATTCCCCAGCTCGGCGGCATGTACCGCGGCGATCGCTCGCGCAAGCAGACGCTGGTCGAGTACGGCTTCCGGCTGCCCTCGGCGCTCGACAACCGCCCGCTCAATTTCGAAGAGTGGGAGCACACCGTGGAGCGGGCCGTTTACGTCTCGGCTACGCCCGGCGACTACGAAATCGAGAAGGCCGACCGCCTGATCGTCGAGCAGCTCATTCGGCCCACCGGGGTGACCGATCCCGAGGTCGAGGTGCGCCCGGCCGGTACTCAGGTCGACGACCTGCTGGGCGAAATTCGCAAGCGCGCCGAACGCAACGAGCGCGTGCTGGTCACCTGCCTTACCAAGAAGATGGCCGAGGACCTGACCGACTACTACCGGGACCTCGGCGTGCGCGTGCGCTATCTGCACTCGGACATCGAGACGATCGAGCGTGTCGAGATAATTCGCAGCCTGCGCAAGGGCGAGTTCGACGTCCTGGTGGGGATCAACCTCTTACGCGAGGGGCTCGACCTGCCCGAGGTCTCCCTGGTCGCGATCATGGACGCCGACAAGGAGGGCTACCTCCGTTCCGCCCGCTCGCTCATCCAGACCATCGGACGGGCGGCGCGCAACGTCAACGGCCGGGTCATCATGTACGCCGACACGCTAACCGGCTCGATGCGCGCGGCGATCGGAGAGACCAATCGGCGCCGGGCCAAGCAGCTCGCCTTCAACCGCGAGCACGGGATCGAGCCGCGCTCGGTGGTCAAGGCGATCGACGCCTCGCTGGTTGAGATGTACTCCCCTGAATGGGCCGTCGTACCGGAGGTTGAGGACGCCGCGGAGCAAGCGGACGACGCGGTGGCGCCCCATGAGCTTCCCGAGCGGATCAGCGAGCTAAGGCGCCAGATGCTGGCCGCCTCCGACAAGCTCGACTACGAGACGGCCGCCAAGCTGCGCGACCGAATCAAGCGCCTGGAACGGCTCGTCTTCGGCTTTGGAGCGGCCTCAGGCCGCGCCGCGGCCGACGGCAAAGGCGGATTGGGATCGGCTTCCCGCGCGCGCCGCCCGAGCGTGACCGCGCCATCCGGGCCGGAGGCTGCGGCGCCCGCTTTGCCCCGTGCCGCTTCGACTACGCCTCAAAAGATGCGCGCCGCTCGCGCCGGCCGTCCGGCCAAACCGAAAAGAGCCAAAGCTGACCCCTCGGCCGGCGCGTAACGCCCCCCGGCGCAGACAACCGGCATGCGCCGACCGCGCCGGCCGGCTCGGCGATGCTATAATTGGGGCCGGCCCGGCTCGGGCATAAGCCAGCCATGGAGCGCGACGAGGCGGACGATGGAGCTCAGGGGGCGCCTGCGCATGCGGCAGGCGTCGTCTCTACCGGCGCGGCCGGCGTTGCCGCGCCGACTCCGCCTGGCTTGCCGCTCGCGGAGCAGGATGAGCTTGCGCGCCGACTGGAGGCGGTAAGCACAGGTCCGGGCGTCTACCTGCTGCGCGACGGCTCCGGCCGGGTGGTCTACGTCGGCAAAGCCAAGTCGCTGAGGACGCGGCTTCGCAGCTACTTCCGGGAGAGCGGCGATTCGCGCATCCAGGTGCGTTTCCTGATGCGCCGGGTGCGCAGCTTCGAGACGATCGTCACCGCCAGCGAGAAAGAGGCGCTCATCCTTGAGAACAACCTGATCAAGCAGTACCGGCCCCGCTACAACATCCGGCTCAAGGACGACAAATCCTACCTTAGCGCGAAGATCACCAAGCACGCCTGGCCGCGCATCATGGTTACCCGCCGCATCGTGCGCGACGGCGGACGCTACTTCGGGCCGTACGCCTCGGCCGACGGCCTGCGCGAGACGATCGACGTCATCCGCAAGGTCTTTCCGCTGCGTACCTGCAGCGACACGGTATTTCGCAATCGCTCGCGCCCGTGCCTGGAGTACCAGATAAAGCGCTGCCTGGCGCCCTGCTGCCTGCCGGTCGCCCCGCAGGAATACGCGCGCCATTTGAAGGCCGCCCAGATGCTGCTTGAGGGGCGCAATCGCGAGCTGCTCAAGGAGCTGACCGCCAGGATGCGCGCCCGTGCCGAGTGCGAGGAGTTCGAGGAGGCGGCCCGGCTGCGCGACCAGGTGCGCGCGATCGAGCGCACCGCCGAGCGCCAGACCGTGCTCCATCACTGGGGCGGCGACCAGGACGTCTTCGGGCTTTACCGCGAAGGCGGCTTCGTCGAGGCGATCGTCCTGATGGTGCGTGCCGGCAAGCTGGTCAGCACCAGGAGTTTCAGCTTCGAGGATTTCGAGCTGCCGGACGAGGAGCTGCTGGCCGATCTCCTGAGCCAGTTCTACGGCGCGGCTGCCGAGCCGCCTGACGAAATCGTCCTGCCCGCGGCGCTGGAGGACGCCGAGGCCAGGGCCGAGCTGCTCTCCGAGCGGCGCGGGCGCAGGGTCGAGTTCGTTACGCCGCAGCGGGGCGACAAGCTGCGCCTGCTCGAGATGGCGCGCGACAACGCCCGGCAGAGCTTTGGCGCGCGGCGCGACTCGGAGAGCAGGCGCGAGCGGATGCTTCGCGAACTGGCCCGCCGGCTCCATCTGCGAAACACCCCCAAGCGGATCGAATGTTACGACATCTCCAACCTCCAGGGCACCCTGGTCGTCGGCTCCCAGGTGACCTTCGACGAAGGCGAGCCGCAAACTGCGCTGTACCGCCGCTACCGGATACGCAGCGTTGAAGGACAGGACGACTTTGCCAGCCTCTACGAGATTCTGCACCGGCGCCTTGAGCGCGGCCTTAAGGAAAACGAGTTGCCCGATCTCTGGGTGATCGACGGCGGCAAGGGGCAGCTAAATGTCGCGCTCGAGGTGCTGCGCCAGGCGGGCCTCGGCGACCGCCTCGACGCCGTTGCGCTCGCCAAGCAGCACGTCGTTGGCGGCGAGCCGGGGGGTGCCGCTATCAAGTCCGACGAGCGGGTCTTCATTCCCGGCCGGAAAAACCCGATCGTGCTGCCCAAGAACTCAACCGCGCTGTTTCTGCTGGTGCGTATCCGCGACGAGGCGCATCGCTTCGCAATTTCCTACAATCGGATGCTGCGCCGGCGCGCCCGCCTGCGCTCGCTGCTTGACGATATCGAGGGGATTGGGCCGACGCGCCGCCGGGCGCTTTTGCGTGAGTTGGGCAGCCTGCAGCAGGTACGGCAGGCCTCGATCGAGCAGATCGCCGCCGTCTCCGGCTTCAACCGTGAGCTTGCGCTTCGGGTGAGAGGTCATATCGACGCCGTGATGTCGCTGACCGCAGAGGCCAGCGCTCCTGAGCCGGAGCAGGCCCTGTCGGGAGCCGCGCCGCGCGGCCGCCTGCGGCTGCGCCCCCTGGACGCCGCAGGCCGCAACAGCCGCCCCGCCGCTGCGCCGCCCGCCGCTGCGCCTCCCGACACGGCTGCGGCTGCGGCGGGAAAGACCGCCCAGCCCGCCCAGGAACAACCCGCCGCCGTGAAATGAACCATCGGGGCCGCCTCCCGAGCGCCGCGCGGCGCGAGGGCGGCTGCGTTTCCCTTCACAATTAGCCAGAATTGTAGGACCTCTAGCCTCCGGAGGAGCGGACCATGAGGCCTTAATGACTCTTGCAGAGTATAGTTACACAGGCTGGACCCGCTCGGGCGCGCTGCTGTCATTCCCGCGCGCGGTGCTCGCCGCACGGCAGCCCTGCTCGTGCTAGAGGTAGCCTCACAGGTGACCGTCGACCGCGGATGTCATTCTGAGCGCAGTCTGCGGAGCGAAGAATCTACGCGCAGCGACCTGCCTGCCGCGTCGGCGCAGGCAGGTGGGTTCGCCACGCCGCCGGAGGACAAATCGCTTCGCGTAGACCCTTCGCTTCGCTCAGGGTGACAGGGAGAAGGGAGCTCAGGGGGAGAGAAAAGGGAGGGGTCACCACGACAGCAAAGAGGAACGCCGGCACGACGCCTCGACACGCGAGCCGGCCGCCGCGCAGTGGCCGCGCGCGGGAGTAACAGAAAAAAGGAGCGCAACGCCACGCCGGTCGGCATGCGAGCCAGGCAGCACGCAATGGGCTGGCGCCCGCGAGGCCTGCCCTGAGCCCTGCCGAGGGGAATCCCGGGTTCGGCTGACACAGCGCGGGCGAAACGTTACCATTCTCCGCGAGGGAGCCGCACCCGAGAATCACGCGCCAGACGAGCCGGGTCAGGACAACTCTGTCACTGCAATATGCAATTAGCAATAATATGCGGGCCTTGACGGCTATCCCAAAGTTTCCACTGACTTAGAGACGTTCCCGGCGCTTTTTCTCACGTACACACCGGTGGCACGCGCATTCGGATCGGGGTAATGAAATCGGCAGGTTCCTTGCCCGGGCGTTTTGGGCGGTGGGCGGCGGACTCTCGGGGGTGGCTATTAGCCAGGCTGCTGAGTTAGCGTCGCGGTGATGGCTAAGAACGGCGGTGACGCTATCCAGCTTGGACGGGCTGAAGCGGTTTCAACAGCCGGCGCGCCGCCTCCGGCGCGGGCGGCTGGCGGGGGCCCCGGCGGCGCCGCACGTCCGTACGCGGCGGGCCTGGTTGGTGAGCCGGCCGCTCAGCCGCTTGCGCCGCTTTACCTGGTTGCGGCAGCCTCGCTGCTTGGCGACGCGGCGGGCACGCTTGGTCTTGCCGCGCCGAGTCTTGTGGGCTGGCTTCTGGCGCTGGGAAGCGGCGCCGGGTTCCTTCTGAGGCGCCGCGCAGTTGGTACGCTGCTCGCCCTTGCAGGGCTCTGCGTTGCCTTTGCGGGGCCGGCCCGGCGAGTCGTTGTTGGGCCGGCGGGCGGCTCGGAGCTGGCGCGGCTCGCGGATCGTGAACCGGTTGTCGTCGAGGGCCGCGTCATCGAGCAGCCGCTTAGCCTGCCGGGGCGGAGCTACGCGCTGCTGCGCGTTAGCCGGCTCAATCGGCGCCGCCTAACGCCTTGGACCACAGGCTTGGTGCGGCTTACACTAATTGGCCGATGCGGCATCCGGCTCGGCGACCTGGTGCGGGTGTCGGCGCGGCTTCGCCGGCCGCGCAATTTCGGCAATCCGGGGGAATTCGACTACCAGGGCTACCTCGCCCGCCAAGGGATCGAGGCCACGGCAGCGGTGCGCTGCGCGGCGGCTGGAGCGGCCGGCTCGCTGCTGGTTCTAGGCCACCGGGAAAGTTTCCCGACTTCGCAGATCGCGCGCATCCGGGCGCGTATCGGCAGCTTGATCGACGCTTCGCTAAGCGGGGTGGCAAGGGCCGAGATGCGCGCGCTGGTGATTGGCGACCGTGGCGGAATCGATCGCGCGCTGCGCGAGCGCTTTGCGCTCACCGGCCTTGCGCATCTGCTGGTGATTGCCGGGCTGCACCTCGGATTTCTGGCCGGCGCGGCGTTCTTGGTTGCGCGCTCGCTTCTGCTGCTGGCGCCGCGGCTGGTTGCCCTGGGCTACGGCAACAAGGTGGCTGCGGTGCTGACGGCTTTGGCTGCGCTGTTCTATGCGCCGATTGCGGGCTTGCGGGTTTCGACTTTCCGGGCGCTGGTGATGCTGCTGAGCTACGCCTTGGCGCTGCTGCTTGACCGGCCGCGCGCCGCGCTGGCAAGTCTTTGTCTTGCGGGGGTGGTGATCTGTGCGGTGATGCCCGGCTCGACCGCCGACCTGGGCTTTCAGTTGTCGTTTGCGTCGGTGCTGGCAATCGTGCTTGGGATGCGGCGTATCGCCGGCTTCTGGCGCGGGCGAAGGGCTTTGGCCGGCGGCCGCGGCGCCGGGCGGCTTTCGCCGCCGGCGGTGGCCCTTCGCGCCCTGAGCGCCTACGCGGGAGTCTCGTTTTGGGCGCTTTTGGGAACCGCGCCGCTGACCGCCTACTACTTCAACCAGTTCTCGCTGGTCGGTTTGGTGGCGAACGCTGTAGTGGTGCCTCTGATGGCGCTGGGGGGAACGGTATGCGGACTGACGGCGGGGCTCTTGGCGATTGCGTGGCCGGCGGGCGGGGTGTGGCTGATGCAGGCCGGCGGCGCATTGCTGCGGCTCGGCACGTGGCTGGCCGGGTGGTTCTTTGACTGGCCGCTTGCCTGGATGCGGGTTTTTACGCCCACGATACCGGAACTCGGACTTGCCTACGCTTTGGTGCTGCTATGGCTCCTTGCGCCGCGCCAAGAGGACCCGTGGCAGGACGCAGAGGCGCCTGGCGACGGCTCGGGCGGCCGGTGGGCGCCCGGATGGCGCGGCTGGCGCTGGAATCGGCGCGTGGCTGCCGGATGCTTCGCAATGCTGGTCGCAGCTACGGCCGCCGACGCGGCGTGGTGGACCTACCAGCGTTTTTTCGACCCCTACCTGCGCGTGGCCTTCTTGTCGGTGGGGCAGGGTGACGCTGCGGTCGTGCGCTTTCCCGGGCGGCGGGTGATGGTGATCGATGGCGGCGCAGCCTATCCCGGCGGCTTCGATTTCGGCGAGCGCGCGCTGGCACCTTACCTTTGGGCGCACAAGGTGATGCGGGTTGACTACCTGGTGGTGAGCCATCCCGACCTCGACCATTTCGGGGGATTGACCTTTATGGCGCGTAACTTCCGGCCGGCCGAGTTCTGGACCAGCGGTGACGTGAGCCGTGATGCGGCGTACGGGGAACTGCTCGACGCGTTGCGCCGCGCCGGCGCAACGACGCGAGTGGTTGACGCCGGGCAGCCGGCGCTGACGCTCGGCGGCGTCCGCCTGTTATGCCTCAATCCCCGTGCCGGCCAGCACGCCAGCCGCAACAACCGCTCGCTGGTGCTGAAGCTCGTCTTCGGCCGGGTGAGCTTTCTTTTTACCGGCGACATCGAGGCGAAGGCAGAGGTGGGAATGCTGGCCGACAATCGGCCGCTTCACGCTACCGTGCTCAAGGTGCCGCATCATGGAAGCCGCACCTCCTCGGGTGAGGCTTTTGTGCGGGCGGTGGCGCCCGGCTTCGCGGTGATTTCGCTCGGCTATCTGAACCGGTTTCACTTTCCCGCCGCAGCAGTGATCGACCGTTACCGGACGCTGCCGGCGCGCGTGCTGCGCACCGACGAAGTCGGGGCCGTCCTGTTCGAGGCCGACCGCCGCCGACTTTGGCTGCGCACCTGGCGCGGCGGCTTGCTGGGGGTTTTTGATCCTGCCTGACCAAGTGCGGCGCCGTCCCGCTTCAATGTTCAGACCGGCCTATTCGCAAGCCGGCGCTGCGTCGACCGGTTTGCGTCGGCCGGGAAGGCGCCAAGCTGGCCGAGCGGACCGTGTTCTGTGACGGCTCGCGCGTCGATACGCTGGTGGCGCTGCCGCTTTGAGCGTGATGGCCACCGAAGTGATCGCGCTGACGCTTGGCGATCCCGGCGGCGTGGGGCTGGAGCTGGCGCTCAAGGCTGCGGCCGCGCATGGGCCCCCGCCGAGCGCGCCCGTTTACGCCGATTGAGGACGCGCCGCCACGAGCCCTTTCATGCAGCTTCGCGCGCAGAACGGGAAAAGGTCCCATTGCGAGCAGGCGCGCAAGCCGCCCGGAGCGTGCGCCGGGCCGAAGGCCGGCTCTTGCGCCCGCATGGCGCCCGTCACCAATGCCGGCTGGCGGGTTTCGGGGCACATTACCTCGATCGCGTTTAACTCCGCGCCGCTTCGAAACCAAGCCATGCGGCTTGCCAGACGGGCCACCAGCCGTTGGTGGCGACTCCAGAGGAAAAGCGCAATCGTCCCCAGCGCAACGAGGTCCGCCCCGACAACCTGCACCACGGCGAAACGGGGAACCGACGATACGCTGAGCGCTGAAACCAGCCCCACTACCTGGAACTGCGAAACAGCGCAAAACGCCAGCAGGGCGAGCAGGAATGCCGGCTGCCACTCAGCCAGCATCAGCCCCAGCCCGGCGCCGATTCCGAAGAGTAGCGCCGCGATAAACCCCGCCGCGAGAAGCGCCGGCGCCGCCCCGCCTGCGCCAAGACCGTGCCACGAGCCGAACAGCGTTGCTCCAAGCAGCGCGGGAGCCCTAAGTCCGCCGCCGTTAAGCCGGCCGGAAACAGCAAACCAAACCAAACCGGCCACCCCGCCCATCGCACCAGCCTGCGCACCTTCCATCAAGGCCTCGACCGCAGGCAGCGATAACGCGCGCCGGGCCGCGGGAAATCCGCTCACCAACAACCCCTGCGTTATCCCGGCGCCTGCCAACACGCCCGTCATAGCCTTCCACCAGGGCAGCGCCAGCGGCTGGCTCGGACCGTCCAACAGAAGCACTGCGCTGATAAACACCTGAAAGGCCGAACCGAAAAGAAAGAGCGGCCACGTCAACTCCGGTTCGCGTTCTGCCGCGCCGAGCATCAGTGCCATCACCGCTCCCACGAGCGCGAGCCCAATCAGGCAGGCGACCAGGTAAACGCCGAGCGGCGACTGCGCAAAGCCGGCAGCGGTCCCGCCTACGCCGCCTGCTCGGATTGCGGCCCAGGGAATCGGCTTGGACGCCCCGCCGCTGGCTGTTCTGAGTGCGAGCAGGCAAACGCCCATTGTCAGGCCACCTGCCAGCCACGCCCCTGCGCCGAGTGTCGCGATGCAGCTCTTGCTCCGGTGCATTGGCTCGCCTCCTTGGCGCCATCGGCGCCAATCGGATAGGTCACCCGTAGGAGGGTGCAGCAAGACGAATGCCACTGGGTTGTTTCAACTGACTGCTCGTGAGCCGGCGGCCGTGGGTCATCCGGCCAGAGAGGCGAGCGCCGGGAACTAACGTTTTTACGGCTCTTGCCGCGCCGCGGTGTGCGGGGCCGGGCGCTGCGATACCTTTTACGCCGGTCGGCGCCGCAGTTTCTCCCATCTCCTTTGGCAACAGGGCCGGCTTTCGTTGATGCTGTGGGATACAGCCGGAGGCTCCAGGTGTTGCCGCTGGGAGCAGGCTTCGGGCCTTGGCGCGATGGGAGGAGCGCGCTTGCGCCATCTTCGCGGCCGTTTGCTGCGAAGCGCCTTTGTGTGTAGCAATGCTTGCTGCGGCTTTCCGCCCGCGGGTGTCCACTCCCATGAAAGGCAGGCCTAAAGATTTCTGGGGCAAGCTTAAGCAGGCCGACGACGGCTCGGTCCTCGAATGGCATCCGCTTATCGACCACTGCGCCGACGTGGCCGCCTGCTGCGAGGCGCTCCTGCGTCACAGCCTTATCCGCCGGCGCCTAGCGCGGTTGGGCGGCCGCGCCGACTTAAGCAAATCCGACACTCAGCGGCTCTCGGCACTTGTCGGCTTTCATGACGGCGGCAAATTCAACCTGGGCTTTCAGAACAAGGCCGACCCGGGCCGCAAACCCGTAGCTGGACACGTCGCCCCGATCATGTCGCTGTTCGGTGAGCTCGGAGGAGCAGGGCAGCAACAGCTCCGCCGGGCGATGGGCCTGGATGAGATTGCGTGCTGGGCTGAAGACGACAAGGGGCTTGAGCTGCTTTTGGCCGCGCTTGCCCACCACGGCAAGCCGGTGCCGCCGGGCGAAAATTCCGCCGACTATCTCCAGCTCTGGCGTCCTTCTCGCGACGGGCGCGACCCGTTCGAAGGTATCGCACGCCTTAGCGCAAGCGTCCGCCGCCGGTTCCCGGCCGCCTTCGCCGCCGACGCATCGCCGCTACCTTCGACGCCACGCTTTCAGCATGCCTTCTCGGGGCTGGTTACGCTGGCCGACTGGCTGGGCTCGGATGAGTCGGTCTTCCGTTTCAGCGAGGAAGGCGATCCCGACCGTATCGCGTTTGCTCGCGAGCAAGCCTCGACGCTGCTTCGGCGTATTGGGCTTGACCCGTCGGCCGCGCGCGCGGCGCGTGACTCCCGGCGGCCCGAATTGCCGTTCGTCTTCGGCTTCTTTGCCCTGAATGAAGCGCAGCGCACGCTCAGCAATCTGCCAGTCGAGCCGGGCGGCCAGCTTGTGATTCTCGAAAGCGAGACCGGCTCGGGCAAGACCGAGGCCGCCTTGGCGCACTTCTTTAAGCTTTTCGACGCCGGCGCAATCGACGGCATCTACTTTGCCCTGCCCACTCGCACCGCAGCCGTCCAGATGCATCGCCGGATAAGCGAAGCCGTCGCGCGCGCCTTTCCTGACGCGGCGGCGCGCCCGCCGGTCGTCCTGGCCGTGCCCGGCTACCTGCCGCTCGACGACCAAGATCAGGGATCGCAAGCCGAACTCCTGGCGCCGTTCGAGACTCTGTGGAATGACGACGAGCAGGCGCGCTTGCGTTATCGCCGATGGGCCGGCGAGCATCCCAAGCGCTACCTTGCCGCCGCGGTCGGCGTCGGTACGGTCGACCAGGCGCTGCTCTCGGCGCTGATGGTGGCGCATTCGCATCTGCGCGCGACTTCGCTTTTGCGCCAGCTCCTGGTCGTGGACGAGGTGCACGCTTCCGACACCTATATGGCGCGGGTGCTGCAGGAGGTGCTGCGTTTTCACCTGGCAGCCGGCGGCCATGCGCTTTTGCTCTCGGCGACGCTGGGCTCGTCTGCGGCGGCTGGGTTGGCCGGCACAGCTTTGCCCGCCGGCTCGAAAATTAAAATCCCGCCGCTGGCCGAGGCGGAAAAGTTTCCCTATCCCCTCGTAACGAATGTCGCCGGCCAGGATGCTGCCGTGCGGCGCATCGCGCTTTCAGGCAACGTGGCGCCGAAGACCGTTACAGTTGAGCTTAAGCCGCTTGCAGAAGACCACCGAGCGCTTGCCGAGCTTGCGCTTAAGGCGGCCTCAAGCGGCGCCCGCGTGCTGGTCGTCCGCAACACGGTGCGCGACTGCGTCGCCACGCAAATCGCCGTGGAAGCTCTCGCCGGCGTCGAGCCCGGGCCGCTCTTCTCCGTAAACCGGACCATCGCACCCCATCACGCGCGTTTCGCCCCGGCCGACCGCCGGCTGCTCGACCACACGCTGGAGCAACGCTTTGGCAAATCCGCGCATACACCATGCCTGCTCGCTGCCACCCAGACCGTCCAGCAAAGCGTCGATATCGACGCCGACCTGATGCTCACCGATCTCTGCCCGATTGACGTGATGCTTCAGCGGATCGGCAGGCTTCATCGTGACCCTAGACGCGCACGTCCGACGGGGTTTTCCACGGCCCGCGTTCTCGTGCTTACCCCTGCAGCACGGGACCTCACGCCGTTAATCAACCGCACAGGCGAGGCGCGCGGCGAACATGGCCTTGGCACCGTCTACGAAGACCTGCGCGTAATCGAGGCAACATGGCGTCTGCTCGAAGCTCAACCAATACTTGAGATTCCCGCGACGAACCGTCGGCTGGTCGAGGGCGCGACGCATCCCGAGGCGCTGAAAGAGATCGTTAAGCAGCTTGGCCAAAAATGGCGCAAGCACGAGCAGACCGTCGTGGGAAAAATGATCGCCACGCACGGGCTGGCCGGCCTCAACGTGGTCGCCCGCGATGAGCCGCTAAGCGAGTGTCGGTTTCCGCCCCGCCTTGAGGCCCATATCCGCACCCGCTTGGGCGAGGACGACCGGATCGTGGAGTTCGCCGACGCGATTCCCGGACCGTTCGGCCTCTCACATCGCCGGCTAATGATTCCCGGATGGCTTGTGCGCGGCGCGGACGCCGAGGCCCATCCTGAGCAGGTAACGGCCGAGGCGGGCGCGATTCGTTTCCGTTTCGGCCTCGGAGACTATGTATATGACCGGCTGGGCTTGCGCCTTGCCGAGGCTACATCGATTGGCGAAGGGGAGGATTTAGCCGATGCCTGAAAATCGCTACAACCTGTTGGCCGAGCGCCTGATTAAGGTGACCGCAGGCAGCAGCCCGCCGCAAACGCTCTCGCTGCCCGAGGTGCTGGCTGCGCTGGCTTCCGGTGAGCAGCTCGAATTCGCCGCGCTTCAGGCCTACCAGTTTCATCCCTGGCACGCCTTCCTGGTTCAAGTCGCCGCGCTTGCCGCACACAGCCAGGGCAGGGGGGACGTCTCGGCGATTGGCGCGGCGGCGAATTGGCAGCAGGCGCTGCGCGCGCTCACGGACGCTCGCGACGAGCCGTGGTGTCTTGTCGTGGAGGACTTGAGAATGCCTGCTTTCATGCAGCCGCCGGTCCCGGAAGGGTCGCTGGATGGCTGGAAGGACGACAACGCGACGGACACGCCCGATGCCATCGACCTGCTCCAGACCGCCAAGAACCACGACGTCAAGATGGAACGGATCGCGGCGCCTCGCCCCGAGCATTGGGTCTTTGCCCTGGTGGCGCTCCAAACCATGCAGGGCTACAGCGGAAAGGACAACTACGGGATTGCCCGTATGAATAAGGGCTACAGCAATCGCCCTTCGTTTGCCGCGGCGCGCGATCTGGCCTGGCCAACCCGCTTTATCCGCGACGCCAACCTTTTGCTCGCCGCGCGGGGGCAAATCGCCAGCGACTGCAGCCTCGACCTCGAGACCGGGAGGTCCCTGCTCTGGCTTGAGCGATGGGACGGTCGGGAGCAACTTGCGATAACCGACCTGGACCCGTTTTTCATCGAAATTTGCCGGCGGATCAGGCTGACCGGCGACCACGATGCCATAGCCGCCCGCTGGACCACCTCAAAGGCCGCGCGGATCGCAGCCGAGGAGCAAAAGGGCAACTTGGGCGATCTGTGGGTACCCGTTAAGGTCGAGGACGCCGCTGCGCTCACGGCGCACGATCTACACTATGAAACACTTCAGGAGATCCTCTTTAGCGGAGTGTATAAACCTAGCCGCGCAAGCAAAGTACAGGGTGTTGACGGCGACGAGCCGCTGCTTTTCTGCCAGCTTTTCGCCCGCGAGCAGGGTAAGACCGAAGGCTACCACGAACGGTTCATCCCGATCCCGCCCAAGGCGCGCTCACTGCTTGCCACCGAGGAGGGCCGCCGCCGGCTTGGCGCGCTTTCGAAGCAACGCCTCGATCAGGTGAAGGAGGTACCCAAGAAGGCGCTCAGACCAGCGCTGGCGGCGCTGCTGCAGGCAGGCCCCGAAAAGCTCGACTACCGCGACAAGCGAATCGAGCCGTTTGCCGAACCTTTCGACCGCGAAGTCGACCGCGTCTTCTTCCCCGAGTTGTTCGCGGATATCGAGTTGAGTCCCGAGGCTTCGCGCGTCAAATGGCTCAAGCGGCTGCTTGACTTTGCCCGCCAGACCCTCGAACAGGCCAAGGAGTCCGCGCCGACTCCGGCCGCGCGTCGCTTTCGCGCTCGCGCCGCCGCCGACCGTGTCTTCAACGGTGCCGCGCATCGGATGCGCGCCGCCGCCGGTGAATTCACCGGACAGGAGGGAGAAAGCGATGAACCTCGAACCGACAACTGAAACCGCCTCGCTCGCCTCGCTCGTCGGCAGAATTGCCGCTGAGCTGGCCGAGGCAGACACCGGCACGCTTGCCGAATTACACCGGCTTACGCCTGACGACCCTGGCGGTCCGGCTTTCTGGCGGATCGTCGTGACCCGGCTTGACCCGGGCCATCTGCCGCCGGGTGGACCAGGCCGTGACGAGGCGCTGCGACGCTGGGCGGTAATCCTGCGCGCGACGGCCCAGCTTGCCGACCCGCGCGATCCGGGTACACACCTCGGCCAAGCCCTCGCAGAGGCCGGCGTCTCCGAACTGCGTCTTAACAAGCTCTTGCGCGCAAGCGGCGAAACACTCTTCGACGCCATCCGCTCGATCACCCATCAACTGGCAAGCAAGGCCCAGCCGGCCAACCCGATCGACCTGGCCCGGCTCGTTCTTAGCGACGGACGCTCCGACGAACAGAGCGTGCGCCAAAGGATTGCCAACGATTACTACAAGGTGGTTTTCCAAGACGAACGCAAAGCAAAGGAGAAGGACTGATGGCTACCGATCGTTTCATTCAAGTTCACTCGCTCACTTCATATCCCGCGGCGCTGCTCAACCGCGACGACGCGGGGCTGGCCAAGCGCATCCCCTTTGGCGGCGCGATCCGCACCCGCATATCTTCCCAGTGCCTCAAGCGCCACTGGCGCACGGTCGAGGACGCCCAAGGGCTGAAAAACTACGCGGACGGACAAGGCTCGGTCCGCTCCCGCCTAAGCTTCGAGCGCCACGTCTGCCAACCGCTCATCGGGAAGGACGGGGTCGACGCCGCCGTGGCACGTGCCGTCACCGAGGCGATGATGGCGCTGGTGCTCGGCGAAAGCGCCAAGGCCAAGGCCGCCAAGAAAAAACAGGCCGAGGGCGACGCCGAGACCGAGCCGGGCATCGAGTCGAATCAGGTTACCGTGCTCGGGCGTCCCGAACTGGAATTCCTGCGTGACGAGGCGCGCGAAATTTGCGCGCATCTCAGGGACCCCAAGGCTGCCGACGAGGCGGTAAAAAAGCACTTTACTCCGAAGCGGAAAGAAAACCTCCGCGCACTCAAGCTCGGAGCCGGCCTGGACGCCGCGATGTTCGGCCGGATGGTCACCGGCGATGTGCTCGCCCGCGTTGACGCCGCCCTGCACGTCGCCCACGCCTTTACCGTTCACGCCGAGCAGTCCGAGAGCGACTACTTTTCGGCGGTCGACGATCTCAGACAGGAGGGACCCGAAGCCGAACTCGGCGCCGGCCATATCAACTCCTCCGAACTGACCAGCGGCCTTTACTACGGCTACGTCGTGATCGACGTGCCCGGGCTTACTCGCAACCTTGGCGACGACCGCGCGCTTGCCGCCGAGGTCACGCGCCGGATGGTCCATCTGGTCGCAACCGTATCGCCGGGCGCCAAGCTCGGCTCGACCGCGCCGCACGCTTACGCCCATCTGATGCTGGTCGAGGCGGCAAGCGCGCAGCCGCGCACGCTTGCCAACGCTTTCCTAAAGCCGGTGCCGAGCGCGCCTGACCTCGTCGCTAACGCCTACCAGGCGCTTTCGCGCCACCTAGGCGAGTTGGACGGGGCGTACGGCCGCAACACGCGCCAGGCGCTAGCGCTCGGCCCGGCCGACCATCTGGCGCCGGTCCTGACCGACGGGGAGCGCGCCCGCTCGCTGGCTGAGCTGGCCAACTGGACCGCTGCGCGCATTCAGGAGCAACCACAATGATCGACGCGCTCATCCTGCGGCTTGAGGCGCCGCTGGTCTCTTTCGGCGGCGTGATCATCGATCAGAACGGGGTCACCCGGCTTTTTCCGGCCCGCTCGATGCTTGCCGGGATGCTGGGCAACGCGCTCGGCTACGACCATCGCGACGCCGCCGCGTTGCAGGCGCTGCAGGAGCGGCTCCGTTACGCTGTGCGCTGCGATAAGCCGGGTGAACCGCTTCGCGACTACCAGACGGTGGACCTCTCGCAGCCGTTTCTTCAGCGCGGCTGGACAACGCGCGGTATCGCCCAAGGGCGTGCCGGAGCGGAGGCGACGCGCACCGGCACCCACATCCGCTACCGCGATTACCTTGCCGACGGCGTCTACACCGTGGCCCTTGCGCTCGAGCCGCCCAACCGGGACCCCGACGCGGCGCGGCTTGAGCACGCACTGCGGGCGCCGGCGCGTCCGCTCTTTATCGGGCGAAAACCCTGCTTGCCGGCTACGCCGATTCTCCTGTCGCGCATCGAGGCGGCAGACCTGCGCGACGCGTTGGCGCGCGCGCCCCTCTCGGCGCGCGCCTCAGACCAGCGCCGCCTGCGCGCCTGGTTCGCAGCCGAGGGAGCGTCTGAGCGCGCCGCCGTGCCGGTTACCGACGAGCGCGACTGGACCAACCAGATTCACGTCGGCCGCCGCTTTGTGGTGGAGGATTTCATCGATGTCTGACGCTCAGCTTTTCATGGTTCGTGCCGAGTTCGACCAGCCGGCGCTGATCCGTTTTGCCGCGCACAGTAGTTTGCCGCTTCGCTTGTTGGACGACGGCTATGTCTTGCACGCCGCGACGCGCGCGCTTTTCGGCGACGCCGCGCCCAGGCCGTTTGTCGTCCGCCCCGCCAACGGACGAAGGCTTACCGTCTTGGGCTACGCCGGCCGGGACCATCGGGCGCTGGTCGAGCTGGCGCGCGCAACCGCCGACCCGCTGGCCGTTTCGGCGGTCGATCTCGATTCGCTCTGCTCCAAGGCGATGCCGTCGAGCTGGCGCGCCGGTGCTGTCTACGGCTTTGAGGCGCGCGTCTGCCCGGTGGTCCGCATTAGTGGGCGCGCAGCAGGCGGGCGCCCCCGTGAAACCGACGCCTTCATTCATCAATGCCTGCGCGTCGGTGCCGGCATTGCGGTCGATCGGCAGGAGGTATACCGCGAATGGCTGGCCGGAGAATTGGGCCGGGGAGCGGCGGCTCGGATGCGCCGGGCGAAGCTGGTCCGCTTCCAGCGCAAACGGCTTTCGCGCCGCGACCGCTCGAATGGCCGCGCCGGCCTGCACCGTTGCGAGCGACCGGACGCCACACTTGAAGGCGTGCTCGAGGTGGCGTCGGCCGCAGCCTTCGATGCGCTGCTACGGCGCGGGCTTGGCCGCCATCGGGCCTTCGGCTTCGGGATGCTGCTCTTGCGGGCGGGAGTCACCGATGCTTAAGGGACGCCTCGGACTCGAGACGGCCCGGATACCGCAGGCCGACCGCCACGGACTTATGTGGCTTGGCCGCGGCAACCTTACGGTCGAAGACGGTACACTTCGGTTTACAACCGCCGGAACCGAGGAACTACAGCCGGGCGAATACCTGATCCCGTTTCAGATGGTGTCCTGCATGCTGCTCGGGCCGGGAACCACGGTTAGCCACGATGCGCTTCGGTTGCTGGCGCGCCACGGAACCGGCCTGATCTTCACCGGCGAAGGCGGCGTTCGGCTCTACGCCAGCATGCCCTTCGGCCCGGACGACTCGGGGCTTGCGCGGCGCCAGGCGACGCTCTGGAACAATCCGGAGCGCAGGATGCATGCCGTGCGCCGGATGTACGCCTGGCGGCTGGGAGAGGTGGTCCCCGATGCGGAGTTGGACGCCCTGCGCGGCCTCGAAGGCGCCCGGATGCGTGAAACCTACAAGCTTCTTGCCCGCCAGTACCGGATCGACTGGGCGGGACGCCGCTACGACCGCCAGCGTCCCGAAACCGACGACCTCGCCAACCAGGCAATCAACCACGCCGCCACCGCCGCCGAGGCCGCAGCCATGGTCGCCGTGGCCGTCACAGGCGCGTTGCCCCAGCTCGGCTTCATCCACGAGGACTCCGGCATCTCGTTCTGCCTCGACATTGCCGACCTCCACCGGCACTCGGTAACGCTCCCGGTTGCCTTCGCCGCGCTGCGCCGCTTCCTTGAAGGTAAGGAACAGGGACTGACCCTCGAAGCGGCGGTTCGTAAGCTGGCCGGCCGTACCTTCAGACAAAGCAAACTCATCCCGAAGATGATCGACCAGATAAAGGAGCTGCTCAGCGATGACCGTGATCGTGACGCGTGACGTGGCGCCCAGGTTTCGCGGCTTTCTCGCCTCCTGCATGCTCGAAATCGGGCCGGGAGTTTATACTGCTCCGCGGATGAATCCCGCCGTGCGCGAGCGGGTCTGGACCGTGATGCAGGAATGGCACGCCGAGCTGGGAGGCGGAAGCATCGTGATGACCTGGCTCGACCCGCAGGCAGTCGGGGGACAGCAGGTGGCCGTGCTCGGCTCTCCGGCCTACGAACTATGCGACTACGACGGCGTCTACCTGGCCCGCAAGCGCGAGCTGCACACAAATGCTCCGTGAGTGCTGAGGATACCCGCTGAGGGCAACTACGCGCCATCGCACACTCTTTCCCCGTTGGCACGCAGTGGCCGCCCGCGCAGAACGCCGAAACGGCCTGAGCGCCCAGCGGAGAAGGCCAGAGGTCTCAGTAACGGGCCAGCGAGCAAGGACAACAGGTCAGAGAGTTCGGCGAGGGTGCGGCTCTCGCTGTGATAGGCGATTCAGGATAAGAAGAACTTGACGCAAGGGGTTGAGAGAGTTCGGCCCTGGGTGCTGTTCTTTGACAACTTAATAGTGTTCAAGCGGGGCTAAGGCCATTCGATGCTTCGCAAGAGGTTCCCCCGCGCACGCGGGGATAGACCGCTTCACCTCCAAGCGCGCGGTGAGCGCGCTCAGGTTCCCCCGCGCACGCGGGGATAGACCGTGCCAAGGCCACGACGACGGCCGCCTTCAGACGGTTCCCCCGCGCACGCGGGGATAGACCCGCTCACGGAAGCGATTCTCAGATCGATCCTGCGGTTCCCCCGCGCACGCGGGGATAGACCCCGCCAACCGAACACATTGCCCGCCGGAATCGGGGTTCCCCCGCGCACGCGGGGATAGACCGCAGGCGCTGGACAAGGCTGCTCGGGGCGCGGTGGTTCCCCCGCGCACGCGGGGATAGACCCTACGCTCGTCTGCACGCTCACCACGGTCGAGCGGTTCCCCCGCGCACGCGGGGATAGACCCGTCTTCGTCGCGTGCGGGTTGTTTGTGGCGATGGTTCCCCCGCGCACGCGGGGATAGACCGGGGCGCGACACCTCGGTGTGTTGGCAAATCTCGGTTCCCCCGCGCACGCGGGGATAGACCTCGCGCCTCGGATAATCTGGTGTAGGCCAATTAGGTTCCCCCGCGCACGCGGGGATAGACCGGTGGTTATGCGAACCAAAGACAAGATCGACAAGGTTCCCCCGCGCACGCGGGGATAGACCTGCGCAAGGGATTGCGAGCGCCCTAGTGACGGCGGTTCCCCCGCGCACGCGGGGATAGACCCCCGTACCGAGCCGCGTAGCCGACGGCGCTCACGGTTCCCCCGCGCACGCGGGGATAGACCGGCAGTCCCGGCCGCCGTCACTAGGGCGCTCGCGGTTCCCCCGCGCACGCGGGGATAGACCCAGCTACGAGACCTGGGGCACGGGTGAGAGCGGCGTTCCCCCGCGCACGCGGGGATAGACCCACCATCACGCACGAGCGGCGCATCGCTCCCTGGGTTCCCCCGCGCACGCGGGGATAGACCCCTTCATGATGTATCTCCTCTCTCCGGGTGCAGGGTTCCCCCGCGCACGCGGGGATAGACCGATAGTCGCGTATCTGCAGGGCGGCTCGACCGTGGTTCCCCCGCGCACGCGGGGATAGACCCCGAGGGCAGGATCGATCTGAGAATCGCTTCCGGGTTCCCCCGCGCACGCGGGGATAGACCCGTCGTGCCAACGAGCATCTCGCGCCTGAGACAGGTTCCCCCGCGCACGCGGGGATAGACCGCCGCGGAGAAGTCCGCATGCGTCTTTGGCACGGGTTCCCCCGCGCACGCGGGGATAGACCGACTAACGGGACGCCGGCTGCTCTAGCCTCAGTGGTTCCCCCGCGCACGCGGGGATAGACCGGTCATCCCCGCTTCCGACAAGACCGCGCATCGGGTTCCCCCGCGCACGCGGGGATAGACCCTGGGCGAGCACGTGGAGATGGAGACGGCCGCCGGTTCCCCCGCGCACGCGGGGATAGACCCCGGCCACGACGCTTTCACGGTGCTGGCAGCCGGGTTCCCCCGCGCACGCGGGGATAGACCCCTTCGATTCGTCGCTCGCGCCCGGCGCTACCCGGTTCCCCCGCGCACGCGGGGATAGACCGGCAGTCCCGGCCGCCGTCACTAGGGCGCTCGCGGTTCCCCCGCGCACGCGGGGATAGACCGTTCTTCTCGATACTCCCAATCGGCGTCGCCAGGGTTCCCCCGCGCACGCGGGGATAGACCGCCTTCTGGGCGACTTCAAAAGCCAAAAGCGGCGGTTCCCCCGCGCACGCGGGGATAGACCCGTTGATAATCGTTGAAGGAAAACTGCCCATAGGGTTCCCCCGCGCACGCGGGGATAGACCCGGGTCGTTCGGCCCCGGCCCCTGCGGCAGACCGGTTCCCCCGCGCACGCGGGGATAGACCCGACAGTGGCAAACCGCGCGCTTCCGCGCGGCGGGTTCCCCCGCGCACGCGGGGATAGACCGGCAGGCAGGCAGCGGCAGGCAGGCATGGTAGAGGTTCCCCCGCGCACGCGGGGATAGACCCTCAGTCAGTATCGTTTCCTGCCCGCTCGCACTGGTTCCCCCGCGCACGCGGGGATAGACCGCTGACTCTCCCTGCCCAGCTTGCCGTGGGGATGGTTCCCCCGCGCACGCGGGGATAGACCTTGGCCAATCAGGCTCGTCTGGCTTGGAGCCACGGTTCCCCCGCGCACGCGGGGATAGACCCTGTGAAAACGCGTGGTGCGACAAGCTCCACGTGGTTCCCCCGCGCACGCGGGGATAGACCGCCTTTGGTGCGACTGCCGGCCGGGCCGCCATGGGTTCCCCCGCGCACGCGGGGATAGACCCGAATATGATGCCGATGTCGCGGGTCGCCCTCCGGTTCCCCCGCGCACGCGGGGATAGACCGTCGAAAGCGCTCGGCAAATCGCCGGCGAAACCGGTTCCCCCGCGCACGCGGGGATAGACCGCTCCGGCTTGATTTCGTCTTGGAGACCTTGGCGGTTCCCCCGCGCACGCGGGGATAGACCGTCCATGTCGTCGGCCAGGGCATCGGTCGAGATGGTTCCCCCGCGCACGCGGGGATAGACCCAAGTCATAGACGCTCCTTCCCCCTCGTTCCGCGGTTCCCCCGCGCACGCGGGGATAGACCCAGCAAGGGCGGGTTGTCTGGCACGGGCGTTTCGGTTCCCCCGCGCACGCGGGGATAGACCGCCGGGCAACACGGATGGCGGGGCGGAGGCTGAGGTTCCCCCGCGCACGCGGGGATAGACCCCGCGCGGCCGCGCCAATCGCGATGGCGACCAGGGTTCCCCCGCGCACGCGGGGATAGACCCCCTTAGAAGCCATCCTGAGCCCAAGTCCCGGCGGTTCCCCCGCGCACGCGGGGATAGACCCGCCGCTCCCGCCCAACTGCAGTCCCACCCTGCGGTTCCCCCGCGCACGCGGGGATAGACCAGCGTCGCAAGCGACGTTGGCGGCGTCGTCGGCGGTTCCCCCGCGCACGCGGGGATAGACCCGTAGCGCTAGCCGGCCCCAACAAACGCAATATGGTTCCCCCGCGCACGCGGGGATAGACCCAGGAGGCGACGGGCAAGGTCTTGGAGATGCTGGGTTCCCCCGCGCACGCGGGGATAGACCCGGGAGCACGTGCTCAGCGCAATCCGCCGCGAAGGTTCCCCCGCGCACGCGGGGATAGACCGGGCTTGCCGAACGCGTGCATCAGTAGTGGGATGGTTCCCCCGCGCACGCGGGGATAGACCAACGCCAGCCAGACCGGCGGGCAGTACGCTGGCAGGGTTCCCCCGCGCACGCGGGGATAGACCCTGCGCAGGCACTTACCGGCGGATTGGATGGTCGGTTCCCCCGCGCACGCGGGGATAGACCGCCGACGATGTCCCCAACAGACCGCCGAAGTAGGGTTCCCCCGCGCACGCGGGGATAGACCGCCAGTGGGCGGACTCCGAGCTTGGCATCTCGAGGTTCCCCCGCGCACGCGGGGATAGACCGGGCGTAAGCCGCGCCACGCCCGGGATGCGTTCGGTTCCCCCGCGCACGCGGGGATAGACCGGAAGTTGATTTCCGGCTGGACTGGGTTGCTCAGGTTCCCCCGCGCACGCGGGGATAGACCGCACGGCGACTTGGAGCGCCGGCTATAGTTATCGGTTCCCCCGCGCACGCGGGGATAGACCCGTGGCCAACTCCCCGTCGCTATAGGGCGGCTGGGTTCCCCCGCGCACGCGGGGATAGACCCGTAAACCGCAAACCGCCGGCCACGGGCCGGCTGGTTCCCCCGCGCACGCGGGGATAGACCCCCTACCTATCCCTAGCACGGCGCTCACCTCGCGGTTCCCCCGCGCACGCGGGGATAGACCCGCGCGAGTAGCCCCCCGTTCGGCCCGTGCTGGGGTTCCCCCGCGCACGCGGGGATAGACCCCTATCCGTTTACCGGTGCCTATGCGTTGAGTGGGTTCCCCCGCGCACGCGGGGATAGACCCTTGTTCAAAGCGATCCCCTGGGACACGAGCGTGGTTCCCCCGCGCACGCGGGGATAGACCCTGTTTAGCGCGGTCCGCACCGACGCTCGCAACGGTTCCCCCGCGCACGCGGGGATAGACCGGGAGGCTCATCGTCGTCCTGAACCTCTTGGTCGGTTCCCCCGCGCACGCGGGGATAGACCCCGTGCGACACATTCGCCCGCCTGCTCGCCGCAGGTTCCCCCGCGCACGCGGGGATAGACCCCGCGAGGAGACCGAGCAAGAGCAACTCACGCTGGTTCCCCCGCGCACGCGGGGATAGACCGAGCCATCACCTATGCGCGGGCGTACGGGTTCAGGTTCCCCCGCGCACGCGGGGATAGACCGGCATCCCTGAGCGCAGGCAACTGAAGTTCGTGGGTTCCCCCGCGCACGCGGGGATAGACCGCTAGCGACGCGGGCGGCGTCGCTAGCGACGCAGGTTCCCCCGCGCACGCGGGGATAGACCCTCCGCTGCGGTCGGCCCTTGGCGGGTTGTGCGGGTTCCCCCGCGCACGCGGGGATAGACCCATGGAGATTCACAGTCCGCGACCGAGACTCGAGGTTCCCCCGCGCACGCGGGGATAGACCCGAGTCGAGATCGCCAGGCTCGCGGCGGAAAGCGGTTCCCCCGCGCACGTGGGGATAGACCCCTCGAAATCCCTGAACACAACCGCGTTGCCGGGGTTCCCCCGCGCACGCGGGGATAGACCGGCCGCAGGCTATTGGATTTGGGCGGCCAGTATGGTTCCCCCGCGCACGCGGGGATAGACCTGCTGCTTATGCAGGCCGCCAGGCGCGCTACGTGGTTCCCCCGCGCACGCGGGGATAGACCGCCGCGCCACGCGCGCGATGCCTTCCGCCATGCGGTTCCCCCGCGCACGCGGGGATAGACCTGTCGCAAAGAATCAGAATCATGTCAATGCTCCGGTTCCCCCGCGCACGCGGGGATAGACCGCAAACCGCTTCCAAGAGCTTGATTCTTGAGCAGGTTCCCCCGCGCACGCGGGGATAGACCTGATCCGCTATGCTGATTGCACCCGGATGAATCGGTTCCCCCGCGCACGCGGGGATAGACCCCCTACCTACCCCTAGCACGGCGCTCACCTCGCGGTTCCCCCGCGCACGCGGGGATAGACCCTCCACCTCCGAACCGCCCGCAGACGCCGGCACGGTTCCCCCGCGCACGCGGGGATAGACCCTCGATCACGGTTTCGTTGTTGCAGGGCGCCAGGGTTCCCCCGCGCACGCGGGGATAGACCCGTGTCGGTGTACGGGATTTTGGGCACTGAGCGGGTTCCCCCGCGCACGCGGGGATAGACCCGTTAGGCGCGGTCAGAATCAGAGGCACATCCCGGTTCCCCCGCGCACGCGGGGATAGACCCTTCGCCGAACACGTCCTGCCGCTCTTCGAGGCGGTTCCCCCGCGCACGCGGGGATAGACCCTGCCCGGGCGCCGGATTCAAACCACTCAACGCGGTTCCCCCGCGCACGCGGGGATAGACCCTCAGTCAGTATCGTTTCCTGCCCGCTCGCACTGGTTCCCCCGCGCACGCGGGGATAGACCGCTGACTCTCCCTGCCCAGCTTGCCGTGGGGATGGTTCCCCCGCGCACGCGGGGATAGACCTTGGCCAATCAGGCTCGTCTGGCTTGGAGCCACGGTTCCCCCGCGCACGCGGGGATAGACCGCTTAGATTTGGAAACGGCAGTGGCACGCGCGTGGTTCCCCCGCGCACGCGGGGATAGACCGTTTATGGGAAAGCGCCGCATCCCATACAGGCTGGTTCCCCCGCGCACGCGGGGATAGACCGGTAACCTATCGAAACGCAACGCACGCAGTGCTGGTTCCCCCGCGCACGCGGGGATAGACCTGCTCGGCAGCGAGGAATAGAGAGTCCGAAAAAGGTTCCCCCGCGCACGCGGGGATAGACCCACTTCTTCTCCCATCGGCCGCCCATCGGAGACGGTTCCCCCGCGCACGCGGGGATAGACCTGGATCGTTGTCACCCATCCTGGCGGGGACAATGGTTCCCCCGCGCACGCGGGGATAGACCCTCGACATGCTGCAATGGTCGAGCCATTCGACGGGTTCCCCCGCGCACGCGGGGATAGACCGCCGATGTCGCCTGGCGCAGCGTCTGCAGCTTGGGTTCCCCCGCGCACGCGGGGATAGACCTGCGTCCAGGGCGCGCTCGAGGTCGACAGCGCCGGTTCCCCCGCGCACGCGGGGATAGACTTGATTTCGTCTTGGAGACCTTGGCCAAGAAACCGGTTCCCCCGCGCACGCGGGGATAGACTTGATTTCGTCTTGGAGACCTTGGCCAAGAAACCGGTTCCCCCGCGCACGCGGGGATAGACCGAGCGCAGGGGCGCTTGCTTTTCGCCTCGTCCCGGTTCCCCCGCGCACGCGGGGATAGACCTGAGCGCACAGTGTCGCTCGTGGCCGGCAAGACGGTTCCCCCGCGCACGCGGGGATAGACCTATTCCATGTGGGCACAGGGAAACAGCTCTGCCGGTTCCCCCGCGCACGCGGGGATAGACCTGCGGACCCGAGCGGCGGGTCGCCCGTTATTGCGGTTCCCCCGCGCACGCGGGGATAGACCGGCGAAGCGGGCGAGCAAGAGCTGCCGGACCGTGGTTCCCCCGCGCACGCGGGGATAGACCTTTGCCGCCATCGTGGCGGCGTTGACGGTCGTGGGTTCCCCCGCGCACGCGGGGATAGACCTGCCGCGTGGGATGTTGCGCGTGTTAGGCGATGGGTTCCCCCGCGCACGCGGGGATAGACCGTAGTACCCGCACGCGTGGCGGAGCATGTGGGGGGTTCCCCCGCGCACGCGGGGATAGACCCCTAGCCCTTTCCCAGCAATTGCGGGCGAAACGGGTTCCCCCGCGCACGCGGGGATAGACCGGTAAACACGCTCGTGTCCCAGGGGATCGCTTTGGTTCCCCCGCGCACGCGGGGATAGACCGCTGTCAGCCAGAGGATTGCGACCGTGGCGGCGGGTTCCCCCGCGCACGCGGGGATAGACCCGGCAATGCCTCGCAGCCCGCTCAGGCCGTCCAGGTTCCCCCGCGCACGCGGGGATAGACCTTTTGGAATCGAGTTGCGCCGGACCGGTTTCGAGGTTCCCCCGCGCACGCGGGGATAGACCGTAGTACCCGCACGCGTGGCGGAGCATGTGGGGGGTTCCCCCGCGCACGCGGGGATAGACCCACTCCAACAGCGCCGGGATTCGATAATCGCCGGGTTCCCCCGCGCACGCGGGGATAGACCCCAGCTTGGAGCTACCGATTGCGGCAGATAGCCGGTTCCCCCGCGCACGCGGGGATAGACCGTACCCCGACAACCGCGACTTGCGACGCGCGATGGTTCCCCCGCGCACGCGGGGATAGACCCGCCGCCCGCGTCGCCGCCATGGCCGCTCGCGAGGTTCCCCCGCGCACGCGGGGATAGACCCTTGGTGCCGCAACTCAGAGAATGGCCAGGAGCGGTTCCCCCGCGCACGCGGGGATAGACCCTCACGCTTGCGGACAGCGCGTTGGCGGAGTTCGGTTCCCCCGCGCACGCGGGGATAGACCGTGCTTCCGCGCGGCGCTCATCGCGCACACGAGGGTTCCCCCGCGCACGCGGGGATAGACCCCGGGTGCTTTGCGACATCAGCGGTTCGGACCTGGTTCCCCCGCGCACGCGGGGATAGACCTGGACCGACTGGAGCCCGGTGATCAATCATCCGGGTTCCCCCGCGCACGCGGGGATAGACCCCGCGAGGAGACCGAGCAAGAGCAACTCACGCTGGTTCCCCCGCGCACGCGGGGATAGACCCTCTTGCTGCCGGCGTCGGTCTTCGGCCCCGCCGGTTCCCCCGCGCACGCGGGGATAGACCTGGACCGACTGGAGCCCGGTGATCAATCATCCGGGTTCCCCCGCGCACGCGGGGATAGACCTATTCCATGTGGGCACAGGGAAACAGCTCTGCCGGTTCCCCCGCGCACGCGGGGATAGACCGTATTTGGGTCTGAGCCAGACGGCCGCGATGGTGGTTCCCCCGCGCACGCGGGGATAGACCGTGCACCCGCGGCGCCTGGCCGCGATGGGCCCGGGTTCCCCCGCGCACGCGGGGATAGACCGTCAGGCGAACACTACGCCCGCCGCGCTAAATCGGTTCCCCCGCGCACGCGGGGATAGACCCCAGGGGATCGGCGCACTGCGCATGTCCGACCCGGTTCCCCCGCGCACGCGGGGATAGACCGCTGCCACCGCCAACGCCGTCCACGCCGCCAGCGGTTCCCCCGCGCACGCGGGGATAGACCGTCACTCATGGCACTCACTCGCGGGCCGGCGCAGGTTCCCCCGCGCACGCGGGGATAGACCCCCGCTGGCGCGCGGCCGGCAGGTGCCTCAGATGGTTCCCCCGCGCACGCGGGGATAGACCCCCGCGAGCGTCGCCCAGCTTTCGGTTGCGAGCGGTTCCCCCGCGCACGCGGGGATAGACCTTGCGAGACAGGCACCTCAAGCACTGCGTGCGTGGTTCCCCCGCGCACGCGGGGATAGACCTGGACCGACTGGAGCCCGGTGATCAATCATCCGGGTTCCCCCGCGCACGCGGGGATAGACCGGTTGCATCACAACCTGCACACACACG